>CAVJLL010000006.1:0-78738 GCA_963650385.1 Clostridium sp. CAG:508 | reverse complement strand
GGCCATCTCGTAGCTGACGAAGTCAGCGTAGCGTCCCAGGACCGGACAACTCCGTCAGGACCCGTCGCTGGCTGGCGTCTGTACAGTAACAAAAGAGGAGGAGAACAGGCAATGAAAATAATTCGTTTTATCGGCGCGGGAGCGCTGGGACTTCTGTTCGCGGATCAGATGCGCCGCGGCCTTCCGGAGGGCGGCAGAATCGAATTCATCATGGATGCGGACCGGCTGGCACGCCATCAGAAGGACGTCTATACCATCAACGGCGAAGAGGTACATTTTGCAATGTGCACGCCGGAGCAGGCAGGCGCCGAGGGACCGGCCGATCTGATCCTCATCGGCGTGAAATATCCGCAGCTGGACTCTGCGCTGGAGACCATGGCCTCTTCGGTGGGGGACGAGACGGTGATCCTCTCGATGATGAACGGCGTGGACAGCGAGGAGATTCTGGGAAGACGGTTCGGAAGAGAAAAGGTTCTGTTCAATGTATCGCAGGGAATGGACGCCCAGAGATACGGCACCAGTCTGACCTACACGCAGCATGGATATCTGTACATCGGGGTGCCGTCCAAGGAGCAGCTGGCAGGCCTGGATACGCAGAACATTCTTACGGAAGGGCAGGCAGAGGAGCTTCACACCAAGCTCCTGGCCAAGCTGAACGCGGTCTGCCGTTTTTTTGCTGAAAGCGGCGTCTCCTATGTGCGGGAGGAGGACATCCTCCACCGGATCTGGAGCAAATTCATGCTGAACGTCGGCTGTAACCAGGTGTGTATGGTGGCCGATAAGGGGTACGGGCCGTGCCTGGAGCCCGGGAGCCTTGAGTTTGCACTGATGACGGGAGCGATGCGCGAGGTCTGCGCATTGGCACAGGCCAAGGGCATCATGGTGGGCGAAAAGGAGCTGGCCGAGTACATCGCGCTGGAAAAAACGCTGGACCCGAATGCAGTGCCCTCCATGGGACAGGATCGGAGACAAAAGCGCCGCTCCGAGGTGGATATGTTCGCAGGAACCGTGATCCGTCAGGGAAGAGAGCTGGGACTGGAGATGCCCGTCAACGAATATCTCCTGCGCAGAGTGCGGGAGATCGAGGCTGAGTATTAAAAAACGCCGGGACGTACAGTAAAGCTTATCGTGCATTTGCGAGCCAAGCGCCGGAACCCGTCGCCGGCGGACGACTGCACAGTAAAGACTGTGTAAAGATTATTTCCTCTGCCATCGGATTCACCGCTTTGATTTTTCAATTCTGTTATGATAGTCTACGGTAACCGTTCGGAGCAAAGGAGGAATCATCGATATGAAGAATAAAACAGCAGCAGTGCTGCTGACGGCAGGAATGAGTGTTTTACTGGCAGCATGCAGCAGCACGGACAGCGCATCAAGCTCATCACAGGCATCGACTGCAGCTGCAGAGGCAGAAACGGAGCAGGCTGCAGCGGATGCGGCAGGAACAGAGGCGACGGAGGAAACAACCGGGGAGGACGGCGGTGAGAGCACGGCTTCCGATTCGGTGACGGTGAGCGGCAATGTACTGACGACGCCGTATTTTACAGTGACAGTACCGTCGGACTGGGGCGGAGACTACAGCTGGGATGTCGATGAGAACACCGGTGAATCGGACACAGAATCCTATACGCTGAACTTTTACTGCACAGAAGCAAAGGACAACGGCGAAGGCGGATTCGTGTGCGGAGTCACGTACCAGACAACGCCGCCGGAATTCATCGAATATGTCGGAGGTGATTTCATCTGCGGCGTGCAGACCGAGGGCAGCAGCGGCGTGGACGGCTACATTGCCGTCTGGGTTCCTTCGGACATCCAGTGGGGTGAGAGTACGCAGTCGGTGTACGAAACACTTTACGACAGCAAGGATAAGCTGGAGAATTCGATCACGCTTCCGGAGGGCTTTCAGCGGGTGGACATGACCTATGCAGAGGCCATGGCATCGGTGGAACGGGAAACCTACGGCGTGATCGCAGATGCGTCCATGCATGCCTTCACCATGGTGACGTACTCCGGCGATTTTGTCACCATCAGCGGAGAGAACGTGGATACCGGAAACCTTGCCGGAGGCATCCAGGTCGGGCATTGCTACCGGATGCAGTACAAGGGACTCCTCGGGACGGACGGGGATGCGTCGAACATCACCTTCGAATCACTGGAAAATACAGACGCTGAGACACCGGAGAAGGACTACGATGCCATGTATATTGCAACGCAGGTACAGATGGCGCTGCACATGGACAGTCTGGATATGCTGTCCTTAGTCTGCAGCTATCCTCTGACGCTGGATGGTCAGCAGATCGCTTCGGCAGAGGAGCTTGCGGGCCTTAAATTTACAGATGTCGTTTCCGATGACCTGGCTCGCAACGTGCTGTACTGCGACCTGTACGATGCAGAGCTGACGGGAGATTCCTTCAGCATCAGCCTCCTGGGAGAGGCTCCGGAGATCGTCATATCCAAGGCGGCAGACGGAACCTGGTCTGCAACGGCAATCCGGAACAAATAGCTGTGCGTATCTGTGGTGAGCACATATGCGCCATGCCTATATTGGAAGAAGAGAAGGGAGCGCGAAGAAATCCGTGCTCCCTTTTTTGGCGCTCAGCCATTTATGATACCGGGATCTCAAGGCTACAATCTCTGATTGAAGGTGCAGGTATTGCAGTTCATTCGGGCGTCTGTACCGTAACGTGCAGGTTATGGTCAGAGCAGCGGAAGAATGTACTGAATAACGCCTTTCAGTGTGCTCTTCTTCCAGTCCCCGCTCTGCGCCTGCCCGGCAAGCGGAACCAGCAGATGAAAATCCATATGGGCGCCTTCGGCATAGCCGTCCGGCTCTTCACTGAAGAAGTAGCGGTTCCAGACCTCCTCCGACGCATTAGCAAAGCGCGCGGGCTCCAGATAGAGCATTTTGCGCTTCTCCTCCTGCACAAGGGCTGCGGCGGCAAGCGGGGCCAGAAGCGAATATTCCTTCTGCGGGATGTTCGCAAATATGGCCGGGAGCGGCGCTGCGGCAATGCATTCACTGCCGCGCTCGATCTGAATGCCCATGGCTTCAACGTCCAGGGCTGTTTCGGTGAAGATCAGCTTCAGCAGAATGCCGGTGTCGGTATAGGCATGCACGCGCTGGTAATCGGTGTCAAAGATGAAGTTGCCGAGCGAGTAGAAGATGGCCTTTCCGTCATCGAACAGCTCGTAATTCTCCGGAACATGCGGATGATGTGCGACAACGACATCGGCACCGAGCTCCAGAAATTTCCTATAGCGATCCCGGGTATAGGGACTGGGCATCGGGGCGAATTCCTCGCCGCCATGTGAGACGACGACGCACCAGCGGCAGGTCTTTTTGATTTCCCGGATCCGGGCGGCAATCGCGTCCATGTCGTCCCAGCGGAAAATCCCGGGATCGGTTTTCGTTGCGGGAATGCACTCTGTCTGATATGCCACGCAGAACATGCCGATGCCGCCGGCCTCATTCAGGTAAATTGGCTCCGATGCCTCGGTGTCATTCATGCCGGCACCCATCGTGCGGCTGCCCATAGCCGCGGCGAGGGCCTTTGTGCTCGTTATGCCGTCGGCTCCGGCATCCATCGTGTGGTTGTTCCCGATGCTCCAGATGTCTGCGTGAATAGTTTTCAGCACGCAGGCGGCCGCAGGGTCCATGCTGTGGAAAAAGACGCCCCGCGAGCCGTCATCCTCGGCGTGAATCAGCGCACCCTCTACATTGGCGGCAACGTGGTCGGCACTGTGGAAAAAATCAAGGACCGGCCCTGCCAGCAGCTTCTCGTCCTCCCATCGCTTATCCATGTAGCGGTCAAAGCCGATATCGCCGGTAAAAACAATTGAAGTGGTTTCCTTAGACATAATGCAAGCTCCTTTCCTGGAGTATTCTATCACGCAATGAATAGAGAGAATTTTGCGTTAGATTTTGAATATACAGATAATTATAAAATGGTGCCTAAAGGTGATTGACATATTGGCGACGGAATAGTACTATACAATCAACAAAGGAAAACAACCACAAAGATTTCCAAAGCGGGAAGTCAGAAAGAGGTTGAATAACAAACGAAAGGAGGACGGTCCGACGGCATAGATACGGAACACAGAACGATAATCACTGACAGAATTTCCAGAATCAATCAGAATTGAATGAGAACCGCTGCAGAATCAGTTCCGGATTCAAGCTTCGAGTTCAATCAGAATTTAATTCAAAGAGGATACTCCAATGCACTAAGCAGATGTAGGCTCCGCAGCAGATGAAATGATACGTTCGGAGGAAGGTCCGATGAACAATTCATAGAAATGTAAGGAAGCAACAGTGTAAGAGTGAGAAGATAAGCCGAAGATGTCCGATGATCCGGTAAGAGAATCTGGCATAAGACGCCGGGAATCCGGTGAGGAGAGGCTTCTGAACACCGCTTAGCAGGTACAGACCGATGGGAACCTGATTTGAAATAAGAGAGGATGGAAAGAACAACTGAATATAGCAGAAGAAAGAGAGGCTGTGGAATGCAGATTAATCGCTTCATTCATTAAGAGGGTATCGATCACGCAAGGATGTGATGGATACCCTTTTCCGTGTGGTTTCATATATCGTATCTATTTAGCCCCCATCTCGATTTTCCTTCGGCAAACCTCGATGCGGCTGGCCAGAGCCCGTTCGCAAAATTGCTGCTGCAAAGCTTCTCTTTTGCTTATATGCGTGGATGATCGGACGTGCTATACTGCGCATTGAGACGAAAACAGTGCCGTTTCGGCCGGCACATTTTGATCGGATAGGAGGTTTGTGACATCATGAAAATTTATTTCTACACCTTGCGGAAAGAAGCAACCGAGCATGAGGTAAAAGCATAGTGAAGAAGCACGGGGCGCTGCCCTGTCATGAGGGAACATGAGTAAACGCGAACGCAAGCAGCCATTGTACAAGAGCTTTGGATATGCCTTCGAGGGTATTATTCATACCATTCAGAAGGAACGGAACATGCAGATTCACTGCTGCGCGGCAGCTTTGGTCACAGCATTCGGCCTGTGGCTTGGTCTGTCACGGGAGGAGTGGTTTGTCTGCCTGATTCTGTTCGGACTGGTGATGAGCCTGGAATGCGTGAATACGGCGGTAGAAGCGGTGGTCGATCTTGCGACGCAGGAGCGCCATCCTCTTGCCAAGAAGGCCAAGGACGCGGCGGCCGGAGCAGTTCTGATCGCAGCCATTTTTGCAGCAGTCATCGGACTCTGGATTTTCCTGCCGAAGCTCATCGAGCGCTGCGGTCTGTGTCTCCCTGAACTTTAGAGAATTAGTGTGCCGCATCCGCAAAACGATGGTATAATCTTCCCATAGATCACCCGCAAGGGGTGTAAATGGAGGTGTTACAGTATGGAACTTGGTGATGGAATTAAGAAATTCTTTCTGATTGGCATTGGTGCAGCGGCAACTTCCGTAGAGAAGTCCGGAGAGATCCTGAGCGACCTTGTGAAGAAGGGCGAGCTGACCGTTGAGCAGGGAAAGGCTCTGAATCAGGAGCTTCGCCACAATGCTGAGGAGAAGAAAAAGAAATTCGAAGAAGAGAAGAAGCAGAAGAACTTCACGGATTTTGTTTCCGGTTTGAGCGCAGAGGATCTTGCAAAGCTGAAGGAGCAGATCGCGAAGGCAGAGTCAGAGGCTGCAGAGTCTGCTGAGGATGCTGCTGCGGAAGAGGACAAGGCAGAGGAGTAAGCTGCCGGAAGGAGACAATGGGTATTTGTCTCCCTTTTGTCTTCGATGCGCAGCGACGCAGAGCCGGGCAATTTGACAGGCGGGTTCTGAACAGCTGCTTCGATGCAATCAAACAGACAAGAGAGGGTCACAGAGCAATCTGCGGCCCTTTTATTGTTTTGCCGCATCGAGGATTTGCGAAGCAAATTCGAGATGGGTGCTAATAATTACATTTTGTCGGTAAGAAAATATGCAGACAGAAAACAAGCCGAAGGACAACGAAAAGAAAGACAAGAAGACCCAGGACAACCGGTCCCGCCTGGCGGAAATCAAGGATGTTCTGGTCCGGAATAAAATTACGAGAGGCGTGACGCCGGAGAAGCTGCGCACCATTCTGGAGGAGCTGGGGCCGACCTATATCAAGATCGGACAGATCATGTCGCTGCATTCGGACATCCTGCCGGCCAGGTACTGCGACGAGCTCATGAAGCTCAATTCCAGCGTGGCTCCCATGCCGTTTGAGGTGGTGGAGGAGGTGATCAACCGCTCCTACCGCCAGGACTGGCACGAGGTATTTTCCTACATTGATCCGAAGCCGCTGGGCTCTGCCTCCATTGCGCAGGTGCATAAGGCGGTCCTTGTGACGGGCGAGGACGTTGTTGTCAAGGTGCAGCGCAAGGGAATCTATGACATCATGGCAAGAGACATCAGCCTCCTGCACCGGCTGGTGCACCTGATGCCGCCGGTGGGTGACCTGAAGAATCTGGTGGACCTGAACATGGTCCTGGACGAGCTCTGGAGCGTCGCCCAGGAGGAGATGGACTTCCTGAAGGAAGCGGCCAACATGGAGGAGTTCGCCCGGAACAATAAGGGAATCGTCTACGTTTCCTGCCCAAAGCTCTACCATGAGTTCACAACGAGCCGCGTCCTGGTCATGGAGTATGTTGACGGCACCGCCATCAATGACAAGGAAACACTCCAGGACGGCGGCTACGATCTCCACGAAATCGGCACCAAATACGTCAACAACTTCATCAAGCAGGTGATGGATGACGGCTTTTTCCATGCGGATCCGCATCCCGGCAATGTAAAGGTCAGCGGCGGCAAGATCGTCTGGATCGATATGGGCATGATGGGACGGCTCTCGGAGAAGGACCGGAAGGTCATGGTCAAGGGCGTGCAGGGAATTGCACTGCATGATGTTACCATGGTGGAGAATGCGGTTCTGGAAATCGGTGAATTCCGCGGACGTCCGGACCGTGCCAGACTCTGGGAGGATCTCCGGAAGTTTCTGGATGATTACGGCTCTGCGTCCATGGGCGGCATTGATATTGCCGAGGTCCTGGCAGATCTGATGGAGATCATGAAGGAGAACGGCATCAGCCTTCCGCACGGCGTGACGATGCTGTGCCGCGGACTTGCGCACGTAGAGGGCGTACTGGCGGAAATCAGCCCCGACATCAACATGTTCCAGATCGCAGTGACCCGGTTTTCCGAGGACTATCTGCACCGGCTGGACTGGAAAAAGGAGCTGGGAAAGGGCGGAAGGACGCTTTACCGCGCTGTCAAAAAGGGCGCGGAGATCCCGGCCTTAACGACCGATACATTGAACGAGTTCCTGCACGGACGCGCCAAGGTGAACATCATATTGAGCGCGCAGGATGAGTTCACGGTGGTGGCCTATGCACTGGTCCGGAACCTGGTGATCGGCGTATGCATTGCGGCACTCCTCATGTCGTCGGCGATCATCTGCACGACCGACATGCAGCCGAAGGTGATGGGAATTCCGGTGCTGGGAGCGGCGGGCTTTATTTTTGCCCTGGGCGCGAGCATGTTCCTGGTGCTGCGCAACATTTATTACCGCTACCGCAAGCCCAAAAAGGACCGGAAGGGATTCTTATTCTGGAAGTGATGAAGCAGCTGTTTTCGAAGGAAATGAGCGGGTTGCGAATAGAGTGAACGGTACAGGAAAAATCAGAAGAAATCGGGCCGCAGCAGGATGCGGCAGGAGAAAGGAGCAGAAGGAAGAATGAGCGGAAGGAAGGCCGCGGTATGGCGCGGCGGATTGTATGTATTCGGTATGGTGGTGCTGGCACTGGGACTGACACTGAATACGGAGGCCGGGCTGGGCTCCTCCGCCATTATTTCTGTTCCTTATACCATCAGCAGAGGAACCGGGATCAGCCTGGCGAATCTGACGCTCGTATTGTACTGTATTTTTGTGGCGGCGCAGTTCGTGATCAAGGGCCGGAACCGGAAGCTGACGGATGCGCTGCAGATTGTGCTGAGCATCGTGTTCACCCGGTTTATGGCACTGTTTAAGGCGGCCCTTGGCTACCACAGCGGGAACTTCGGCATGGACCTTGCAACGCTGATCGCGGGGCTTGTCCTGACGGGAATCGGAGCGGCGCTGACGGTGGATATGCGGCTGGTGCCGAATCCCGGAGACGGGATTGTCAGCTGCATCGCGGACCGCACCGGCAAGGAGCTGGGCTTTACCAAGAACTGTGTGGACCTTTGCTCCGTTGCAATTTCCCTCCTTCTGGGCTGCCTTTTCGGGGCGCCGCTTCTGGGAATCGGGCTTGGAACGATTCTGTCGATGATCGGCGTCGGACGAGTGATCGCTGTTTTCAACCATTTTGCAAAGAAACCGCTGGAAAGGCTTGCAGGACTTGGATAAGATACTACGCTATACGCTCCGCGAGGAGGATCTGGCGCGTACGGCCGGCGGGCTGGTCAATCTGGTGCTCCGGAGCTGCGTACGCGTGACCGGACATGAAATCAGTGCGGCGAAATTCCTCCCGGAGGGGATCACCTGCGACGGAGCGCTCATTCGGGTAAACGAACGGATGCAGCCGGGGCAGACGCTGCAGATTATTCTGCCGGAGGAGTGCGACGCGGGCAAGCTCCTGCCGGTGAAGGGGCCGGTGCGGATTCTCTATGAGGATGAGGATCTGATTGCCGTGGACAAGGAGGCAGGAGAGGTGGTGCACCCCTGCCCGGGCCACTACACGGACACGGTGGCCAATTATCTGACGGACTATCTCAAGGACTCCTCGGGCCTGCGCATCATCGGAAGGCTGGACAAGGAAACCTCGGGAGTTCTGGTTTTTGCGAGGAACCGCGCGTCGGCGGCAAGGCTCCAGCGGCAGCGAGAGGAGGGACGGTTTGTCCGAACCTATGAGGCTCTTTGCGAAGGTTGGTTTCCGGAGAACGCGAAGGCAGGGACCATCGACCGGGATATGGAGAAGGTGCCGGGGGTTCTGATGAAGATGCGGGTGTGCGCGCCAGGAACGACGAGACTCCGCGCCGTTACGCATTACGAAGTGCTGCGGGAGTTTGCAGCTAAAGAGAGCGAAGGCAATACACTAGTCTGTCAAGGTGCTGCAGGACAAAGCGAAAACAGTATGCCAACCTGCCGGGGTGCCGCGGCGAAAGAAGCCGCAGGCCCGGAGCTGCGGGAATATTCACTGCTGCGGCTGCACCTTGACACCGGGAGAACGCACCAGATCCGCGTGCATATGGCGTCGATCGGACATCCGCTTGTGGATGATACGCTGTACGGGTCTGCGGCAGACACGGATGGCATGGATCACGTGAAGTCCATGGCAGGCGGCGACGGCAGCGCAGGGCGCCATGCCATGCTGCAGGCAGTCTGCGTGGAGCTCGACCAGCCGTTTACGGGAGAGCGGCTGTGCATTCGAAGCCGCCTGCAGGGCGATTTCGGAAATGCCATGTGAGTGCTGTACATTTTGCGCTTCCGCAGGAAGACTTGCATTGGAGGCCCGAACCTGATGAACCCGGTATGTGGATTGATGGCTGCAGAAAAAAGGCATCTGCAGCTGCAGATGCCTTTTTTCTTTACTACTTCTTATGAGGGGGGAGATAGTGAGTAAGTAACTATCTTGATTAAGATCATAACGGCAAAATGTGTTGAAAATGTGTACGCACTCTAAGGAATTTCTAAAAAGTCTAAAGCATTTCTAAACCGAGAGCATATTTAAGAGGAAAGGGGATTGCAATGCAGCTGGAGAACCTGATACAGGAACTGGATTATGAGCTTTACGATGCGGGCGGGAATCTAATTGCGAAGGATTCGGAGAAGGGACGCCGCCTTCTTGAGCAGGAGATTGTAGATATTACAAACGACTCCCGAAAGGCCGGGCAGGGGATACTCTTTTTTGCCATCTGCGGAGCAAGGTCCGACGGACACAGCTTCATTCCGCAGGTCGCGGCAGCAGGAACTACGGCGATTCTCACCGAGCATGCCGTGGACCCGGTGGAGACGGCAGGTGCAAAGGACCTGGTTCTGATCCGCGTGCAGTCCACGCGCCGCGGGATGGCACTGGTGTCGGCCGCCTTTTACGGACATCCGGCCGATCGGCTGAAGATGATCGGCATCACAGGAACAAAGGGAAAGACCACGACGACCTATCTGGTGCGCTCCATTCTGGAAAAGGCTGGAATGGACGTCGGCCTGATCGGCACCATCGAGTCGACCTGGCATGATGTGCACCGGCCGGCCGCCAATACGACGCCGGAATCGCTGGCGCTGCAGAAAACGCTGCGGGAGATGGCGGATGACGGCGTGGAGGCAGTGGTGATGGAGGTGTCCTCCCAGGCATTGATGCTGGACCGCACCGCAGGAATTCTGTTCGACATCGGTGTCTTTACCAACCTGTCGGAGGACCACATCGGACCGAACGAGCACAAGGACTTTGCGGATTATCTGCACTGCAAGAGCCTTCTGTTCCGCCAGTGCCGTCTGGCCATTGTCAACGGAGATGACCCGCACACGGATCAGATTCTCGAGGGAAGCTCCTGCCGCGTCCTGCGGTACGGTCTGGAGCCATCCAATGACCTGTGTGCGCAGGATCTTGCGCTCATCGAAAAGCCGGGAGAGCTGGGCATCCGTTTCCGGACAACGGGCATCTGGGAGCTAAGCTGCGAGGTGCCGACGCCGGGACGCTTCAGTGTTTACAATGCGCTGTCTGCCATTGCGATCTGCCATGCGTTCGATGTGAAGGCCGGGGACGCGGAAGCAGCTCTTGCCGGCGCCAGAGCTAAGGGCCGCATTGAGCTGGTAAAGGTCAGCGACGATTTTACATTGATGATTGACTACGCCCACAATGCGGTTGCGCTGGAGAGCCTTCTGTCCACGCTGAAGGAGTACCATCCGCACCGGCTGGTCACGCTCTTTGGCTGCGGCGGCAATCGATCGAAGGTGCGGCGCTTTGAGATGGGAGAGGTGTCCGGCCGGCTGTCGGACCTTACCATCATTACGTCGGACAATCCGCGCGACGAGGAGCCGATGGACATCATTCAGGACATCGTCACGGGAATCTCTAAGACAACGGGAGCCTATGTGACCATTCCGGACCGGCGGGAGGCCATTGCCTACGCGATTCACCACGGCGAGCCGGGGGATATCATCGTCCTTGCCGGCAAGGGGCATGAGGATTATCAGGAGATCAAGGGCAAAAAATATCCGATGGACGAACGCGTCATCATAGCGGATATCCTGGCAAAGGACGCAGCCCGGTAAAACAAATGCATCGCTACGCACAGATCATCATCGACATTTCGCACGGGCGGCTGGACAAGCCGTTTACCTACAGGATTCCAGAGGCGCTGGCTCCAGAGCTGGGCCTCGGGAGTCTTGTTGTGGTGCCGTTCGGAAAGGGCGATTCGGTGCGGAAGGGATACGTTGTCGGGTTTTCGGATACGTGTGATTATCCGGATGCAGCGATCAAGGAGATCCGCGAGGCGGCGCGCAGCGATTCCGGGGAGACCGGCGAGTACAGTGTGCAGCTGGCACTGTGGATGAAAAGACGCTACGGCTCCACTTTCTCAGCGGCATTGAAAACGGTGCTCACGAGTCGCGGATCGGCAAAGCCCGTAGAGGAGAAGGTGGTCCGCCTGCTCCTATCGCCGGAGGAGGCAGAGGAAAAACGGCATCAGTTCGCCATGAAGCATCAGGTGGCAAGAGAACGGATCCTGAGGGCCCTTCTGGAAAACAGTCAGCAGCCCTACCAGTTGATGCTGCAGAAGCTCCATGTGACAAGGGAAACGCTGAAGGCACTGGAAAAGCAGGGCATCCTGGAAATTGAAACGCGGACGAGCCTTCGCAATCCGGTTGCGGCGACCGTGAAGGAGGAGACGCAGAAGGAGCTGAGCTGTGAGCAGCGCGCTGCGGTAGACGGCATCTGGAACGATTATCGGAGAATCCGGGAGCTGCCCGCGGGCCAGCAGGAGGTGCCGCAGGTATCTCTCCTCCACGGCATTACCGGCAGCGGCAAAACAGAGGTATACATCGCGGTCATAGAGAAAATAGTGGCGGACGGCGGGAAGGCCATCATGCTCATCCCGGAGATCTCGCTGACCTATCAGACACTGATGCGGTTCTACCGGCGCTTCGGCGACCGCGTGTCGGTGATGAATTCCTCCCTGTCGGAAAGCGAGAAGAGCGACCAGTTCGAGCGCGCAAGAAGAGGAGACATTGACGTCATCATCGGGCCGAGATCCGCACTGTTCACGCCCTTTCCCAGGATCGGCATCATCATCATGGACGAGGAGCATGAGAGCAGCTACAAAAACGAGTCGATGCCCAAGTACCACGCACGGGATGTAGCCATTCAGATCGCGGCAGTGCACCGGGGCATCGTGGTCCTGGGGTCTGCAACGCCGTCTTTGGATTCCTACTACCAGGCCGCGCAGGGGAGGTTCCGCCTGTACCGTCTGACCAGGAGACTGACGGGCGGGAGCCTTCCGCAGACAGAAATTGCGGATATGCGGGAGGAAATGCGCAGCGGCAACCACTCCATTCTCTCCAGACGCCTGTCCGGGCTGCTGCAGGAGCGGCTGGAGAAGGGCGAACAGAGCATATTGTTCTTAAACCGCCGCGGCTTCTCCGGCTTTGTGTCCTGCCGCAGCTGCAGCTATGTGCCCAAATGTCCGCACTGCAGCGTATCGTTATCGCTCCACGGCAAGGGGCGGCTCGTGTGCCATTACTGCGGCTACGAAACGGCGATGCCGGAGAAGTGCCCGGAGTGCGGCTCACCCTACATCAGCGGCTTTCAGGCAGGGACCGAGCAGGTAGAGCAGCTGGTGCAGAAGGCTTATCCGCAGGCCAGAATTCTCCGCATGGATGCAGATACCACCAGGACCAAGAGCAGCTATGAGAAAATATTGTCGTCCTTTGCCAACGAGGAGGCAGATATTCTCATTGGAACCCAGATGATCGTGAAGGGACACGATTTTCCGAATGTGACGCTGGTGGGCGTGCTGCTCGCGGATATGTCGCTGCATATGGGCGATTACCGGGCGGCAGAGCGGACCTTTCAGCTGCTGACGCAGGCGGCGGGCCGCGCAGGGCGCGGAACCAAGCCGGGGAACGTGGTGATCCAGACCTATGATCCTTCGCATTACAGTATTGTCTATGCGGCGAAGCAGGACTACGAGGGCTTCTACGCAGAAGAGATGACCTACCGAAGGCTCCTGAAATATCCTCCGGCCGAGCACATGCTGGCGATTCAGCTGACCTCCCCATCGGAAGAGCACGCGGCGCTCTTTGCCCGGCAGACGAGGATGCTTCTGGAAAAGCTTCCGGAGACGAACAAGGGGTGCCTGCTGATCGGCCCGGCGGCGGCAGCGCTGGAGAAGCTCCGGGATGAGTACCGCTATGTCCTCTATGTTAAAAGCAGTGAGTATGATACACTGATCGCTTGTAAAGATGCGGTGGAGGCTGCGGCCAGACGGGCATTGAAGGCCAGCACCGGCATGGACACCGTGTTCCAGTTCGACTTTGATCCGGTGAATCCGTACTGATAATTACAATAATGGTATCCGTTCAGCACCTGAATGTTTACCCAAAAGAGAGGAAGAAAAAATGGCATTATTGACCATTCGTGAAATCGGCGATCCTATTCTGAATAAGAAGGCAAAGGAAGTAAAGGAAGTGACGCCCCGGATCCGGGAGCTCATTCAGGACATGCTCGAAACCATGTATGAGGCCAACGGGGTGGGCCTGGCGGCACCGCAGGTCGGCATCCTCAAGCGCATTGTTGTCATTGACATCAGCGAAGAGAGAAATGACCCGGTGGTATTCATCAATCCGGTTATTGTAGAGAGCTCCGGAGAGCAGACGGGCTACGAGGGATGCCTGTCCGTTCCGGGCAAGTCCGGCATGGTGACAAGACCCGACTATGTGAAGGCGATCGCCTTTGATGAGAACATGGAGGAGTACGAGATCGAGGGAACCGAGCTGATGGCACGGGCTATGTGCCATGAGTTTGACCACCTGGAGGGGAAGCTCTATGTGGATCTGGCAGAGGGCGGTCTCGTGGACAACGAGGAGCTTGCTGCGCAGAACGAGGAATAATGCAGTGATACCAGGATTGCGGGAGCGGAGCGCACGCAGCAATCCGGCTTCAGTTGGGGATAAACGGATCCATTCAAGCGGAGAAAGAGTATGAGAATTGTGTTTATGGGGACGCCGGATTTTGCAGTGCCGGCGCTGAAGGCACTGGCCGAATCGGACAAGCATCAGGTGACGCTTGTGGTGACGCAGCCGGACCGCCCGAAGGGCAGAAGCGGGAAGCCCGCACCCTCGGATGTGAAAACGTGCGCGCTGGAGTATGGAATCCCGGTATTCCAGCCGGAGAAAATTCGTGAAAAGGAAGCGGCAGAGAGGCTTGCCGAGGAGAAGGCCGACATCTTTGTGGTGGCTGCCTTCGGACAGATCCTTCCGCGGGAGATTCTGGAAATGCCGCGATACGGCTGCGTCAACATCCACGGGTCACTTCTGCCGAAATACCGCGGAGCTGCGCCGATCCAGTGGGCGGTGCTGAACGGAGAAAAGGAAGCCGGCAACACCATCATGCAGATGAATGAGGGCCTGGATACGGGCGATATTCTGACGCAGGAGTCCGTCCTTCTGGATGAGAAGGAGACGGCAGGATCTTTGTACGATAAGCTTTCGCAGATGGGCGGGGCACTTCTGTTAAGGACACTGGACCGCCTGGAGGAGGGCTCGATTACACCGGTTCCGCAGGACGATGCGCAGTCCTGCTATGCGAAGATGCTCCGGAAGGAAATGGGACAGATCGACTGGAGCAAGAGTGCCGAGGAGATCGGCCGCCTGGTGCGCGGCCTGAATCCCTGGCCCAGTGCATACACGAACTGGAACCATAAGCTCCTGAAAATCTGGATGGCATCGCCGGTGTCACAGGGGCAGCTGGGAGTTCTGGAAGCTGCCGGGAAGGAAGCGGCTTCGGATGCAGCAGCGGACGCAGAGGGAAAGGCGTTGCCGGCACCCGGAACCGTGGTGGCTGCCGCAAAGGATCGCCTTTGGATCCAGACCGGAGACGGCCTTCTGGCGCTGGAGGATGTGCAGCTCGAGGGCAAAAAGAGAATGCCGGCGGCCTCGCTCCTCATGGGGTGCCGGATACAGCCCGGCGACGTGCTGGGGAGTGTACAGTAACAGTTATCGGGAAGAGGCAGAATATGGATTACGGATACGGATACGGCTATTACTACTACGATTACACCATGATTCTGGTGGTCATCGGTGCGCTGCTGTGCCTTGCTGCCAGCATGCGGGTGCGCTCCGCGTACCGCAGATACGCAAGGGTGGCTGCTGCCTGCGGCATGACGGGCGCAGAGGTGGCGCAGGAAATTCTGCGCCGGAACGGCGTTTACAATGTGTCGGTGCAGCACGTTTCCGGAGAGCTTACGGATCACTATGATCCGTCCAAGCAGGTGGTGAATCTGTCGGATTCGGTGTACAGCTCGCGCTCGGTGGCGGCACTGGGCGTGGCGGCGCATGAATGCGGACATGTGATGCAGCACGAGCAGGGCTATGTTCCGCTGCAGGTGCGGACGGCACTGGTGCCGGTTGCCAATTTTGGCTCCAATGCGGGGATCTGGATTGTCATGTTCAGCCTGATTCTGGGGCTGTCCCAGACCTTTACCACCATCGGAATTGTACTGTTCTCCGAGGGCGTCCTGTTCCAGATTGTCACTCTGCCGGTGGAATTCAATGCATCCAGAAGGGCGCTTGTGATGCTGGAGCAGTACGGAATTCTCGGAACCGATGAGAACCGGAAGGCAAGGGCGGTTCTGCGGGCGGCAGCGCTGACCTATGTTGCGGCAGCGGCTTCTTCGATTCTGCAGCTGCTGCGTCTGGTGCTGCTCTCGAAGAGCCGGAACAGACGAAGCGACTGAGGCAGGTGCCGGAACAGATACACTACAGAACGTACAGGACGGCAGCGCAGAGGCTGATCCGGAAGGAAGAACGCAGTGGGAAACGAGAGCAATGCAGAAAAGAGCGGCAATAAGGGGAGAGCTACGCAGGTGAATCTGCGGGAGCTGGTCTGGATGATCTTAACGGACCACGAGCTGCACGGGACATACATCAATGTCCTTTTGAAGCGGACGCAGGACCGCTATGCGGATCTTCCGGTATCGCAGCGGGCCTTTATCAAGCGCCTGACGGAAGGAACCGTGGAACGTGAAATAGAGCTGGACACAGTGATTGCCAATCACGTCAAGGATCCGGAAATGCGCATCAAGCCGCCGGTTCGCTGCCTTTTGCGCATGAGCCTGTATCAGATCTTCTATATGGACAGCGTGCCGGATTATGCGGCCTGCAGCGAGGCCGTGAGGATCTGCAAGAGGAGAAAAATGGCGCAGGCGGCCGGCTTTATCAACGGAATTCTGCGCGGCGTATGCCGGGAAAAGGAGGCGGCCGCCCGGGAAGGACGGGAGTACGTTCCGTCAAAGCCGGTTCCGAAGGCGGTTCGCACGAGGCCCAGCAGCGCGGTTGTAGTGGTCGCCGGGAAGCGCACGGACGCCGGCAGGAAGGCGGCGCCGGAAGATGCGCAGCAGACGGCGGGAAACGAACCGGCGGCATCCGATTTCCTGGGACAGCTGGAGAAAACCTATTCCATTCCCGCGCAGATTCTGAGCCTCTGGGAGGAGCAGCTGGGGAGAGATCGCCTGGAGCCTCTGTGCCGCTCGATGATGGACATCCGTCCGGTGTGCATCCGGCTGGATCCGAGGCTTTCCGCCAGAGAAAAGGAAGCGGTTCTTGCATCGCTTCGGGATGCCGGGGTAGAGGTTACACCGGGAAAATGGGCAGAGGATGCATATTTGCTCCGGCATGTGCCGGGGCTCTCCGGTTTACCGGGCTTTGCCGAGGGAACGTGGACTGTGCAGGATGAATCCAGCCAGCTCGTTGCCTATGCGGCGGGCATTGCAGGGCCCGGGAAGGACCTGCAGGGAAGCGCGGAGGTCTATGATCTGTGTGCGGCGCCCGGCGGCAAGACCATGCTGGCGGCGGCATGCCTTCCGGAGGGAACGGTGCACGCCTACGACCTGACAAAGGACAAGACGGACCGCATTCGTGCGGGACTTGGACGGATGAAGCTGCACAATGTTCTTGTGGAGGAAAACGATGCCTCCAATCCAAGAGACGATCTGCAGGAAAAGGCGGATCTCGTGCTGTGCGATGTTCCCTGCTCCGGGCTCGGTGTTATGACGCGCAAAAGGGATATCAAATACAATGTGACGCCGCAGAAGCTCCGCTCCTTGGCAACGCTCCAGAAGAAGATCGCGGCCAATGCGGCTGGCGTTTTAAAGCCCGGCGGCGTTCTGGTTTATTCCACCTGCACCATCAACCGTCCGGAGAATGAAAAGATGGCGGATTACCTGGAGAAAAAGCTCGGCCTTGTGCCGGAGAGCCTCACGCGCTATCTGCCGGAGAATTTTCCGGGGATTGAGAACAACCGCGTGCAGCTCTTCCCGGATGTGCACGGAACGGATGGCTTCTTTATGGCGCGGTTCCGGAAGCCGCTGAGATAGGAGAGATCACAGAAATGGAAGAGAGCAGAAACGGAAAACCGGATATCAAGTCAATTCCTCTGCCGCAGCTGACCAAGGAGCTGACAGCGGCCGGATTCCCGAAATTCCGCGCCGCGCAGCTCTACCGCTGGCTTCATGTGCAGCAGGCAGAAAGTTATGAAGAAATGACCAATCTGCCGACAGCCATGAAGCAATGGCTTTCGGAGAATTATTCCATGACAAAGCTTCTGGTGCTGGACCGTCAGATTTCTGCGTTGGACGGCACCCAGAAGTTTTTGTTTGGGCTGCCGGACGGGGAGACCATCGAGAGCGTCTTCATGAAGTATAAGTTCGGCAACAGCATCTGCGTCTCCTCGCAGGTGGGCTGCCGGATGGGGTGCCGGTTCTGCGCTTCGACGCTGGACGGCCTCCGCAGGAACCTTCTCCCGGGAGAAATACTGGAGGAGATCTATACCATCGGAAGAGTGACCGGAGAGTCGGTTTCGCATGTGGTGGTGATGGGAACCGGCGAGCCTTTGGACAACTATGACAATCTCCTGACGTTTCTGCGCATGCTCACGGACGAAAACGGCAGGAATCTGTCCATGCGCAACGTCACGGTCAGCACCTGCGGCATTGTTCCCCGCATCTATGAGCTGGCGGAGGAGAAGCTCTCCATTACGCTGGCGCTCTCTCTTCATGCAGCAACCGATGAGAAACGCCGGGCGATCATGCCGGTCGCCAATCAATATTCCGTGGAGGAGTGCATGGCTGCCTGCAGAACCTATTTTGCAAGGACAGGGCGCCGCGTGACCTTTGAGTACAGCCTCATCCGCGGCGTCAACGACAGCGCACTGGATGCGGCGCAGCTGGCAGCGCTTGCAAAGAATGTGGAAGCCCATGTCAACCTGATTCCGGTGAACCCTGTCCGGGAGCGCGAGTACGAACAGCCGGACCTTTCGGCGGTGCAGGCCTTCTGCAGCAAGCTTGAAAAACACGGAATAAATGTTAGTATTAGGAGAGTGTTAGGACGGGATATTGACGGCGCATGCGGGCAGCTGCGGCACCGGCATATCCAAGAACAGACAGACTGAGAGGATGGGAAGGAATGCATTCTTTTTCCATTACCGATATCGGCAGACGAAGAAAAATGAATCAGGATTTTGTCTGCGCATCCGATGAGAGCGTGGGACATCTTCCCAATCTCTACCTCCTTGCCGACGGCATGGGGGGACACAGAGCCGGTGACTATGCATCCCGGTTTACGGTGCGCGAGACGCTTCGGCTGTCCGCGGCAAGCCGCAAGACAACGGTCATGGAGATTCTGGGAGATTCGCTGCATGCGGTGAATCTGAATCTTCATGCAACGGCCAGCATGCGGGAGGACCTGTATGGGTGCGGCACCACAGTGGTGGCTGCCTGCGTTGCAGACGGCGTCCTGCACACGGCCAATGTGGGCGACAGCCGTCTGTATGTTGCCGGCAGGGACGGAATCCGCCAGATCACGGTGGACCACTCCCTGGTAGAGGAAATGGTGCTGGCGGGGAGCCTTGATGCCAAAAAGGCAAGGACCCATCCGGACAAGAATGTGATAACAAGGGCTGTGGGAGCAGAAGAGTATCTCGATGTTGACTTCTTCACGACCAGACTGGAGGAGGATGACATCGTGCTGATGTGCTCGGACGGCCTTACGAATATGGTGGAGGATGAGGATATTTACCGCATTCTCTGTGAGAATGATTCACTGGAGTCGAAGGCAAGAGCACTGGTTGCTGCGGCAAATCAGGGAGGCGGACTGGACAACATTTCCGTCATTCTGATTACCGCCTGACAGGAGATTGCTACATGGTAAAGACCGGTATGCTGATTGCGGATCGTTACGAGGTGCTCGAGAAAACCGGCACCGGCGGAATGTCCGTTGTATACAGAGCAAAGGATCACAAATTAAATCGAACTGTCGCGATAAAGGTACTCAAGCAGGAGTTTTCGGACAATGCCAATTTTGTCTCGAAGTTCCGTGTGGAGGCGCAGGCGGCAGCAGGGCTGATGCATCCCAACATTGTCAATGTCTACGATGTCGGCGAAGAGAAGGGCATGTACTACATCGTCATGGAGTACGTGGACGGCATCACCCTTAAGAAATACATTGAGAAGAAATCGCGGCTGACGACCAAGGAAGCCATCAGCATTGCCATTCAGGTGTCCATGGGCCTGCAGGCAGCACATGCCAACCACGTCATCCATCGGGATGTCAAGCCGCAGAACATCATGATATCCAGAGACGGAAAGGTGAAGGTGACGGACTTCGGCATTGCCAAGGCGGCGACCTCCAACACCATTACCTCGAACGTCATGGGATCGGTGCACTACACCTCGCCGGAGCAGGCAAGGGGCGGCTATTCGGATGAGCGAAGCGACGTGTATTCCCTGGGCATCAGTCTGTTCGAGATGCTCACCGGCCGTGTTCCGTTCAACGGAGAGACGACGGTGGCCATTGCCATCAAGCACATCCAGTCCCCGATGCCCTCGCCCAGAGAGTTCATCCCGGATATTCCGATCAGCGTGGAGCAGATCGTTCTAAAGTGCTGTGAAAAGAGTCCGGACCGGCGCTACCAGAATATGACGGAGCTGATCGCGGATCTCAAGCAGTCCCTGATCCACCCGGATGACGATTTTGTAAAGGTGATCAACCCGGACGAGGACGGCGCCACCCGCATGGCGGCACCGGCAGAGCAGTCTGAAATCCGAAGACGCGCCGCCAGAAGCGGAGAGCCCTCGTATCAGGAGTCGGCGGCAGAGCCTTACGCGGCCGTTCAGGAGCCCTACCCGCAGGAGCCGGCTTATACAGCGGAGCAGCCCTATGCGGACGAGCCGGCGTATGAGCCTGCAGCGGCAGGAAGACCCGCGGCGGATGTCTACGAAGAACCGGCTGCACCGGTACAGGACAGCGCTGTGTATTCGGATGCCTATGCGCGTGGGGATACCTATGCGCCGGAGGAGTATCCGGATGCCTACGAGGAGCAGCCGCGCCGCGCCGCTTACAACGATGAGCGGGAGAGCGGATATGCGGATTACGATCGGCGCACGTCCTCCGTACGGCGCAGCGGCGCGAGACGCCAGGAGCGCATCGATGAGCCGCTCCGCAAGAATTCCGGTCATTACGATTCCTACGAGGAGGACCGGTACGCAGACCGCTACGATCCCAAAAAGGAACGGAGGGTCACCATCCTCTCGGTCCTGGCGGCGGCGATCATCGGCGTTGTCATCATCCTCTTTGCGGCGGACAAGCTGGGACTGTTGTCCCTTGGAAGTGAGGAGGCGGCGGTGTCCTCCACCGAGAGCAGCATTGTGCTCCCGGAGATGACCGGACAGAATGCAGAGACCCTGATGAATTCGCTGAATGCATTAGGACTGCTCTCCGATGTCACCTATCAGGAATCTACGACGGTCAGCTCCGGCGTTGTAATCGCGGCTGCGGATAAGGACGGAACGGCCCTGAATGCAGGGGATACCGTAGAGGCAGGCTCCACAGTGTACCTGACCGTCAGCACAGGCCAGAGCGGCGTGGAGGTCCCGGATGTGACGGGACTTAGCCGCGCAGAGGCCATTGTCAAGCTCAAGCAGAGCCAGTTCAGCAGCATTACGGTACAGGACGGCGACAGCAGTGAGGTGGAGAAGGGACTCGTTATGGCCCAGTCTCCGGAGGCTGGAACGAAGGTTCCGACCGAGACCGCCATTACCATCACCATCAGCACCGGAAAGGGCGGCGATGAGCAGGTACAGGTTCCCAATGTAACGGGAATCACCAGTGAAGAGGCGATGGCCATTCTGACGGAGAATAACCTCCAGCTCGGGAGCACCACCCAGACAGAAACCGACGATGCCTCCAAGGACGGCCTCGTTATTTCGCAGAGCATCAAGGCAGACACCTATGTGGATGCCGACACCAAGGTGGATCTGTCCATCGGAGCGTACACCAAGGCGCAGCCGTCCACCTACTCCTATTCCACGGAGATTACGGCTCCGACGGCGGAGGAGGCCCCGGACTATACGGCGGGGATGCAGGTGTATGTCGTCATCATAACGGGTGACGGACAGACACTGCTGAATACCACGACAACGGCGTTCCCGATTCCGGCCAGCTTTACCGGGATCACCAGTGCAACGGGAACCCTGCAGATGAGCTATTCCTCGCAGGCAGCGGATGCCGTGGGCGGTCAGAAAGTGGTTACCAGACAGCTGACCTTTACACCGGAATCGTAAGGCGACCAGGGAAATGCTGAACAGATACGCTGATTGTAAGAAAAGCTGGTAACTATTCAGCACCCATCTCGAATTTGCTTTGCAAATCCTCGATGCGGCTGGCCATGAGGTCGACACTCGAAGGCGCTATCGCCGCCTTCTCCTGTTTGACCTTGGCCGCCTGCCAATTTCAATCGTGAATATGCCTGCAAGCAGTCAATTCACGTTGAAATGTGGCAGGTGCTGAACAGATACAAAAACTGCAACGAGAGCTGCGGCCTGCGGACAAACTGCAGGCCACAGCTCTTCGTGTATCACGGTGATGCAGGCGGCCGGTGACATAGCGAAGCGGTGGGACGCCCGGCACGGGAACCGGTCCCTGCCGCAGAGGGCAGAAAGGAAGAACGGATGCCAGAGGGCAAAATCATAAAGAGCATTGCCGGGTTTTATGAGGTGCATTGCAGCGGCACCGTTTACCGGTGCCGCGCCAAGGGCGTTCTGCGCGCGCTGAAGCAAAAGCCGCTGGTGGGCGACGATGTCCGGTTTGATGTGACGGATACGGTAAGTGACCCGAAGGAGGGCAGTGTGCGGGAGCTCCTGCCGCGGCGGTGCGAGCTGGTGCGGCCGAATGTCGCGAACGTGGACCAGGCACTGCTCCTATTCGCAGTCACCAATCCGGCACCGAGCTACAACATGCTGGACCGGTTTCTGATCTCGATGCAGCGAAGGAACGTCCCGATTGTCCTGTGCTTTAACAAGCAGGATCTTGCCGGAGCAGAGCAGATTTCGGAATTAAGGGATGTCTACGGTCAGTGCGGATGCCGGCTCTTGTTCATCAGCACCAGGGAGCCGGACTCCATGCAGGAGCTTCGCGAGGTCCTTAGCGGCAAAACAACGGTTGTAACGGGGCCGTCCGGCGCCGGTAAGTCTTCCCTGATCAATACGCTGTGTCCGGAGGCGCGCATGGAAACCGGCGAGCTCTCCAGGAAGATCGCAAGGGGAAAAAACACCACGCGGCATGTAGAGCTCCTGCAGGCAGGAGAGAATACCTTCCTCGTGGATACGCCGGGGTTCACCTCTCTCTATCTGCTGGACGTTGCGCCGGAGGAGCTGAAGAGCTTTTACCCGGAATTTGCTCCCTATCAGGACAAGTGCCGCTTTCAGGGGTGCAACCACCTTTCCGAGCCGGACTGCGCTGTGAAAAAGGCCGTGAAAAAGGGAAGCATCAGCCGGATCCGGTATACCAGCTACACCGAAATCTACGAAGAACTTAAGAATCGAAAGTTGTATTAAAGGAATACTGATTCAATCGGCATTGTGCGGACAGGTACGTCTTTGGAAAGAACAGGTAACGAATGAGCAGAATTCAGAACAATCTTCGGCTGCGCAGAGGTGCTGCCGCGGCAGCAGGGATACTCGCGGCCGCCGTACTCCTTACGGGCTGTGGGTCGGCAGGAGCCGCGGATACGGACGCGGCTGCAGGGACCGGCAAAACAGCGGATGACACCGCGCAGACGGTCATCGTCGGCATTGATAAGTTCGAGCCGTACAGCTATCAGGACATCAACGGAAACTATGCGGGAATTGATATCGAGCTTGCCGAACTGGCCTTTGAGAAGCTCGGCTATGAGCCGGAGTTCTCTTTTATCTCCTGGGAGGACAAGGACGAGTATCTGGAGGACGGGACCATTGACTGCATCTGGAGCTGCTATTCCATGACGGATCGGGAGGATCGGTACCAGTGGGCCGGCCCGTACATGTACAGCCGCCAGGTGGTCGCGGTGCGCAGCAGCAGTGACATCATTTCGCTGGCTGATCTTGCAGATAAACGAATCGGCGTGCAGGCAACCACCAAGGCCGAGAATCTCTTCCTGCACGTCATCGATTCCGATCTGCCGGATGCCGGGCAGGTCAACAGCTTCTCCACGACAGAGGAGCTGTTCGCGGTGCTGCGGAAGGGCTATGTGGATGCCATCGCAGGACACGAGGCGCTGATCAGCAAGCTGACAGGAAGCGCAGACGGGGCGTACCGCATGCTGGAGGAGAGCCCGTACATGTCGCAGATCGGAGTGGCCTTTGCAAAGGGAACCCACGAGGAACTGGCTAAGGAGCTGTCAGCGGTTCTGGAAGAGATGAAGGAAGACGGGACCATCGGCGAGATCGCGGAGAAATACGGCCTGGATCCGGAGAAAACAGTGTGGGGAGGAGCTGCGAGTGAAGAATAAAAAAACATACAAGAGCCTCAGCCAGCTTCTTCTGATCGTGTTGATCGTGATGGGCGCAGGGCTGTTCATTATTTTTCAGAATGCCTGCAGAAGCGACCTGCAGGAGGCGCTGGACAGCACCATTTCCTTTACCAAGCTCCGGATCAACCGCTGCAGTGCCTATCAGAGCAATGACCAGGTAAAGAGCCTCGTGCGCCTCCTGGATAAGACCACGGAGCTGAGTGAGAACCTGGCAGAGTGGGACAGTGCGGACGCAGAGCGCCTGGATCGCTATGCTAGGGAGCAGCGGCTGAACGGCGCAGTGGTGCTGGATCAGGACCTGCAGCCGGTGCTGCAGACATCAAAGGCACAGGAGGCTGCAGACCTTTGGAACGATATGATTCAGACCTCCTATGTCAGCGATATTCTGGATTACCCGCAGAAGACCTACACCACGCGTCTTACCGTGAACGGTGTAATCTACGATTTTGCAGCGGCGGCGCGCCGGGATGCGGACGGCCTTGTGATCACCTATGTACAGAAGGAACCGCTGAGTGAAGAAAACGGGGATCTGGTGCTGTCGTCGCTGTTTGCGGATTTTCCCTTTGAAATGAACGGCATTGTGGTCGTCTGCGATGACACGCAGGTGCTCAGCAGCAACGATACCGGGCTCCTGGGACTGTCTGTGGAAGAGTGCAAGGAGCTGTACCAGGGAGAGTTTTCGCCGGATTCGGACCGGGTGGTCCGGCTCCGGTCCGGCAAGAGCACATGGTACGGCAGGCGCGATGCAACGGAAAACTATTCGATTTATATGTTCTTTCCGGCGTCTCAGGTATTCATGAAGCGGAACATCGTCTGCGTTGTCTATGTGCTGGCGGCGGTCCTTATTTATATGGTTCTGGTGCTGGGACAGAATCAGGCGGAGAAGGCGGTGCTCGCAAGGGAACAGCGGCGCCTTCGGACCATCAATGCCATCGGGCGTGCCTATTCCTCCATTTCGGTGGTGGATCTGCGGGAGCAGGAGGTTGAGGTCATTAAGGGGGCGCAGGCAGGAGACGCCGGCCACGGCCGGTGGAGGCTGGAAAAATCCGTACAGCAGGAGCACGTGTCAAAATGGATTGCGGAGCCCTGCCGCGAGGAATATCTGAAATTCGTCGATATGGATACGGTGGCAGAGCGGCTGGAGGGGCAGCAGTCTCTCTCGTATACCTGCCAGAAGGCGGACGGGAGCTGGATGCTCTCGCTGATCGTGGCACAGCGCTACAACAAGGAGGGAAAGGTGGACGGCGTCCTTCTGGCCAGCCGGGATGTGACCGCGGAAAAACAGCGTGAAATCGAGCAGGATACGGCCCTTCGGAATGCACTGGCTTCGGCGGAGCATGCCAATAAGGCCAAGACCGTCTTCCTGAACAACATGTCCCACGACATCCGGACGCCGATGAATGCGATCATCGGCTTTACGGCACTTGCCGTCAGCCACATCGAGAATCAGGAGCATGTGCTGGAGTATCTGAAGAAGATCAATACCGCAGGCAAGCATCTTTTAAGCCTGATCAACGATGTCCTGGACATGAGCCGGATCGAGAACGGAAGCGTCAAGATCGAGGAGGCCGAGGTTCACCTGCCGGATGTCATGCACGATTTGCGGGCCATCATTCAGGGCAACATCGGCGCCAAGCAGCAGGATCTGTTCATCGATACGCAGGATGTGGTGCATGAGGACATTTTCACGGATAAGCTCCGGCTGAATCAGGTGCTCCTGAATATCATGAGCAACGCCGTGAAGTTTACGCCGGTCGGCGGAACGATCAATGTGCGCGTCATCGAGCGCAAATGCAGCAGGGAAGGCTATGCAACCTATGAGTTCCGGATTCGGGATAACGGAATCGGCATCGATCCGGCGTTCCAGGAGCATATTTTCGATTCCTTTGCAAGAGAGCGGTCGGTTACGGAAAGCGGCATTCAGGGAACCGGCCTGGGCCTGGCCATTGCCAAGAACATCATCGATATGATGAAGGGCACCATCACGCTCAGCAGTGAAAAGGGAAAGGGCAGCGAATTCGTTGTAACGCTGGACTGCAGGCTTGCAGGACAGACGACCGCGCACTGCGAGACGATCCCGGAGCTGCAGGGGGCAAGGGCACTGGTTGCAGACGACGACATCAACACATGCATGAGCGTCAGCAAAATGCTTCGTAAGATCGGCATGCAGGCAGACTGGACCGCCAGCGGCAAGGAGGCGGTGATGCGGGCGAAGGAGGCCTTTGAGGAGGACCGCGCATTTGCTGCCTATATCATTGACTGGATGATGCCGGATATGAATGGTATCGAGACGGTCCGCAGAATCCGCAATGTGATCGGAGCGGATACGCCGATCATCATCTTGACCGCCTACGATTGGACGGATATCGAGGAGGAGGCAAGGGCGGCCGGTGTGACGGCCTTTGTGGCAAAGCCGATTTTCTTCTCCGAGCTCCAGGAGGTGCTGAGCGGTTCGGCGGCCGAGGAGAAGGAGCCGCAGGAGATCACGGCCAACAACCATGTCGGGAAGAACATCCTGCTGGTGGAGGACAACGAGCTGAACCGGGAAATTGCAATCGCCATTCTGGAGGATGCCGGAATCAACGTGGACGCTGTGAATGACGGAACCGATGCCGTGGAGCGGATGGCATCGGCGGCGGAGGATCAGTACGATCTGATTCTCATGGACATTCAGATGCCCAGGATGGACGGCTATACAGCGACCAGGGAGATTCGCACGCTTGGCAGCAACAAAAAGGCCAACATCCCGATCATCGCCATGACGGCCAATGCATTCGAGGAGGATCGGAGGAAGGCGTTTGAAGCCGGCATGAACGGGCACATTTCAAAGCCGATCAGCATCGAGGCAATTCTGGAAGCGCTGGACGGACTTGGGTAGTTACCATAGGCAATGATGCATGTATCCCGGCTGCCGGCTGCGGGAGCAGACAGGAACGGCAATGCAGCGCGCGGAAGACATCCGGAGAGAGAGCAACACTATGACAGCAAATGAAGAGAAAAGGCAGGCAGAACAGACCCTTTTGGAGCTTCAGGAGGCACTTCGGCAGCAGAAGGAAGAGAAGGAGAAGCTGGAACAGCTCCTGGAGGAGGTCACGCTTCGGAATGAAATCATTTCCTCCATCAGCAAAACCTATCAGTCCATTTACCGGATCGACATTCGGAAGGATTTCTTTGAGGAAATCTCCAACGATGACGATACGCACCGCCTGACAGGGTATCATGGCTGCGCCTCGGAGAAGCTCTACCGGATCTGCGATACCAGAGTTGATCCGGAGTTTCGGCCCTATGTCCGTCCGTTTATGGATGTCTCCACCCTGCCGGAGCGGCTGAAAAGCGAAGCGTTCGTTACAACCGAATATCGGATGTGCGACGGGACCTGGCACCGGCTTCAGTTTATCGAGAAAAAGCGGGATGAGGCAGGAACGGTGACGCACGTTCTCTGCACCGTCCGCAGCATCAGCGAGATCAAGAAGCAGGAGCTGAATCTGGCTGCGGCTGCCGATGCGGCGAAACGGGAAGCCCAGATGAAATCCAGATTTCTGGCATCCATGAGCCATGATATCCGCACGCCGCTGAACGGGCTCATCGGTATGATCAATCTGGCCGATGAATACGAAGATAACCCGGATATGCTCCGGCAGATACGGAAGAAGGAGAGGGAATCCCTGCGGTATCTGGTGTCCTTTGTAAATGACGTGCTGGATAT
Source organism: Clostridium sp. CAG:508 (assembly GCA_963650385.1). Classification (GTDB taxonomy): domain Bacteria; phylum Bacillota; class Clostridia; order Lachnospirales; family Lachnospiraceae; genus CAG-791. The sequence continues at coordinate 51,020 of CAVJLL010000006.1, read as the reverse complement.
GAATAAGCTCCAGAGCGGAGAATCGGAGCCGGTGGAGCTGAATTTTGACCTGGTAGAGCTCCTGCAGAGAGTCAACCAGAACTACGCATCGATCGCGAAGGAGAAGGGAATCCGCTATCAGGTGGAATGGGAGCATGACACCATCCGGCACCCGTTTCTGGTGGGAAACCCGATTTATCTGGAGCGCGTCCTGTCCAACATCGCAGACAATGCCGTGAAGTTCAGCGAGGCAGGCAGCACCATTACCGTGAGTCTGGAGGAGAAGGCGATGCCGGACGGCAGGATTCTGCTGACCTTTTTCTGCAGGGATCAGGGCATCGGAATGAGCGAGGATTTCGTGCGTCATGCCTTTGATATGTTCTCACAGGAAAAACAGACCAGCCGGACCACCTACGAAGGGAGCGGCCTGGGACTTGCCATTACGAAAATGATCGTGGACCGGATGGGCGGCAGCATTGAGCTGGAGAGCACCCCCGGGAAGGGGACAACGGCCAGGATGGAGTTCCCGTTTGCAGCCGGCACGGAGGATACAATCGGCCGGAAAATGGATCCGGAGCATGCTTCCAGCATCTCTATTGAGGGAATCCGTGCACTTGTGGTCGAGGATAATGAGTTGAACCGGGAAATTGCCAAAGCGATGCTGGAGCACAACGGGATCGAGGTGATCTGTGCGGCAGACGGTCAGGAGGCGGTTGAGCTGTATGAGGCATCGTCACCGGGATATTTCGGCGTGGTCTATATGGATCTAATGATGCCGAGGATGAATGGGATGGACGCCGCAAGAGCCATACGGGCGCTGCCCAGAATGGATGCGCGGCACGTCGGGATCATTGCAATGTCGGCAAATGCCTTCGCAGAGGATGTGATCGGCAGCCGGCTGGCCGGAATGGATGTCCATCTGGCAAAGCCGCTGGACGAACAGAAAATGATTCAGGCACTGCGCAGGTGCATGGCGCGGAACAGCGCGGATATGCCGGAGCTGCGATGAACTACATTCTGTGAGATATAAGGAGAGACCAATGAATTTCATGAAGAAAAACGGAACAGGAATACTGGTTTGTCTTGCCATCGCCATACCGGCGTGGCTTCTGGGAAAGGCCTTCCCGGTGGTCGGAGGCGCAGTGATTGCCATTCTGGCCGGAATGGTCATTGCGATGTTCTGGAACAAAAAAGGCCGGGCTGAGGCCGGCATCAAATGGACGTCCAAGGTGATTCTGCAGACAGCCGTGGTGCTGCTGGGCTTTGGAATGAATCTGGGCGTAATCTTTCAGACAGGAAGACAGTCGCTTCCCATCATTCTCTGCACGATTACAACATCCCTTGTTATTGCACGGATTCTGCAGAAGGCGCTGAAGGTGCCCGCGAGAACAGCAATTCTGGTGGGCGTCGGATCGTCCATCTGCGGCGGATCGGCGATTGCAGCGACAGCTCCCGTCATTGATGCGGATGATGATGAGATCGCACAGTCGATTGCAGTTATTTTCTTCTTCAATGTGCTGGCAGCCATCTTCTTCCCGATCCTGGGAAAGGCAATCGGCTTTGATACGATGCATGGGGATGCGTTCGGTATTTTCGCCGGAACGGCCATCAATGATACCTCGTCGGTGACGGCTGCGGCGTCGACCTGGGACAGCATGTGGAACCTCGGGAGTGAAACGCTGAATAAAGCCGTAACCGTAAAGCTTACGAGAACGCTTGCCATCATCCCGATTACGCTGGTGCTGTCATTGATCCGGACAAAGAAAAGCGCCGGCGACGGCCAACAGGCGGGGAGCTTCAGCCTAAAGCGCGCATTTCCGATGTTCATCCTGTATTTTGTCATCGCGGCGGTCATTACGACGGTCTGCGTGCACATGGGCGTTGATTCGTCTGTGTTCAGTCCGCTGAAGGAGCTGTCGAAGTTCATGATCATCATGGCGATGGCCGCCATCGGATTGAACAGCAACGTGATTCAGCTGATCCGGACCGGGGGAAAGCCGATCGCAGTCGGAGCGTCCTGCTGGTGCGGGATCACAATTGTGAGCCTTTTCATGCAGCACGTGATGGGGATATGGTAAGATGTGATCTTTATGGACATCATGATGCCGGTCATGGATGGGCTGGAGGCGGCAAAAGCGATTCGGCAGGATGTAAAGAGCCGGATTCCGATGTTTGCGATGACAGCAAATGCCTTTACCGATGACATCAAGCGCAGTCTGGATGCCGGGATGGATGAGCACCTGACGAAGCCGCTGCAGGAGAAGAACATCGTGGAGGCTCTGCTGAAATATCTGAAATGACGGCAGCGGTTTAAAGCTGCCGTTTCCTATCCCTTCTGCTCTGTGGATCCCCGCACAATCAGTCTCCCCGGCACGATCACGGCAGAGGCTGCAGATTTCGGCTCTGTCATCTTCTGGACGAGCTGGTCGACGGCGGCTCCGGCCATCGACTCTACGTCTACATGGTAGGTGGTGAGCGGGGGATCGCTTAAGAGTGCATAGCGGAAGTTGTCATAGCCGGCTACCGACACATCCTCCGGTACCCGGTATCCCTGACTCCGGAGATATTTGATGAGGTTATGCGCCACTTCATCGCAGCTGCATAAAAAGGCGTCCGGCATATCCTCCGGCAAATGGAAGGGAAGAAAAAGACCGTCCCGGTCCCGGTCCTCCAGCCGCCAGTCCTCGCGGGGAGCAATGCCGGCGCGCAGCAGTGCCTTGGTATATCCTAAATACCGGTCCATGATGGAGCTGGTGGCGCCGATGCTCCCGATGAAAGCGATCTTCCTGCGGCCGGTCCCCAGAAGATGATTGGTGAGCTGATAGGCGCCGCTGATATTATCGGACAGTATACAGTCTGTGGCCGCGTCATCGTTGTAGAAATCCAGCAGCAGGCAGGGAAGTCCGCCCTGCATCACCTTCTGCAGGTAGTCCCTGCTCAATTCGCCCATGAGGATCAGACCATCCACCTGACGGTTGAGCAGCAGGGTCGGCATCATGCAGCCGCGCTCCGCCTCCAGAGAGATGATCTCCATGGCTACCGTGATTCCCAGCGGCGCACACTTCTGCAGAATCCCGCGGTACATATTGGAATAAAAGGTGTTTTCATTGAAAAAATGATCCGCCACCAATACGCCGATGATCTGCCCGCTGCCTGCCTGTCCGGAGTCCTTTGTCCGGGCGGCAGGCATCCGGTATCCCATTTCCTTTGCAGCGGCGATGATCTGCGCCCGCATTTCCTCGCTGACGCCGTCCTTGCCGGCCAGTCCCTTGGAGACCGACACGATGCTGATCCCTAATTTCTCTGCTATATCTGCCATACGCACTGCTTTTGGCATATCGTTTGTTCCTCCCAAGTCTTTTTGCTCCCCACACCCCAATATCTCCATTATAGAGAGCTGCACAGAGGGGGTCAATAAAATTAGCTAAACGGAATGACTGGTTAAGCCATTGCATCCGTCGCTGATAAGCCCTGTGTCATTTTTCACAATTCTCTGGCCGTTTTTTATGGAAAAAACGGTCCTTTTTTGTGCGCTTTCATGAAACTAAGCTATTATTTACCTAAACCATTGACTTAAAACGACGGCAACACTATGCTAAATCAACAGAAGGGAATTAGCTAAATACGACGCGGTGTTAACCTAAAAATTAAAGCGCGTTCGCTGATTCCCAAATGTTCGTAACTATTCAGAGTCCATTCGCAAATTTGCTTGGCTCTGAATAGACAAGTGTTCAAACGGGAACCGGACTCTCATAAGCAGCCCGGAACAAAAGGAGGGAATGAACATGATCAGGAAAAAACGAATTGCCCTTGGTTTGATCGGCGCCATGGCGGTGTCCATGCTGGCCGGCTGCGGTGCAGGCTCGGACGGATCCTCATCGGCAGATGCGGGCGGAGCTGCAGGGAGCACCCAGGCAGAGAGCGAGAGCACTTCCGGCGGAGTACCCAGTATCGATTCCATCAATCTGGGCACCGATTATCAGGATATCAAGGCAGACATCAAGATCCTCACCAACCGCACCGATATCGTGGATACCACCTATGCACAGTATGCAGAGAGCTTCCATGAGCTGTATCCCAACATCACCGTGACCTACGAGGCAGTGACCGACTATGAGGAGTCTGTGACGCTTCGCCTTACGACCGGCGACTGGGGCGATATCTGCTTCATTCCGACTAGCTGCTCCAAGGCGGACCTGAGTAAGTATTTCGTTCCCATGGGCGATTTTGGTACGCTGGATCCGATCTATAATTTTGCATCCGACAAAACCTTTGACGGCAAGGTGTACGGCATCGCCAACGGCGGAAACGCAGATGGCATTGCCTACAATAAGAGAGTATGGGAAGAGGCCGGCATCACGGAGGTGCCTGCTACTCCGGAGGAGTTCCTGGATGATCTCCAGACGATCAAGGACAAGACCGATGCCATTCCGCTGTATACCAACTTCGCAGCAGGATGGACCATGGGTGCATGGGACAGCTACATCTTCGGTTCTGCTACCGGCGATCCGGAGTTCCACAATGACATCGCTCACACCAAGGATCCCTTCTCGGACCGCGGCGACGGCACGGGCCCTTATGCCGTCTACTACGTGCTCTATGAATCGGTGGCAAGGGGCCTTGTGGAGGACGATCCCATGTCTACCGACTGGGAGTCCAGCAAGACGAAGATCAATAACGGCGACATCGCTACCATGGTGCTGGGAAGCTGGAGCGTACAGCAGTTCAAGGATGCAGGCAGCAATCCGGATGACATCAGCTACATGCCCTTCCCGATTACCGTAAACGGCAAGCGTTATGCAGGCGCAGGCGGCAACTACAGCTACGGCATCAACAAGGAATCTTCTGAGGACAACCAGATCGCCGCGATGCTCTATGTAAAGTGGCTTCTGGATGAATCCCCGATCTTTACCGATGAGGGCTGCATTCCTGCACGCAAGGATGGCGAGATGCCTGACTTCCTGAAGGATTTCGAAGGAATTACTCTGGTTTCCAACAATGCACCGGCAGAGGGAGAAGAAGATCTTTTCGACAACGTAAACCTGGAATCGGAGTGCGGCATCAACAACGATGACTATCCGGATCAGCAGATCCTGGAGGCAGCCCTGACCGGCAGCCAGACCCTGGATGAGATCATGGCTGACTGGAATGCCAAGTGGTCTGCTGCACAGGAGAGTCTGGGTGTAGAAGTTAATAAGTAAAGCGAAAGACACGTGTTTTCCCGGAAACGGGTCTGCGCGAAAACGCCGGGCAGTCCGTACAGGCTGCCCGGCATCCATATATAAGTAAGGAGGAAGGATATGAGGAATCCGGTGGATACCCCTGCAAAAAAACGTCGAACCTTTCGGCAGTTTCTCCGCGCCAACGGCACGCAGCGCGCGCTGGTGATGATCACCTTTATGGCAGCACCATTGATCTTGCTGGTGCTGTTTACCTACATTCCTTTTGCGGAAATGATCCGCTTCAGCTTCTACAACCGCAATTATTTGAGTGAGGGAACCTTTGTGGGCCTCAAAAACTACGCGGAGGTGTTCAAACGCTCTGAAATCTTCGGGTCCCTTCTGGTATCGGTCTACTACATGGGCGGCGCTCTGGTACAGCTGGGGCTGGCACTGTTTTTTGCCTCACTGATGGTCTTCAAGGTACGAGGCGAAGGAATCTTCAAGGCATGCATGTTCTTTCCCTACCTGATCGGCGGTATTGCCGTGGGCTTTATCTTCAAGTTCTTCTATTATCATGACGGCGTGCTGGATAATATCCTGATGCTCTTTGGTGCAACGGAGGACAGCCTCCCCTATTGGCTGCAGGACCAGCGCATCAACAACATCTGTCTGGTGGGAACCTCTGTATGGCGGTACATGGGACAGAACATGGTGCTCTTCCTGGGAGCCATGATGAGTGTCAACTCCGACCTCTACGAGGCAGCCAATCTGGACGGCGCCAATAAATGGCAGACCTTCCGCTACATCATTCTGCCGTCCATCTCCACCATCGTGACGCTGAACCTGATCACCTCCATCTCCGGGTCCCTGTCCGCCTTCGAGCCGCCTTATGTCATCACCAACGGCACCATGGGCACCGGTACCTACTTCGTCATCATGAACCGCATTGCCCATGAGAATCAGAAGGTGGGCCTTGCCTGTGCGATGGCCGTTGTTTTGCTGGTGATTATCATCATTTGCACGGTACTCCAGAAGGTGATCATGAGAACCCTGTTCCCGGACAGCAGTGAGGGGGAGGCATACCGCATGAATCAGGAGGAAAAGGCAATGCGCCGGGCTAAGAGAGCTGCCGGGAAGGCAGCAAGAAAGGAGGCCAGATCATGAGCAGATATACACTGACAGCTGTAAAACGTCCTATGGGGAGCGGCTACCGCATCGGGTATGCGATCGTTACGGTCCTGAAATACGCGGTGCTGATCATTACCTCTGTCGCCTGCCTGGTGCCGGTGGCGGTCTGCGTTTTTGCCGCCTTTAAGACCACGGAGGAGTACAATACCACGAGTCCGCTTTCTCTTCCTGCCAGCTTTACCTATCTGGAAAACTTTGTCATGGCGTTTACCAAGGCCAACATGCTGCGGTGCTTCATCAATACCGGCATCGTGCTGATCTTCGTGCTGTTCTTCTCGATGATGATCAGCGCTATGACCGGCTACATCCTGAACCGCTTCCGCTTCCCGGGCAACAATCTGATCCGCAATCTGTTCCTGTTCGCCTCTTTGCTGCCGGGCATTGCCACTCAGGTGACGGTTTATCAGATCATGTACAATCTGGGTCTGATCAACCATCTCTACGGCTATATCCTGGTGCTGTGCGGCACGGATATCATTTCCATCTATATCTTCCTGCAGTTCTTTGAGAATCTGCCAAGATCCCTGGATGAGAGCGCTTTTCTGGATGGCTGCACGTATTTTGGCGTGTTCTTTAAGATTCTGCTCCCGCTGCTCAAGCCGGCCATCGTCACCAGCTGTCTGCTGAAGGGTGTGTCCGTGTACAACGAGTACTACATGTCCAGCCTCTATCTGACGCAGCCGGAGCTGAAGACCATTTCCACGGCCCTGTATACCTTTACAGGCCCTTACGGCAACCAGTACAATTACATCTGTGCCGGCGTGCTCATCACCATCCTTCCGATTCTGATCCTGTTCCTGGTCTTCCAGAAGGAGGTCTATAGCGGCATGGCGGCCGGAGCAGTAAAGGAGTAAGTGCAAAAGTGATTACGAAAAAAACGGAACGGAGATAAGAATTATGTCTGTACAGTTCGAAGAGAAAAAGCGGATTTTCAAGCTGGATACCGCGCACACCACCTACATGATGGGGGTCACGGCGGAAGGATATCTGGGACATCTGTATTACGGAGACCGCGTGGAGCATTTCTGCGGGGATGCGGCGTTTCGATTGGCAGAATATCCGGGGCCGGGATGTCTGGAGAGAGAGAAGCAGGCGTTCCTTTCCGCTTTTCCCTTCGAATATCCGACGGGCGGCGTCGGGGATTACCGGGAGAGCTGCCTGAGCGTCCGGGATGAAAAGGGGCAGAGCGGCTGCGAGCTGTGGTTTGACTCCTATGAGATCCGGAAGGGCAAGCCGGGACTGGAGGGGCTGCCGGCCTCGTTTGGCAGCGAGGATGAAGTGACAACGCTGAAGATCGTCATGAAGGATCCCGTGCTGCACCTTGCGGCCGAGCTTTTTTATTCGGTGTTCGAGGAGCAGGATGTGATCACGAGGAGCGTGATCCTGCGGAATGAGGGGAGCGATCCCTTGACGGTGGACCGCGTGCTGAGCGCTGCGCTTGACATGGATGATCAGGACTATGAAATGCTCACACTGCACGGCGGCTGGGCAAGAGAGCGGCATATCCAGCGGCAAAGACTCAGCTACGGCAGGCAGAGCATTGGCTCTACCCGCGGCGTATCGAGCCCGCAGGAGCATCCGTTTCTGGCGCTTTTGAGTCCGTCTGCGGATCAGAAGCACGGCGACGTCTATGCGATGGATTTCGTGTATTCCGGCAATTTCCTGGCGGAGGCGGATAAGGCGTACATGGGAAATGTCCGCATGGTGATGGGCATCCATCCCGAAGGCTTTGCCTGGCATCTGGAGCCGGGGAAAACGTTCACGGCGCCGGAGGCTGTGATGACCTTTTCCTCACAGGGCCTTGGGAAAATGACGCGCAGCTTCCACGATTTCTTCCGCGCCCATCTGATCCGAAGCTCCTATAAGGATATGGACCGCCCGATTCTGATCAACAACTGGGAGGCGACCTATTTTAATTTTGATGCGGATAAGCTCCTCACCATTGCGAAGGATGCGGCGGCCTGCGGCATTGAAATGTTCGTCATGGATGACGGATGGTTCGGGAAAAGAGATAACGACGACTGCGCACTCGGTGACTGGACGGTCAACGAGGAAAAGCTGTCCGGCGGCCTTAAAAAGCTCGTTGACGGCGTGAAGGCGCTGGGGATGAAATTCGGCATCTGGTTTGAGCCGGAGATGATTTCCAAGGATTCGGATCTGTACCGCGCGCACCCGGACTATGCGATTCAGATTCCGGGACGCCGCCCGACACTGGCGAGAAATCAGCTGGTTCTGGACCTCTCCAGAAAAGAAGTGCGGGATACCGTGTATGGGATGGTGTACCGTGTTTTAAAGAGTGCGGACATCGATTATGTGAAATGGGATATGAACCGGTACCTTGCGGATCTCGGCAGCGCTTCGCTGGATGCGGAGCACCACGGAGAGCTGCTTCACCGCTACGTGCTGGGACTGTATGAGATGCAGCAGCGGCTCCTGGATGATTTCCCGGCACTTCTCCTGGAGAACTGCTCCTCCGGCGGAGCACGGTTCGATGCCGGCATGCTGTATTACAGCCCGCAGATCTGGACCTCCGACGACACGGATGCGATAGAGCGGCTCCGGATTCAGGAGGGCACGGCGCTGATCTATCCGATGTCTTCGATGGGCGCGCATGTCAGCAAGTGCCCGAATGAGCAGGTGGGCCGCACTACGCCGTTTGAGACCAGGGCCGATGTGGCACTGGCGGGGACCTTTGGCTATGAGCTGAACATTGCGGAGCTCCCGGAGGAGGATCGGAGGAGAATTCCGGGACAGACGGCAAGATATCATAGGTTCCATTCGCTGATCGCGGGCGGTGACTACTACCGGATCCATTCCTGGTGCGGGGAGGAGCCCTGGGACTGCTGGGAGAACGCGGAAAAGGACGGCTCACGCGCACTGCTCACCTACGTGCAGGTGCTGGGAAGACCGAACGTGATGAGCCGGAACGTGAAGATAGAGGGACTGGACGCAGCGGCGCAGTATACAGTCACGAAGATTCAGAACGGAGAAGAGACGCCGCTCGAAGGCACGTATTACGGCGATATCCTGATGAAGTACGGCCTGTGGATGCCGGCCCTCGGCGATTATCAGAGCTGCCTGTTCGTGATCGAACGCGCCTGACGATTTTATATCTTGCATTTACATCGAAGCGAGCGATTTTGTGAGTTATGACTTACAAAATCGCTCGCTTCTCGTTGGATTTCATTTATATATGGAATATACTGTGAAAAATTCGGAATGTTGATTTGCTGGAACGGATCATTGCCTATGTGATCGCCAATGTGGGTGCGACCTTTTCTGCAACCTCTCTTGCGAAGTTCTGAAAAACGAGCAGCGCACCGTTGCTCCGGAAACGATATTGAACTATATCAGATACTGCTGCGAGGCATACCTGTTCTATCCGGTGAAGCGGGAGGATTTGCAGGGCAAACAGATACTTGCGTCCAATGAGAAGTATTATATTGCCGATCATGGCATCCGCGACAATTTCCCAAAGTACGTTGTTTCTCTCGATGAGTTCGACATGAGCCGAAACGGGATCAAACACCGGAATATCCGCGATTTTCTCCTGGCGGAGGAATGGAACTGAGCATGAACCGGATCATTCTGAAGAAGAGGGCAGATTCCTGGTTATTGGCATGACTGACCGGAAAGGTGTTTGTGTTGTCAGTCATGCAGAGTATTGAAGGAGTGAAATCATGACGCAGCATTTTGACTCAACGGAGACGAAGCATTACGTTTGGATTGATGGGCTGAAGGCAATTGCGTGTTTTCTGGTTATTATGCAGCATACATTATCCGGAAACTGGACTGCTCCTTTCAGAAATGGGACGGACATTTCAGGAATATGGCTGGTGGTGAATGCTCTCTTCATCTTTGCAAAGGCGGGAGTGCCGTTGTTTTTCATGTGCAGCGGAGCTGCCATGCTGCAGAAAAACCGGAGTATCAAGGGAATATGGAGCCATAGCCTTCCGAACCTGTTGATACCGTATGTTTCGTGGATGCTGATATATGGCGTAAGGGATGTGTTTTCTTTATATGAATCCGGAAGTCTGTCGGTACGAACCGGTATAAATGCAGTGGTAAAGGATGTTCTGTTTGGACAGTATCACACATGGTTTGTTGCTGCACTTGCGGCATTATATGTTCTTGCTCCTTTTTTCTGTGCAATTGGTGCGGAAAGAAACGGGGAGCTTTATTTTTTGATGCTGGCTTTTGTGTTCACAATTCTTGTGCCGTATGTGGGTCGCTATGAGGCATTAACACGAGTTCAGTCCGTTATTACAGATGCCGATATGATGTTCGTGGTTGGGTGGCCTCTTTATTTTCTTGGAGGACATTATCTTGCCAATATGAAAATTCACAAATGGGAGATAGCTGCAGTTCCTGTAATTTTCATTGCGGCATATTCTGCGGCATTGGTAAAAAGCAGCCTTGCAGGTCTGGGGGGGCAGGAGGCGATACTCAGCTGATTTATACGGAATTTTCAATTCTTGGGTTTGGCATTGCGTTTAGTATTTTCAGATTGTTTCAATTCGTTTTTGGCGGCATTGCGACAGGCGGAAGAACCGAAAAGGTACTGCGGAATATGTCTGAGTATGGATACACTATGTATCTGGCACATCCGCTGCTGCTGGGGCTCGTCCAACAGATTTCTGGATTCCTGATTTTGTGGTGTCCGATTCTTATCTGGGGGCTGTCACTGGGAATGGCTTTCGTGATTTCACTTACCCCGTTGAGCAGATTTTTGAATGGACACTCCGGCACACGTCCTGCTCCAGCAGGAGATCATATTGTCTGAAACCGTATCTGTTCACAACCTGACAATTGATCTGATATCAGCGGCCCGGAGAAATCCGGGCCGTTTTTGTATTCGACGCCCATCGATAACGATTTTTCATGTGATAAACTTGTGGAAAATAAAAGTTTGTAGAATCATTTCTACAAACTTGGCAAGAAAGACGCAAAGAGGGAATCTTTACGGGCAGGGCTCTCATGGAGTAAAATGATGCCTGCTGTCACCGGCGCTGATCGAGAAGCGGAGCCGTCCGATGTACAGAATTCCATTGGTACAGCAATGGGTACACCCGAGATTTCAGAACGTGGAAAGAGCCTTAAAAATCAAGGGCTTTCAGGAGGGTAATACAGAATATGAAATTAGGTATCGTAGGTCTTCCCAATGTAGGGAAAAGTACGCTGTTCAATTCACTGACAAAGGCAGGAGCGGATGTGGCCAACTATCCCTTCTGCACGATTGACCCGAATGTGGGCGTGGTTCCGGTTCCGGATGAGCGAATCCGGAAGCTGGGCGAAATGTACCATTCCAAAAAGGTCACCCCGGCGGTTATTGAATTTGTCGACATCGCAGGTCTTGTCCGCGGAGCCTCCAAGGGTGAGGGTCTTGGAAACCAGTTCCTTGCGAATATTCGTGAGTGCGACGCGATTGTGCATGTGGTGCGCTGCTTTGAGGATCCGAATGTGACGCATGTAGACGGCTCGGTGGACCCGGTACGTGACATTGAGACCATCAACATGGAGCTGATCTTCGCTGATCTGGAGGTGCTGGAGCGTCGGATCTCCAAGGTGGCCAAGACGGCCCGCATGGATAAAGAGGCCGCGAAGGAGCTGGAGTATCTGCAGAGCATCAAGGCACATCTGGAGGCAGGCGAGCCGATTCTGACGATGGAGGAGCCCTCGGAGGATGAGGCAAAGCTCCTGAAGGAATACAGTCTCCTGACAGCAAAGCCGGTGATCTATGCCTGCAACGTATCGGAGGACGATATCGCCGATGACGGCGCTTCGAATTCCTTTGTACAGGCAGTGAGAGACTATGCGCAGAAGACATCCAGCGAGGTGTTCGCACTCTGCGCCAAGATGGAGGCGGAGATTTCGGAGCTGGATGACGAGGAGCGTCAGATCTTCCTGGAGGACCTGGGGCTTAAGGAATCCGGCCTGGACAAGCTGATCAAGGCAAGCTATCACACGCTGGGTCTTATGAGCTTCCTGACAGCCGGCGAGGACGAGACCAGAGCCTGGACCATCCGCATCGGCACCAAGGCGCCGCAGGCGGCCGGCAAGATTCACTCCGATTTCGAGCGCGGCTTCATCAAGGCCGAGGTCGTGAACTGGGAGGTCCTTCTGCAGGAAGGAAGCCTTGCCGCAGCACGGGAAAAGGGCAAGGTCGGCATGGAAGGCAAGGAGTACGTTGTCAAGGACGGAGATGTGATCTTATTCCGCTTTAACGTATAACTGAGGATTGCACATGGCAGAGGATGAGCTGACGAAAATCTGGGATCTGCAGAACTGGCTGACAAAGGCCGGCGGCTCTGCGCTGGAATTCCTGCTGCGGGCGGCGGTATGCGCGGCCGTATATTTTGTCATTGCCAAGGTATTGAAGCGCATTCTGTCGGTGATGGACCGTCACCTGGAAAAGGCCGGCGCGGCACCGACGGTGCGGCACTTCATGCGGGCACTGATCAAGGCAATGGTCCTGGGCTTTACACTGGTCAGCATGATCGTGCAGCTGAACATTGTAGAGGCATCCAGCATTGCGGCATTGGTTGCATCGGCCGGCGTCGGTATTTCGCTGGCGGCGCAGGGCGTGCTGTCTAATTTTGCAGGCGGCGTTCTTCTCCTTCTCCTCAAGCCCTTTCGCGAGGGTGACTTCATCACCGTGAAGGGCGAGGATGTGCAGGGGACTGTAGAGAAAATAGAACTCTATTACACCACCATCTTCACGCCGGAGCGGGAGCGCATGGTGATCCCGAATTCGACACTGACCAACAAGGCTGTGGTGAATTCCGGACTGACAGGCGGAGAAAAGAGACTGTCCATCACCATTGGAATCTCCTACGACGAAGACGTCAGAAGAGCGATGGGGATTCTGGAAAAGCTGATGGACGAGGAGCCGAGGATTCATGCGGAAAGCCGTCGGACCTATGTGGAGGAAATGGGAGAGAGCAGCGTGGTGATCGGGGTGCGGTGCCTAGTGTCCATTCAGGATTATATGGATGTCCGGTGGGATATGCAGGAGAAAATCCGGCTGGCATTTGAAAAAGAGCAGGTGGAGATTCCGTTTAATCAGCTGGATGTTCATCTGATCGGAGACAGAACAGGGGCAAAATGCGGCACGGCGGTTCCGGGAAAGAACCCGGAAGGCCGGGAAGCAAAGTGAACTGCACCTGCAGGAGAATCGGGAGACAAAGCGATGACAGAACAGATGGATTCAATGGACATTGCGTTCCCGCATCTGGGAATTTACCTTCATAACGTTCCCCAGGCCTTTTACATCGGGAATTTCCGAGTGGCACTGTATGGCTGCATGATTGCGCTGGGCATGATGTGCGGCATTCTCATGGCCACGCATATCGCGAAGAAAACGAAACAGTCGCCGGATACCTACTGGGACATTTCAATCTGGCTGATCGTATTCAGCCTCATCGGTGCAAGAATTTATTATGTTGTCTTTTTCTGGGACGCCTACAAGGACGACCTGCTGCAGATCTTCAATGTGCGTGCCGGCGGACTGGCAATTTACGGCGGCGTTCTGGGCGGAATACTGACGGCGTACGTATACTGCGTTGTTAAAAAGCTGTATCTCCCGGAGATCCTGGACACGGCGGTGTTCGGCCTTCTGGTCGGCCAGATCATCGGCCGGTGGGGGAATTTCTTCAACCGGGAGGTGTTCGGCGGCTACACAGACAGCCTGCTGGCCATGCGTCTGCCGGTGGCTGCCGTGCGGGAGCGGGACATTACAGCAGAGCTGGCGTCAAAGATTTCGGAGGGCGCCAACTACATTCAGGTGCATCCGACCTTTCTGTATGAGGGAATGTGGAACCTGGGCGTCCTTGTGTTCCTGCTGCTGTTCCTGAAGCATCGCCGGTTTAAGGGCGAGATGTTCCTCCTGTATCTGGCAGGCTACGGCATCGGCCGAGCCTGGATCGAAGCCATCCGGACCGACCAGCTCTACATCACAGGCACCTCCATTCCGGTGAATCTGGTGATGGGCGTTCTGATGGCAGCAGTATCGATTACAGCCATTGTGATCATCCGGCTCCGCGGCGGGAGCAAAGCGGCAGCACAGCAGTAAACGGCAAAACGTGAATATATTTTGATCGGCAAAGAGCCGGCTCGTGGGAATTTCCCCCACGGGCCGGCTTTTTCGCTGCAACTCAGACGCCTTGTCGTTTGACTGGTCGTTACAGTACACTCGCCAGCCAAACGACAGGGTGGCGTCTGTACAGTAACCATTCTGCACCGAAAACTCCGCACGCAGTCTTGTCATAACCTCCCGAGTGGGTTATGATTGGCGTACATGGGGAGGAAATTCCCAAAATCTGACATAAATGTGGCAGGAAGTGGGAGGACTGCAGGAAACCGATCATGACGAAGACGTTCTCGGGCGAATATCACCATTCCCTTGACAGCAAGGGACGGCTGATAGTGCCGGCGAAGTTCAGAGAGATACTGGGAAGCCACTTCTGGATTGGAAGAGGCTTTGATAAGTGTCTCCAGATTTACGACGAGGACGACTGGAATGCATTCTCGGATCGGCTCAAGGCACTGCCGTCCAACTCCAGACAGGCAAGAGAGCTGGTGCGCTACTTTATGTCCGGAACCATGGAAGTGGAAATTGACAAGCAGGGACGCATTCTCCTTCCTCCGCAGCTGCGCCAGCTGGCAGGCATCGACAAAAATGTTGTATTTGTCGGCATGGGAGCCAGAGGTGAGCTCTGGAGCGAAGAGGAATACACGGCATACGATGAGGCTCATACACCGGAGGACATCAGTGCAATCTCGGATGAGCTTCTGGCCGGCGGTTTCCAGATTTAACCCGGAAGGAGGGAAGGACCCATGGAGTTCAGTCATATTCCCGTCCTTCTGGACGAGGTTATTGAGAATTTAAACATTCGGCCCTCCGGCATCTACGTGGACGGAACGTTGGGCGGCGCTGGACACAGCTCGCAGATTGCAGCCCGGCTGAGAGAGGGCGGACGCCTGATCGGCATTGACCAGGATAAGGATGCCATTGCAGCGGCATCAAAGCGGCTGGAGCCTTACGGCGATGCCGTCACCATTGTGCACGACAACTACGAGCACATCCCGCAGATTCTGCGTCAGCTGGAGATCCCTTCGGTCGACGGCATCCTGCTGGATATCGGTGTCTCCTCCTATCAGCTGGATAACCCGGAGCGTGGGTTTTCCTACAACAGCGACGAGCCGCTGGATATGCGGATGGACCAGGATGGCCCGGTTACCGCAGCGGATATCGTGAATGAGAAAAGTCAGGAGGAGCTCACGCGGATTCTCCGCGATTACGGAGAGGAGCGCTATGCATCCGGCATTGCCCGGCGGATCGTGCAGGAGAGAGAGGCAAAGCCCTTCACAACAACAGGCGAGCTGGTCCGGGTGATCCGCGCCAGCGTTCCCATGAAAATGCAGGAAAAATACGGCAATCCCTGCAAACGTTCCTTTCAGGCGATCCGCATCGCGTGCAACCGGGAGCTGGACGTTCTGCAGGATTCCATTGATCAGCTGATTGATCTACTGGCGCCGGGCGGAAGGCTCTGCATCATCACCTTCCATTCTCTGGAGGACCGCATCGTCAAGAACGCGTTCCGGCGGAATGAGAATCCGTGCACGTGTCCTCCGGAATTTCCGGTCTGCGTCTGCGGCAGGAAATCAAAGGGAAGAGTGATTACGAGAAAGCCGATCGTCCCGTCCGAGGACGAACTGGAACGCAACCGGCGGGCTGCAAGCTCGAAGTTGCGTGTATTTGAAAAAGCCGGGAAATAAGCATAAGTCCCGGTGAAAAGAGGCAACTATGGCAAACAGAAATTATAACCGCAGCTCCGGAAGGAACGCATATCAGAGCTCCGGAAGGAGCGGATATCGTCAGAATCCGTATGCCGCTGACCGCTATGTCTACGGTGCGGCAGCACCGGATTATGACACTTATGAAATTGAGGAGAAAAGCTACTCCCGCCGTGCAGATGCAGAAAGAGTGCCTGCGCAGCAGCCCAAGCACTTCATGAACCCGCTCGCTGTGGCGGCGATCATTGCGATGGTCGGTCTGATCTCTTATTTTCTGTTCCAGTACGTGTCACTGCAGTCCAGAGTGACCACGGCCGTGAAGGAAATTGCAAGTCTGGAGACGCAGCTGGCAACCTTGAAGAGCGACAACAGCCAGAAGCAGGTGGAGATCAACTCCAGCGTCAGTCTGGATGATGTCAAGTACCGCGCCATTGCGGAGCTGGGAATGACGTATGCGCAGGAAGACCAGATTGTAACCTATGACGGGGAGTCCGGCGACTATGTGCGCCAGGTGACGAAAATCGGACAGTAGAGCCGGAAAACAGAAAGACATTCTAGATGGCAGACAACAGGCACTCCGCAGTGCGGGGAGGAAAGAGGCCGGGCAGTGAGCCTCCTCGCCGCACAAGGACAAGGCAGTTCAACAAAAAAATGCAGACGAAGCTGGTAGTACTGTTCGCATTGGTACTGCTGGCTTTTGTCGCGCTTATCATACGAATTGCCTACATCAACAAGAACAACGGCAACGACTACAAACGGCAGATCCTCGCCCAGCAGTCCTACGACTCCAGAGAGATTCCGTACAAGCGCGGAACCATTGCGGACCGCAACGGAACCGTACTGGCGACGAGCGAGCTGATTTACAACGTCATTGTGGATGCCTATCAGATCAACAACGGACCGGAAAACGAGGACGGAGAGAGCAGCTATAAGGAGCCGACGCTGGCGGCCTGCGAGCGGCTGGGACTGGATCGGAGCACCATTGAGCAGTACATTCATGACAATCCGGATTCCCGCTACTACATTGCCAGGCGGGGCCTGTCCTACGAGGACAAAACCGCTTATGAGAAGGAAATATCGGATGCGGCGGAACGCGTAGCCAACATCAAGGAAGAAATCAAGGCTGAGAACAACGGCGCGGCCAATGAAACCAAGCTTGCGGATCTGCAGACACAGCTCGAGGACGCGCAGGCGACCAACAGCGAGTATCAGAACATTCAGGGAATCTGGTTTGAATCGTCCTACGCCAGAAGCTACCCGAACGGAACGCTTCTGTCACACGTGCTCGGCTTCTCCGGCAGCGGCAATCAGGGAGCCTTTGGACTGGAGGAGTATTACAACAGTACGCTGAACGGCACCTCCGGCCGCGAATACGGGTATCTCAATGACAGTTCGAACCTGGAGCGCACGGTCATTGATGCAACCGACGGAAACAACCTGACGCTCACCATTGATGTCAATATTCAGAGCATCGTGGAGAAGTACCTGCAGGAGTTCATGGATGAGTACAAGGACGGCGACTACCATGAAGGGTACGGTGCCAGAAACGTGGGCTGCATCATCCAGAATGTCAACAACGGTGAGATCCTTGCTATGGCAAGCTATCCGACCTTTGATCCCAACGATCCGTACAACTCGGATCTGCTGGTCGGCATGCCGGTTCTGAGCGACGGAGATGACGGCTTTGCCAAGGATTCTCCGACCTACAGCTATCTGACGCAGGAGGATGTAAATACCATCTCCCAGGACAACGAGCAGCTCTCGCGTTACCTGTATGCCCTGTGGAACAACTTCTGCATTTCGACCTATTACGAGCCGGGATCGACGGCAAAGCCCTTCACCATGGCGGCGGCGCTGGAGTCCGGGAGCCTTACCGGAGATGAGAGCTATTACTGCGGCGGTTCGCTGACGGTGGACGGCTGGGAGATCAAGTGCCACAACACCGACGGCGACGGCATGCTGACGCTCGACCAGGCGATTGAGCGCTCCTGCAACGTGGTCCTGATGGATATGGCGCTGGCAACCGGAGAGGAGATTTTCTGCAAGTTCCAGCGGATCTTTAATTTTGGATTAAAAACAAATATTGACCTTGCCAAGGAGGTCCGCACGGACGGACTGATCTATACGGCAGACAAGATGGTGGACGTCGACCTTGCGACCAACTCCTTCGGGCAGAACTTTGACGTCACTATGATTCAGATGATTACCGGCTTTTCGTCGCTGATCAACGGCGGCTATTACTATGAGCCGCATGTGGTGAGCAAGATTACCAGCGCGAGCGGCGCCACGGTGCAGAACATAGAGCCGAGACTCGTGAAGCGCACGATTTCGGAGGATACCAGTGCCAAAATCCGCGAAGCCTGCCTGCAGGTTGTGGCCGGCGCCAACGGAACCGGCAAAACAGCCCGGCCGGCCGGATACATGATCGGCGGCAAGACGGGAACGGCGGAGACAATTCCGAGAGACAAAACCAATTACGTTGTTTCGTTCATGGGCTATGCGCCGGCGGACGATCCGCAGATTGCCATTTATGTCGTTGTGGACCGCATCAATCACTACCCGCAGGACGATGCCAAATATGCAACACGCATCGTTCGGAAGGTGCTGACGGAGGTGCTGCCGTATCTGGGCATCTACATGACAGAAGAGCTTTCGGATGATGAGAAGGCGGAGCTCGAGCAGCTGAATCTGGACAATACGCTGGCCTACGGCGCCGGGAACTACAACCAGAAGCCGGTGGCGATCATCTGCGACGTGGATACGGACGGCGACGGCGTGGCGGACGCAGTGGACGGCAACGGCGACGGTGTTCCGGATACGCCGGTGGACACCAACGGCGACGGCGTGACGGATGCATTGGATGTGGACGGCGACGGCAAGGCGGACCAGTACGATACCGACAACGACGGCGTTGTGGATTCGGCAAGTCCGAAGGAAGGACAGATTGATCAGACCAGAAACGATTCCAGCGTTCAGGCCTGGAAGAGCTATGAGGTGGATGCGGCGACCGGCTTCTACATCAATCCCAACAACGGGAATCTGATTGATCCGAACACGGGCTATGAGTACAGCAGCTCTGCGCTGCCGGAGAATCTCGGGACTGGAAAGGCCTCCAATGCAGCAGGCGCTGCTGCAGATTCCGAGGGCAATACGGCGGAAGGAACCGGCGGAAACGGAACGGCGACGACGCCTTCGAATCCGGATGCCGCGCAGGAAGACGGCGCAGCGGACGGTGACGGAACCGGAACGGAAGCGGGAACACAGCAGAGCACGACAGGTGCAGCGGATCAGACGGCGGCAGACACCGCTTCGCAGGCTGCTGCACAGGGGACTGCCGATGCCGCACAGCAGTGATGAGAATGCGGCGGGAGGATTGACATGTATTTTCACACATTGGCAAATATCATTGTTCCGATGACGGTTGGCTTTGCTGCTTCCGCTATTACCGGGAAATTTCTGATTCCGGTGCTGATCAAGAAGAAGGCGCAGCAGACCGAGCGGGACGACGGCCCGAAAACGCATCTGAATAAAACCGGAACACCGAACATGGGAGGCATCATGATCCTGACGGGTCTGACCGTTGCCTGCCTTCTGATGGCGGTCCGGGATCCGCAGGTGCTGCCGGTTCTGTTCCTGACGCTGGGCTTTGGCCTGGTCGGCTTTGCCGATGACTACCTGAAGGTGAAAAAGAGGAGCAGCGACGGACTGTCGGTCAAACAGAAAATGGCGCTGCAGATCGTGATTTCCATCGTATTCGGTCTGATTCTGGTATACACCGGTGAGCTGGGTGACCTTACCATGAAGGTTCCGTTTGCGGAGGGAATGGTACTGGATCTGGGACTTCTGAGCTTTCCGGCTTTGGTATTCATCTCCATCGCTACCGTGAACGGCACCAATTTCACGGACGGCGTGGACGGACTCTCCACGTGCGTGACCATTGCAGTGGCACTGTTTTTCACCATTGCTGCGGCACTGGCAGGGAGCGGCGCTTCGGCAGCGGGCGGTGCGATGATCGGAGCATTGCTGGGATTTCTGCTCTACAATGCCCACCCGGCCAAAATTTTCATGGGGGACACCGGGTCCCTCGCGCTGGGCGGCTTCGTGGTCGGCATGGCTTATGTCCTGGGACTTCCGCTCTTCATTCCGATTGTCGGCTTTATCTACATGCTGGAGGTGATTTCGGTCATTCTCCAGGTGGTCTATTTCAAGAAGACACACGGGAAGCGCCTGTTCCGCATGGCACCCATTCATCACCATTTTGAGCTGGGCGGCTACAGCGAGGTGCAGGTCGTGGCGCTGTTTACGATTGTAACCGTTCTCTTAAGCGGAGCGGCACTCCTGGGACTGTGGTGAGAACACCGCAGGAGTCAAGGGAGCAGCGCAGCGGTGATTTTGCAAAGGGTCTTTGAATCGCTGCGGCATCTGCAGGAGAGCGGAAGGAAACAGTAAGAGGATCATGGCAGAGCAGGTTCTGAATAAAACTTTATACCAGGAATTTGCGGCGCAGGGATCCTCCGGGAAAACGGGCAAGGGTAAAAAACAAAACCGCCGGCCATCCGGTGCGGGCGCAGCGCAGCGCAGCAGGGGGAACCTCCATATGGTTTCCCTGCGGCGGCCGAGGGCCAGCCAGGATTACACGCTGATAGCGATTGTTCTGTTCCTGATCGCGTTCGGCCTTATGATGCTCTATTCCACCAGCTCCTATGAGGCTGCACTGGATTACAACGGAGATTCGGCGTACTACTTAAAGCGCCAGGCGCTGGCAACTGCCGGCGGGATTGCGGTGATGGTGTTCGTGTCGTACATTCCGCTGCGGCTGTGGAAGAAGTTCTGCTGGTGGCTTTACGCGTTCTCGGTTTTCATGGTGGTGCTGGTCATCCCCTTTGGTACACGGGTAAACGGCGCCAAGCGGTGGATTTACATCGGACCGATATCCGTTCAGCCGGCGGAGATCTGCAAATTCGCCATCATCATACTGATGGCAGTGAATCTTTCCCGCATATCGGTGAGCGTGTTCAAGAGTAAGAGGGCCGCGCTTCTGGTGCTGGGGCCTGCACTGCTGCAGGCGGCGTGCATCCTCCTGATTACAACCAATCTGAGCTCGGCACTGATTGTGGGGATCATTGCCACCTGCATGCTGTTTGTGACGGATGACCATTATGTGCGGTATTTTGCTTTGGCAGGTGGGCTGCTGGCCGTGGCTGCGCTTGCTGTTTTCTTGGCAGTGAAAACACAGGGCGGCCTGAACTTCCGCTTTAACCGGATTCTGGTATGGCTGGATCCGGCGGCCTACGCAGATGATACCGGATACCAGGTTCTGCAGGGACTTTACGGCGTCGGATCCGGCGGCATCTTCGGAAAGGGACTGGGGCAGAGCATGCAGAAGCTTGGCTACATTCCGGAGGCGCAGAACGATATGATCTTCTCGATCATCTGTGAGGAGCTGGGGCTATTCGGTGCCATTTCGATTATCATGCTGTTCGTTATTCTATGCTGGCGGATCATGAACATCGCCAACCACGCTAAATCGCGCTACGAATCGCTCCTGGCGGTCGGCGTCATGATACACATTGCGGTTCAGGTGATCCTGAACATTGCAGTTGTCACCAACACCATTCCGAATACGGGTGTCACGCTTCCGTTTTTTTCCTACGGAGGATCTGCAATTGTTATTCTTCTGGCGGAAATCGGATTGGTTCTGGGGGTGGCAAGGAGTACGTCCAGGGCCGAGAGGTAGGTGAAAGCATTTGGCAAGATCGCGGGAAGACTATGAAAGCGCCTCCCTTTACATTCAGGATCAGCTCCGGAGAAGGAGGAATAAGATCCGTCTGATCATCGGTCTGATTGCGGCAATACTGGCGGGGGTGATTATTTTCCTGGTCAGCTGGTTCCGGGTCCGTTATGTCACGGTGGAGGGCAGTACGCACTACACGGATGACGAAATCCGGCAGTATGCACTCGCCGGCTTTCTGGGCGACAACACGCTGGTGCTCTCGCTTCGGTACAGGGACCAGACCGTGAAGAACATTCCGTTCATCGAATCGATGGATGTGGAAATCGTCTCCAGAGACACCATTCACATCACGGTTTATGAGAAGTCCATCGCCGGGTACGTCACCTATCTGGGACGGTACATGTATTTTGACCGGAACGGCATGGTGGTGGAGTCGTCGCAGGAGAAGATGGAGGGAGTGCCGGAGGTTACGGGGCTTTCCTTTGATCATATCGCGCTGAATGAGAAGCTTCCGGTGGAGGACGAGAATATATTCTCGAGAATTCTGACATTGACGCAGCTGATGACCAAATATGGGCTGTCTGCGGAAAAGATATACGTCAGCAGCTCGGGGAAGATCAGTGCTTATTTCGCAGATGTCTGCGTAAATCTGGGAGAGGATGAGTACATGGATGAAAAAATATCGAATTTATCCAAGATCCTGCCGTCTCTGGCAGGAAAGTCGGGAACCATCGATCTGTCGGACTATACGCCGGATACGGATCTGATAACTTTTACAGGGGAATAGTTGCTGTTGTTTATTGATTATTCCGGGAACACTATTGTATACTAAAGTAGATTTTTTATATGCAAATGAGAGTTCCTGAGTAATCCGGCAGAGGGATTATGGTGCCGGAATAGAAGGCTGCTGAGGATTTAATATTTTATTACAAGGAGGCACGACCGTGCTCGAGATTAGGACTGACGAAAACGAAACCGCTTGCAGAATCATTGTTGTAGGTGTCGGCGGAGCCGGCAACAACGCAGTAAACCGCATGGTGGATGCGGAAATCACCGGTGTGGAATTCATTGGTATGAATACGGACGTGCAGGCGCTGCAGCGCTGCAAGGCTCCCAAGCTCCTGCAGATCGGAGCCAAGCTCACAAGAGGACTCGGAGCGGGCGCAAATCCTGAGGTTGGCCAGAAGGCAGCCGAGGAGAGCTCGGAGGAGATCACTGCTGCACTTAAGGGTGCAGATATGGTTTTCGTTACCTGCGGCATGGGCGGCGGTACCGGAACCGGTGCAGCACCGGTCGTGGCCAAGCTTGCAAAGGATATGGGAATCCTGACTGTCGGTGTTGTCACCAAGCCCTTTGGCTTTGAGGCAAAGGCGAGAATGGACAAGGCGAAATTCGGCATCAGCAACATTACGCCGAATGTAGACACGCTGATCGTCATCCCCAATGACAAGCTCCTGGATATCATGGATCGCCGCACAACGCTCCCGGATGCTCTGAAGAAGGCAGACGAGGTACTGCAGCAGGCAGTACAGGGCGTTACGGACCTGATCAATGTGGCGTCCATCATCAACCTTGACTTTGCGGACGTACAGACGGTTATGCGCAACAAGGGACTGGCACACGTCGGCATCGGCGTCGGCAAGGGCGACGATAAGGCGACGGATGCCGTGAAGATGGCTGTAGAATCGCCGCTTCTGGAGACATCCATTGACGGTGCTACGGATGTCATTCTGAACATCTCCGGTGATATTTCGCTCTTTGATGCCAACGATGCGGCTTCCTTTGTCCGCGATATTACGGGCGATGACATCAACGTTATCTTCGGTGCGAAATACGATGAGGCCAGCTCCGACAGCTGCACAGTAACGGTTATCGCAACCGGCATTGGCCAGAATGAGAAGAAGGAAGCGCAGAAGCAGCAGGCGCAGAACCAGAATCCCTTCGGACGTCAGCCCTTTACGCCGAACCCGGCAATGTACCAGAATACAGCAAACGGCGGCATGAACGCAGGATACAATGCCGGCGGCATGCAGACGGCCCAGAATCGTCAGGGCTTTGTTCAGAACGGCCAGCCCAGCGCGATGAACTACGGTGCGCAGTACAGCGCAAACCAGGCGCAGAGAGGCTATACGCCGAACCAGAACGCGGCGAATGCAAACGCCTATGGTGCCGGCACAGGATACAATGCAGGCAGCCAGGCAGGCTATGGTCAGCCGCAGCCTGCGCCGGCTCCGCAGCCGACCTACCAGGCGCCGCAGTTCCGCTTTAACCCCAATGCCATCCACACTGGGGATACGCAGAACATTGTCATTCCGTCCTTCCTTTCCAGAAGAGAGAACGAGGATGACAACCAGAACTGAGGCTGCTGACTGCGGAAGACCGTTTGACCCGGCATCATCAGGCTGTGTGCGGAGATGATGGAAGGGCCGGAGCTGAGAGAAGGCTATGCGCTTTACGGAAAAGGAACTGGAGTTTTTAGAAAAGGAATTTGGTTTGTCCTCAGAGAGGGTGGATGCGCTTTCTGAGGATGAGCTGCTGGGGCTCGCAGATCAGTGCTTCGACATAGAGCTGGAGGGCGATCTGCAGGACGGCAGCAAGATGCCGGACCGCTGCGCAGTGGCCGCCGGCATTATGGATAAGATCCAGACAGAGCTGTAACAGAATACGTAATTATTCAGAGCCCATTCGCAAAATCGCGTGGCTCTGAATAATTACAAGAATAACGAAAAACCGGATCAGAGCCTTATTACAGGCTTTGGTCCGGTTTTTGCTTGTGTTCGCGGGCTGGCGAATGGATTGCAAAGGTGTTTTCAGGATTCGCTCTGCCGCTGCATCACCGAGCTGATCCTCCGGCGGATGACAAGGTAGCACGTGCCCTGCATGAGGATGGTGATGATCCAGGACGCCGGATAGGATATGAAGAGCGTTGCCAGCGTTCTGCTGTGCGGGAAGATGCCGTAAATCCAGACGAGGCGCGTTCCTACGGTGCCGATGATGGAGAAGATCATGGGGGCCGTGGAGTATCCCATTCCGCGCAGCGCACCCGGGAACAGGTCCATAATGCCGCACAGGAAATACGTCAGCGTGGTATAGGAGAGAACCTCCATGGCGGCTGCGATCACGTCGCTGTCTTCTGTGTAAACCTGCAGAATGTACGGACCGAAGAAGTAGGCACAGCTCCCGAGAATGAGCGCGATGCAGCAGGTGAGGCAGAGGCATTCCAGGAGGATTCTGCGCATCCGCTTCCACAGACCGGCGCCGTAGTTCTGGCTGGTGAAGCTCATGCAGGCCTGCGTGATGGCATTGACGGAGACGTAGAGGAAGCCGAACAGGTTGTTGGCGGCGGTGTATCCGGCCATGGCTGTGGAGCCGAACGAATTGACCGATGACTGCAGCAGAACATTTGAAAAGTTGATGACCGTGCTCTGAATGCCGGCGGGGATGCCCACCTGGAAAATACGGGTTACGCACCAGCCTCGAATGCGGAGCTGCCGCAAAGAGAGCCGGTAGCTGCTGGAGGTCCGGATCAGGCACCGGAGCACGAGAACGCAGGAAATGAACTGCGAGACCACTGTAGCGATGGCAACACCGGCAACGTCCAGATGGAAAGCAACGACAAGGAATACGTTCAGACACGCGTTGACGATGCCGCTGATGATCAGATAGAACAGAGGGCGCCTTGTATCACCGACCGCCCGCAGAATGGCGGCGCCGTAGTTGTACAGCATGAAGAACGGCATCCCGAGAAAATAGATGCGGATGTACAGCGCTGCCTGATCCAGAACGTCATCCGGTGTTCCCATGAGGATCAGAGCTCCCTTGGAGAAAACAAGGCCGACCACAGCCATGACGACACCGCTGATCAGGGCGAGTGAGATGGAGGTGTGGACGGTGTCGGAGATCTCCCGGTCCTTCCCGGCGGCATAGAGACGTGCCGTGAGGACGTTGGCGCCCTGTGAAACGCCGATGAAGAGGTTGGTGAAGACGTTGATCAGCGCAGAGGTGGCACCTACGGCAGCCAGTGCCGTACTGCCGCTGAAGCGCCCCACGACGATAATATCCACTGCGTTGAACATCAGCTGCAGGATGCCGGAGAGCATGAGAGGGAGCGCGAACACAATCAGCTTGTCCAGGAGCGAGCCGTGGCACATGTCGATCTCATATTTACTGTCGGATTGTTGTTTATTCAAGGCAAAAGCCTCCTGTATATATTCACAAATGTAAAACCGGAAGGCCCTGACACGCAAGGCCTTCCGGTACTGGCTGGGGAAAAGACCATTTGTCTCCGCCCATTATACATCTGTTAGGAAAATGCTGATTCCGTCAGCATTCCTTAGCTCATCCGCGAACAGACTTTACAATTGCTGCTGCCTCGCGAACCTTCTCGGTGATCTCATCCCACTGTCCGGCCTTGATCATATCGCCCTTTACCATCCAGGAGCCGCCTGCGCAGAAGATCTTGCTGTTCTCGAGGTACTCGGTGACGTTGGAGGCGCTGATGCCGCCGGTAGGCATAACCTTCAGGCTTGTGAGTGCTGCGGTGATTGCCTTGATCATCTTCAGGCCGCCGGAGGGCTCTGCCGGGAAGAATTTCACGTGATCCAGACCAAGGTTCATGGCTGCGATCATCTCGGAAGGGGACTGTGTGCCGGGGCAAACCGGAATGTCCTTCTCGAGGCAATACTTGACAATGGCAGGATCGAAGCCGGGGGAAACGATGAACTTGGCACCTGCGTTTACGGCGCGGTCTACCTGATCGATCGTCAGAACGGTGCCGGCACCCACCAGAAGGTCGGGATACTTCTCAGCCATGATGCGGATCGACTCCTCAGCAGCCTCGGTGCGGAAGGTAACCTCAGCAGCCGGAAGGCCGCCCTCAACCAGGCACTTTCCAAGAGGCTCTGCATCCTTTACGTCGTTCAGAACAACAACGGGGATGATGCCGATCTCTTCGAATTTCTTAAATACAGCTTCAGCTTTTGCAGAATTAGCCATTTTATCTCCTTTCATATATACCGGGCAGTTGCTCCGCGAGGAGAATTTCGCGAAGGCGAATTCTCCGATGCGAGAGTGACACGGCTTTTACCGTTTTACACGTGCGCCTGCGCCGCCCATGAGGCCTTCTACCTCGTCAACCGATGCCATGGAGGTGTCGCCGGGGGTTGTCATGGCAAGAGCACCGTGTGCTGCGCCGTAGTTGACAGCCTTCTCCGGATCCTCGGTGGTCATGAGGCCGTATACAAGGCCGGAAGCGAAGGAATCGCCGCCGCCGACGCGGTCCATGATCTCAAGGCCGTTGTATTCCTTGGACTGATAGATCTGGCCGTCTGCCCAGCAGATTGCCTTCCAGTCGTTTACGGTTGCGGTCTTTACGGTACGAAGGGTAGTAGCGATGGCCTTGAAGTTCGGATATACCTCTGCGGCGTGATCGATCATCTTCTTGTAGCCGTCGATGTTCAGCTTCTTAAGGCCCTCTTCCTGACCCTCGATCTGAAGGCCGAGGCAGGCGGTGAAGTCTTCCTCGTTGCCGATCATAACGTCAACGTACTTGGCAATTTCCTTGTTCACTTCCTGGCACTTCTCCAGGCCGCCGATAGCGGACCACATGGAAGGACGGTAGTTCAGATCGTAGGAAACCAGCGTGCCGTACTTCTTCGCAGTCTTGATGGCAGCGATAACGGTCTCACAGCTCTGCTCGGAAAGAGCGGCGTAGATACCGCCGGTGTGCAGCCAGCGAACGCCGAGCTCACCGAATACGTGCTCGAAATTCAGCTCTTCAGGAGTTGCCTGGGAAATGGCGGTGTTGAAGCGGTCGGAGCAGCCGACAGCGCCGCGGACACCGAAGCCGCGCTCGGTGAAGTTCAGTCCGTTGCGGCAGATGCGTCCGATGCCGTCGGTCTTCTTCCAGTAAATAAGAGAGGTATCAACACCGCCCTGCTCGATGAAATCCTTCATCAGACGGCCGACCTCGTTGTCTGCAAAAGAGGTCAGAACAGCAGTGTTCATGCCAAAGCACTTGTGCAGTCCGCGGATAACGTTGTACTCTCCGCCGCCTTCCCATGCACGGAAGCTTCGTGCAGTGCGGATGCGTCCTTCACCGGGATCCAGGCGCAGCATTACCTCGCCCAGAGATACGGCATCATACTTACAGTCCTTGCGGTCTTTCAGATTCAGTTCCATGTCAGAACTCCTTTCTGGAAAATAAAATGGTTGCCTTCCGTATATTCCACAATGTGAAACTCGCGTTTCGCATTGCGATAGGTTTCTGCTATCATTATAGAAAACGCATAAGAGAAGTCAAGACAGGAAAATTAAATAATTTCAGCGGATAATTATTGGGTAAAATGCTATGAGAAAGCGTGGGAAAACGAGTTGCACAGGTACAGCGGATTTGCTAATATGTTCCACATAATGAAACAATAGCCGCGCGGTGTACAGAAACTGTCCTGCCTGTCCGGGATGGATGGGGCTGACACTGCCAAGCGGCGGCGTAGGAGGTAAGGATGCAGGAACCGGAAGTGGGAAGAACAGAAGAGAAGGACGGCAATCCGATCCAGGTGGCCGGACGCCTTTTCGGTGCGCTGGAATATCTTGCGCAAAACGGACAGAGCACGCTTGCGGATCTGACACAGGCTCTGCAGCTGAATAAGAGCACGACGCATCGGATTCTGGCATCTCTTCAATATATGAACTATGTGCGGCAGGATCCGGAAACCGGACACTATGAGGCAACGCTCAAGCTCGTGGAGCTGGCGGACCGCCTGCTGGGGCAGGTGGATGTGGCGCAGGTGGTGCGGCCGTATCTGAAGAAGCTTTCAGGAAGAGTGCATGAAACGGTTCATTTCGTGGAACGGGATGCAGGCGAGGTGATCTACATCGATAAGGTGGATTCCAATGACCATTCTGTGCGTATGACATCCTACATCGGGAGCCGGATTCCGTTCTACCGCACGGGGGTAGGCAAGGCGATGATGGCGAGCCTTTCTGATCCGGAGATCCGGCGTCTCTGGGATTCCTGCAGCATAGAGAGAAAAACACCGTATACGATTACCAATCCGGAGGATTTTCTGGAGGAGGTGACAGAGGTGCGCAGGAAGGGCTATGCGCTGGACAACGAGGAAAATGAAACGGGAGTCCGGTGCATTGCGGCGGCATTGGCCATGGACGGCGGTGCGCGCTATGCGTTCTCCATCTCGGTTCCCATCAGCCGCATGGACAATGAACGGATACGGAATCTTTCCCGGGAGGTTCTGGCATGCAAGGAGGAAATGGATGCGGAGCTTGCCGATAAGATGACGCGGGGGCTCTTCTGATAATGTCCCTGAATTCGGATATTCTCCGCCGTATGGTCGTTTGGCTTGCGAGCGTACCGTTACGAAAGATGCGAAAAATATTGAAGGAATCCACGCGCCTCTGAGCTCTGCACTCTAATCGTGATACAATGGCTTGACACCAGGAGCAAAAGGTTCAAACCTCCGATGCAAGCTTACTTGCGCGAGGAGGCTTGAGTTTTATGAGCAGGAGAATAGCATTTCGAGTCTGGGCGGAGGAATACGATGGGAAATTCTGAGAAACGAAGCTGGGGTTCTGAACAGAATAATCTTGGAGGCGGCCATACGCAGGAACCGCGGGACATACCGCAGGAGAGCTACCGGTACCGCAATATGCCGATCCCGGGCGGCGGATATGTTACCGGATTTATGTTTCATCCGCACGCGGAAGGTGTATTTTACCTGCGGACGGATATCGGCGGAGCCTACCGCTTTGATGCACGGGAGCAGCGCTGGCACAGTCTCATTGACCATGTGACGATGGAAGATGTCAGCGAGACATTTCCGGCAGCCATCGCATTGGATGAGAGGCATCCGGAGAGACTGTACATTGCCTGCGGGACGAATACCGCGGCGCATGGAAAATTTGCCGTTTCGGAGGACTATGGTGAGACGTTCTCCTATTATGAAATGCCGATGCATGTGCACGGCAATCTGAACGGGAGAGGAACCGGCTATCGGCTGATTGTGGACAGGACACGTGAAGAGGTTCTGTGGTTTGCCTCGCAGGAGAGCGGCCTGTGGAGGAGCGATGACCGCGGGAAGAGCTGGAGCAGGGTTCGCTCCTTCGCGGAGGACTATGCAACCTTTGTAGGACAGACAGCGGACGGCAGGGCCTTGTTTGCTGCCGGCGCCGGGACGACGACGAAGCGCAGCGCTGCGCTTCGCGGACACAGCCTGTTTGTGTCCTATGATGACGGTGCTTCGTTTCAGGAGCTCTGGGAGCCGTGGGACGGAGAAATCGAGGGTGTGCAGCTGGCAGGACTGGTGGCGCAGCGCTACGCGTTGGACGAACAGTATCTGTATGTGACGTTTTCGGTGATGGGGCGAAATGCCTATGTGCGTGAGCTGGGCTACAGCTGTGACGGCGGCAGCGTCATCGGCGGAAAGGCTGTGCGCTACCCGCTGGAGGCGGATGGCCGGATCGGGCAGGGAGTGGATATTACACCACCGCCGGCGGAGCCGGTTCCGGACGGAGAAAATGTCGGAGAAGCGGGAGACAGGGACAGCGCGGGACACCGGCCGGCTTCCCTGGCAGGTGATGGAGCGGCAGACGGCCTTCCGGCGTATGGCCTGGAATATGGATTTTCCGGTATAGACACGGCGCAGCGCGTTCCGGGATTGGTGACGGTTTCGACGATCAGCAAGGGGGACGGTGACTGCATCTACCTGTCCCGGGATTACGGAGCATCCTGGGAATGCATTCTGTGCGATCTTGCGGTCGGCAAAATGGAATTCTGGACGTCGTATCTGAAGCCGTGCTACAACGGCGGCCACAATCTGATCCATTGGCTGACGGATCTGAAAATCAACCCGTTCCGTCCGGATGAGGTGTGGTTCAATACCGGAACCGGTGTGTTCCGGTCAAGGAATCTCGTCCGTCAAAGCGGCGCGGAGCCGGTTGTTTTTGAGGACTGGAGCGACGGAATTGAGGAGACGGTGCATCTGAACGTCTACGGACCGCCGGCGGGAGAGGTGAAGTGCATTGACATCCTGGGCGATCTTGGTGGATTTGCATTCCGGGATCTGGACCGGCCCTGCGACAATTCCTTTGACGATGCAGAAGGAAACCGCTATATCACCTGCATCAATGCAGACTATTCGGATCTGCATCCGGAGCTGGTGGTGGTTACGCCGAGAGGGAACTGGACAGGAAGGACAAAGGGCGGACTGATTTATTCCGAGGACCAGTGCAGAACCTTCCGCAGGCTCCCGATGCCGTTTGGCCTGGGAGAGCCGATTGATGCGGCACTGCACAGGATCGAGCAGCCGAATGTGAACAGCGGCTGGGCGGCGATGTCCTCGGACGGACAGCGCCTCGTATGGTCGATTGCGGACGGAATTCATCTTCCGGTGGATCAGGTGGTTGTGAGCCGGGACGCGGGAGAGCATTTTGAACGGGTTCTGGTGTATGACGGCGACGGGCGGCAGAAGACGGCCGGCGGCTTCAAGGTCTTTGCAGACCGGATGAATCCGGAGCTGTTCTACGGATTTGGGGACCACTCGGATTTTTATGTCAGTGAGGACGGCGGGCGAACCTTCCGCCCGTGCTGCCTGCCGGAGAATTTCCCGACGGTTGATTTCTCTTTGATAGACTGCGCCAATAAGACAGAGGTGCGCGGAGAATGCGGCAGAGAGGGCGTCTTCTACATGGCACTCGGCGAAGATGGACTCTGGAAGCTGGCCTATGACGCAGAAGACAGGACGGCGGACGCGGTAAAGCTTAGCCAGGACGGCGATATTGTTTACCGCATGGGGCTTGGGATCGGACGCGACGGCGGTGATTATGCAAAGGAGAGCAAGGCCATCTACTTCGCGGGTGTGATCGGAGGCGCGTACGGCTTTTACCGCAGCATCGATGACGGGAGGAGCTATGTCCGTTTGAATACGGACCGGCAGATGTTCGGCGAGATCAACAGCATGGACGGAGATGCCTGCGTATTCGGAAGATTTTATCTCGGCACCGGCAGCAGAGGAGTCCTGTACGGCGAGCCGGGTGCAGCAGAGTAATCCGAAGGCAGCTGAGGGAACGAGCTGTCGTGATGACGCCAGCCAAGCGACGGGGTGAAGGACAACTCCGCCGGGACCCGTCACTTGACTGGTGAATGAACAGTAACAAACACAGAAAAATCCCTGCAGTCAGGAATGATTCCTGTCTGCAGGGATTTTTCTGACTGAGCAGCGAAAACGTTTTCGCAATTTTCGGTAAGCATTCGTGCAAAATCATTGTGCAACATTCCCATAATTGCTGTCACCGACTGCTGATGTGCAAAACGCACTATGCGAATCGTGCAATATGCAAAAATATACATAAAAGTGACGGTATACATCCCTAATTTATACGGTATTTTTTTCGTCAATCTGATCTTATAGTTATTGGGAACGAAACAGAAAAGTCCGCAGAAAATGTTTAAGTTACAAAAAGCCTCTGCTGTTCGCCTTCTTCTTTGCGCAATATTAACAATGAGAAAGGCGCAAAAACGGTTCGATGGGACAAAAGCCCGTCAATTGTTCGGAGGAAACGGACGGATGTGGATATTTTCAGAAGAGGGAGGGGTGTATGAAATGAAAAATTCGAAATCTGCAAGGGAACATACATCGGATATCTTGTATTGCGTCCTGCGTGTCGCAATCCTGGTCTCGGTTATTTTCCTGCTCGTACCGGCGCTGAATCCTGCCCGGATCAGCGGACTCATTAACCGGAACATGTCTTTGTTCTCTTCCGGCTTTTCCTACAGCAATCTGACATCTGGCTTCGGAAGAGCCTTCAAAAAGGGATGGGTGGAGCGCTCCACCATGCAGCTGCTGTTCGGCGCAGCACTGATCATTTGTCTGGGCGTATTCGCTGCTGTTGCAGGTGCGTGCATGTCCATCGGCAACCGGAAATTCAAGAGACTTTCCAATCTGTTCATCCTGATCGGGAGCACGGTGCAGGTGATCGGCATGGTCGGAATTTATTCCGCTTACGGTCAGATTGCTGCAACCTCCAAGCCTAAAAAGGTTGAGCCGATGTTCTCCGGTGCCTTCTGGCCGCTGTTTGTGCTCATCTGCGTTATTTATGTGCTGGCACTGCTGGAGGTATTCCTGGTTCCGAAGGCGGCAAAGGAAGATAAATATGAGATGGAGTCCAAGTACAAGCTCTTCCTGCTCTTCCTGCCGTTCCTGGCGCTGTGCGGCGTATTCAGTTATCTGCCGCTGTGGGGCTGGAGATACGCGTTCTTTGACTACAAGGTGGGCGACACCCTGAGCATGGACAACTTCGTCGGACTGAAGTGGTTCACACAGCTGTTCCAGAATGAGGCAACCGTAAAGGACGTTGTCCGCGTACTTAAGAACACGCTGGGAATGAGCGCACTCGGCATCGGCACCAGCTGGATTCCGATGGCGTTCGCCATTTTCCTTTCGGAGATCAAGAACGACCGGTTCCGCAGATTCGTACAGACCTTTACCACGATTCCGAACTTCATCAGCTGGGTTCTGGTTTATGCCATTGCGTTCTGCATTTTCTCCACCGACGGATTTATCAGCAGCTTGATGGTCAACGCCGGCATCTGGTCCTCCGGACAGAACATGCTGATGAGCAGCACCCATACATGGCTGAAGATGTGGGCCTGGGGCATGTGGAAAGGCGTTGGCTGGAGCGCCATTATTTACATTGCGGCGATCTCCGGCATCGACCGGCAGCTGTATGAGGCAGCAACGGTAGACGGCGCAGGACGCTTCCAGAGAATGTGGAACATCACCGTGCCGAGCCTGATCCCGACCTTCTGCGTACTGCTCCTGATGTCGGTTGCAAACGTTCTGAGCAACGGCATGGATCAGTACCTGGTTTTCGAAAATGCAACCAACACCGATTACGTCATGGTACTGGATCTGTACGTATATAAGCTGGGTATCGGTCAGGGCATGATCCCTCTTACAACCGTGGTGAGTATGCTCAAGTCCATTGTCAGCGTAGTACTGCTGTTCGGTGCCAACGGAATTTCGAAGCTGGTCCGCGGCGAGAGCATCATTTAAGAAGGGAGGCTGCGTTATGGCAAAGACAGCACAGGAAAGGGCCGACGAAAAGGCGGAACGCCTTTACAAAAAAACGCACAAGAGCTCGTTCAAGGCGAGCCCCGGCGAGATTGTTTTCAACGTCATCAACTATGCAGTATTCGGGATTTTCACATTGGCATGTATTTTCCCGTTCTACTACCTGTTCATCAACACGATCAGCGACAACGACTATGTCGTAAAGGGCCTGGTCAACTTCATCCCGAAGGGGCTGACGCTGGCCAACTATAAATCCCTGCTGAATGTAAGCGACCTTGGCACGGCCTTCATGGTTTCCGTTGCCAGGACCATCCTCGGCACGGCATTGATGGTGGCGGCTTCGGGACTGGTCGGATACCTTGTTACCAAGCAGGAAATGTGGGGACGCAAGTTCTGGTACCGGTTTCTCGTTATTACCATGTATTTCAATGCGGGCCTCATCCCCTGGTTCCTGAACATGCAGATGCTGGGACTGACCAATACCTTCTGGGCTTACATCATTCCGGGAATTGTGGCACCGTACAACATCATTCTGGTGAAGACCTACATTGAGTCCATCCCGGCAGAGCTGGAGGAGAGCGCGGAGATCGACGGTGCGACCTACATGACGGTGTTCCGCAAGATCATCTGGCCTCTTTGCAAGCCGATTCTGGCAACGATCGCGATTTTCGGCGCGGTGGGACACTGGAACTCCTTTACGGATTCCATGATCCTGATGCAGTCCGCTCCGCAGCTGTACACGCTGCAGCACAGACTGTACATCTACCTGAATCAGGCATCGAACTTAAGTGCATTGATGCAGTCCGGCGGCTCGGTCAGCGATGCGGCACTGAAGTCAGCAATGAGCGGCAAGGTGATCAAGTATACCATCTCCATGGTAACGGTCATCCCGATCCTGGTGGTGTATCCGTTCATGCAGCGGTATTTCGAAGAGGGCATCATGCTGGGCGCCGTGAAGGGCTGATGCGGCAAAGGATGCTGCCGCTTATTCGCCGGTCCGGCGGCCGGGCGGCGATACAGGGAAGGTTGTTTTCCGCGGCAATGCGGTAAAAATAAAAACAACAGAAAATTTTAGGAGGGTGAAAGTATTATGAAGGCAAAGAAAATCATGGCGCTTCTTCTGGCGTCTACCATGGCATTTTCTCTGGCGGCCTGCGGAGGGTCTTCCGGGACATCCGAGAGCGCTGCATCGGAGGATGCGTCCGACGAGGAAGATGACGAAGAGGATGCGGAAGCGGACACCGAGGATGCGGATGACGCCGATGAGGAGAGTGAAGAGGATCTTCTGGCGGATATCATTCCGGAGGAGACGGTTACTCTGGATGTCTTCGATCAGCTGGCTAACTACTCCGGCGAGCAGATCGGATGGTTTGCACAGGTTATGCTGGACAAGTTCAATGTCAAGCTGAACATCATTCAGGATGCAGACGGCGTGTATGAGACACGTATGGAGTCCGGGAACCTGGGCGACATCGTCATCTGGGGCAATGACTCCGATGAGTACCTGCAGGCAATTGACAAGGGACTTCTGTACGACTGGAACGAGGATGATCTTCTGGATGAGTACGGCCCTTATATCAAGGAGCACATGCCTGCTGCACTGGAGAAGAACGCAACCATTTCCGGCGGCACGACCTACGGCATCGGCTTTGATATTGCCGTTGATGCAACCGCACGTCAGGAAATGATGTATGAGTGGGATCTGCGCTGGGATCTGTACAAGGAGCTCGGATATCCGGAAATCAAGAACCTGGATGACCTCGTGGATGTTCTGGAGCAGATGAAGGAGATCTGCCCGACCGACGACAACGGCAACCCGACCTACGGCGTGTCCCTGTTCAGTGATTGGGACGTCAACATGGTGATGTTCGTTAAGTCTACGGCTTCTGCATATTATGGCTATGATGAGTTCGGCATGGGACTGTATGATCCCACCGAGCAGGTGTACTACGATGTACTGCAGGAGGACGGCCCTTACATTGAAATGCTGAAGTTCTACAACACGCTGTATCAGAAGGGACTTCTGGATCCCGATTCCCAGACCCAGGGCTACGACGGCATGGTAGAGGACTATCAGAATGGTTCGGCATTCCTGAACATCTTCAACTTCCTGGGCTCTGCAATGTACAATTCCGAGAAGCACCTGGAGCAGGGCAAGGCAATGTATCCCTGCCCGCCGACCGAGGCAACACCGATCTGCTATGGCCAGAACATCTACGGCGGCAACAGACCCTGGACCATCGGCGCCAAGACCGAGTATCCGGAGCTGTGCATGGCAATCCTGAACTGGCTCTGCACACCGGAGGGACGCATGACTGCAGAGTACGGCCCGAAGGATGTCTGCTGGTACTATGACGAGAACGGCAAGACCTGCTTCACCGCTCTTGGAAAGAGCGCAAAGCTCGACGGCAAGACCGAGATGACCGACGGCTATTCCGGAACTTTCGAGGACGGCAACTTCAAGATGAACAACACGACCTGGGGAATCGACGCAGAGAACCTGGATTCCAACGGCGATGTATACAACTACAAGAAGTGGGAAAGCTATTCCAGCGAGGCCGGCTCTGAGATCGAGGCAGACTGGAGAGAGCACTACGGAACAACGACACTGGACAGCCTGTTCGATGACTGGAATTACAACCTTTCTCCCGGAACCATGTACTCTGCAACTCCGATGTCGGATGAGCTGACCATGGTATGGAACCAGGTTGCAGATTGTGTGAAGACCTACTCCTGGAAGGCAATCTATGCAAAGAGTGATTCTGAATTCGATTCGATCGTTGCAGAGATGATCAAGAAGGCAGACAGCTACGGCTATGATCAGTGCGTAGAGTTCCAGCAGAACGAGGCGAAGCTTCGTGCAGCAGCTGAGGATGCAGCACTGAGCGCTCAGTAATCGATAGGGTTCACTCCGCCGGAATCCGTCGCCGGATGGCGAATGCCTGCAGCCGGTGAACGACCGGCTGACAGGGACTCACGCTAAAGTGTGGCGGGGGTCCGATAAGTGGGGTAAAATATGAGGAGATCGCTCGATACAGAGCGGTCTCCTTTTTCAGCGGAGGAGCCGCGGACAGGAAAGGCAGGCAGCATGAAATTTTTCAGCACAAACAGTCCTTTGTACCAGTTTCTGTGCAGGCTGTGGGACATTATTCAGGTGAACTTCTTCTGGCTCGTGGGCTGCATTCCGATTGTCACCATCGGGGCATCCACAGCAGCAGCCTTCAAGGTTTGTCTCCATCTGGCAGAGGAGCGGGAGGGCTACATTTATAAGGAATACTGGGCGGGCTTCAAGGAGAACTGGAAGCAGGGAACGGCCCTGGAGGCCATTATTTTTCTCTGCGTGTATGTGATCTATCTGGATCTGCAGCTGTTCGATGCCGTCCCCGGAAATCCGATATGGATCCTGGTGGTGACGATCGTTTCCGGGTGTCTGTTCTTTTTCTGTCTGCTGTATGCGTTTCCGCTGATTGCAAGATATGAGAATACCATTCTGGGAACCTTGAAAAACTCTCTGCGGATTTCACGGAGATTCTTCGGCAGAACCATGGCGATGGCTGCGGTGGTGATCTTTGAGGTGCTGATATGGATGTTCAATTCGACGACCATTTTCATCGGCGTCCTCATCGGACCGGCCTGCATCATCTATACGATTGCCGGAATGTCGCTGGGAACCTTTCAGGTGATTGAGCAGGAGGCGCGGGAGCAAAACGCCGAGTAAAACGCTGCAGTACAGATGCTGCCTTGGCCGCCTGCCAATTTCAATCGTAAATATGCCTGCAAGCAGTCAATTTCCGCTTGAAATGTGGCAGGTGCTGAACAGATACAGGGAAAGAAGAATAAGGAGAAAAGGATGATTTGCACAAGACTGGAAATTAAGGGAGAGGGCTCGGAGTCCTACGCACACGCAGACACATATCTCATCAGCCACTCGGAGGAGATCAGCATTCAGAAACGGCCGCTGATCGTCATCTGTCCCGGCGGCGGGTACTGTTTTACCTCGGAGAGAGAGGCGGAGATGTTCGCCCTTCGGTGGAATTCCTACGGATATCAGGCGGTTGTTCTGTGGTATTCCTACCGGCCGGCGGTTTATCCGGCGGCGCTTCTGGAGCTGGCGCGGACGGTGAAGCTGGTCCGGGAGAATGCGGCGCAGTGGGATGTGGATCCGGACCAGATTTTCGTACAAGGGTCCTCGGCCGGCGGCCATCTGGCAGCCTCCTACGGGATGTTCTGGAACCGCGGCTTCCTCGCGGAGGCGCTGCATACCGATGC
This sequence comes from Clostridium sp. CAG:508, assembly GCA_963650385.1. GTDB lineage: Bacteria > Bacillota > Clostridia > Lachnospirales > Lachnospiraceae > CAG-791. The sequence continues at coordinate 12,807 of CAVJLL010000006.1, read as the reverse complement.
CGAGCAGCTGCGGCCCAACGGCATGATTCTGAATTATCCGGTAATCACATCCGGTGAGTATGCACACAGAGAGTCGTTTGAAAATCTTCTGGGAGATCAGTACGATCAGCTGGTTGAGACGATGTCGCTGGAGAAGCAGGTGAGCCAGGATACGCCGCCGGCCTTTGTGTGGCATACCAATCAGGACGGACTGGTTCATGCGGAGAATTCGCTTCTGCTGGCACTGGCGATGCGCAAAGCCGGCCGCCCGGTGGAGCTGCATATGTATATGAAGGGTGACCATGGACTGGGACTTGCCAGTGAAATCACGAGGGACCGGGAAGGCGGCGCAGTAGAGCCGTCCTGTGAGAGCTGGTTCGAGCTCGCCTGGCGCTGGACGAAGGAGCTGCCGGGAGGCGGCCTGCATTAAGAAGGCGGAGGTGAAAAATTTCCTCAGCACCGCTGCCGGCTTCGGAAGAAACCGCAGCAATGCAGCGCCCATTCACAAAAGCACTGCAGAACCCAAAGGAGACCGAATGAAGAACACGCATCTGTTATCAGAACTAAAAACGATCCTTCATCCCAAACGCCTGCTGTGTCTGGCTATGGCCGGCCTTTTATGTGTCGGAAGCATACAGGCACTCAGCGTAAATGCCAGCAGCGCATATGAGGATGTAAGCGGTGACGCCTCGAATGATGACACCTCGAATGGAGACGCTTCGAATGATGACGTCTCCAATAGCGACGGCTCGAATGACAGCACATCGAATGACGGCAATTCGAACGACAGTACTGCGAATGCGAATGATTCGTACGACGATGATTTCAATTATTACGCAGAGAACCCTACGGATTACAGCGGCGGGGAGGACCCTTATGAGTACAGTCTGACCTGTGACCAGAGCGTTTTGAGCTTCGGCAAGGTCACCAAAGGGGCCGAGCAGGTCTACCTTCCTTTCCGCCTGTCCAATACGGGTTCGACGCCGATCGATCTGGTCTGGTATATGACAGGAAATGAGAACGGACCCTTTCGGATCGAACAGTCTGACAGCGATCATCTGGAACCCGGGGAGTCCTGTGAGTTCCATGTAAGTGTGGATGCTTCGCTGGCTGCCGGAACCTATAATGCTGCGTTCCGCGCAAGTGATGACCTGGATCCGGGCGGCAGCAGCGGCGTCGTTCTGCCGATGTCTGTGACCATTGAGGAGAAAAAGCCGTGCGTTACCAGTGTTACGGTGTATCCCGATACTGCTACAGTGGCGAAGGGAAGCACCATGAGCTTCTCCGCAAAGGTCAAAGGGGAAAACGATCCGGATCTGAGTGTTTCCTGGTCTGTCAGCAATAACCAGAGCAGCGGCACCTACATTGACGGAAACGGAAAGCTCGTGGTCGATGCGAAGGAAGGCTCCGGGAACCTTACGGTGGTCGCGTCCTCTGTGCTGGATCCGAAGGTGAAGGATTCTGCCTACGTGTCTTTGGCGGAAGGCAATCACACGGTATCGGTACAGGCAGATCCTTCTGCAGGCGGTACGGTGTGGGGCGGCGGCTCTGTCTCCAACCGCGGCAGCTGTGACATCTATGCCGCACCGAACAACGGATACCAGTTTATCGGCTGGAAATACAACAACCAGGTGATTTCCACCAGCACGCATTACACGATTCCCTCTGTCACGGAGGATATGAGTGTGACTGCAGCCTTTAAGCAAAACGACTGCTACGTCTCCGTCCGTAAAAATCACGACAAGGCCGGTTCCGTTACGTCCAGCCAGAATGTCGGATACGGCGGTTCCATTACTTTGAAGGCTGATACAAACGACGGGTACCGCTTTGACTGCTGGAAGGAGGGAGACAATGTAATTTCCAGGGATGCACAGCATACGGTATCCAATATCACCGGCAATCGTGAATTTACCGCTTATTTCACGCGGACGCAGTATAAGGTCAGCGTATCGGTGACGCCGCAGGACACCGGATACACGGCAGGCGGCGCCTCCTATAATGCAGGGGATAATGTCACACTGACAGCCACCTCCTATAATGGATATCATTTTGAGAAATGGACGAGCGGTGACAAGGTGCTCGGCACCGATCAGACGCTTGTCATCAACAATCTGCAGGCAGACATCAGCATCGTTGCGAACTTTGCCAAGGACAACGCCAAAAAATATACCATCACAGCCATCTGTGCCAACGAGGGAGGAACCATTTCCCCTGCCGGCGACTCCTCCGTCTGCGAGGGAAGCAATGTGATTTACAGCATCGTCCCCAAGAGCGGATACATGGTTTCCAACGTCGTTGTGGATAAGGTCTCTGTCGGTGCGGTCTATTCGTATACCTTTACGGCAGTGAAGGCCAACCATGCGATCGCGGTGAGCTTCCAGCCGGTGCCGGCTGCAGCATCCACATCAGCCGCGTCGACGGATAAGAAAGACACTGCCGGGCAGAGCGCATCTGCGGGCAGCACGGCCTCCAAGGAAAATGCAGCCTCCGCAGGCAGTACGGCCTCCAAAGACAATGCTGCATCGAAGAACAGCACAGCCTCCGCAGGCAGCACCGGATCGAAGGACAATGCAGCTTCTGCAGGCAGCACTGACTCGACGGGCAGCACGGCCGCCTCAGAATCGCAGACCGCAGAAGACAGTATGCCTGTGGACGAGGACGGAAACTATGATCCCCACCATGACGACGATGCGCTGACGGATCCGACCACGCTGGAGGAATACAATGACCAGACCGGTGTATTCCAGATATTGAATATCACACCCAGCGATGCGCGTGCTGCAATTGAGAGCGGAGATGACGCGCAGCTTTTGCAGCTGGCCTACAATCAGGATTACCTTATGGTGAATATCCATAATGAGTACAGCACGGAGGACTCCGAGACCTCGGGAAGCCATTTCCTGAATACTGCTGACTTCCCGAATCTGGAATACGTCATTAACGATCTTCTGACCGAAGAGGATAAGATGTGTGCCTTTGCCGGCAATGAGGTGTCCTTTAACCTGACCATGTATTCCGCAAATGATTTCCCGACGGAGGCGGATGAACAGATTCAGAAGTCCTGCGATAAGAACAGCCTGTCTGTGGGAGAGATGTTCGAGGTTCTGATGGTGAAGAGCACGCATGGAGATACCCAGGTGATAAAGGAATTCACCACTCCCATGCAGGTGGTCATGAGGATTCCGGATTCCATCCGGGAAAGCGGCCGGGCCTACTGCATTGTCCGTTCCCATGAAGAAGAGGATGGCTCCTTAACGATCAGTTTCCTGCAGGATCTGGATGATGATCCGGACACCATCACCTTTGAGACGGACCGGCTCTCGTCCTATGCCATTGCTTATCAGGAGAGCACAGCGGGCATGGCGGCTGTTCCGATTATTAAGGTCATCATCGCAGTACTGATTGCAGCAATTGTGATTACGGTGATCGTCGGCATCGTGTCGGGGACGCGCCGCGGCGGAAGACATGGGAAAAAGCAAGATGAGTAAATGTCTTCAATGCAGGAGGAGCTTTCCAGGCTGCGGAAATAGCTAAGACTCAGGCATCCTGTGACTGCTGCATCTGCCGGCGGTATTCCAGGGGACTCATTCCTACATAATGGTGAAATTTCTTATGGAAGTAATCTACGCTTCGGTAGCCGACCTGTGCGGCTACCTCGTAGACCTTCCATTTTTCGTTTTTCAGGAATTCCTTGGCGTGTCGGATGCGGCATTGATCCACGTAGGAGTTGAAGCTTTCGCCCACTCTCTGGGTGAAAATCTTACCAAGATAGGCACTGCTGTACCCGCAGAGAGGGGCAATGAGCTCCAGCTTGAGATTTTCGGAATAATGCTCTCCCACATACAGGAGCAGCTCGTCCAGAATAATACTCCGGGAAGACTGGTCGGAGAATTCAGATGGGGGGGTGTTTTGCGTAAAATAAAGACCGGCAGGGCGCCCATCCTCTTTCGGAATGGAAGAAGGACCGGGGGCCGCTGCCCGGGAAAGGATGATCTCCTCTCTTTGAAGATGCTGCAGCAGCTCCTTCATTTTCACCTGCAGCTGAGGAAGGTCGTCCGGGAGCGTAATACAGCACCGGACGCCGAGCGGGAGAATGCGCTGAAGCGTGTAATAGGACGGCATATCCAGGAGGAGAATGCATATGCCGGTAAAGCCCAGGAGCCTTGCACGGGCCAGAATGTCGGCTCCCGGCATGTAGGGGAAGGACGCTCCCAGCATAATAAAGTCCGGCTGCAGACGCAGGATCTCCTCCAGTGCCTTTGCAGGGTCTGTGCTTTCTCCTGCAAGCTGCACAGACAGCGCAGACCAGTCTGCGCTGCTGCGGAGCTTTTCGATGATGCCGGGATCCTTTTCTGCAATGTAGAGTGTTTTCAAATTTACCACCAATCAGGTTTAAGGCCTCAGAGCGGGGGCCTATGCGGAAGCAGCGTCAATCTGTAATGACCTTGATGACCACAGGGAAGCGGCTGGAAACGTTCCAGGTCTCCAGATGCAGTCCGTCTTCGTCCGCGGAATAAGTGACCTTTTCCGGAAACCCGAGAACCTGCACATCCCGGATGATGCCGTGGAAGGCTGGCTTATTGGGGTCCTTACTCTTGGAAAGTGCACAGATGGTGAAGCGGCCGTCCTCCGGACAACGCAGGCAGATGGCATAGACAGCGCCGTGCCCTGCCGTGAACCGGAAGTCCTGCGGGGTGTAGTCCGGTGCAGATGCATCGCTGAACTGTCCCTCAACCTCCCTTGTGGGGCCCTCCTCAGAATAACGCCAGGGCTTGCTGTCGTAGATGGCTTCGCCGTTGACCGCAAGCCAGCTGCCGATGTCGGTGAGGATCTGGCGGTCCTGCGGGGCAATGGTTCCGTCGGCCTTCGGTCCCACGTTCAGGAGGAGGCTTCCGTTTTTGCTGACGACATCCGCAAGGTAGCAGATGAGCTCACGGCTGCTCTTGTAATCCAGCGTTTCGGTGTAGCACCAGGAATTCCGGGCAATGGCGGTGTCCGTCTGCCAGTGGTAGGGCTTCGCATCCGCAAATTTGCCGCGCTCCACATCAACAATGCCGCAGCCGAAGGCAAGTGCATCGTGCTTGTAGCAGATGGCAGCAGGGAATCCCTCCTTCAGGCCGGTGTTGTAATAATATGCAGCAATCGTGCGCAGGTACGGCTTGTAGGCATTGTGCTGAATCCACCAGTCAAAATACAGGATGTGCGGGTGGTAGCGGTCCACGATCTCGCAGGTTCGGCACACCCAGTCGATGAGAAATTCCTCACTGGGAGCGGGAACGGCGAACAGATCCTGCTGATCCGGCTGGACCGCCTCGGCTGGCCAGTAGAAATCACCGCAGGAAAGCGGCTCCTTAATGTCACTGTCAAAGTGCTTGCCGACGCCCATGAACCAATGGTGTTCAGCCCGGTGGCTGGAAGCGGCAAAGGTCATCCCTTTTTTCTCAACAGCGGTCTTCAGATCCCCCAGAATATCCCGTTTGGGCCCCATTTCGACGGCGTTGTAGTGGGACAGAAAGCTCTTATACATCTGAAAGCCGTCGTGGTGCTCGGCAACCGGGACCACATATCTGGCACCGGCAGCGGCGAACAGCTCCGCCCAGGCATCCGGATCAAACTGATCCGCCGTGAACATCGGAATGAAATCCTTGTAGCCAAAGTCCTTCTGCGGGCCGTAGGTTTTGACGTGGTGCTCGAATTCAGGACTTCCCTCCACGTACATGTTCCGGGAATACCATTCATTATTGAAGGCCGGCACGCTGAACAGACCCCAGTGAATGAAAATGCCGAACTTGGCCTTTTCAAACCAGGACGGCATCTGAAACATCGACAGAGAATCCCAGTCGTCTTTATACGGGCCCTGATCGATGACCTCGCGAATGTGCTGATAATACGTATCCTTATCCGTAAATGTAAACTCCATAAAACGTTTCCCCTCTCTTGCTGTGGCAGATAGATTGCTGTACGAACGCTAGCCAGGCGACAGGGTGGCGGAGAATGTCCGGTCCAGGGGCCTTGCGAGGACCCGTCGCTAGTTGGCATATATACAGCTTCAGTATACTGTATGCGGCGTGGCATTGCCACGGGCGAATGCGTTGACTATCTGTTCTACGTGTGATATAACAAACATAAGAAGGGCTGAATGGACCATAAGAAAGGAGGCAGCTTCGCAATGAAACGGGATTATTACGAGGTTCTGGGACTGACCAGAACTGCTGACAATAAACAGATAAAGAGTGCATATCGGAAACTGGCGAAAAAATATCATCCGGATACCAATCCGGGAGATGCAGAGGCCAAGAAGAAATTCGAGGAGATCGGAGAGGCCTATCAGGTTCTCTCAGACCCGGAGAAGAAAAAGCTGTACGATCAGTTCGGAATGGCGGCGTTTGACCAGAGCCAGGGAGCTTCTTCCGGAGGAGCGGGAGACCGGGGCGGCTTTCGCGGACATTATTACCGCTCGCCGGATGGCAGCACCACCTATTATTCGTCCGGTAACATGGGCGATATGGGAGATATGAGCGACCTGTTTGAAAGCCTCTTCGGAGGCGCAGGCAGAGGCTTCTCCGGAGGTTCGCCCGGCTTTGGAGGGGCCGGCGGCTTCGGAAGAGGCGGTTTTTCTAGCGGAACAGGCACGTACGGATCGGATCGGGGCTTTCACTACAGCTCCTATGATGACGGAGCCACGGCAGCACAGGAGAATGCGGCACGGGATGCCGGCGACCGGACAACAACCGTACACGTCCCCTTTATTACCGCATGCCTCGGAGGCGAGGCTCCGGTGAATACAGGGAGCGGGAAGATCATGGTCAAAATTCCGGCAGGAACGCAGTCCGGCAGCCGTATCCGCATCCGCGGAAAGGGCATGCCGTCGGGGCAGAACCCCTCTGCAAGGGGCGACCTGTACGTCGTGGTGGAGGTATTGGTGCCCAGAAAGCTCAGCCCGGAGGCTGTCGACTGCCTCAAAAACTTCCAGGCCGCATGCTACCGCAGCAAGGCAAGCTGAAGGTGAGGGACAGCATTGATTGGCGTTTGAACTGTAAAGCGTAGAGACGAAGTGAGGGGCAGCGGCCGGGAATGGAAGGTGTGATTTTGTGACGAGCAGTCGGATTCTCATGAAGCGGGCGGCTTCACCTGCCCGACGGGAGCGCATGCGTGTTTGAGTCCAAGACACGGGCCTTCCGCAGGAAGACCCGTGGACGGACGAGTTTGCGCGGATCGGGCGTCAGGTGAAGAAGCACGATTCACAGAGAATCCCTGCGAGGAACACATGAGCACCTCCATCCCAGCCGCTGCCCCGACCGTTTGGCTGGCAAGCATTACTCGTTCATTTTATGCAAATTTGCTTGGCTCTGAATAGTTATCCTATGTTATAGTTAAGCTGCTGTGCCCGGATTGGCGGGGCAGCGGCTTTTTTTGACGGATTATGATGATATACATGATTTCAGACAGCGCCCGAGAGCGGCGCATGGACATCGTCTGACAGGAAGGAAAAGAACAGCATGAAGAAAATCGGAGAAGAGTGCGGCGTATTCGGAATCTGGTCCCCCACCAAGCAGAATCTTCCGATGCTGGCCTACTACGGCCTGTTTGCTCTGCAGCATCGCGGCCAGGAGGCAGCAGGCATTGCCGTGAACGAGGACGGCGTGTTCCGCTATCACCGCGACCTCGGCCTCGTGCACGAGGTGTTCCGCAAGGAGAATCTGGATTCGCTCGGAGAAGGCCAGATTGCCGTGGGACATGTTCGATATTCTACAAGCGGCGTCTCCAACCGTGCCAATGCGCAGCCGGTGGTGGTGCGCCACACAAAGGGCAGCATGGCGCTCTGTCACAACGGAAATCTCGTGAATTCCTACGAGCTGCGTGCGGAGCTGGAGAATGAGGGATGCATCTTTCATTCGACAACCGATACCGAGGTTATTTCCTATCTGATTACAAGAGAGCGTCTGCACTGCGCCTCCATTGAGGAGGCAGTCAGCCGCGTCATTGACCGGATTCACGGGGCATTCTCGCTCGTTATCATGTCGCCCTCCAAGCTGATCGCGGTTCGGGATCCCCACGGCTTCCGTCCCCTTTGCTATGGAAAGACGGCGGACGGGTGCGTTGTTTTTGCATCGGAGTCCTGCGCACTGGATGCAGTCGGAGCCAAGCTCGTGCGGGATTTAAAGCCGGGCGAGATCATGGTATGCGACCGGACAGGCCTCCGTTCCATTCACACACACGAGGGTAAAGTGAAGCCGTCCATGTGCGTGTTCGAATACATCTATTTTGCACGGCCGGATTCGGTCATTGACGGTGCCTCCGTTCATAAGGCACGGGTCCGCGCCGGTGCGTTCCTGGCACTTGAGCATCCGGTACAGGCAGACATTGTCATCGGTGTGCCGGATTCCGGACTGGATGCGGCGCTCGGCTATTCCAGGCAGTCGGGCATTCCCTACGGCATCGGTATGCTCAAGAATAAATACATCGGCCGAACCTTCATCTCGCCGGGACAGGCAGCGCGGGAGAACCTGGTCAAGATCAAGCTGAATCCCATTGCGGAGACCATTCGCGGCAAGCGCGTGGTGCTGATCGACGATTCCATTGTGCGCGGAACGACCTCCGCACGCATTGTGCGCCTGGTGCGGGAGGCCGGCGCGACCGAGGTCCATTTCCGGGTATCGGCACCGCCGTTTTTGAATCCCTGCTACTACGGGACGGATATTGATTCCAAGGAAAATCTGATCGCCTGCCACCATTCGGTGGAGGAGATTGCGAAGATCATCGGGGCGGATTCCCTGGGATATCTCTCGGTGGAGAATGCGCTGAAGCTGGCCGGAGGAAATGACACGGAGAACCGCTTCTGTGCGGCCTGCTTTGACGGCAGGTACCCGACCGAGGTGCCGTCCGAAACGTCAAAGGACCGGTTTGAGAACAAGATTCCCGACGAATGGCTCGCACAGCACTCCTCGGAATGGAAGGACGAGGACCAGGAAGCGATGGAACATGAGAATTGACAAGTTTCTTGCAGACCTTGGCGGCGGCACGCGGAGCGAGATCAAAAAGGAGATCCGTAAAGTCGGCGTGCTGATCGGCGGTGAGCAGATCCATGATCCGGGATATCTTGTGGAAGAGCCGTATCCGGCCGTTGTTTTCCGAGGGGAGACCTGGGAATACGAGCCGGAGGTCTGGTACATGATGAATAAGCCCGCGGGGGTGCTCTCAGCCAGTGAGGACAAGAAGCAGAAAACCGTGCTGGACCTGATCACGGAGCGGAAGCGCACCGATCTTTTCCCGGTGGGAAGACTGGATAAGGACACGGAAGGACTCCTGCTGATCACCAATAACGGAGACATGGCGCATCGCCTGCTCTCGCCGAAGTTCCATGTGGAGAAGACCTATCTGGTGCGGGCCTCGGGAACTCCGTTTACGAGGGAGGATGCAGCCCGGTTTGCGGCGGGCATTCAATACGATGAGAATCTGACGGCGCTTCCTGCGCGGATGGAGCAGGCTCCTTCCGGGAATCCGCATGAGGTGCTCGTAACAATACAGGAGGGGAAGTTCCATCAGATCAAGAAGATGGTGGCCGCCCTCGGAGGAGAAAAGGAAGTGACGGCACTGTCGCGGCTTACGTTTGGACCGTTGGAGCTGGACCGTGCACTGGCGCCGGGGGAGTACCGCCGGCTGCGTGAGGATGAATATGGCAGATTTGAAGAATATGGAAGAGTCCGGCGCGGATCAGAGCAGAATCCGTAATTTCTGCATTGTAGCGCACATTGATCATGGAAAATCGACGCTGGCGGACCGCATGATCGAGCTGACGGGCGTTCTGACGGCGCGCGAAATGAAGAACCAGGTCCTGGACAACATCGACGTGGAGCGGGAACGCGGCATTACCATCAAGTCGCAGGCGGTCCGGCTGATCTATGAGGCAGAGGACGGGCAGGAGTATACCTTCAATCTGATTGATACGCCTGGGCATGTGGACTTTAACTACGAGGTGTCGCGCTCCCTGGCTGCCTGTGACGGCGCCATTCTGGTGGTGGATGCGACGCAGGGCATCCAGGCACAGACGATGGCCAACGTATACCTGGCGCTGGAGCACAACCTGGATGTGTTCCCGGTGATCAACAAGATCGACCTTCCGAGCGCAAGGCCGGAAGAGGTCAAGCAGGAGATCGAGGACGTCATCGGCATTGAGGCGATGGATGCACCGGAGATCTCAGCCAAAAACGGCATCAACATCAAGGAGGTCCTCGAGAGCGTTGTGAAGAAGATCCCGGCGCCCTCGGGCGATCCGGCAGCACCCTTAAAGGCATTGATTTTCGATTCGCTGTACGATTCCTACCGGGGTGTCATCGTGTTCATCCGCGTGCGGGACGGCGTGATCCGCAAGGGAACGAAGGTCCGCTTCATGGCGAGCGGCGCGGAGGAGGATGTGGTAGAGGTGGGCTATTTTGGCCCGGGGCGCTTTATCCCCTGCAGCGAGCTCTCGGCAGGCATGGTCGGTTATTTTACCGCATCGATCAAGAATATCCGCGATGCGCGCGTCGGCGATACCGTGACCTGCGCAGATGCTCCTTGCAGCGAGCCGCTTCCCGGCTATAAGAAGGCACAGCCCATGGTCTTTGCCGGCATCTATCCGCAGGACACCTCCAAGTACCCGGATTTAAAGGACGCACTGGAAAAATTCCAGCTCTCCGATGCCAGTCTTTCCTACGAGCCGGAGACGTCGCTGGCGCTGGGATTTGGCTTCCGCTGCGGCTTCCTGGGACTCCTTCATATGGAGGTCGTTCTCGAGCGGCTGGAGCGCGAATACGATCTGGATATTATTTCGACGGCGCCCGGCGTTGTCTACCGGATCTATCGGACCGACGGCACCATGACGGAGCTCACCAATCCGGCCAACCTGCCGGATCCCTCGGAAATCGAGCACATGGAGGAGCCGATTGTATCGGCGGAGATCATGGTGACGACCGAGTATCTGGGTGCGATCATGCAGCTGTGCCAGGAGCGGCGCGGCGTCTATCTGTCGACGGACTACATCGAGACAACCCGGGCGGTGCTCAAATACGAGCTGCCGCTGAATGAGATTATTTACGATTTCTTTGACGCGCTGAAGTCAAGGTCCCGCGGCTATGCGTCCTTTGATTATGAGCTGAAGGGCTATGCGCCGTCCAAGCTGGTGAAGCTGGACATCCTGGTGAACAAGGAGCCGGTGGATGCGCTGTCCTTTATCGTGCATGAGGCAGGGGCTTATGAGCGCGGACGGAAGATGTGCGAGAAGCTCAAGGATGAGATTCCGCGCCAGCTGTTCGAGGTGCCGATCCAGGCGGCGGTGGGAGGACGCGTCATCGCAAGAGAGACGGTCCGTGCCTACAGAAAGGACGTTCTTGCCAAGTGCTACGGCGGCGATGTATCGCGCAAGAAGAAGCTCCTGGAGAAGCAGAAGGAAGGCAAGAAGCGCATGCAGATGGTGGGAAATGTCGAAATCCCCAAGGAAGCCTTTATGAATGTGCTCAAGCTCGGAGACGAGCAGTGAGAGCAGGTGAAAATGCGGAGCAGGCGGTGAGCCTGTATCTGCATTTTCCTTTTTGTGTCCGCAAATGCCGGTACTGCGATTTCCTGTCCGGCCCCGGACAGAGGGATGTGCAGGAACGATACCTGCGTGCGCTTGAAGCGGAGCTCAGGGAAACGGCTGAGGCGATCAAAAACAACGAATCGGCCGGCCGGCTTGCCGTGGACACGGTTTTTCTGGGGGGCGGAACGCCGTCCCTACTGCCGGGAGACGCGGTGCAAGGGCTCCTGGATGTCATTCGGGGATGCTGGGACGTCCGGCAGGATGCGGAAATAACGATGGAATGCAACCCGGGGACGGCCAGCATGCAGACGCTTTCCGCTTATCGGCGTGCAGGCGTGAACCGCCTGTCCGTCGGCGTGCAGTCCTTTCGGGATGAGGAGCTCCGGCTCCTGGGGAGAATCCACAGCAGCCGGCAGGCGCGGGAGTGCTTTGAACAGGCGCGGGAGGCCGGGTTTGCGAACATCAGCCTGGATCTGATGTCAGCACTTCCCGGGCAGACGATGGAGGAGTGGCTGTATTCCCTTTCGGAGGCTGCCGCGCTGGGGCCAGAGCATATCTCCGCTTACAGTCTGATTCTGGAGGAGGGCACCGAGCTATACCGGATGGCTGAGGAGGGCACGCTCCCTTTGCTGCCGGAAGAGGAACTGGACCGGGATATGTATCACCGGACGAAGGAGATCCTGGCCGGGCACGGCTATCACCGGTATGAGATTTCCAACTATGCGAGGGAAGGCTATGAGAGCCGGCACAACAGCGGATACTGGACAGGGCACCCGTATCTGGGCTTTGGAACAGGAGCGGCCTCCCTGTGGAAAGGCATGCGCTGGAGCCATACGAGGAGTTTGACGGCGTACTGCGAGCGGCTCGAGAGCATCAGGGACCGGAAAGAGACGCTGCAGGTACCGTGGGGGAATGCCCCCGATTCTGCTTTGTACGAGGACACAGAGCACCTGTCGGAGCAGGATCAGATGGAGGAGTTCATGTTCCTGGGACTTCGCCGGATGGAAGGCGTTTCTGTCGAAGCGTTTCAAAACCGGTTCGGTACATCGATGGAGTCTGTTTACGGCGCGGTGATCCGAAGGTACCGGGAGCTGGGACTGCTGCAGGAGGCAGGCGGACGCGTGTTCCTGACCGATGCGGGCATTGATGTCAGCAATACGGTGATGGCGGATTTTCTGGTGTAGACATTCTCGTAACAGTAGACTCGCCAGCCAAGCGACAGGGTGGCGGAGAATGTCCGGGTCCAGGGCCTTGCGAGGCCTCGGTGCTTG
>CAVJLL010000005.1:0-84695 GCA_963650385.1 Clostridium sp. CAG:508 | reverse complement strand
AGCACCGCTAGGTCCGAGGATGGAGCGAGAGCGTCCCAGGACCGGACAACTCCGTCAGGACCCGTCGTGGCTGGCGTCTGTACTGCAACCATGAACTGCGGCCGGCCGAATCTGAACACTTTGGGGACTTGAATGCCGGGCAAAACATGTAATAAGATATGTCATATAGCAACCGATTGACATACCGCATGGCTGCAGCGGCAGTATGCCGGGAATTCTGACTGCGGAGCCCGGGGCGGAGAATCCACAAGGAGTTTACAATTGGCTACGATTAAGGATGTTGCAAAGGAAGCGGGGCTTACCGTGACAACGGTGTCGCGCGTTCTTAACAACAGGGGATACATCAGCGACGATGCACGCAAAAAGGTGTACGCCGCAATGAAGAAGCTCAATTACAGACCCAACGAGGTTGCCCGATCGCTGCATAAGAAGACAACCAACGCGATCGGCCTCATTGTGCCGCACATCTGTCATCCATATTTTGCTGAGATGATCAGCAACATTGAGAATGAAGCCTATAAAAAGGGCTACCGCATCTTTTTGTGCAATACCAAGGGTAAGGAAGAAAACGAGAAGGAATATCTGGACATCTGCACCGGGAACCGGGTGGCCGGTGTTATCCTATTCAGCGGATCCCTTTCAGAGGAACCGTTCGTGGAGATGAATGTGCCGGTCATAGCGATGGAACGCATCCTGGGCAACGGTACGGCATCTGTGGAGTGCGATAACCGCTCCGGCGGCGAAATGGCAGCGCAGCGGCTCATCGAAGCGGGCTGCCGGCATATTCTGATGATCGGCAGCACGACGGCGAATCTGGAGCTCCCGGCGGACAATCGATCCATCGGCTTCCGCTCGGTCTGTGAGAAAAAAGGTGTTTCATACTATGAAATCGATCCCAGGCTCAAGGAGTATGAGAACCTGGAATATACGGATTTCCTGGAGACGGCATTGAAGGAGCATCCGGAGACGGACGGCGTGTTTGCCAGCAGCGATGTCATCGGGGCACAGATGCTGCAGGTCTGCAGGAAGCTCGGGATTTCGGTGCCGGAGCAGATGAAGATCATCGGATTTGATGACTCATTGGTTGCGACGCTGACAACGCCGCAGCTCACGACCATCCATCAGCCGATCAAGGAAATGGCGGAGCAGGCGGTTCAGCTTTTAAAGGATGCCTCGGAAGGCAAGGTGGTGGCGAAGCGCCTGGTATTGCCGGTGCGGCTGATTGAACGCGGAACAGTGGCTGTGCAGGAAGGAAAGTCTTAATGGCGGGCCTGCTGGAACGCTGCAATCCGATATCAAGCGTTGCGTAAAAGGACTTTTGCCCTAACAACAGCATAGAATCTTAAAAAGCACTGACATGGGAGACCGGTCAGTGTTTTTTATTGAGCAAAAGGAAAGCTGCGCAACCGCTTGTGCTAAATGATTGACACATGGAAAAGCGCGGATTATCAGCCATTTTTTACAAAATGACCGCTGTGAATTTGGCACAAACGACAAAATGTATGTCAACCGATTGACATATCGATGAAAAGCGAATAAGGTAACAACATAAACAACAGAACAGGCAAAGAACGAGATTCTTTGTACGATCTACCGATAGAATTCCAAGGGGATTCACAAACAGGAGGGAAAAATGAAGAAAAGAGTACTGGCAATGGTATTGGCTGCAGCAATGTGTGCGGCGATGACGGCATGCGCGGATTCCGGGAGCAGCAGTGACAGCGGATCGGACAGCAGCTCCTCGACGGCTGCAGCAGCAGGCGACGGATCGGTTTCCATCACCATCTTCAATTCCAAGATGGAGGTGCAGGAGCAGTTCGAGGAGATGGCTGCCGAGTACAGCGAGCAGAAGGGTGTAAACGTTGAGGTTTACTACAACAGCGACACCGTAGCTTCCCACATCGCGACCAAGTACGCTTCCGGCGATCCTTACACCATGGCAATGGTAGATGCCAAGGATATCTACACACTGGCCGGTGAGTACGCAACGGATCTGAGCGGCGAGGACTGGGTAGACAAGACCGAATACGCCATCTCGGTAGACGGCAAGGTGGTCGGCTTCCCGCTTTGCATTGAGGCCAGAGGCATCATGTACAACGCAGATGCCATTGAGGCGATCACCGGAGAGACCTTCAACCCGGACGATTACAAGACACTGGATGCGTTCAAGGAGCTGTGCGACAAGCTGGTAGCCGGCGGAATGGAGGCACCTACCGGCATCATGAAGGAGGACTGGTCGCTGGCAGCACACTACCTTGCAGAGGTTTATGAGCAGCAGCCGGACCCGGATGCCTATGTAAACGGACTGGCAGCAGGAACGGAGAAGCTCTCCGAAAATGACAAGTTCGAATCCCTGATGGATACCTTCGATGTTCTCCGCACCTACAACTACGCAGCCGGCTCTCCGGTAGCTGCAGAGCGCGAGGTGTCTGAGCAGAAGCTGGCAGAGGGCGAGATCGCCTTCATGTTCGGCGGCAACTGGGACTGGACCATGATCAATGCCTATGAGTACAGCGAGAACATGGGCATGATGCCGGTTCCGCAGAACACGACGGACGGCAGCAACGGGAAGCTGGTCGGCGGCGGCTCCAAGTACTTCTTCATCGATTCCTCTGACAACACCTCCGAGGAGCAGAGACAGGCAGCCAAGGATTTCCTGAACTGGCTCGTAAGCGACGCAGACGGAAATGCATTCCTGACCGAGAAGTGCGCACTGGTTCCTGCATACAGCAACATCGACTGCTCCGCACTGGATCCGCTGTCTCAGTCGGTTAAGAAGTACGCAGATGCCGGTGAGCTGATTCCTAACTACAACTACCTTCCGGATGATCACATCACGGTTGCCGGCGGCATCATGCAGAAGTACCTCGCAGGCGAAGAGGACAGAGCAGCCTTCGCAGCTGATCTTGAGAATTACTGGGCAGGCGCTACGGTTGTAGCTCACTGAGAATAAAAAGCAGTATCAGCAAGCAAGGGGATCTGATCGGATGTATCAGCCCGGCGGAGAGGGAACAGGGCCGCTTCGCCGGGCTTTGTAAGAAGAGGGAAGACAATGAGAACGAAGTCAACATCTTACAAGGTAAAAGAATTCCTGATGTTCGCCGGAATCACAACGTTCGTATTCTGTGCGGTCGTCATCGTTCCGTTCCTGTATGGCCTTTACCTGACCTTTACCAGCTGGGACGGCGTTTCCAAAGAAAAGCCCTTCGTAGGACTTGCCAACTATATCGCAACCTTCCAGGACACTGCCTACTGGCAGGCACTGGGCAGAACCTTTTTATACTCGGCGATCTCGGTGATTCTGGTAAACGTGATCGCATTCCTGCTGGCTTACATGCTGACAAGCGGCGTGAAGGGGCAGAATTTCTTCCGGGCAGGCTTTTTCATCCCGAATCTGATCGGCGGAATTGTCCTCGGATATGTCTGGAAATTCGTGTTCAACCGGGCTTTTGTCAAGCTGGGTGAATCGCTTTCCATCGGTGCACTCTCAACCTCATGGCTTGCAACGACGAACGGCGCGCTGCTGTGCCTGATTATCGTATCGGTATGGCAGTATGCGGGCTACATGATGCTGATCTACATTGCAGGCTTTATGAGCGTTTCGGAGGATGTAATCGAAGCGGCCTCCATCGATGGCTGCAACGGCTTCCAGAGACTGGTCAGCATCTCGGTTCCGCTGATGGTTTCCTCCTTTGTACAGTGCCTGTTCCTGACGATTACGCGCTGCTTCATGGTCTATGACGTCAACCTCTCGCTGACCAACGGCGAACCGTTCAACAGCTCGGTGCTGGCAGCCATGCACGTGTACAATCAGGCCTTCAAGTATAAGAACTACGGAACCGGTCAGGCGGAAGCCCTGGTACTCTTTGTTGTCTGCGCGGTCATCGGCGGACTGCAGGTTTACATCGGTAAGAAGGGGGAGGTACAGGCATGAATCAGAACGAAAAAGCGGCCGCTCAGAAAAGCATATGGCGCGTCCTGAAATTTGTTGTATTGATCCTGATGCTGGTGATCTTTGTGTTCCCGTTCTTCATGGTCATCATCAATGTTTTTAAGACCAAGGCAGACATTACCAGCAATCCGCTGGCACTCGTCGGCGCACACGGATTTACATTGAAGAACTTCCCCTCGGCTGTTAAGAAGATGAACTTCTACACCGCCTTCGGCAATTCCTTCGTAATTACCGTGGCGTCCACCGTGTTCACGATCCTGCTGTCCTCCATGACGGCATACATCATGGTCCGCCGGAAATGGAAGGTCACCAATTTCCTGTTTGCCATGATGATCGCTTCCATGGTAATTCCGTTCCAGGTTCTGATGATCCCGCTGGTGTCCATCTACGGCGGCATGCTGGGAATTCTGAACCATCGTCTGACATTGATCTTCATGCATGTCGGCTTCTCGCTCTCCATGGCGACGTTCATGTTTCATGGTGCGATCCATACCAATGTGCCGATTGCACTGGAGGAGGCCGGAACCATTGACGGCTGCACGACCTGGCAGATTTACTGGAAGATCGTGTTCCCGATGCTCAAGCCCACGATTGCTACGGTAGCCATCATTGATGCCATGGCATTCTGGAACGATTACCTCCTTCCGAGTCTGATCCTCGGCAGAAAAGAGCTGTACACGCTTCCCATTGCAACGCAGGTATTCTACGGGACCTTCTCCACGGACATCGGTCTGATCATGGCGGCACTTCTCCTGGCCATGCTGCCGATCCTGATCCTGTACCTGTTCCTGCAGCGCTACATTGTGGAAGGCGTAACGGCAGGTGCAGTGAAGTAAGCACTGCAGCTGGTACAAAAACAGTATTTGGCTGGATACCACAAACGACGACATGAAGAATGGCTGTCTGCTCGGAGGTCTTTTCCGGAGCTTTGGGCAGACGCCACCGATGAAAGCAGGCGGCGGAATGAAAAGCGGCATTCAGGAACATGCAGGGCAGACTGATTTTCAGCGTCGGCTGGCTGCCCGCAGCGATGAGCTGAAATGGCTGTACATGGAGCTCTACCATGGACAGACCGAGAATTACTACAACCTCTGCAGATCCATGGAGGCGTTCTACAACGAGCGAGCGGAGGCGCTGAAGGCCTCGGACCGCAAGCGCGAGGCAGAGCCCTCCTGGTATATGCAGAATGACCTTGTCGGAATGATGCTCTATACCGAGAATTTTGCGGGAAATCTCCAGGGGGTGCGCAGTCACCTGGATTATCTGGAGAAGAGCGGCATCAATTATCTGCATCTCATGCCTCTTCTGGACACGCCGGAGGGCAGGAGCGACGGCGGCTACGCGGTTGCGGATTTTCGAAAGGTACTGCCGAGTCTGGGGACGATGGAGGATCTGTCGGAGCTGACAGAGGACTGTCACGGCCGGGGAATCTGTGTCTGCCTGGACTTCGTTATGAATCACACATCCGAGGAGCACGAGTGGGCAAGGCGTGCGCGGGCAGGAGAAAGAGAATACCAGGACCGGTATTTCTTCTACGATGACTACGGCCTGCCGGCGCAGTTTGAGCGCACCGTGCCGGAGGTGTTCCCCAAGACGGCACCGGGGAATTTCACCTATCTTCCGGAGCTGGGCAAGTATGTGATGACCTCGTTCTATCCCTATCAATGGGATCTGAATTACTGGAACCCGGTCGTATTCAACGAGATGGCAGGGAATCTTCTGTACCTTGCCAACCGCGGAATCGACATCATCCGCATCGACGCGGTTCCATACATCTGGAAGCAGCTGGGCACCAACTGCCGGAATCTTCCGCAGGTACACACCATTGTTCGCATGATTCGACTGATCACAGAGATCGTGTGCCCCGGCGTTCTCCTTCTGGGAGAAGTGGTGATGGAGCCCAAGGAGCTGGCTCCGTATTTCGGAACACCGCAGAAGCCCGAGTGCCACATGCTCTACAATGCGACCACGATGTGCACGCTGTGGCATACAGTGGCGACAAGAGACGTATCGCTCCTGCGTTATCAGACGGACCAGGTTGCGGGGCTCCCGAAGACCTATAGCTTTCTGAACTACATTCGCTGTCACGACGACATTGGCTGGGGACTGGATTTTAAATTCCTGGAGCAGAAGGGCATGAAGGAGGTGGCGCACAAGCGCTTCCTGAACGATTATTTCCTCGGAAAATACGACTTCAGCACCAGTACCGGCGAGCTTTACAACGAGGATCCCGTGACCGGAGATGCCAGATTCTGCGGCACGACGGCCTCCATGTGCGGCATTGAGCGCGGCGGCTTTGAGGACAATCCGGAGAAGGTTGCAGCTGGCCTGCAGCTGGACCTGATGCTCCACGCGTTCCTGCTGTTCCAGTCGGGAATTCCTGTGATCTACAGCGGCGATGAAATCGCAGCGGTCAATGACTGGACCTATCACCAGGACCCGCTGAAGGCAGAAGATTCCCGCTACATCCACAGGGGGAAATTCAACTGGGATGCTGCAGCGCATATTGAGGACGCGGATTCGACCGCAGGGAGAATGCACCGCGGGCTTCTCACCCTGGAAAAGGCGCGGCGCGCGGACGATATTTTCGACGGCGATGCCAGTGTGTATACGATTGAAACACACAACGGATCGGTGCTGGGCATGATCCGTATCAAGGGATCGAAACGGATGGTCGGTCTGTTTAATTTCTCGGACCAGCCCAAGGACGTATGGATTGTGGAATTCGCAGACGGCTACCGGGATTATCTCGGTGATGATACGAAGGAGAAGCCGGTGGCACTGACGCTGAAGCCCTATGAGTACATCTGGGCGGTTCACGAAGCGGCGGAAGACTGACAGCCGTGCAGCGGCATAGAGAGGTGAGAATGGGAGATGCACAACACACTACATCTGAAGGCACCCGGCGGATGGATCAATGATCCCAACGGCTTTATCTATTACAAAGGACAGTATCATCTGTTTTATCAGTATTTCCCCTATGAACCGCAGTGGGGAACCATGCACTGGGGGCATGCCGTCAGTGCAGACCTGATTCACTGGAAGCACCTCGGCGTCGCACTCTACCCCACCCGGAGCTTCGACGCCAACGGTGTTTTCTCCGGAAGCGCCATCGAAAAGGACGGCCGGCTTCAGCTGTATTACACAGCGGTCCGCTATGACGAAGAGGACCCGGAGAATATACATGTGGCCAAGGACGGCAAAAATACGCAGTCCCAGGCCATGATCATCTCGGAGGATGGTTTTGCCTTCGATAATCTGCATGGAAAAATGCCGATCATCCCCTCCTATTGCGACACCGCCATCGGGGATCCCCAGGACTTCCGGGATCCCAAGGTGTGGCGGGACAAAGAGGGTTATCATATGTGTCTTGCGAGTACACATCTGCAGCAGGAAGGCGTGCTGCTGCTGTATACGAGCAAAGACAGTCTGAACTGGGAATACCAGAGCCGCCTGCAGGATAAACGCCTGGGGAGGTGCCTGGAATGTCCGGATCTGTTCAGCCTGGACGGTAAATATGTATTGATCTGTTCGCCGATGGGAAATATGAAGGATACGGAGTATCCGGAGAGCCAGAGCACGATGCAGGTCGTGGAGTTTGACTCGGCATCGGGAACGGTTTCCTTAAGCGGCAAAGAGAAATTCCTGGACTACGGCTTTGATCTTTACGCGCCGCAGTCGAATCTGGATGCGGAGGGGAGACGGACTGTCATTGCATGGATCCGTATGCCGGCTCCGCAGCCGCCGGAGGACAACGAGGCTTCGGGCGGAAAGCGCTGGAACGGCATGATGTGCCTGCCTCGCGAGGTAAAATGGCGGGGCGGCGAGCTGGTGACACCGGTGCATCCGAGCGTGCGGATGTTCTTTGCGGATGCATCCTATCGGAAAACGCAGGAAAAGGCGGACCTTTGGGAGAAGGAAGGCCGGTACAGGATGGTGGCCTCCCTGGAAGAAGGCGAGAGCCTTTCGACAGGAGGCATCCAGGTTGCATTGAAGGACGGCTGCGTCTGCACGGACCGGACAGGATGCCTGCCGAAGGACGCCGTCTGGCACACAAAGTGCCGCACGCCGCAGGTGGGCGATCGCTGCCGGCTGGAGATCTTCATCGAACGGAATCTGGTGGAAATTTTTGTCAACGATGGGGAGTATGTCATCAGCAACGTAGTTTACGGGTCCGGCAGAGCGTGAAAAAGCGCTTGACGAGCGGAATCCGGAATGATATAACTGACCACATCGATGGGCGGAATACATGTATACAATCGCAAACGGCGATGGTGAGTATCCGCGATTGGAATTGCAGTCGGATCCGGCATCGGATTGCGGCGGAGACTGCATCATAAACGAGCAGCGGCAAGGGTGTCGTTTTTCTCATGAAGCTATGAGAAAGACGGCACTCTTTTTTTGTTCGCAGGACGAACAGCAGCCGGTATAGGCACAAAGAGGAGGAGCTATTATGAAAAGACAATGGAGTGCAGCAGTAAGTGTTGCGCTGGCAGCAGCGATGCTGGCAGGATGCGGAGCATCTTCGACATCCACATCCGGACAGGACGCTTCGTCGGCAGGAACGGATGCGCAGGCAGCAGATACCTCGAGCAGCGAGGCAGCGGCTTCGTCATCCGCGGATGCAGGAACCCTTCGCCTGGCATGGACCTCGGACATTCAGACGCTGGATGTACAGACCACCAGCGCGAACTACATGATTCCGATGAACGTGTTCGACCGTCTGTTTGAAATCAAGCTCAACGATGACGGAACGACCGAGCTGGTTCCGAGCCTTGTAAAGGAGTACACCGTCAGCGATGACGGCCTTACCTACGAGTTCACGCTGCGGGACGACGTAAAGTTCTCCGATGGAACGCCGCTGACGGCAAGCGATGTGGAATTCACGCTGGTTCGTCTGCTGGCACTGGATACCAGTGTGAATACGGACTTTGCCTCCTGCATTCTCGGCGCAGACGAGCTGATCGAGACGGAAGGCTACAGCTACGATGACAAGGTAGAGGGCATCGAGGTTACCGATGATACACACCTGACGGTGACGCTCGCTTATCCCTTCGCAGGCTTTTTGTATGAGCTGGCAACACCGGCCGGCTGCATCTATTCCAAGGCAGCCGTTGAGGCAGCCGGCGATGACTACGGCAGCGATTACACGTCGGCAATCGGTTCCGGTCCTTATGTGATCACCGGTTGGACCAGAGACAGCGGCATGACGCTGGCACTGAACGAGAATTACTGGGGCGATGAGCCGAGCGTGAAGAACGTCGACATTCAGATCGTTCCGGATGCTTCGACCATCAACATGATGTTCCAGAACGGCGAGCTGGATATTCTGGACTGCGACGACCTGGATTCCTCCGTGGTAGAGTCCACCTACAAGACCGCCTATGCAGATCAGATCGTTTCTGCAAACCGTCTGGCAACCACATATCTCATCATGAATGAGAACGACCAGTACCTCAGCGATGTCAATGTCCGCAAGGCCGTTCAGCTGGCCATCGACCGCCAGAGCATCCTGGATACCGTTTACAGCGGCGACGGCACCCTGTGCGACGGCATTTACCCGAAGGGCCTGATCGGCTACAGCGAGGAGAACCAAGGCTGGCTCAAGTACGATCCGGATGCAGCTAAGAAGCTCCTGGAGGACGCCGGCTACGCAGAGGGAGAGATCAAGATGGAGCTCGCATCGGACAGCTCCGCATCCTCCAGCGTGGCACTGGTACTGCAGATGGTACAGGCAAACCTGCAGGCAATCGGCATCGATGCATCGATCGTTTCCTATGATGAGGCAAGCTGGCTGGCACTGCGCAAGTCCGGCGAGATGAACTCCTTCGTAGCAACCTGGACAGCAGACTTCAACGATCCGGACAACTTCATCTACACCTTCTTCGGCAATGCAGAGAAGTCCAAGATCCGCAGCATCAACTACCAGGATGAAGCAACCATGGAGCGCGTAGAGGCAGCTCGTGCGATCACCGATGAGGACGAGAGACTTGCTGAGTACGACGCACTGGAGAAGAAGATCGTAGAGGACGATGCAGCATGGGTTCCGCTCTTTGGCAGAACGCACCTGTTCGTAGTAAGCGACCGTGTTGCCAAGTTCGTTCCTCACTGGGCAGGCTACAGTGATTTCAACGTAGTCGGAGTAACTCTGGCAGAGTAAGATCTGCTTCCGTCCGTGCCTTGCAGCATATGTGAAGCAGCAATGATGTGCTGGCCGCAGCAAGCCTGCGGCCAGCATTTCTGATGATGAGTAACTATTCAGAGCCAAGCGATTTTGCGAATGGGCGCTGAATAGACGATGAGAGAGAATAGAGTGAACAGGACGTGCAGCGGCGAATACAACGCCGGCTGCCGGAAAGTTTAGAGAGAGCGACATGAAACAGATCGTAAAGCGAATTTTGGGAACCATACCGGTTTTGATCGGTGTTATCCTCCTGATCTTCATCATGCTCCGGGTAGTGCCGGGAGATGCGGTAACGACGCTCCTGGGTGAGCATGTCAATCAGGAGACCATTGACCGTCTGACCAAGTCGATGAACCTGGATAAGCCCATGATGGAGCAGTTCTTCTCCTATCTTGCAGGACTTTTGAAGGGCGATATGGGACAGAGCTACAAGTACAACCGCAGCGTCACCTCCATGATCATGGAAGCCTTTCCCTATACGCTGCAGCTGGCAGTGATGGCCGCTGTTTTTGCCTGGGTCATGGGAATGATCCTGGGCGTGATCGCTGCCATCCGTCAGAACCACATGCTGGACCACCTGTTCATGGGCTTCGCGCTGTTCGGCGTGTCGATGCCGATCTTCATGACGTCACTGCTGCTGCAGTATGTGTTCGCCTTTAAATGGAAAATACTGCCGCTCACCTCGGACGGAACGTTCCTGTCCATGATTCTGCCGGCCATCGCACTGGGGTGGAACAGCGCCGGCAGCGTTGCCCGCATTACGCGGTCCAGCCTTCTGGAGGCGATGCAGGCGGATTACATCGATACGGCAAGAGCCAAGGGCCTCATGGGCGGCAAGGTAATCGTGTTCCACGCACTGAAGAATTCCATGCTGCCGGTTATCACCATGATGGCGCTGCAGCTGTCCTCCATGCTCTCCGGCGCGGTTATCACAGAGAGCATTTTTGCAATTCCGGGAATCGGACGCCTTGCAACCACGGCAATTTCCAACCGCGATATGCCGGTGCTGCAGGGTACTGTCATCTTCACAACGGTGATTGTCATAGCCGGAAACCTGCTGGCGGATGTACTGTATTCCGTCCTGGATCCCAGAATCCGGAAAGGAGCGTGAAGAGCATGACGCGAGATCAGAAAAAGAAAATCATTCAGGAGCTGGAGCAGGGAGGCCTGCAGAAACAGGCGGCTCCGGCAGCTGCTGCGGATTCCGAAAAGAGCGGAGACTCCCGAGAGCTTCTGTCCCAGGTGGGTGAAAAGGACGGCATCCGCGAGAAGCTCCTGCGCATGTGCCGGCAAAATAAGCTGGCGGCGGTTTCGGCGGCCGTGATTGCAGTGATCATCCTGGCGGCCGTCTTTGCGCCGCTGATCGCACCCTACGGCGAAGCGGAGCAGGACGTCATCAACCGCCTGCAGGCACCGAGCCTTGCGCATCTGTTCGGAACGGATGAGCTGGGACGCGATGTTTTCTCGAGAATTCTGTACGGCTCCCGGGTATCACTGGTCATCGGCATCCTGCCGAGCGTCCTTTCCCTGATTATCGGCATTGTACTGGGCCTGCTGGCCGGCTACATCGGCGGCAAGACGGACGTCATCATCATGCGGATCGCTGACATCATGCTGTCCATCCCGTCGCTCCTGCTGGCGATGGTCATCATGTATACGCTCGGCAGCACGACCATCAACCTGTTCATTGCGCTGTCCATGATCAACTGGGCGAGTGTGGCCAGAGTGGTCCGCTCCCAGACGCTTTCGCTGAAGGAAAGCGAATATGTGGAGGCGTCCAGGTCCATCGGCGTTTCCGGCGGCCGGATCATGCTGCGGCACATTCTGCCGAACTGCATTCCGAGCCTGATCGTCCTGTTCACACTGGAGGTGCCCTCCTCCATCCTTTCCGAGAGCTCGCTGAGCTTTCTGGGCATCGGCGTACAGCCGCCGTCTGCCTCCTGGGGCCTTATGGTCAATCAGTCCAAACAGTTCCTGTTCACCCAGCCCTGGCTGTGCCTGGCACCGTGTATTTCGATCATGGTGGTCGTTTTGGCCTTCAATTTCCTGGGAGACGGTCTCCGGGATGTGCTGGATCCGTACATGAAGAACAGCTGATGCGATGATGGGCAGCCGGCAGCAGGCCGCAAAGCCTGCGGCAGCTTCCGAAGGGGAGCGGAGCCGGAAAGGCCGGGAGGAAGAAGTGGCAATGGAAGAACAGAAGAATATTCTTGAAATAAAGGAACTGCAGTCCTATTTTTTCACGGAAAAGGGCGTTGCAAAGGCGGTGGACGGCGTGAACATCACCATCCCCAAAGGTAAGATTATCGGCCTGGTCGGAGAGAGCGGCTGCGGCAAGAGCATGACGGCGCGCTCCATCATGGGCCTTCTGAAGTACCCGGGGCGCATCGCCGGAGGCAGCATTTTGTATGACGGAATGGATCTGACCGGGCTGTCGGAGAAGAAGCTGCGCGAGATCTGCGGCAATGATATCTCCATGATTTTCCAGGAGCCCATGACGAGCCTGAATCCGGTGCTGAAGGTGGGACGTCAGGTACGCGAGACGCTTCTGGTACACAACAAGGGCATCAGCAAGCAGGAGGCCCGGATGAAGGTCATCGAGATGTTTGAGAAGGTCGGCATTCCGGAGGCGGCCAAGCGCTATGACAGTTACCCGCACGAGCTCTCCGGCGGTCTTCGCCAGCGCGTCATGATTGCGATGGCCATGATCTGCCGGCCCCACCTTCTGATTGCGGATGAGCCGACGACGGCACTGGACGTAACCATTGAAGCGCAGATTCTGCGGCTGATGAAGCAGCTGCGGGACGAGATGGGGACGAGCGTCCTGATCATCACGCACAATCTCGGCGTTGTGGCGGAGATCTGCGACTATGTGTACGTCATGTACGCAGGCAAAATAGTGGAGCAGGCGCCCACCTGTGAGCTCTTCGATCATGCAGCGCATCCGTACACGAAGGGCCTGATGGCCTCCATTCCCCGCATCGGTCAGAATCCGGAGCGCCTGCACACCATTCCGGGTGTCGTGCCGAATCTCCTGCATCTGCCGGAGGGCTGCGCCTTCTGCAGCCGCTGCGAATGTCACGCAGAGCACTGTCAGACGGAGCGCCCGCATCTGGAGCAGGTGGGAGAAGAGCACTGGGTATCGTGTCTGGAGTGCAGTGGGAGGAAGATGTGATCATGGATGAGAATAAGGAGATCCTTCTGCAGGCAGAGGGAGTATATAAGGAATTTCCGACCGCCAGAAAGGGACAGACGGTCCATGCAGTGAACGGCGTAAATCTCACGATTTACAAGGGCGAGACGCTGGCGCTGGTCGGAGAGAGCGGCTGCGGTAAGTCAACGCTGGGGCGGACACTCATTCATATGCTGCCCGTCACGGACGGCGTAGTGACCTTCAAGGGACAGGAAATTTCGTCCATGGATGAGAAGAGCTTTCGGCCGCTGCGGCCGAAGCTGCAGATGGTCTTTCAGGACCCTTATGCCAGCCTGGATCCGCGCATGACCGTGCGGGATATCATTGCAGAGCCTCTGGAGACCTATCATGTCTGCAAGAGCCGCGCGGAGACGACAGAGAGAGTCCTTCAGCTGATGAAGGCAGTGGGCGTGCCGGCGGAATTCCAAAACCGCTATCCGCACCAGTTCTCCGGCGGCCAGCGTCAGCGCATCGGCATTGCAAGAGCCATTGCCCTGCAGCCGGAACTGATCGTATGCGATGAGCCGGTATCGGCCCTCGATGTGTCGGTGCAGAGCCAGGTTCTGAATCTGCTGAAGGACCTGCAGGCGCAGTACGGGTTGACGTACCTGTTCATCGGACATGACCTTTCGGTGATTAACTTCATTGCCGACCGAGTATGCGTGATGTTCCTGGGGAATGTGTGTGAGGTTGCTTCGAAGGAGGATCTGTACCGGGAGCCGTTTCATCCCTACACAGAGTTCCTGATGGATGCGATTCCGCAGGCGGATCCGCATAGGAAGGGCGAGCACAGGAAGGTACTGACGGGCGAGATTCCAAGCCCCGTCAATCCGCCCTCCGGCTGCTGCTTCCACACGAGGTGTCCGTATGCGACCGAGCAGTGCAAAAAGGAGCGCCCGGAGCTGAAGTTCATGGAAGGAAGATATGTTGCCTGCCACCATGTAGATAAAGTGAAGGCAGAGCACCGCTGATCTGATACGGATTGCGGGCGTTCGATGCGCAGAATCCATCCGACATCCGATGACTGCCGGATGGATTTTACCGTTCTGCGGCCGATGAATCCGAAGCGCTTACGGAATGAGCTGCGAGAACACCGGGCAGAGGACGGCGGTCAGAACGCCGGCCACAGCGATGGACAATCCGCTCATAGCGCCCTCTACATCGCCCATCTCCAGCGCCTTGCTGGTGCCGACGGCGTGAGAGGATGTTCCGATGGCGATGCCCTTTGCAATGGGCTCGGTGATGTGGAACCATTTGCAGGCACTGGCAGCCAGCAGGTTGCCGCAGATGCCGGTGAGAATCACGATGGCGCCGGTGAGCGCGGCGATGCCGCCCAGCTCCGAGGAGACATCCATGCTGATGGCGGTTGTTACCGATTTGGGCAGCATGGTAATGTACTGCTCGTGCTCCAGACGCAGGACCAATGACAGGATCAGAACACTGACAAGGCTGACCAGAGTCCCGGCGGTAATGCCGGCGATGATGGCAGCCATATTTTTTTTCAGGAGCTCGAGCTTCTCATAAAGCGGAACGGCGAGACTGACGGTGGCCGGGAGCAGCAGATAATTGATCGGCTGCGCACTGGCCTTGTAATCCGCGTAGGGGATGTTCAGCACGCTGAGGAAAATGATGACGAAGATGCTGCCTAGGAGCAGCGGGTTGAAAATAGCCTTGCCGGTCTTGCGGTTGATCAAGGCACCCAGAGCAAAGGCGGCCAGTGTCAGCAGGACGCCCCAGACCGCGGAATTCTCCAGAAATTCAGGAAATGCATTCATTGGTTTTGGCAGCCTCCTTTTTATTCTTTCTGTGTATCATCGCCTGCGTTGTCCGGCCCGCAGCCGCGAAAACCAGAAGCGTTATCGGCAGAATGGTGATAACGGCGGGCAGCAGCAGATCAGCCAGCTCATCCCAGAGCTCCATGACGCCTGCGGCAGCAGGAACGAAGAGAAGCGGGAATATCCCGGTCAGGAACAGGGCGGATTCTCGCACCTGATCGAGCGTAACGACTCCGGCACACAGCGCCAGCAGCAGCAGAACCAGTCCGTAAACACTGGCCGGAATCGGCAGCGGAAGAAATGTGTGCAGAATCTCGCCCACGCAGCAGAAGGCGAGAATTCGTGCACATTGGTAGACGTATTTCATTTGCTCGGTCCTTTCTCGTTCAGACAATTGTTACTGTGCAGGCACCAGCAAGCGACGGGTCCCGGCGGAGTTGTCCGTTCTGGGGGCATTCTCTGCCGCCCTGTCGCTTGGCTGGTGAATGGACGGTAACGAAAAAATTTGCACTCCAGTCTACTACGAAGGCATGCGAATGGTAATAGGCGGCGAAGCTGCAAAGGGGCTTTTACGGCGGATTTCCAAGAAATGTCTCGAGATTTGGCAAGAAATGGCTTATTCTGATGATACCGGAACTGCGGGAACGCACAGCGCGCAGCAATCCGGCATCTTTGTATCTGTTTAGCAGCCACATCGAGGATTTGCGAAGCAAATTCGAGATGGGGGCTAAATAGATACGTATCTTTTGAAGATTGCGGCCGAGGCCTTATCGGCACCGGATGAAAGGGACAGCAGATGACAATTCAGGAGTACAGAGACTATCAGACAGAAGGAACCGAGAGCCTTGTGACGGATGCGGCAGCGGTGATCCGCCGCCGGCAGGCGCGGGAATATAAGGCCGGCGGTGCGTGGATTTACGACAATGAAATCGAATCCGTCCGCGGAGAATTCGAGGACGGCGACATTATAAGAGTGGAGGACTTCGACGGATTTTTCCTGGGGTACGGCTTTATTAACCGGAAATCGACCATCCGGATCCGGATGCTGGCGAGAAAGGAGCAGGACGTCATCACACCGGCCTTCTTAAAGGGAAGGGTCCGCAGCGCCTGGAATTACCGGAAGGCAGTGATCGATACGTCGTCCTGCCGTGTGATTTTCGGGGAGGCGGATTTCCTCCCGGGACTGACGGTGGATAAATATGAGGACGTTTTGGTGGTGGAGTCGCTGGCGCTGGGGACAGAGAAACGCAAGGACCTCCTGCTGGCCAGTTTGGTGCAGGTTCTGGAGGAGGACGGAATCCGGATCCGCGGCATTTATGAGAGAAGCGATGCCAAGGTCCGGGAAAAAGAAGGGCTTCCCCGCACCAGCGGTTTCCTTTCGGAAGAGTTCGACACCAATGTGGCCATCACGGAGAACGGCGTGAAGTACATTGTTGATGTGAAGGATGGGCAGAAGACGGGATTTTTCCTGGATCAGAAGCTGAACCGCAAGGCGATCTGGCCGATCTGCAGGGGGGCACGGGTTCTTGACTGCTTCACCCATACCGGGTCCTTTGGACTCAATGCGGCGGCGGCCGGCGCGGAGCATGTGGTGTCCATGGACGCATCGGCACTGGCGATTGACCAGGCGAAGGAAAATGCAAGGCTCAATGGCTTTGACGACCGCATTGAATATGTGGTGGGGGACGTATTTGATGAGCTTCCAAGGCGCCGGGAGGCAGGAGAGCACTATGATGTCGTCATCCTGGATCCGCCGGCCTTCACGAAGTCCCGCAATTCCGTAAAGGCGGCCAGCGCCGGATACCGGGAGATCAACCGGCAGGGAATGCTCCTGGTGGAGGACGGAGGGTTCCTGGCAACCTGCTCCTGCTCACACTTCATGACGGCGGACCTGTTCCAGCAGGCCATTGCACAGGCAGCCCGCGATGCGCACAAGCGCCTTCGCCAGGTGGAATTCCGGCAGCAGGGGCCGGATCATCCGATCCTGTGGGCCAACGATGCGTCGTATTACCTTAAGTTCTATATCTTCCAGGTTGTGGAGGATCGATAAGGGAAGCTGTATAAAGGCCGGCCGGCGACGAGGCCTGGCGGAGTTGTCCGTCCTTACCATTGACGGCAGGCATAGTATGGCGTATTCTGTGTGATGTAGTTTTAAAAACTACATCACATGACAAGGGAAGGAACCAATGAAATGAAGGAAATGAATCCGCAGAAAACAGCCGTTCTGATCGACTCGGGCTGTGATATTCCGGCAGACGTCCGGGAACGGTACGGCATTGAGATTCTGCCGCTGCACATCATGTACCCGGAGAAGGATTATCTGGACAGCGTGGACATCGATCCGATGATGGTATACCGGCGGTTTCCGGATGAACTGCCGACGACATCGACGCCGTCGATTGCAGAGGTGACGGATAAGTTTGATGCACTGCGGGATATGGGATACGAGAAGGTGCTGGCGCTTGCCATTTCCAGCAATCTTTCCGGCACCTACAATACGATTCGCCTGGCGGCCTCGGAGTATGAGGAGATGGAGATTTTCGTATTTGATACCAGGAACATCTCCTGCGGAGCAGGGCTCTATGCCATCTGGGCAGCGGGCCGTCTGCAGAAGGGGGATTCCTTTGAGGAGATCTGCAGAAAGCTCCCGGAGAAGCTGGGGGACGCCAACGTATTTTTCTATATGGATACGCTCAAATACCTGCAGCACGGCGGCCGCATCGGGAAGGTGGCCGGGACCATCGGCGAGGCACTGAAGCTCAAGCCGATCATCTCCTGCGGACCGGACGGCACGTACTACACCGTGGCCAAGATCCGCGGCTCCAAAATGGCCAAGCTGCGCCTGGCAGAGGAGGTGGTCCGCTACAGCTTCGGGCATAAGACCTGGATGGTCGTGGAGGAGGGCGATGCCCACGAGGAAGCTGTGGCTATGCAGAACCTTCTGGAGAAGCATGAGAAGCTCATTCATAAGGAGATTCTCTTTGAGGAGCAGATTACGGCGACGCTGGCGCTGAACACCGGCCCCGGGCTGGTGGGAGTTGCCGTTATGCGTAATCCGGATTAAAAACGGTGTAGCAGCGATTTTATAAATGGACGGTAAGTATTCAGAGCCCATTCGCAGAATCGCTGCAGGAAGATAAAGACGAGGGCCCCGGCGATGCCGGGGCCTTTTTGGCGGCAGCAGGTTTTACAAACGCTGTGTTCGATTTCTGGTATAATCAAGGTTCAAGAATCTTAGGCGGCAGACGATAAAGAACGGAGGGGTTGATCATGCTGCAGACACAGAAGGTTTTACAGGCATTTGAAGAGCAGTTCGGCGACACCGAGGGAGTGCGCCTTTTCTATGCGCCGGGGCGCGTGAATCTGATCGGCGAGCATACGGATTACAACGGCGGACACGTATTCCCGTGCGCAATCAGTCTCGGGACCTACGCGGCGGCGAGAAAGCGCCCGGACCGCGCGATGCGGTTTTTCTCCGCCAATTTTGCAAAGGCCGGTGTGATTACGACATCACTGGACGATCTGGTTCCTTCCAAACAGGCGGGCTGGACCAATTACCCGAAGGGCGTTGTCTGGGCCTTCGGCCAGAAGGGACATCCCATCGACAGCGGCTTTGACATGGTGATCTACGGCGATATTCCGAACGGATCCGGATTGTCCTCCTCGGCCTCGCTGGAGGTGCTGACAGGGGAGATGCTGCGTGCGTTCTTCCATCTGGAGGAGGAAATCTCCAACCAGGATCTGGCCTTCATCGGACAGTACTCCGAGAACGAGTACAACGGCATGAAGTGCGGCATCATGGATCAGTTTGCATCGGCGATGGGCAAGGAAGGCAATGCCATTTTCCTGGACACCAACAGCATGGAATTCACCTATGCGCCGCTGCAGCTGGACGGCATGAAGCTGATGGTAACCAACACCAACAAAAAGCACAGCCTGGTGGATTCGGAATACAACCTCCGGAGACAGCAATGTGCACAGGCACTGGCCGACCTGCAGACAAAGCTTTCCGTTCAGACACTGGGAGACCTTTCCATTGAGGAATATGAGGAGAACAAGGAGCTGATTCAGGACGAGGTCTGCCGCAGAAGGGCCAAGCACGCGGTGTACGAGAATCAGCGCACCATTGAGGCAGTGGCGGCGCTCCAGGCAGGCGATGTGGAGCGCTTCGGCAAGCTGATGAATGAATCCCACGTATCGCTTCGCGATGATTATGAGACCTCCTGCCCGGAGGCGGACATCCTGGCCGAGGAGGCCTGGAAGCTGCCGGGGGTTCTGGGCTCCCGCATCACGGGCGGCGGCTTCGGCGGCTGCACGGTCAGCATTGTAAAGGATGAGGCGGTGGAGGATTTCTGCCGCAAGCTCGGAGAGGTTTATCTGCAGAAGGTGGGCTATGCGGCTTCCTTCTATACCTTGGAGATCGGCGGCGGCCCGCGTGAAATTCCGCGCGGATGATCGTAAGATACCGGATTGCCGCGCATGTTGTGCTCCGGTAAGCCTCGGAACATTCGTAATCCGCTCATGTTTTGGCGGGCCCCAAGGTCACACATCCTCTCGCAGGCAAGCCTGTATCAGATGTGCAGACCTTTTGAACCTGGTATTTGGCAAAGGAAGGACAGACAATGGCATTATTCACGGCGATCGTTCCCTGCTACAACGAAGAGGAGAACATCGAATATTTTTACCGGGAATTCATGAAGAACGACGCATTCTTTCAGGAGCACGGACTGGAGTTCGAGCTCCTGTATGTGGACGACGGCTCCCGGGATAAAACCGTAGAGAAGGTAAAGGAGCTGCGTAAGAGCGACGCAAGGGTTCACATGATTTCCTTTTCCCGGAATTTCGGAAAAGAGGCGGCCATGTACGCAGGCCTGCAGCACGCAAAGGGCGAATATGTGGCGGTGATGGATGCCGATCTGCAGGATCCGCCCTCACTCCTGCCGGAAATGTTCGGATATCTGTGGGACGGCTACGATCAGGCGGCAACAAGGCGGGTTACCCGGAAGGGCGAGCCGCCCATCCGGTCCTTTTTTGCTCGCCAGTTCTACAAGCTCATCAACCGGTTCTCCAAGACGGAAATTGTGGACGGGGCCCGGGATTTTCGCCTGATGAAGCGGTGCGTGGTGGATGCCATTCTGGAGGTGAAGGAGTACAACCGGTTCTCGAAGGGAATCTTTGAATGGGTCGGCTTTAAGACCCGTTGGATCGAATTCGAGAACGTGGAACGCAAGTACGGCCAGACCAAATGGTCCTTCTGGAAGCTGTTCGTATACGCAATGGACGGGATTGTGGCGTATTCCACCGTTCCGCTGGCCATGGCGGCGCTGGCGGGCGTGGCCTTCTGCGGCATCGCGTTTTTGATGATCGTTGTCGTAATCGTGCGGAAGCTCCTCATGGGCGACCCCACCAGCGGCTGGCCCAGCATGGTGTGCATCATTCTGATGGTGAGCGGCATACAGCTTCTGTGCCTCGGTGTTATCGGCCAGTATTTGTCCAAAACCTATCTCGAGGTTAAGGGACGCCCGATTTATATCACAAAGGAAGAGCTTGAATAAATGAACGATTCCGCGAAAAGACACAGGTCCATGCGCCGTGTGGCAGCGCTGGAGATGCCTCTTGCAGGGCTCCTGATTCAGACGGCGATCTATGCATGGCTTTGGTTTACCATATACTATCCGTTGGTCCGCCTGCGGCTGAAGTTCTACCGCAACGGACACATTCTGGTGCTGCTGCTGTATTTTGTGCTGCTGCTGTTCTTTACAAAGACCTACGGCGGCATGGATGTCGGCTACCAGAAGCCCTTTGACGTCAGCCTGTCTCAGATTTTCTCGCTCCTTTTGGTGAACGCGTTTACCTATCTGCAGGATTCGCTCCTGCGCAACTGGATGCTGCCCATGGGATGGGCGCTGCTGGTGACACTGGTGCAGATCGCATTTGCCGTACTGTGGATTCAGATTTCGGACCGGGTCTATCACCGGGTATTCCCGCCGACGCAGCTGATTCTGGTGCACGGAGAGCGCTCCATCGAGCCGATTCTGCGTAAATTCGCCAGCCGCCCGGAAAAATACGAGGTCACCGACACCATCTGTATCACAGAGGGACTGGAGACCATTGAGGACAGAATTCAGAATGCCGGCAAGAAGGCAGTGGTGCTGTGGGACATTCCGACAGCAGACCGGAGCGAGCTGATGAAGTTCTGCTATGCGGCCGGCATCCGGCAGTACATGATGCCGAAGATCACCGATGTGCTGGTGAAGGGCTCTGCGCAGCTCCATCTGTTCGACACGCCGATTTATCTGACCCGGGAATATGCGCTCAGCTTCGGCGAACGCTTCTGCAAGCGCGCCATCGACATTGTCTGCGCATTGATTCTGCTGGTGCTGACGTCGCCGTTTTTCCTGATCACGGCGATTCTGATCAAGTGCTACGACCATGGGCCGGTGTTCTACAAGCAGGTTCGCTGCACCATGGGACAGAAGGAATTCCGGATCATCAAGTTCCGCAGCATGCGGGTGGATGCAGAGCGGGACGGTGTGGCACGGCTTTCCTCGGAGCACGACGACCGGATTACGCCCATCGGGCATTTTATCCGGGCTGTGCGCATCGATGAGCTGCCGCAGCTGATCAACATTCTGAAGGGCGAGATGTCCTTCATCGGACCGCGCCCGGAGCGCCCGGAGATCATTGCACAGTACGTGCAGGAGATGCCGGAATTTGTTTACCGCATGAAGGTGAAGGCCGGACTTGCGGGGTATGCGCAGGTGTATGGCAAATACAACACCACCCCCTATGACAAGCTCAAGCTCGACCTGACCTACATTCAGAATTATTCCATCGGTCTGGATCTGAAGCTGATGCTGCTGACCCTGAAGATTCTGTTCACGCCGGAAGCTACCGAGGGCGTGGCGGACGGACAGGTGACGGCGATGGCCGGCAGCGAGAGCGCAGATGCTGCAAAAGAGAAGACGGACGCACCGCATGCAGAATAACCCGCGGTGTTTATTCAGGCTTCGGGGCAGACAGTAAGAACGAAACGAGGAACATGAACCAGAAACGGATGAATGCAGCACATATGGACGAAGCAATCAACCGGCGGAGCCTTTGGCTCCGCGTTCGCGGCCAGCTCTGGTGGATTCCGGCCGGCACGGCGATCGGGGCTCTTGCCGCAGTGATTCTCTATATGGGGCTGTGGCTGCACCTCTCCGGACAGCGGCAGTACCGGCAGACCTCCAAGTTCTATCTGACCTTTGCGGCTGACAGCGCGGGAAACGTGCAGGACTACTACAATGACTATACGTGGAACGATCTGATTTTCTCGGTGCCTGCCATCTCACAGGTTCTGGAGTCGGAGCTCTCCGACGGCGTGACGATGGAGCAGGCAAGAGAGGACATCGAGGCACAGATTCTCTCGGATGTCCGCGTTCTGACCATTCAGGTGACGGACAGCGATCCGCAGACCGTGCAGGAGCTCACGAATGCGATGCAGGACGCACTGGTTCGCTACGGACACACGGCGGAGCAGTTCGAGAGCATCGAGTTCCTCTCCTCCGGCGATGTGGAGCCGGTTACGGTGAAGGACCGTAGCCAGGGCGCGGTGATTCTGGGAGCACTTCTGGGACTTCTCATCTCGGCGGCTGCAGTCTGGCTGTATGAGGTCTTAAACGGCGCGGTGTATTGTGCGGAGGAGGCGTCGGCCCGATACGGTTTGCCGGTGCTCTTTACGCTTTGTCAGGACGAGGCCCAAAAAGCCGGCGCCCTCCCGGGATTTCTGGAGAAGGAAAATGCGGAAGTCGCTAAAGCGCTGGGAGAAACGGCGCTTTTGGTGATTGCTGAAGAGGAAGCCCTGGCGGAGCAGACAGCGTCTGTATTGCAGGAGCGCTATGGCATTGCGGCGCAGGCCAGAAACGCGGCACAGGTACTGGCACAGACTGGAAAATCAGCACAGGCACAGACACAAGCGGGAACCTCGGCACAGGTATCGGCGCAGGCCGGGAACTCGACACAGGCGGAAGACACGGCACAGGTGCCGACGCAGGCCGCGGAAGCGCTGCAGGCTGCACAGTTGTGTCTGGCAGTGCCGTTTGGGAAAAGAAACGCTGCAGTGACGGAGCATTTGTGCACGCAGCTTACTGTGAAGGGAAGCCATCTGGCCGGCCTCATTCTGGCGGAGGCAGACGGCTCCTATCTGAAAAAATATTATGGACGAAAGTAGAGTTTACAGCCGCATTGACATGCCGGAAACGGACCCTCTCACCGGAAGAGTGAAGAGGCAGCACCTGGAGGTGCTGGTCGCGGCGCTGCAGGAAAACGACATTACACTGGCGGACCGCATGAATCTGTCCACGGATGCGCTGATCTGCAACCAGTGCCAGGAGGTGTCCTACAGTGAATTTGAGAGGAAGGGACACCGGATCCGGACGCTGGCCTTCAATGAGCGCGGCGTGGGCAGAAACCGCAACAATGCGCTGCTGCGGGCCACGGCGGAGATCGTTCTGTTCGCCGACGAGGACATTGTATACGACGATGACTATGAGGAGTCGGTGTTGAAGGCCTTTGAGGAGAATCCGCAGGCGGACATCTTAATGTTCAACGTGCATGCGGTGGAGAGCCGCAGGACTTATGAGAACCGGCGCCGCAAGAGGGTGCGCTGGTACAACTACGGGCGCTATCCTACGTATGCAATGGCGGCCAGGCTGGACGCCCTCCGCAGAGCAAATGTGTGGTTTTCTCTCCTGTACGGCGGCGGTGCGCCCTATTCCAACGGGGAGGACAGTCTGTTCATCCATGACTGCCTGCACAAGGGCCTGCGGATCTGGGCGGTGCCGGTGGAGATCGGACACGAGAGCGCCCGGGAGGATGAGAGCTCCACGTGGTTTGAGGGCTATAATGAGAAATTCTTCTATGACCGGGGCGTTCTGTACCGCGATCTGTACGGGCGGCTTGCCGGTGCGATGGCGCTTCGCTTTCTGCTGGCACACCGCAAGGTGATGTGTGTGCAGCTCCCCTTGCGGAAGGCCCTTGGCATCATGCGGAAGGGGATCCGTCTGGAAGAGAGGGAGTGATCGGTACTATGGGCGTGATCTTATACATCGCATTGGCTGCAGCCTCGGTGGCGGCGGCCAATGCGGCAGACCGGACGCACGAATGCGCGGCAGGAACCCGTGGGGCGGTGCTGCGCCGGTCCTGTCTGGCACTCCTGGCGCTGCTCCTCATCGTGCCGGCGGTGCTGCGGCAGGAGACGGGAAACGATTACCTTCGCTATGTGGAATTCTTTCATCTGGCGTCCATCGACTCCTATGTGCCGACGGAGGCGGGGTTTAATCTGCTGGTAAAGGCGCTGTACCGCCTGTGCGGCTACGAGAACTACCTGCTGGTCTTTGCCGTCTTTTCTGTCTGGACCATCGGAAATATGCTGACGGTCATCTGGCGGCAGGCTGAGAATTTTACTTTTTCTTTCTTCCTTTTCATGATGCTCGGCTATTATTTTCAGAGCTTTAATACCGTGCGGTATTATCTGGCACTAAGCATTGCACTTCTGGCGTTATCCTGCATCCTGAGAAAACAATATGCGGGCTTTGTGCTCCTGGTCCTGTTCGCGGCGCTCTTCCATAAGTCAGCGCTGGTCGCACTGGTCCTGTATCCGCTGGCACTTCACCGCTGGACGCGGCTGCAGAGGATATTGGCAGCAGGCGCAGGGGCCGGTGTCCTTGTCTTTCACCGGCAGGTGCTGCAGCTGTTGGTGACGCTGTACCCGTCCTGGGAGGGAACAGGGGACCTGGCAGCAGGCACCAGCGTTTCCTGGGTCAACATTGCACGGTGCGCTGCCGTGCTGGCGCTGGCTGTACTGGTGAAACGCAGGATGGCCAGAGCAAATGAAGAGGAGAAGCCGGAAACCGTCAGCTGCCGCGCACTCCGCGTGTACATCAACGGCTCCTTCCTGGCGCTTCTCCTGTACATCTTCGGCTGGTTCATTCCGGAGGTCTCGCGCATCTGCTATTACCTGACCTTCACGCAGATCTTCCTGATCCCGATGCTCCTGGACCGGCTGCCGGAGAACCTCCGGATAAGAGCACAGAAGGACACCGAAACAGAAGCCCGGTACCCGGAGAAACCGCATAGCGGGCGCCGGAAAGTGCCGGTGAACGTGCGCGGAAACGCCCGAAGCTGCCTTACCGCGCTGGTCATACTGGGAGCGGCGCTGTATTTTGCCTTTTTCCTGAAAACAGCGTATCGTGATACCATCAAAATCCTGCCGTACAAGAGCTTTCTGTTCCACGATCTGAATCAGACGCCCTCCGGCAGCATCGGGAAGAGCTGATCCTATCGGAGAATTCGCCTTCGCGCAATTCTCCTCAGGCTGCCGCAGTAAAAGGCGGCACGGGAGTTAATTATGAACAATCCCTTTTTCAGCATCATAACGCCCTGCTACCAGCCGGGGGATCGGCTGGCGGCGACCGTGCAAAGCGTCCTCTCTCAGGAATTTCAGGACTACGAAATGATCATAAAGGATGCGGGCTCTACGGACGGGAGCCTGGAGCGCCTTCCGGAGGATCCCAGAATCCGCGTGATAAAGAGCAGGGACAATGGGATTTACGACGGAATGAATCAGGCAGTCGCAGCGGCGAAGGGAGAATTTTTGTATTTTCTCAACTGCGGCGATCTTTTGCATGATGCAAAGGTCCTGTCGGAGACCGTGAGCTGCATCCAGAAGGAGTGGGACGGGAGCAGCCGACCGGTCATATACTACGGAGACGTGTGGGAGAAGCGGACCGGGCAGCGGGTGGCCGCCAAGCCGGCAATGACGCATTTTGCGATGTACCGGAACCTCCCCTGCCACCAGGCGTGCTTCTACAGCCGGGATCTGCTCGAGGAGCGGCAGTTCGATCTTCGTTACCGCGTCCGTGCGGATTACGAGCATTTCCTGTGGTGCGTGCTGTGCGCCGGGGCCGAGGCGCATGCGATGGATCGGATCATAGCAGATTACGAGGGCGGGGGCTTTTCGGAGACGAAGGAGAACCGGAAATGCTCGGCAAGAGAGCACCGGGAGATTACGCAGCAGTATTTCGGCGCCGGGGAGTGCCTGCGCTATCGCCTGGCGATGCTCCTGAGCCTGCAGCCGCTGCGGGAAAAGCTTGCCTCCTCTCCGGCGACGGCGGCGCTGTATGATAAGGTGAAGAACAGAATTTACAGGAAACAGTGATATGAAGGTTTTGTGGTTATGCAACATCATGCTGCCGGTATTCGCGGCAGCCGAGGGGCTTCCCTTTTCCAACCGGGAGGGATGGCTGACCGGGAGCTTTCACCGGCTGGTGCAGGAAAAGGTGGAAACCGGGCGCGAGGAGAAGCTCCTGGAGCTGGGCGTGTGCGTGCCGGTGCCGGCGTCTCTGGCCGGGTGCCGCCGGGAGATTGAAGGGGCGGTTTTCTACGGCTACACCGAGAACCTGGACACGCCGGAGCATTACGATGAGCACCTCGTGCAGCGCTTTCAGGAGATCCTGAATGACTTTCAGCCCGACATCGTGCACATTTTCGGCACGGAGTTTCCGCATGCGCTGGCGATGGTGCGCGCCTTTGGGAAGCCGGAGAAGACACTGGTCGGCATGCAGGGGCTGTGTGCAGCCATTGCGGACACTTACATGGCGGAGCTCCCCTACAAGGTGCAGCGCGCCAGAACCTTCCGGGACATTGTGCGCCGCGACTCGCTGAAGGACCAGCAGAGGAAGTACTATGCCCGGGCGGAGAATGAGAAGGAAACGCTGCGGCAGGTGATGCACATCACGGGACGCACGGCGTTTGACCGTGAGGGGACGGCGGCCATCCACCCGGATGCCGTATACCACCTGCTGAACGAGACCCTGCGCCCGGAATTCTACGAAGGACGATGGGATCTGAACAGCGTGGAGCGCCACACGATTTTCTTAAGCCAGGGCGATTATCCGCTGAAGGGCTTCCATTTCGTGCTGCAGGCCATGCCCGAGATCCTGAAGCACTTCCCCGATGCGAAAATATACGTTGCGGGCAATTCCGTGATCGGCAATGTGGGCGGCGCGATCCCGCGCAAAAAGCTGCCGGAGCCGGTGTGGATCTCGGCCTACGGCGTGTATTTAAAGCGTCTGATACGGGAGGGAAATCTCGAGGGGCATGTTGTCATGCTGGGCTCCTTGAATGCACAGCAGATGAAGCAGCGCTACCAGAAAAGCCACGTGTTCATCTGTCCGTCGGTGGTGGAGAACTCCCCCAATTCCCTGTGCGAAGCCATGCTCCTGGGGATGCCGGTGGCAGCCTCGAGGGCAGGAGGAATCCCGGACCTTGTCAAGAACGGCGAGGAGGGCCTTCTGTTCCCGATGGGGGACGTCCAGGCCCTGGCGGAGGATGTCTGCAATTTGTTTGAAAACGATCAGTTTGCCTGCCGGCTTGCCAGTGCGGCACACAAAACGGCAGTGGTGCGACACAATCCCAGCACCAACTACCAGCGGATTCTGGAAATTTATCGGAGTATTGCGTGAACAGAATGCCTACCGTTGCCTTTGCGGCGAATTACATCAACCATCACCAGATCCCCTTCTGCGAGGCTATGCTCGAGCGGCTGGGGGACGGCTTTGTTTTTGTTCAGATGGAGGAAATGGAGCAGGAGCGTCTGGATATGGGCTGGAAGGACCGGTCGGAGGAGCTGGACTGGGTGCTGAAATGGACCGCGAATCAGAAGGAGGCAAGGCGCGAGCTGATGGCCTGTGACCTTTTGCTCGTCGGCTGGGTTCCGGAGCTGCGGCCGCTGATCGCGCAGAGGCTGAAGCTCCACCGGCCGGTGTTCCAGATCAGCGAGAGAATCTATAAGGACGGACAGTGGAAGGCACTCTCCCCCAGAGGTCTGGCGGACAAATACCGGAGCTTCACAAGGTTCCGGCGGAGTGCCTATTACCTGCTGTGTGCCGGGGCCTACGTGGGTTCGGACTACGGCCTGATCGGCGCCTTTCCGGAGAAAAAATACCGGTGGGGCTACTTTCCGCCGCTGCGCATCTACGAGGGCGGGCGGCCGCCCATCCGTCACCGGGGAGCAAGGGATGTGACCGAGCTGGTGTGGGCCGGACGCTTTGTCGGGTTCAAGCACGCAGAGCGCGTGCTGTCCCTGGCCGACCGTCTGCAGAAGGACGGGAAGAGGTTCCTCCTGCACATCGTCGGCGATGCAGGAGCCGGGCAGGAAGGGACGGCCGAGGAGCTGCACCGCTTTGCAAGGCAGCACGGCCTGGAGGAGAGCGTTATTTTCCATGGCTTCTGCAGCCCGGAGGTTGTGCGGGACATCATGGAGCACAGCGACATTTTCATTCTGACGAGTGACCACGGAGAAGGGTGGGGCGCCGTGCTCAACGAGGCAATGAACAGCGGCTGCGCGCCCATCGCCGGGGCGGAGGCAGGCGCGGTACCGTACCTGATTCAGAACGGCGTGAACGGCTATGTGTATGCGGACGGGGACGAGGACGATCTCGTGCGCAAGACGGAGCGCCTGATGGAGGACACGGAGCTGTGTGAGCGGTTTGCGGCGCTCTCGTTCCGCAAGATTCAGACCATATGGAATGCCGATGCGGCGGCGGAGCGGTTCCTTGAGTTCGGCGAGAAGGTTCTGCCTCTGTGCGATGCGGCGAAGGCGCGGACACAGAACAAGCGCAGAATCCGGCAGCTGGTGCGGCGCCTGAACCGGGACCTGCCGGCGGAGGGGCCGATGAGTCAGGACCCCTCGCTCCGGCCGTTCTTAAAGGCGGCGCGGCTGTCCGGTGCACCGGCGGAGGTGCTGGAGGAGGAGCAGTGAACGAACAGATTTCAGTGGTAGTGCCCGTTTACAACTCAGAACCGTTTCTGCGGAAAACAGTGGCGGCCGTCCAGGCACAGACGGACCCGGATTTTGAAATTCTGCTGGTGAATGACGGCTCGACGGACGGATCTCTGGAGGTGTGCTGGGAGCTGGAGAAGTGTGATCCCCGCATTCGCGTCATCAGCCAGGAAAATCAGGGTCTGTCCGCGGCGCGCAATGCCGGGGTCCTCGCGGCAAGGGGCGAGTACATCAGCTTTGTGGATTCGGATGACCTTGTTT
Source organism: Clostridium sp. CAG:508 (assembly GCA_963650385.1). Lineage (GTDB taxonomy): Bacteria > Bacillota > Clostridia > Lachnospirales > Lachnospiraceae > CAG-791. The sequence continues at coordinate 55,505 of CAVJLL010000005.1, read as the reverse complement.
ATCCGGATATGCTGGAGCACCTCCGCGCCGGCATGGAGGCCATGCGGGTCGCCGGACATACCAATGTGCAGATCCAGATCGGGCGGGAGGAAATCGACGAAGCGGGGAGGCCCCTCCCGGCGGCGGTGCTGCCCCCGGAAGAGCCGGTGCTGGTCTCGCCGGTCCTGTTTATTCAGAGCATGCTCCTGTACACCGGCGATGCGTCGTTCTGTACGAAGCTGACTCCCAGGAGGATTCTGCTGGAGCATCCCTTTAAGGTGGGGGCGCTGTGCGAGGATTTCGACCTGGAGACGCACCTCGTGGATGTGATTGACGGGATTTACAATCTGCCGCAGATCGGCTACCGCGTCGTGCATCGGAGCGGGAGTCTGACAAGGCGCCGCAGCGCGGGGCAGTTCTCGAGGGCCTATATTGCGATCATCGAGGCGTCGGATTACGTGGAGGAGCACCTTGTGCCGCGCTATCCCAAGCTCCAGGTGGCGGCCCGGCGGTTTGGCCTGTACGAGCGGCTGGATTATATGCTGCATGTCCCCATTGCGGATATGCAGAGGGAAAATGTATTCTACCGGAATGTGGTGGAGTATCTGCGGCAGCACCGCACCGACATCCGGGAAAATCCGTACCTGACGCACCGGGACCGGGTGTACCTGACGATCCTGGCCGCGGCACCCGTCCTGGTGCGGCGCGCGCACCGGCTGTCGATGCGGCTGCGGGGGATTCCGGTGGGGTGAGGTGCGCAGATGTAATGTGAACACGCTGTACAGATTGACGGGACATGGAAGAGCTGTACATCAACAGAGAACGGCCATGGGACCAATGGGAGGCCAATGGGAATGGAAGGAATCTATCGCAAAAAAGCGGATGAGAATTCGACGGTAATGCAGCTGGATAAGATGATTACAGTGACCTCAGCACCCATGTGGCTGATCCTGCTGGGAGGCTTCATCATCGTGATTTCCGTGCTGGTCTGGTCGTGTACCGGATGGATTACGGAGAATGTCAGTGCAACAGGAATCTATCATCCCGGGGTCACATCCGAGGGGGAGATCATAACCTTTCTGCCGATGACAAGCGGTAAATCGCTTGAGGTAGGCATGGAGGTGACCATGTACATGGCCGGCTATAACCAGCAGAAATACGGACATATGAAGGGGGTTATCTCTTATGTGGATGACTATGCGGCCACAGAGGAGGAAATGCAGTCACTTCTGGGAAATGATGCCCTGGTGCGCGCATATCAGCAGAGCAATACACCGATGATGACCGTGATCTGCAAGCTGCAGGAGGATTCGCAGATGGAAAACGGATACTACTGGAGCAACCCCAGGGGAGGATCGCTGTCGCTTCATAACGGGACCTTCGTGAGCATGTCCATTGTGACATCGAAGGAACGTCCGATTGCAGTAGGAATTCCTGCATTAGAGCAGTTGTTTGAGGATGAATAATGGTGAAGAGCAGACGACGGAAGTCAGATACACAAAAACAACCGCGGCGGGTTCATACACCGGAGGTCTTTCAGGTGGAGGCTGCAGAGTGCGGCGCGGCCAGCCTCCTCATGATTCTGAAATATCATCACTGCAATGTCTCGATGGAGGAGCTGCGGTATGTCTGCGGAGTATCCAGGGACGGCAGCAGTGCAGCAGACCTGGTTCTGGCGGCAGAGCACTATGGCATGAAGGGGCATGGCTTTTCCAAATCAGTGGAGGAGCTCCGGAAATTTCCGCTGCCCTGTATCCTGCACTGGGGATTTAATCACTTTGTGGTTCTGGAAGGCATTCGCGGCAAACGGGTATACCTCAATGACCCGGCCAGGGGGCACCGGAAGATCACCTGGGAGGAGCTGGACCGGGAATTTACCGGCATTGTGCTGTACTTCGAAGAAACGGAGCACTTCCAGAGAAAAGAACAGCCCAGCGATCTGCTGCGGCTGCTGCAGGAGCGCCTTTTGGGACAGACGAGTACGGTGGTCTATCTGCTGCTGGCGGGAGGACTTCTTGTTTTTCCGTGCATTTTTATGTCAATCCTGCTGCAGCTGTATGTGGACCATGTCGTCATGAATGGCAGAACCGGTCAGCTTGTGCTGCTGCTGACGTGCCTTGCGGGAGTATACGTTCTGCAGATCGTGCTCGGGTGGGTCCGGTCAGCGACCCTGGCCAAATTGAAGCTGAAGCTGAATATACTGACCGACTATCAGCTGCTGCGGCATTTATTTCGCCTTCCGATCCCGTTTTTTGATCAGAGATATTTGGGGGAGATGTCACAGCGGGTAGAGAACAACGGTGATATCAACAGCTTTCTTGCAGATAAGCTGATTGATGCGGTGCTGAATGTCTTTGAATCGATATTTTATCTGCTGATGCTGTGGACATACAGTCCGCTCTTGACGGCAATCGGCGTGCTCGGAACCGTGCTGAACATGGTTTTAAGCCTTCTGCCGGTGCAGGTCCTTCGCGAAATGGCGCTGAAGCAGCGCCAGGATCAGAACCGGCTTTCCGGCCTATTATGCGCCGGCTTGTCGGTCTTCAGCACCATCAAGGCGAACGGAGCAGAGACAGATTATGCAAGTGACATCCTGGGGGCCTTCTGCGGGACGACCGGGAGTGAACAGGACATGGGAAAGGCGCAGCAGATTCTGAGTGCATTTCCGTCCGTTATTTCCGGCATTTTCCAGATTGTGGTATTGATGATCGGCGGCGTACTGGTCATTAACGGCAGCATTACCGCAGGCATGCTGACCGCTTTCGTGCAGCTCCTGGGCGGATTTACGCAGCCGATGAACGAACTGATCGGCTACAGCCAGAGCATTCAGACACTGAAGGCGGAAATGCTCAGCATAGAGGATATCGAGGGGACCGAAGAGGATGCCCGTTTCCGGAAGGAAGAGGAAGCCAATCAGCCGGTAAAGCCGCTGCAGGGTGAGATTGAGGTTCGCAATATCACCTTTTCCTACCGCACTACCCAGGCACCGGTGCTGCAGGAACTCAGCTTCCGGCTCATGCCGGGGAGTTGCCTGGGAATCACGGGAGCCTCCGGCTGCGGCAAGAGCACGCTTGTACGCATATTGGCCGGTATTTTATATCCGCAGAGCGGTGAAATTCGGTATGATGGGATTCGAATACAGGATATGACACCACAGCTTCTGAAGAAGAATATTGCTGTAGTCGGACAGAGTGCATTCTTTTTCGCAGGGACCATACGTGAGAATCTGACGTTCTGGAGCAAGGAGATATCCGAGGCGGAGATGGTGGAGGCACTGAAATGTGCGGATGCCTATGACATGGTCAATACACTGCCGGGCGGAATGGAGTATCGGTTGAAGGAAGGTGCCGCAAATCTTTCCGGCGGCCAGCGGCAGAAGCTGCAGATCGCAAGAGCTCTGGCGGAAAAGCCTGCCATACTCCTTCTGGACGAGGCGACGAGTGCCATGGATCCGGAAACGGAAGACAAGGTGATGCGGAATATCCTGGAAAGAGGAATATCCTGCGTGATCGTGGCACATCGCCTGTCGGCAATCCGCAGCTGTGATCTGATTCTGGTAATGGACCGGGGAAGAATTGTTCAATGCGGGAGGCATGAGGACTTGCTGCAGCAGGAAGGGGAATATCGCAGACTGCTCGAGGGATAACGGGAGAATGCTATGTCAGAGAATATGACGACCGTACAGACTCGCACTTGCAATATCATATTATCTACGTTCGAGAAGAAAGCCAAACGTAAGTTCAGCCGTATGAAGCCGAGCGGCAATTCGCTTTATGACGCGGCCAATTACCTTTGTCAGCTGATGGGGATTACGATTGCACCTTATGAACGGGTGCGCGAGGCATGCGGGCAGGATGCGGGACTGGAGGACATTGCCAGAGTTTCCGGGTTCATTTCCAGATCCGTAACACTGGATAAGAACTGGAACCGGATGCTGACCTATCCCATTCTGTGCAGGAAAAGGGGAAGCCCTGAATATCTGATCTGTAAACCGGGACACAGGGGAACTGTGACATTGATTGATCCGGCAGACAAAAGCTCGCATACGGCTTCTAAGAAAGAGCTGGAGGAGCTGGAAAATACGGCCGTAGAGTTCCATTGGACCTTTCCTGCGAAAAAGGTAACCTTCCAGGATATTTTCAGATTGGCATTGAAGGCCTTTCGCCCGTCTGATTTCCTGTTCTGCATAGGGTGTACGGGAATTGTCACACTGATCTCGGTACAGCTTGCAACATTGAATCAGCTGATCTTCGATGAGATTATACCAACCGGCGATGTGGATCAGCTGATTGGCATTGGAGTTGTTCTTCTTTCATGCATGGCGGCAAACCTGTGTTTTACAGTAACGGGCGCGTTGGAAAACTATCGCATTACCAGTATCGTTCGCTATGCACTGCAGGGGGCAATCTATGATCACATTTTCCATCTCCCGGAGAAGTGCTTTCGTGAGAAGGAGAGTGCAGAGCAGGCCTATCGAATTCAGAAAATGAATTCAACCTATATGAGTGCATTTCAGAATGCGATGCAGATCCTCCTTCGCGGTGCCTTTTCGCTGATCTACATCTGGAAGATGCATCAGTATTCCTCGCTCCTGAGTCATATTTCTTCCGGATTTGTGGTTTTGAATGTTGCCATTACGATAGGGATAGGCTTTCTGGACCGAAGGGCGCAGCAGGACAAATCAAGAGCCATCGGTCGGCAGCGATCGTTCCTCTATCAGTCTCTGCAGGGAATTGAATCCATTCGAACGGCAGGAGCGGAGGACGACGTAGTATGTGAACACATGGAGCTGGCTTCGGGGGCGGAGCTTGCGGATCAGAGTATTGCCTGGAACAAAAGACTTTCCTCTGCCCTGAGTACATCCGGAAGTGCCTTGTCTATGCTGGTGCTGTACTGGATCTATGCGACACAGAACCTGGACATCAATATTGGCATATTTATGGGCTTTTTGACAGCATTGACGGCGTTTACAGCCGCAATGTGCAGTGTGGCCAATGCGGGGATGGATATCGTATCCTCGATCCCCACACTGGTGGAGTCATCCGAGCTGCTGCGGATGGAGCCGGAGAGCAGTCTGGAAGGGGATATCCCGAAAGCGCTGAAGGGAGATATTGAGCTTTCCCATGTGAGCTTCTGCTATGAAAAAAAGGGGGAAATGGTATTGAAGGATATTTCCCTTCATATAAAGCCGGGAGAGTATATTGGAATTGTCGGTGAGACCGGCTGCGGAAAATCCACATTGCTTCGGCTGCTGCTGGGATTTGAAACCCCGCTGAAGGGACAGATCTATTACGATGGAATTTCGCTGGAGAGGCTCTGCCTGCCGGAATTCAGAAAGAAGCTGGGCGTGGTGCTGCAGGAGGGACGACTCTTCTCCGGCACGATCCGCCGCAACATTACGGTGACCTGTCCCAAGGCTGCACCGGAGGAAATTCAGAAGGCAGTGGAGGATTCGCAGCTGACCGATGTTGTGGAGAAAATGCCGATGGGGCTGGAAACCTTCGTATCAGAGCAGGGCAGAACTCTGTCGGGCGGAGAAAGACAGCGGATTCTGATCGCCAGGGCGCTGGTCGGACAGCCGACCGTTCTTCTGTTTGATGAGGCAACCAGTGCACTGGACAATGTATCGCAGGAGAAGATCTGTCAGAGCCTGAATACGTATAATGCAACACGCATTGTGGTGGCACACCGGTTGTCAACAGTCGTGCACTGTGACCGCATTGTTGTACTTGAAAAGGGCAGCATTGCAGAGATTGGAAGCTATAAAGAACTGATGGAGCAGAAGGGATTGTTTTACAGACTTGCCGGCTACCAGACGGTGACCGGATAAAAAAGGAGAGTAAGGATGAAATGGTCAAGATACAGCAAGTTGTTTGAATCACAGAGGAATGGATGGCTGCTGTTCCATTCGGCATCGCGCGCCTTTATGAAGGTACCGGATGAGGAAGTGGAGATTATCCGGGGGATTATGCAGGATCCGGAGGGATACGATTATTCGAAGATCCCCATGCTGTACATGCGGCTGCGTGCGCTGGGCTATCTGGTAGAAGACCATCGGGACGACGATCTGTACAACATTATCAAGATGAGAAATCTGACGCGGCGTTATGCGGGGAATACTCTTACACTGACGCTTGCAGTCACCAGAGCCTGCAATTTTGACTGCAGCTATTGCTTTGAGGGAAACCGCACAGGAAAACCGATGACCCAGGAGGTGGAAGATAAGCTGATCCGCTTTATTAAGAGCTTCAAGGCAGACAATCTGTCGATCATCTGGTACGGAGGAGAGCCGCTTCTGGCCTTTGACCGGATTCTCAGTATTGATAAACGCCTGAAGGATATGGATAAAACCTATACTGCCAGTATGATCACAAATGGCTACCTGATGACGGATGACAAAATTGCAAAATTAAACGATCTGCACATCGGATACCTTCAGATTACGCTGGACGGCAGGAAGGAGACGCACGACGGGAGAAGATATTTAAAGAACGGAGCACCGACCTACGATGTGATCCTGGATAATATTGATCGGATTCTTGCCACGAATTTCAAGGGAATGATTCATATTCGCGTGAATGTAGACAGCCGCAATGAGGACGAGTATGCAGATGTATTCCGCATGATTCGGAAACGGTATGCAAAGGATTTCGGGAAGAGAATTACGGTATATCCCGGCTTTGTAAAGGGAGATGATCATCCGGACTGCAGCTGCTTCTTTGAGCCGAAGGCGCAGGGAGAGTTCATATCCAGAATGGCAAGAGAGGAGAGAATCACGGCGCTTCCGCTGTTCCCGCAGAAAAAGGGACCGGGATGTACCCTGAACTGCCGCAATGCCTATGTTGTCGGACCGGACGGAGAGCTGTATAAGTGTTGGGATGACGTAGGGCTTAAGGAAAAGGTCATCGGATCCATTGATCGTTTTGACAATTGGAATATGGCACTTCTGGCAGAAGGAATGGAGGGATGCTCCTATCTGGATTCGCAAGAGTGTAAGGAGTGCTTCTGTTTCCCGATTTGTGACGGAGGATGTCACAGAATCCGGCAGAAAAATCTGCATACGGACGTGAAGCATAGCTCGTGTTCCTATTTCCGGGATAATCTGGAGGATCTGCTGGAGCTCCACTATGAAGCCAAACAGGAGCAGCAGCGTCGACAGGCCGCTCAGGCTGCGGCACAAGCACAGAAGGCAGCTGCCGAGGGCGGAGAGAAGAAATGACAGCACGCGAATATGCTGAATGCAAGCGGATGATGGAGTGGTTTTACTCGGATCCTGACTTCCGCCTGCATGCCGCGGACGAGATCGCAGCACATTTTAAGAAATCCGGGATTGCGCTGGATGCGGAGACCGTACTGGATGCAATTCATCAGATTTGCCGGGGAAATCCGGCGGAAGAAGAAATTGCAGCCAATCCGTTTCTGAAGGAATATACGGCGCGGAGCCGGGCGATCGTGAGAGAGGAAGAGCGGCTGGTGGCGCGGGACCGGTATGCGGCAGAGAGCCTCTGGCGTTATGCCAATATCGTGCGGAACCGTTGCTTTCTGGAAAGCGCAGCGATGCGTGAGCATCCGAACATACATTACTTTCCGGCGGCGTTCGAATTATCCAGCGGCTGCAGGGTCCAGTGTCCGTTCTGCGGATTTCAGGCGAAGCCATGGCAGGAGAATTACCTTTACACCAAAGAGCACCGGCAGCTGTGGCGGGATGTCCTGACCATTACCAGAGAACTGCTGGGGGACATTGCGGATAGCTGCCCGTGCTACTTTGGGACAGAGCCGATGGACAATCCGGACTATGAGAAATTTCTGGCGGATATGCGGGACATATACGGAACCGTTCCGCAGACAACTTCGGCAGCGGCGCAGCGTGACCCGGACAGAACCAAAAGCCTTCTGTCGTGGATTGGACCGGACTGCCTGCGGCAGCGGGTGTCTTATCGGATGTCGGCTACATCGCTGCAGCATTTCCGGCAGCTGATGGATCTGTTTACGCCGATGGAGCTGGAGCATGTGGAGGTTTTAAGCAATAATCCGGAGTCGGTGAACCGGTATTCGGAATCGGGCAGAGCCGCTCAGGGAAAGAAGCTGCCGAAGGAAAAGCTCCTGCGATACAGCATCAGCTGCATTGCAGGCGTGCGCGTGAATATGGTGGACGGCCTGATGGAATTTATAGAGCCGGAGCTCCCGTCGGAGCAGTTTCCGAAGGGGTATCGCGTCTGGGGGACCGCCGAGTTTCATGATGCGGAGAGCTTTCGGAGCGGCCTGACGCAGCTGTTCCGAAGTCATGCCTTCGGAAGCCTTCCGTTGTGGAGACCGGTGCAGATCAACCGCAATGTACGCATGCTGGTTGGAGAAAGACTGACGGAGACGAAGTGGTTTCCGGAGGAGAACAGCACCGGGACGGGGAAAAAGCAAATTGTGCTCCTGGCGGACAATGCGGGCTACTACATGGATGCGCATCCGGTCCTGCTGCAGGCCATGCAGCAGCTTCAGCATCCGCAGGAGCCGGGAAACGTATTAAGAGGGTTGAATCTGGGAGCAGCGGGGACAGACAGGGTTTTGAATCTGCTGCAGGAGCTGTACTGGCGTGGGTATCTTTGCCGGGCATAGGGCAGCGGTATCGCGGAAATGAACAACAGGGGAAGCATCGAATGAAAAAGACAAAGCTTTGGCATCGAATCATAGCATTTACGCTGAGTGCCGGTCTGGCTTTTGCGCCCATTGCGGCCGCTTCGACGAACACATTGACCGCATATGCAGAAACCACACAGGAGAGTTCCTCTGCGGCAGAGACGGGAGAATCTTCTGCGGAGGGAAACTCCGAGACTGCATCAGAGAATGAGGTCAAGGCTTCGGCGATAACATCGGAAAATTCTTCCGAAGACAGGTCAAAGGAAGATTCTACGGAGGGTGCTGCATCGGTGAGTTCCTCCGAAGGCAGTACAAAGGAAGATTCCGCAGAAGGCGCGGCATCGGAAAATTCTTCCGAAGGCAGTGCAAAGGAAGGTTCTACGGAGAGTGCTGCGTCGGGAAATTCTTCCGAAGGCAGTGCAAAGGAAGGCTCCACGGAGGGTGCTGCATCGGCGAATTCCTCCGAAGGCAGTACACAGACAGAGTCCGCAAAAGAGGATGCGCAGTCGAATTCTGCAGAAAAGGCTTCATCCGTAAATTCCGCAGAAGGCGATACCAATGGAAAGTCTGCAGCAGCTGCGTCGGAAAATTCTTCGGAAGATCGGCAGGTGAAGGGGCGAGCTATCCTGGTGTATATGACGGGTAGTGATCTTGGAGAGACTCCGAAAAAGGATGCGGAGGCAATGCGGGATACCCTCAGTCAGACCAATGAGTTTCAGAGTGAAGATATCACATTGATTGGCGTCACGTACAACAGTCAGGAGGACCAGAAATCGAAGATCTGGGACGCGGTCAGTGCCGCTGCAGAGCAGACGGATGAAGATTCGTATACCTTCTTCTGCTATATCGGACATGGAAACCAGACAAGAGACGGCTCTTCTTATCTGGCGCTGGAGGGAGGCAATAACATCAGCGCCGGCGAGCTGAAGTCCAATCTGAAGAAACTGAACGGGAAAGTATTTGTCGTGCTGGCAAGCTGCTTTTCCGGAGGAATGTTGTCCGGAAATGCGGTAAACGCAGCCGCGCTGTATGAGGATCTGGACGAAGAGGACGAGGATGCCGAACAGGAGAGCTCTCCGCAGGAAGTCCAGGAACAGGTGCAGGCAGTGTCGGATGCATTTGGCTACAGCTTCCTTACAGAGTTTTATGATGATCTTGATGAAGCGGCAGAGGCTTCCGATACCGCAGATGCAGCGAACGCAGCAGGAGGACATAAATTCTATTTCATTGCTTCTGCAACCAGAATGGAAACCGGAATTCAGCAGAAGGAGTATGGAACGGAGCTGATTTCGGCCATGGAGCACGCGCTGGGCCATGACCGTTATGTGGATAGCTACCACACATACGGCGCAGATATCTCCAGCCTCGACAGTGGTGAAAAGCGGGATGGATATCAGGGAGATGGGAAGATTACGATGAAGGAGCTGGCCTCGTATTTTAGCTCCAATGCGATCACCTCGACACCGATCCTCTTCCCGGACACCGACGAATCGGTACTCTTTACGTATACAGAGGATAAGGGGGTGCCGGCTGCCTTTACCTGCAGCATGAAACAGGAAAATGTTGCGGCAGATAAGGACGGGAATATCATGCTGCATGTTACATTTAAGAATCTGACAGATCGAGAGCTTCACCTCAATTTTGGGGTATATACATTGCAGGGAAGGTCGCTGGCGTATACAGCCTATACACCGGAAACAGTACCGTCGGAGCTGAAGCCGCAGGAGAACCGATATCTTCAGCTGCAAGGAAAAGAGACGCTGGGCCCCGGTGAAGCGGATGATCGGGATGGTCGCGTGCGTGGGTATGAAGCAAAATGGAATATCTTTTATGACAAGGCGGCGGATTATTCGTGCAATCCATTCCTTTTGAAGGTGTGGGACAGCAGTTCCGAATCGGAAACCTATGGAAGCTACGGGACGATTAGCTTTTTTACAAATCAGAAAGGCATAGATAAATTTAATATTGATTCAACCAAGCTGAGCATTCATCAGCCGGCGCAGCTGACAAGGACGGAATCGGATAAAGATTATACGGTAACCAATGTGTCGGAGCTCCTGCCGGTTGAAATCCAATATACAAACGAACCATGGATTTCGAGCCATGTGAACTGTACACTTTCCCTGTATGCATATGATCTGGGCGAAAATCTTCCGGAGGGAATTCGCCTGGATGAGAAAAATGATTCTGTGCTGAGGGATAAGGATGGGAAGGAGATCCCCCTGAATTCGCAAATTGAGGTCTTTAAGGATGTGCAGCCGAATCCGAACAGAGAAGGGGTCACAACGTATGAACCGCGCGGGGGAACCTATACGTATGCCATGGATACGGCCGGATTGACCATGCAGCATTACTATGTGCTGCAATGCGTTTGCCATTATACGGAATGGGTCCAGGGGAAAGGAAACGTAGAAAAGGATAAGAGAATCTATGCACTGATCCGGAAAACAACGGAAGAGGAAGCGTCAACCTACCAGATCCCTTCGTATACGATATCAGCGAATGATATGTACGCATTTGCTGTTAATCTTGGCGGAATTCCGATGTGGAGTAAGGGATGGAAGAGCACCAAGGTGAGGCAATGTACGACAGAGGAAGTGTCTGCACAATGGAAAAGGGCATTGGACAGTCTGTTTAACAACAAGCTCTACTCGCACAGCATAAGCGGATGGAAGAAATGGGGGCCGGATCTGGTACAGGGATCGTGGGTCGATCTGGGGCCGGATGACCATTTTGAAGATGATACGGAATACAGCTGCGAAATACAGATTAAAATCAATGATGATTACGATGCAGTGTTCACCTCAGGAACGAAATTTTCCATTTCCGGGCACAACACGGTAAAGGTAGATCTTACAAGTGATGGAAAGACAGCAACCATTAAGGTCTATCACAGGACCGGCCTTCCTTCCCTTGAAGATGTAACACCGACGCTGTACAGGGTGGTGGAGACGTATGACGGCGAAAAGCAAGTAACAGACGAAGTGGACAGTATAAATGACACGCTTTATGCAGGTGATGAGGTCATCGTACTGACAAAGGGAAATCTGCAGGGATGCCGGATCGTAAGCGGACTGGTAGAAACGAAGGACACCGTCACCTATAAGGAAACCAACTACCCCGTTTATCGGGTGAAAAAGACGACATCCGGTGAAGGCACATCCGATCAGGTTGAAATTGCAGTCATGCCGAAGGCAACGGCCATTGAGGAGGGGAGTAATCTCTATACCTGCGGCTGTGAGTCTTTTCTCTATACTTGGAAGGCCTGCATGGATATTGAAGCGATTCATAAGCTGGAGCTTGGCGAGGAAATGTTGCAGCAGTTCACAGAAAACAGCCGCGGGATTCAGGCAATAGGCGGCTCGGAGCGTGAAGGATACGGACAGGTAAAGGATAACCAGCTGCAAAACTTCCTGAACGATAAGCTGAAGGGAGCCATGACAGTAACGGTCAAATGGGCAGAGCTGGAGGAAGGAACGCATATAAAGCGGGAACTGCGCGACAATGACTATTTTTATGCCGGACACCAATACGTCAGCACAGTGACATTTACGCTGCTGAAAGAGTATAAGCATATCTTCCTGCAGGATACAGTGTTTAAAGTGGCAAACCACACGCTTTCAACATATAGTTCGAGCCCGTGGATTGGTCAGTTGGTGAGACCTGAGATTTCGGTCAGTGAGGACGGACAAACCGCAACAATTGTTGTTGTTCATAAGCTTCCGGCAGTGAAGAAGCAGGTGAGCGAAATTGTCACTCTGCAGCATGCAGATACCGGAAAGAACATTCCTTACGAGGAAAAACTGGAGGTAAAAGACAGAATCACCGTTTCGGCAGAGGACGGATACAATGTGTGTATCGTGGATGGGCTTGTTGATACTGGAGAGAAAACCGAGGACGGAAAAGAAATATACCGCGTGGTTCGGCAAAGCACAGCCGGAACGATGCTGTCACAGATTGAGCTTGCGGTTATTCCGGATGCCGGCACCGACAGCTGCGGCTGCGAGAATCTGCTGTATCTGCATGCGATAGCGGAGGTAAATCCCGATCAGATCTCCTCGTATACCGTGACAGCGAATGACATGAGCACATTGGCCGACTCCTTCGGCACCATTCCTGTGTGGAACGGCGGATGGGAAAGCACCAAATCGAAGACATGTACAGCAGAAGAGGTGTCTGAAGAGTGGGCGAAGGCCCTGGACAGCCTGTTTAACACGAAGCTGGATGATAAGCTGTACACACACAGCATCAGCGAATGGCAGAAATGGGTGCCGGATGACAGTGAGGAAAAAGGAACATGGGTTGCAGTAAATCCGGATGATCATTTCGAGGCGGATACAGAGTATCGCTGCAGGCTGCAGATTAAAATCAACGCGGATTCCAAGTCATTATTTACAAAGGAAACGGAGTTTTCCATATACCATCACGACATAGATGACGCGGACATTGAGCTCAGTGCCGACGGGAAAACCGCCGTACTCACGGTGACGCACAGGACAGGAAATCTTAGAGAAACAGAGAAGCCGACGCTGTACAGGGTGGATGACAAAACAAAGGCAGTGACGGAGCTGGGGGAGGATGATGTCCTCTATGCGGAAGATAAGGTGATCATCCGGGTCAACGGCAATACGAAGAGCTGCCAGATCGTAAGCGGCCTGACCGGTACGAAGGAGACCATTACCTATGAGGGAATCAAATACAGTGTCTATGCGGTGAAGAAGGACACAGCCGGTGAAAGCGCGTCCGGGCAGATTGAAATTTCTGTTGTTCCGAAGGAAACTGGGGACGCCGGGACTTCAGAAGCTCCGTGCGGCTGCGGATCCTATCTCTACACATGGAAGGCGCGCACCGATGTTGCAGCAATTCATCGGATGGATTTTTCTGCAGAGAAAATGCAGCAGTTTGCAGAGAAGAATTCCGGAATTTCGGCAAGAGAGGAAGACGGTTCGTACAGTGAAGAATACGGAAAGGTAAAGGACAATCAGCTGGAAACGTTCCTGAGCAGCCTGCTGAAGGAAGCCATGACCGTAAAGGTGAAATGGACGGAATACGATGAGCAGACGAAGAGCGAGCGGCCGCTTACGGATGACGACTGCTTTATTGCCGGGCACCAGTATATCAGTACAGTGACATTTACGCTGTTGGAAAAGTATCAGCACATTTTTCTGCAAAATGCAGAATTTACTGCAGCTAACCACACACTGATTGGAGAGCCGGAGATTAGTGAAGACGGAACAACCGCGGAGATCAAGATTCTCCACACGCTTCCGGCGGTGAAATCACTGCATAAAATCGTCACTCTGCAGCATGCAGATACCGGAAAAAGCATTCCTTATAAGGAAGAACTGGAGGTGAAGGACCGGATTACCGTTTCGGCAGAGGAGGGATACAGTGTATCGATTATATCCGGACTTGCTGATACCGGTGAAGTGACCGCGGAGGGCAAGAAGATATACCGCGTGGTTCGGGAAGGCTCAGACGGAAAGACGCTGTCACAGATTGCACTTACGGTTATCCCGAAGGCCGGCAGCGATGGCTGCGGCTGTGAGAACCTGCTGTATCAGCATGCGATTGCGGCGGTAAACCCCGATCAGATCTCTTCGTATGCATTGACAGCAAACGACATGAGCACACTGGCGGATTCCTTTGGCACCATTCCTGTGTGGAACGGCGGATGGGAGAGCACTAAAACGAAGACGTGTACAGCAAAAGAGGTGTCTGAAGAGTGGGCGAAGGCCCTGGACAGCCTGTTTAACACGAAGTTAGATGATAAGCTGTACACACACAGCATCAGCGAATGGCAGAAATGGGTGCCGGATGACAGTGAGGAAAAAGGAACATGGGTTGCAGTGAAGCCGGATGACCATTTCGAGGCGGATACGGACTATCGCTGCAGGCTGCAGATTAAGATTAATACTGGATTCAAGTCGTTATTTACAAAGGAAACCGAGTTTACCATTTATCAGCATGACATAAAAGAGGAGGATGTTGAGCTCAGCACCGACGGGAAAACTGCCGTACTCACGGTGACGCACAGGACAGGAAATCTTAAAGAAACAGAGAAACCGACGCTGTACAGGGTAGATGACAATACAAAGGAAGTGACAGAACTGGGAAAGGATGAGATCCTCTATGCAGGTGATGAGGTTATCATCTGGATCAATGGCAGTGTGAAGAATGCTCAGATCGTAAACGGACTGGCGGCTACGACGGACACCATTCCCTATAAGGGGAAAACCTGCCGCATCTACACGGTGAAGAAGGACACATCCGGTGAAGGCGCATCCGGGCAGATTGAAATTTCCGTTGTGCCGAGGGAAACGGGAAGCGCCGGGGCTTCAGACGCTCCGTGCGGCTGCGGATCCTATCTCTACACATGGAAGGCGTGCCTTAATACTGCGGCAATTCGTCACTTCAATCTGAATGAGAAGGTAATGCGGCAATTTGCGGTAAACGGCTGCGGAATTCCGACAGGAGATGGATGGAAGAACGGTTCATACAGAGGTGTATACGGAAGAGTAAAGGACAATCTGCTGGAAAAGCTTCTGAACAAAATGCTGTCGGGATCCATGACCGTAAATGTAAAGTGGACGGGATACGATGAACAAACGAAGAGCGAGCAGCCGCTTGACGATGACGGTTACTTCATTGCCGGGCAGCAGTACGTCAGCACAGTGACATTTACAGCGCTGGACGAGTATCAGCATGTGTTCCTGCAGAATACAGAATTCATCGCTGCGAACCACACACTGGTGGGGACACCTCAGATCAGTGACGACGGGAAGACAGCAACGATTAAAATTCTCCATAAGCTCCCGGTGACGGAGCCTGTGCGCAGTATTGTTGTCCTGCGACGTGCAGATACCGGAAAGATCATTCCTTACGAGGAGGAGCTGAAGGCAAACGATCGAATCACTCTTTCTGCTGCGGATGGATACAGTGTATACATTATGGGCGGACTCATCGATACCGGCGAAACAACCGCGGATGGAAAGAAAATATTCCGCGTAGTCCGGGGAAGCTCCGGCGGACGCAGCTGGTCACATATTGAGCTCATGGTTATCACAGAAGCGGACAGCGACGGCTGCGGTTGTGAGAACCAACTGTATCAGCATGCCATTGCTGCAGTGAAACGGCAAAGCAGGGATTCTGGGCAGAATGCAGACACGCATTCATCCGGAAGCGCAAGTGCGGCAGCCGGGACAGGCAAACAGCTCGTTAAGAATTACATTTTGGGAGATGCGTATCTGGAATACTATATTGCGCAGGCGGGAGGAATTCCGGTGGGAGATGGCTGGGCTTCAGGGTCGCTCTCTAAATTGGACAGCAAGGTTCAGAACAATTTGCTGCAGACATATCTGACATCCGTAACGGGCGGAAGGTACACCTATTCCGTGAGCTGGAGTCAGTATGATGCCGCCTCCGGAATGGAGACGATTCTGCTGCCTGATGCAGAGTTCCGTGAAGGCAGGCAATACGTGAGCACCGTGACCATTCAGGCAGCAAAGGGGTACAACGCCGTGTTCTCGGATCAGACTGTATTTGCATTCGGAGATCACATATTGCTGGGAGACCCGGAGATCAGCGCAGACGGCAGCACGGCAACCATTCGGATCCTTCATACCATAGGAGAATTGGATGAAAATGCGCTGAAGCTGTATTGGGCGGATACGGGAGCGGAGATCGCAGATCAGACGAGCCTGGAGCCGGGAGATCGTGTGCGGGTCGAAATCGCACAGGGATACCGGTACCGCATTCTGTGCGGACTGCAGGCGACCGATGAATATGGTGTGTATACCGTGGCATACGGCCGCAGCAGTGACGGAGAGCTGGGCGGAATTGAAGTTCTGTTTTACAAACAGGATACCGGAGACGGATTGAACTGCGGCTGCGGGACGCTATTGTACAAGCACAGCGTTGGAGATGTCGGCGGATATGGATCGGCAGACGGACAGGTGAAGGGCATCAGGAAATTCATATTAAATCGGAATGCAGATGTAATTTCCCTCGATGCACAGAACGCAGACAGTGTCTCAAAAGGTCCTGCGATTCAGGAAACCGGTGATGAAAGCAGATCTTGGATGTGGCTGATTTTCAGCGCGGGCTCTTTGATGGGCTTATATGCCTGGTACAGGCAGAGAAGGAGAAAAGCAGGTTAAAAGGAAAGAGTCAGCCGAGGAGGCTGACTCTTTTTAATAAACACTTTTCTTATCAGGACGGAGAACTAGCTGACAATGCTGTCGACGGCATTGTCAGCGCCGCCATCACTGCCATCACTGCCTCCTTCACTCGCTGCTGCTCCGCAGCCGTGTGCACCGCATACATCGGCGTTGCAGCCAATGTTCGTTCCCGTATAGTTTGCACCGCATGAATCAGGCATGCAGCCTAATTTTGCGCCGCAGACATTAGCGCCGCAGGCTCCTCCGAAATCCGCAACTTTAACACCTGTAGCATCGGCGGCGCAGACTGCTAGGCCGCAGAGCGCATCTGCTCCGCAGCCATGTGCACCGCATAAGTCACCGGCACAGGCGAAGGACGCAGCGGAAACTTTGGCACCGCAAGCTGCACCGACACAGAAGACATCGTATCCGCATGCAGCGAGCCAGGCGGCATCAGAGGTGCATGCTGCCACGCCGCACCCGGCTACGACTGACGCCTCGGCTACACCCATATGCGAGCCGCATCCTTCTACGGCCTGTGCATTGCCTGCACAGGCAAAGCCGCCGCATGCGGCGGCAGCACATGCCTTGCCGCCACATGCATCTGCCGGGCAGGCAGCGGCTCCGCAGGCATCCCCACCGCAAGGACCCACGGAGATTGCTGCACCACAGGCTGAAAAGATCAGAAGAAAAGAGATTGCAGATTGCGGATCACTGGGACCGGTGCCGGATGAATCGGCAGGAGCACTCTGATCCTCCCCGGCACCGCCATATACGCTCTGCAATTTCCGGATATCCAGTTCACCGGATGAGAATTCAGGAACACAGTAAGAGGCCTGATAGCTGCTGTCTGCCTCGATCAGCGGCAGCTGGAAATCATCCGGAAGGGGAGCTCCGGCGATCTCCTCCATTGCGGATTTGGGATCCTTTATAAATCTGTTTCGGAATTCGGGGTCTGTCGAACATGCATGGTTAACCTTCTGGTAGAGCTCCTCCAATTCCTTTTGCGTCCATTTCATATCAAACTCCTTTCTGGCAGTGCGTCAATCAGATTGATGAACGTCCGGTATAAACACATCGGAAGACAACATCTGGTGCACAGTGCCTGAAACGTTCGGAAAGATATCTGCATTGTAACATGAAACATACGAGTTGGTATTCAATAAATGAAAATGGACTATACCGAAAAAATATAAAAGGGCGTATAAAAGGAACCTATCATATCTGGAAAAATGCGGACGAGCGCTTTATAATCAACGGATACAGGAATCGCTCAGGGCTTTTTGCTGCAGATCTGCATGGCTCTGAACCGCTGTCGGATCAATGCGGAGGATATACCGCGGTATAGAATGAGGAGGACGGATCATCATGGAGAAAAAGAATCTGGACTGGTCGAATCTCGGCTTCACATATATGAAGACGGACAAGCGCTATGTCGCCAACTATAAGGCGGAGGCAGGCAAGTGGGACGAGGGTGCCCTGATTGATGACGATATGATCGTTATGAGCGAGGATGCCGGCGTTCTGCAGTACAGCCAGTCGGTATTCGAGGGCCTGAAGGCATATACGACAAAGGACGGACACATTGTATGCTTCCGCCCGGACATGAACGGACAGAGAATGTATGACTCTGCAAAGCGTCTGGAGATCCCGCCGCTTCCGGTAGAGCAGTTCGTGGATTCCATTCACCAGGTGGTAAAGGCCAACACCGCATGGGTTCCGCCGTACGGAACCGGCGCTAGCCTCTACATTCGTCCGTATGTATTCGGCATCAGCCCGGTTATCGGCGTGAAGCCGGCGGATGACTATCAGTACCGCGTATTTACGACACCGGTCGGACCGTACTTCAAGGGCGGCGCAAAGCCGATCTACGTGAAGATCAGTGATTTTGACCGCGCAGCACCGCACGGAACCGGCAACATTAAGGCCGGCCTGAACTACGCAATGAGTCTGCACGCAATTGTGACGGCTCATGCAGAGGGCTTTGCCGAGAACATCTATCTCGATGCGGCTACCAGAACGAAGATCGAGGAGACCGGCGGCGCCAACATCCTCTTCGTGGATCAGGACGATCATCTGGTTGTTCCGAAGTCCGATTCCATCCTCCCGTCCATCACGAGAAGAAGCCTTGTATACGTTGCAGAGCACTACCTCGGCATGACGGTAGACGAGCGTCCGGTATACTGGCAGGAGGTAAAGGACGGAAACTTCAAGGAGTGCGGCCTCTGCGGAACCGCAGCCGTCATCAGCCCGATCGGCAAGATCAACGATCATGGCACGGATTACGCACTGGCATCCGGCATGGACGAGATCGGACCGTGGATGGGCAAGCTCCGCTCCACGCTGCTGGGCATCCAGGAAGGCGAGCTGGAGGCACCGGAAGGCTGGATCCACGTCATCGAGTAAGGCGTGAAGTAATAGAAACCAAAAAGAGCTCTGACCATTCGGTCAGAGCTCTTTTTTATGGCTGTTTATGCAGATTTGTTTTTCCTCCCGGAAACCGAGATCAGCACCAGCATCAGGAAGATGGCGGCAAAGCCGACGCCGTCCAGGAAGGTGAAGCTGCTGCCAAGGACCGTGGCCGATAGGATGGCGGCGGTAACCGGTTCGGAGAAGCCGTAGAGGCTCCCCTTCTCCGGTCCGATGTATTTAAGCCCCTGAATGTAGAGCGGGAAAGCCAGCACATTGCCGACCAGAACGACAAAGCCGACACCAAACCACCCCATTGCCGTGGGAACATAGTGCCAGGTCCAGGAGCGGAAGATCAGGGCGATGGCGGCGCTTCCCATCAGGAAGGACCACCCCTGCAGGAGAAGGACCGAATACCGGGTCATCAGCCGCCCGGGCACCATGTTGTAGATGGTGACGCAGACCGAGCAGAGAACGCCTGTGGCGAGCGCGGCAGGAGATACCTGCATGTGCTCCAGATTTCCGCCGGTGGAGAGGAGAAAGACACCGACAAGCGCCAGGACGATCGCCAGAATCTCCATCAGCCTTGGCCTTCGCCTTGCCAGGACACAGGAAACCAGCAATATCATTGCGGGTGAGAGGTCCTGCAGAATGGTGCCGACGGCCGCGCTGGAGAGCTGAATGGTCGTAAAGTACAGAAACTGACAGGCCGATACACCGGCGAGGCCATAGATCAGCAGCTCCTTCCGGTCCTGCGCATCCTTCCAGGGATCGAAAATATGCTTGCCGCCCCGAACGGCGCAGAAGGTCAGGAGAATCAGGCCGGCGAGGCCCAGGCGAATGGGAACCAGCCAGCGGACGTCCATGCCCTCGTGGTTGAACAGATACTGCCCCATGGAGCCGGAAAGCCCCCAGCAGGCACCGCCTGCAAGTGTGAGAAGTGCACCGGCCAGGGAGGCACGTCCTTTGTTGATGGATCCGGATGATTCGCTCATGTCAGTTTCTCCGATTCTGTCGTTGGATTCCGCGGTTGCTGTATAAACACCAGTCGGCGGCAGGTCCTGTCGCTTGGCTGGCGGGTGAATTGTGACATTTCACGTGATTATAGCGCAGTCGCAGGGATTTGCGAAGCAAATTTGAGGCTGTTCAGGACCCGTCGCTGGATGGCGCCTGTACCCCACCTATGTTACAATGAGAGGTATCATTTCAGGACCGGTTTACTCTGGGGAGAGGGGGCTGCATCGCGGGAGTTTCTGGCAGCTGCGAATCGGTTCCGGAGGGGAGAATAAAAGATTGTCATGGGGATATCAGCGGACGGGAGACGGATTCCGACAGGGTCTGATACGGAGAAGGATCATCTGACGGGCCTTTGGGGCCTGCACCATTTTGCGTGGAATGCAGAGAAAATGCTCACTGCGATGACGGAAGGTGAGGCGGCGGAGACGCAGATTGTATTTCTGAATTTCCGTCATTTCAAAAGGTACAATCGCCGGTACGGCTATGAGGAAGGCGATATGGTGCTGTGCCGCTTTGCAGATGTACTGCAGGCGTGCAGCGCGGTCAGGCTCGCCGGCCGCATCGCCGAGGATCACTTCCTGTTTCTGGCCGACGCCGGGCATGTTGTGCCGATCCTGCAGGAGCTGCAGCGGGCACTGGAGAAGATCGCGGCAGACAGAGACCTGAGCATTCGCGCGGGAATCTACAACATCAGCACGACCGAGTCCGTGATCGCGGCGGGAGACAAGGCAAAGGCGGCGGCCGACAGCCTGCGGGGGAAACCTGTCGGAGAGCGGTTCTGGCATTATTACGACCGCGAGCTGGAAACGGCGGTGGAGCGGCGCACCTACATTCTGGAAAATATCGACAAGGCCATCCAGTCCGGCTGGATTCGCGTATATTACCAGCCGGTCATGCGGACCATGACGGAGAAGCTGTGCGGCATGGAGGCACTGGCCCGGTGGGAGGATCCGGTTTACGGAATGATGCCGCCCGGCATGTTTATTTCTGTTCTGGAGGAAAACCAGCTGATTCACAAGCTGGATCTGTATGTCCTGAAGAAAATCTGCGAGGACTACCGGTTGTCCAGAAAGGAGAAGGATGCGTTTGTCCCCGTTTCCTTTAACTTAAGCCGCCTGGATTTTGAGCTGTGCGACATCCTGTCGGAGGTCGAACGGCTGGTGACGGAATACGAGGTCCCCAAGGAGATGCTGCATGTCGAGATCACAGAAAGCGTGCTCCTGGAAAACGAACGGGAAATGGGGAAGACTCTGGAAGATTTCCACCGGCTTGGGTATCAGGTCTGGATGGATGATTTCGGAAGCGGATATTCCACACTGAACGTCCTGAAGGACTACGATTTTGACGCATTAAAAATAGACATGCGCTTCCTCTCGGACATGAGCAGCCGGTCATTGAGCATTGTCACATCCATCGTCGACATGGCCAAGAAGATCGGCATTCAGACGGTGGCGGAGGGTGTGGAGACCCGGGAGCAGGTGGATTTCCTGCGCAGCATCGGCTGCGAGAAGCTCCAGGGCTATTATTTCGGCCGGCCGGCGCCGATTTCTGCGGAGAATATGCGGACCCTGGAGCAGCAGGGGCGGATTGAGGACGAGCGGGAGGAGCAGTATTACAACGAGATCGGCCGGGTGAATCTCATCGATGACCGTGCCGTTGCACTGGCGGAATATGAGAACGGCCGGTTCCGGATTTCCTACATGAACCGGAACCTCGAGCAGGAGCTCGAGAACGTGAGAGAGGATCTGTCCTCGCTCCTCGAGAATCTCTGCAATGATGAGGCGTTTCCGGCCTACGACGTTCTGCGGAAGGCTGTCGGCCGCGTTCAGCCCGGAACCGGACAGCATACCGTCCGGTTTGTGGTGGAGGGACGGTATTTTCTCCTGTATGTGTCCTGCCTGGGGCAGCTGGATGATAAGAAAATGCTCCTGGCCTACGTTTCGGACATGAGCGAGGATTCCGAGCTCATGCATACGCACGAGATGGATGAGGCCATTCGGAGCCTGTACCTTACCTGCGACAACGTCTACATCGATGATATGGATGTGGGCACGGTGCACACGATTCTTGATCACGGAGAGAATCCGCAGCATATGGAGCCATGGCGGCTGAAGATTGATCCGGAAGCCTATGCCAAGGACCGGATCTTCCCGGGAGATCAGAAGCGGTATCTGGCCTATGCCGATATGTCGACCTTGTATTCGCGCCTGCAGAACAGTCCGACCGGGTTCCTGGGAAGCTATTTTCGGACCCGGACGGAGAAGGGCGGATATTCCTGGAAGCGGCACATCTTCGTTCTGATTTCCAAGCTGGGGCGCAGGCGGTTTGTGGCGGCCCTGCAGCCGGTGCAGCAGGAGGCTCTTCTGGAGAACGCCAAGGCAATCCTGGAGGTTGCGGAAACGGAGCGCATGCTCGATATCGATGCATTGACGGATGCCAGAGTTTTTGCAGGACTCCTCTCGCCGGCCTTTACGGACGAGCAGACCATCTTCGCAAACGCAGATCTGGCATCGCCGACGGATTTCTGGGCCAGTCTGATTCTGCATTCTGATATCAAATGCTGCTGGAAGGATGCCGACCGGCGCTACGTTGGTGCGAGCCAGGCGTTTCTGGATTATTTCAATCTGAAGAGTGTAACGGAGATTCTCGGACGGCGGGATGAGGATATGGGCTGGCACACAGAGGGACGGAGCTTTGCCCGGGTGGAGAATCAGATTCTCCGCGAGGGCCGCAGCCTTGAGATGTGCGCGGAGAAGTGCCTCGCCAAGGGGGAGCTGCGGAACATCTGGGTGAACAAGCAGCCACTGTACCGCGGTGAGAAGGTGATCGGAATCCTGATATGGTTCGTGGATTCCAGGGAGCTCTCACTGAAGGAAAACCGTACTGAGGAAGGAATGGACCCGATCACCGGCTGCATGAACATCAACGGGATTATGATGGCCGGGGAGCAGTTCCGAAAGGACTACCTGGAAAAGGGCAGGGATTACGCCTTCCTGTATGTGGATATCCACGAATTCAACAGCTTCAAAAATAAAAACGGAATCGACGCAGCCAATCGATTCCTGCGGGAAATTGTTGCGCGCATGAAGACAGCGATCGGCAGAGAGGGACTGATCGGACGCATCTGGCTGGACAATTTTGTGATCCTCGTTCCGGCAAAGACGGCGGAGGATGCGCAGAGGATCATGGAAGCCGTCCACGCGGAGGTCTCCCGGATCCACCGGATCGGATCGATCCCCGTGACCATCTATCTCTCGATCGGCTGCAGCATGTATTCGGAGCGGGAGAATGTGGAGCAGTGCACCACGCTGGCAAGAGAGCGTATGAAGGAGAAGCGGGCAATCGTCTGCGGACCGAATGCGGCGGATTCGTTTGATTGATATGAAGATAGAGGACTGGAACACCTGAATTTCATTTCTGTAAAGATCATAGAGAAAGCCCCTGTGTTGTAAACGCACAGGGGCTTTTTAAATACGTATCTGTTTCAGCACGCATCTCGAATTTGCTCCGCAAATCCTCGATGTGGCGGGCCGAGCGACAGGGGATGAACAACGCCGCCGGGCGGCTTATCTGCTCGGGAACGGATTGTAGAACCGGGACCCATCGCGGAAGGTGAACCAGATCGCCCAGACCGAGAATACCAGAACGACGGTCAGGACTATGTAATCCGAAACAGTCAGCTTCTTGGCCATATACCAGGTGCGCTTTTTCTTCTTGCCGAAGCCGCGCAGCTCCATGGCATTGGACACCACGTCGATGCGGTTCATGGTGGAGAACAGGAGCGGAAAGATGATACTGGAGGTCCGCTTTATGCGCTCGAGGAGCCCGGCCTTGCTGCTCATATCGATGCCCCTGGCCTGCTGTGCGTTCTGAATCCGGTGGAATTCGTCCTGCACGTCCGGAATGTAGCGGAGCGCGATGGCGACGGAATAGGCAATGTTGTAGCTGATGCCGATTCCGTTCAGCGAGGCGGCGAATTCACTGGGATCTGTGGTGATCATGAAGGTGAAGATCGCCGGCGTAATGGTGAAGTATTTGACCATCACGTTGAAGAGATAGAACAGCTCCTCCTGTGTCAGGTCATAGCTCGCGAACAGGTGGGCGATCACGGTGCGGGAGCTGTAAATTTCACAGCCCTGGTACGGTGCGAACAGGAAAATCGCGGCCAGATTCAGCACCATGAAGACCATGATGAAATTAAAAACTGAGGCCACCTGCTGCCAGCGGACTCGCGCCGCCTTGATGACGACAAGGCTCACGAAGACCATGAACAGGAGGATCCGGGTGTCGTAGGTGATGGCGCTTACGGTGCACCACAGCAGGAAAAAGAGCAGCTTTGTCACGCCGGAGAGACGATGGATCCTGGTGTCGTTTTTTTCATAGGAGAGAATGCGGGACATTAATCGGCCTCCTTCTGAGCGTCCTTGCGGGAGCGCTCATAGCTGATAAAGCGTTCACAGAATGCGGAAGGGTCCTCGATGCCGCAGCGCGCAGCCAGATAATACAGCGAGGTAGCCTTCAGATCTGCTTGGCTGCAGATGCTCTGGTCGGTGAGAATTCTGGCAGGCGTGCTGTCAGCGATCAGCCGTCCGTCTGCGAGAACCAGAGCCCGGTCCGTGTACTCCAGCATCAGGTGCATGTCGTGGGTGATCATGAGAATGGTGATGCCCAGCTCCCGGTTGATGCGGCGCAGAAATTCCATGATCTCCGTGTAATGCGCGTAATCCTGCCCTGCCGTCGGCTCATCCAGGATCAGTATCTGCGGATTCATGATGAGAATGGAGGCGATGGTTACGCGCTTTTTCTGGCCAAAGCTCTGTGCATTTACCGGCCAGTTCCGGAACGGATACAGGCCGCAGACCTTCAGCGTTTCGTCGACGCGCCGGTTGATTTCTGCAGGATCCACGCCCCGTACGGCAAGGCCCAGTCCAACCTCTTCGCGGATCATGGGCTTGCTGATCATCTGATTGGGGCTCTGCATGACAAAGCCGATCTGCTCGCCGCGCTCCTTGATGGAAAGCGGGGATATGTCGCTCCCGTTCAGCAGGATCTGACCGGAATCCGGGGTATGGAAGCCGCAGATCAGCGAGGAGAGTGTGGATTTGCCGGCGCCGTTCCTCCCGACAATCGAGACCATTTCTCCCTTCCGGATTTGCAGGGATACGTTCCGCAGAACGGACTCACCCTTAGAGTAGGAGAAGCACAGATCACGGACCTCCAGCGCGGCCAGATTGCTGTTCTTTTTCTGCGGAATGGGCTCGGCATGAAACCAGTGCTGCACCGGCTCTCGGAAACGCTCCAGCTCCATGGTGTCCACGTGCATGGGGTGATCGCCCGGCTGCAGCGTGCAGCCGGCGTACTTCAGAGCGGCAATGTAGAGCGGCTCGCGGATGCCCTGCCGGACCAAAAGGTCCGTGCACAGGAGCTCGTCCGGCGTCTGATCGGCGATGATCCGCCCGTCGTTGACCAGAATAATCCGGTCAACGTCGCGGTAAAGGACGTCCTCGAGCCGGTGCTCGATGATCAGCACGGTGAGATCGCGCTGCCGCAGGATATTGTCGATCAGCGCAATGGTTTTCTGACCTGTGGCCGGGTCGAGGTTGGCCAGCGGCTCATCAAACAGAAGAATCTGCACGTCATCCACCATGACGCCGCCCATGGAGACGCGCTGCTTCTGGCCGCCGGACAGCTCACCGGGCGCGTGATGCAGAAGCGCCTTCAGGCGCAGCTCGTCCGCGACGGCGTCGACCTTCTGATGGATTTCATCCTGCGGGACGGCGTCATTTTCCAGTGCAAAGGCAAGGTCCTCCGCGACCGTAAGACCGATAAACTGACCGTCGGTGTCCTGCAGAACGGTGCCCACCTTCTTGGACATTCCGAAAATACCGGCCTCGGCCGGAACCAGTCCTGCCACCTCCAGCGTCCCGTTGGTTTCTCCGGAGAAGGAGCAGGGGATCAGCGCGTTGATGCAGTGCGCCAGCGTGGACTTGCCGGACCCGGACGGGCCTGCGATCAGTATTTTCTCTCCGGGATAAATCTTCAGATTGATGTCATTCAGGGAATTTTTGGTCTGCGTCCGGTAGCGAAAGGAAAAATTGCGGAATTCAATGATTGGTTTACGAGCTTCCTGGGATGATGCGGTATCTGTTATAGCAGCCATGGCTTCTCCGTTGGAAAAGAGCAGCCGGCCTGCAGCCGACTGCTCCGATGATAATGACAGAAATATGGTTGAATCAGTCTTCCTTGGAAAGGCTGGAGGACTTGCCGGCAACCTTGGAATAACCGGCCAGAAGAAGAGAGCCGAGAACGCCGACAATGATGATGTCGCCGAGGAAAGCAAATGCGCCCTGCAGGAAAACCTTGTTGGCAGGCTCTGCATAGACAACGATGTCCAGAACCGGAGCAACCAGGATCCATGCAGCAGCATTGGCGACGATCTGAACGATGTTGAAGAGAATGATGCCCTTCTTATCAAAGCCGCCCTCGCGAACCGCGAACTTCTTTGCAAATGCACCGATGGCGATTCCTACAACTGCCTCCGGGAATACCCAGCTCCACCATACCGAGCCATAGAAAAGAGCATCGCCGAGCGCGTGGCCGAGCAGTCCGATGATCGCGCCTACCAGCGGTCCGAATACAGCAGAAAGGAATGCAAGGACAGCCATTCTGGGCTGAAGGGATGTGTTCGGAATGCCGATCGGGATCTGAACCTCGGTCAGAACGACGAACAGTGCCGTGCCGATACCGATTGCAACAACCTCTTTAATGCCAAACTTCTTATTCATAATAACGCCTCCTCATAAGGTCAAAAGTCCAGATTAGTTTAACACAGAACGGGTCCGTGTCAATGAAGGTACGGGCTATAATTGCTGATATCATATTGAAATGATAGGAAACGGAACTTTGCTGCTGCAAAGAAGCCGGCCAGCGACGGGTCCTGGCGGAGTTGTCCGTCCCGGGGACGTTACGCTGACTTCGTCGGCTACAAGATGGCCCGTTGGGCCACTCGGCAAAAACGACTCCGTGCGAGGGCTATTACAACAAACTATACAAGGTAGTTGACAAACCGATACAGCAAGCGTAAACTGTGGGACGCGTTAGTTAAGATAAACTAATTGCGATTACTCGATTATAACATTTGATGCATGAGGCTTTTCCTTGTAAATACAGGATAACTTCCTGCAGCTTTGGATCAGGAGGGAGGCCACAGCCATGATGCCATTGGCATTTGCAAAGACAGGAGACAAGGTTTTGGTTGCCAGAATCGGCGGCAGCGTTGAGGCAAAGAAGCATCTGGAGGATCTGGGATTTGTTGTCGGCACACAGGTGGAGATTATCGCCGCAGGCGGAGACGGCAACATCATCGTAAATCTGAAGGAATCCAGACTGGCGATTACTGCGGAGATGGCGACCAAGATCATGATTAACTAAGAACATGAGGAGGATTGAGAATGAAGACACTTCGAGACGTTGCGGTCGGACAGACAGCAACCGTCGTCAGAATTCATGGCGAGGGTGCACTGAAGAGACGCATCATGGACATGGGAATTACCAAGGGGACAGAGATTTATGTCCGCAAGGTGGCTCCGCTGGGAGATCCGGTTGAGGTTACCGTTCGCGGCTATGAGCTCTCACTCCGCAAGGAGGATGCAGACATCCTGGAGATGGCCTGAGCATCATATAGGTAACGATTCAGCACCCATCTCGAATTTGCCTGCGGGCAGAATGTTCACGTTGAAATGCGGCAGGTGCTGAACAGGTGCCATAAAAGCAGTGCTTTAAAAGATAGCTATAGAAAAAGAAGGAGCAGCAAATGGAAATCAAAATCGCATTGGCAGGTAATCCGAACTGCGGTAAAACCACTCTGTTCAATAACCTGACCGGCAGCAATCAGTACGTCGGCAACTGGCCGGGCGTTACCGTAGAGAAAAAGGAAGGCCGCCTGAAGGATCACAAGGATGTCATCATTCAGGACCTTCCGGGTATTTACTCTCTGAGCCCGTACACACTGGAAGAGGTGGTTACCCGTAACTATCTGGTCAACGAGAAGCCGGATGCCATCCTGAACATCGTAGACGGCACGAACATTGAGCGTAACCTGTATCTGACCACACAGCTGGTAGAGATCGGCATCCCGGTGGTCATCGCCATCAACATGATGGATCTGGTCCGCAAGAACGGCGACAACATCGACATCAAGAAGCTGGGCGAGGCGCTTGGCTGCAAGGTCATCGAGATCTCCGCTCTCAAGAACGAGCACACCATGGATGCGGCAAACCTTTGCATCGAGGCTGCAAAGGCCGGCAAGAAGGAGGAGCTTCCTCATGTCTTCACCGGCAGTGTAGAGCACGCAATCGCACACATTGAGGAGTCCATCCAGAATATCGTAGATCCGCAGGAGCTTCGCTGGTTCTCGATCAAGATCTTTGAGCGCGACACAAAGGCCCTGGAGAAGCTCACCATTGATTCCTCGCTGATGAGCCACATGGAAGAGCACATCAAGGACTGCGAGAAGGAAATGGACGATGATGCCGAGTCCATCATCACCAACCAGAGATACACCTACATCACCGATCTGATTAAGAAGACGGTGAAAAAGGGCAAGCAGCCCGGCGCGCTGACCACCTCCGATAAGGTAGACCGCATTGTTACCAACCGCTGGCTGGCGCTTCCTATTTTTGCTGCGGTTATGTTCCTGGTTTACTATGTGTCTGTCAGCACCCTCGGCGGCGTGGTTACCGACTGGACGAACGATACGCTGTTCGGCGAGTGGATTCAGCCCGGTGTAGAGACGCTTCTGACCAATGCCGGCGCATCCGACTGGCTGATTTCGCTGGTGGTTGACGGCATCATCGGCGGCATCGCAGCACCGATCGGCTTTGTTCCGCAGATGGCCATTGTCTTCCTGTTCCTGAGTTTCCTGGAGGACGTTGGCTACATGGCACGAGTTGCCTTCATCATGGACCGTATTTTCCGCAAGTTCGGCCTTTCCGGAAAGAGCTTCATCCCGTTCCTGATCTCCTCCGGCTGCGGCGTTCCCGGCATCATGTCCACCCGTACCATTGAGTCCGAGAAGGACCGCCGGATGACCATGATCACGACAACGATGATCCCTTGCGGAGCTAAGCTCCCGGTTATTGCACTGATCGCCGGCTATCTGATGGGCGGCGCATGGTGGATGGCTCCGTGCATGTATTTTGCAGGCATCGCACTGGTTATTATCTACTGCATCATCCTCAAGAAGACGAAGTTCTTCGCCGGAGATCCGGTGCCGTTCGTTATGGAGCTCCCGGCTTATCACCTTCCTTCCCTGAAGGGCATTCTCCTTCACGTATGGGAGCGTGTATGGGCATTCATCAAGAAGGCAGGTACGATCCTGTTCCTGTGCTGTGCAGTAATGTGGTTCCTCGGCAGCTTCGGATTCGTGGACGGAACGTTCGGACTGGTTGAGTCTGCAGACTCTCTGCTGGCTTCGATCGGCGGTGTTCTTGCTCCGATCTTTGCACCCCTTGGCTTTGGTACATGGCAGGCAGTGGCTTCCTCTCTGTCCGGCTTCGTTGCAAAGGAAGGTATCGTTTCCACGATGTCTCTGCTGTCGTCCCTGGGCGAGGAGATCGAGGAGTACGAGGTATCCATGCACGATGCATTCCAGGCATTCTTCCCGACGAGCATCGCAGCAATTTCCTTCCTGTGCTTCAACTGCTTTGATTCACCGTGCCTGGCTGCTATCTCCACCATGGCAAAGGAAATCGGCGAGCGCAAGTTCTTCTGGTTCTCCATTCTGTTCCAGAACATTGCCGCTTACTGCGTAACACTGATCATCTATCAGCTGGTCGGCGTAGCAATCGGACAGGTTGCATTCGGCGCAGCAACGGTTGTTGCAATTGTTCTGTTGGCAGCAGTTCTGTACCTTCTGTTCCGCAAGGATCCGAACAAGGCTGCAAAGGCATAACTGACCGAGCATATACCAAATATAAAAGAAGGACCTGCAGACGAGATGTCTGTGGGTCCTTTTTTGGAAAGAAGGCCAACAATGAAAATAAACGTGCCGATCAATCAGACGGATATTATAATTCTGATCATCCTGGCAATTCTGTTCATTATCGGAATCCGCATCGTCATCGGCTTTTTCAAAAAGCCGGAGCACCGCGACACACAGGACCGGCAGGAGGAAGCGGTAGAAAGCGACACAGGCCGCACCAGATGATGTTCGGTCAGGAATTCGTTTGATCCCGGAGACACTGGATCGGAAATCGGATAGAAAAGAGGAAGATCTATGATAGATTTCATCGTACTTGGAATTATTCTTATATTATGCGCACTGTGCATCTGGAAGATTGTTTCGGACCGGCGCAAGGGCATCGGCAGCTGCGGAGGCATGTGCAGCGGCTGCGCGTCGCACGGTAGCTGCAGCACCAAGGATGTGCCGGAGCGGTTTAAGGCGAAGAAGTGAGGACATGCTGCAGCCGCTTCGCCGGCCAGGCGACAGGGTGACGGACAACTCCGCTATGACCCGTCGCTTAGCTGGCGCATAAGGTGCAGGCAGTGGTATGATAACGGATACGCATCAGGAGGTATCAGATATGGTGCAGGTAACAGTCGGAATTGACGGAATGATGTGCGGCATGTGCGAGGCGCATGTGGGAGATGCCATTCGTAAGCAGTTCCCGGAGGCCAAAAAGGTTTCAGCCTCCGCGGGAAAGGGCGAGGCCCGGTTTCAGCTGGAGAATGCACTTCCAAAGCCCATGCTCGAGCATGAGCTGCACGCAGCAGTAGATCCGCTGGGATATAAGATTCTGTCTGTGCAGACAGCAGAGGCGGAGAAGAAAAAAGGTTTTTTTCATTTCGGCTGAACATACGGAAGGAAACAGCAATATGAGCAGCATACAGCAGACAGCGGCACGGATGCGGCAGGCCGCACCGGAGATGGCGGCCTCCTCTGCCGCAAAGCGAAACGCGGCAGTGCGCTCCATTGCGGATGCACTGGAAGCGCATAAGGATCTTATTTTCGCTGCAAATGCGCAGGACCTTGCCCGCGCGGAGAGTGAGAACATCCAGCCGGCCATCCAGAAGCGCCTTCGCTACGACGAGAATAAGCTCCGGGACAGCATTGCGGGACTTCGTCAGCTGGAAACGCTGCCGGACCCGGTCGGGCGAACGCTTCTGGAGAGAGAGCTGGATGAAGGGCTTACGCTGACGCGCATCAGCGTGCCCATCGGCGTGATCGGCGTTATTTTTGAAGCAAGGCCGGACGCGATGGTGCAGGTGGCATCCCTTTGCATCAAGAGCGGGAACTGCGCCATTTTAAAGGGCGGCAAGGAGACGAGAGAAACCAACCGTGTCCTCTTTGACGTCATTAAGGCTGCGGTGACGGCGGCAGGCTTGCCGGAGGACTGTCTGTTTCAGGCGGAGCAGCACCAGGAAATCGATGAGCTCTTGGCCTGCGATCAGGACGTGGATCTTCTGATCCCGCGCGGCTCCAACCGATTCGTCCGCTATATCATGGAGCACACAAAGATACCGGTCATGGGACATTCGAGCGGAATCTGCCACATCTATGTGGATGAGAAGGCAGATCAGGATGCGGCCGTACCGATTATCGTCGATGCCAAAACCCAGTACCCGGCGGCCTGCAATGCCGTGGAGACGCTCCTCGTAAACCGGAGGATCGCTGCGCAGTTTCTGCTGAGAGTCGGAGCGGCTCTTTGCGAAGCCGGCGTAGAGCTTCGGGGGACGAAGGAGGCGGCAGACATCCTGCCCCAGATTGCAGCGGAGCACGTTATGGCAGAGGATGCCTTTGCTGTGGAGTACAATGATCTTGTCATTTCCGTCAAGCTGGTGGATGATGTACAGGAGGCGGCGGAGCACATCAACCGCTTCGGCTCTCATCATACCGATGCGATTCTGACAACGGATGATGCTGCGGCGGAGTACTTTATGCAGCGGGTGGACAGTGCCGGCGTATACCGGAACTGCTCCACAAGGTTTGCGGACGGCTATCGCTACGGCTTCGGAGCGGAGGTCGGCATCAGCACGGGAAAGCTTCATGCCAGAGGCCCGGTGGGACTGGAGGGGCTTGTAACGTACAAGTACCGTCTGCTCGGACACGGGCAGGTTGTGGCAGACTATGCGGCAGGAAGGAAGAGCTTCCATCATCGGGACCTGCTGCAGTAGTAACTCTATCGGAGAATTCGCCTTCGCGAAATTCTCCTCAGGCCGCCGCTGTAAAACAGCGGCATAGGGAGGTAAATATGGCAAAGACATATCAGGTAACCATTACCATGGAGAACGGGAAGGTCATGAAGGGAGAGCTCTACCCGGAGACCGCACCCATTACGGTGGAGAATTTCAAAAAGCTCTGCGATGAGAGCTTCTATGACGGTCTCACCTTTCACCGGATCATCAAGGGCTTTATGATTCAGGGCGGAGATCCGGAGGGCAACGGAACCGGCGGCCCCGGTTACTGCATTAAGGGCGAATTCCAGGCAAACGGCGTTGCCAATGATCTGAAGCACACAAGAGGCGTGCTGTCGATGGCCCGGGCAAATGATCCGGATTCGGCAGGCTCCCAGTTCTTTATCATGCATCAGGACGCAGCGTATCTGGATGGTCAGTATGCTGCCTTCGGCAGAATTACAGAGGGACTGGATGTACTGGATGAGATTGCATCCGTACCGACGGGCTGGAGCGATGCACCGCGTGTTCCGCAGGTTATGAGGTCCGTTGTTGTTACGGAGGCGTAAGAGTACGGGCACAGAGAGGCGCAAAGGCATCCCGATTGCTGCGCGAGATCGGAAGGAGCGCGTGATCGGTCATGGTGCATTCTGTCCGGGAGCAGGCAATGATGTGATCCCGGTTGACCAGAATCCCCCGGCTTGCCGGCAGGAAACGGTCCGGCGGCAGCAGGGCAGCAAGCTCTGAGAAGCGCAGGCGGCTGCGGAGCGTCTGATTCCGGCAGAATAAACGGACATAATGCCGATCGGCAGTGACATAAAGAAGATCCGCCAGGAAGAGCTGGCAGCATACAGTGGGAGCATGACCTCCGGGTGAAACCGGAATGGTGATGCTCTCTTTTTTTTCGGTCAGCTCGAACAGAACGTCATCGGGCAGCTTTCCGGAGAGCGACAGGAGCATTTCGGCCAGAAGATCAATGGAGGATGGGGACAGATGTGAGATTTCGATGTGGATTTTCTGCATAAAACGGTAATCGGTGCCTGTTGACGGCAGCTGGTGCCAAACTCGTCCAATCGGTGAGAAAACCCCCTATAATGCGTTTTGTGCACAAGGTGCATCCGATCATTAAGCCGGCGAAGGTCGGTCATGTCTAACATCATTTCATGGGGGTAACAGGAATGAAGCGAAAGAGAATTGTTTCAACACGACCTTGGCATCCATGGCCAATTCGGGCCAGTACCTGCAGCAGAATAAGAGCCATTGCCGCGTCGATGCTGTTGTCGCTGGGGGGATTTATTCTTCCTGCGAATGCAGAGGAACGTCCGGAAGAGCTCCGGCCGTATACGGCGGAAGAGATCGCTGTCTCAGGCACCGATGGGAACAGTATAACACAGTCGGATCAGAACAATGGAATTCATGTAAGCAAATCCCTGCAGAATAATCAGGACGGCACACTTCAGATCGAACTGGAATCCTGGATTACCGGGAACAGCCGAAGGGAGAGCATTCCGCTGGATGTAGTACTGGTGCTGGACACCTCCGGCAGCATGCGCCTGGATTATCCCGGTGCAGCCAACCGAATGGAGGCGCTGAAGCAGGCGGCCGCCGGCTTTGTCAATGCCATTGAAGAGCAGAACCAGAATGCAGCGGACGGCAGACAGAGCCGCATCGGCCTGGTGCAGTACTGCGATGCGTCGGGGAGCGGAATCCGCAACCATTTGACGACGGTTGACGAGGGCGGCAAAAACGCACTGTGCTCGGCCATTCAGGCAATGAGCTACGGCGGACGCACCCGTACGGATGAGGGCCTTCGCTATGCAGAAGAGCTCATGAACGGCGAGGCAGATTCCGGCAGGAGCCGCGCGGTGATCCTCTTTACCGACGGCTATCCCAGCAACGAGGAGTATGACGGCTTTGTCATGGATACAGCCAACCGCACGCTCGCGACCGCAAGGTCCATGAAGGAGCAGGGAATTGAGCTGTTTACCATCAGCATAGAGCCGGAGGCCAGCGTCAACGCAGGCGGAGCGCTTCCAACCTACGTTTCCAACGGACAGCCGAATTATACGGCGGCCTATTATGACATGGATGCCAACACCTCCGATGCGAATATGTTTGCACTGGGGAACCGGTTCATGCATCTTGTCAGCTCGAACAACCCGCATGCACAGAATATGGATGTGCCCAATGCCTGGGACGGTTCGGATGCAGGACAGACCACCGTGCAGGGCCGCGGGAGCTATTATTACAAGGCGTCTACCGCATCCGAACTGACAGAGGTTTTTCGGCAGATGGCGCAGGATGTGGGAACGGCGGACTGCGGTCTCGGGGCGAGTGCACAGGTGCGGGATTTTATCCGGAGTCCGTTCTACAGAGATTCGGATCGCTCCGTGCGGGTTTTTACCTCCGATTATCTGGGCGGCGATGCCTGGGGCGACCGGCAGGACGTGACCGGCAGTGTGCAGACAGAGGTCTCTGCAGAGGCAGTAAAGGTCAGCGGCTTTGATTATGCCGCCAATTACGTTTCGGAACAGGTGCATCCGGGGAGCACAACGGGCTTTCGCGGACGCAAGCTCATCGTATCTTTTACCATTCGGCCCCAGACCATTTTCGGGGGCAATCATCTTCCTACCAACGGCAGCAGCTCCGGCGTTTATGCAAACGCGGACACACAGACGGCGGAAATTCTGTATCTGGTTCCGGCGGCAGATCTGAAGCTGCGCGGACGAATTGAAATGAAGGACCAGAATGTATACGTTCCGGACAAGGTCAATCTGGAGAGCCTGATGAATATACCGGAGGGTTGGAAGCCCGACGGAACCAAAAACGCCTATGTATCCCTCCATTACGAACTGAAGATCAGGGACAGCGGACAAAAAGTCGCCGTTATGGATGTTCCCGCAGGGAAAAGTCTGTCGGACTGTGCCTGGAGTTGGGAGAGCGGGGCGGCAGAGACAGCCTCCTGCGGCGAGTATGTTCTGACCTGCCGGGTGGAGCCGCTGGAGGCGGGTCATTATGAGGCGGCAAATCTGGAAGCAAAGGGAACCGTACATGTTTTCCACCCGGAGCTTACGTTTACGGATTCCACCGTCTATCTGGGAGATCCTGCGGATGCGGCAGCCGGAGATACCACCGGCGAAGGCAAGCTTGGGGAGCACCTGACCGCGTTGACATGGAAATGCCCGGATGGAACGACATCTGTCCCGGAAGAGGAGCCGGAGCTGGGCTACCGGATTGCCATTCCCTCCGGACTGAAGGAGGAAAACGGACAGCTGGTTACGGCGCAAAAGGAGGACATTCCGGTGATTGTCGGCGTATACCGGAAAGAGGGATCGGCGCTGACGGCGGATATTACTTCCTATGCAGAGTATCAGCACACCTGCAAGAAGACCGGCTGCGGATATGAGAAGCGGGAAGGAAAAGGAAACGGGGAACGGTTCCTCATCCACATCATGGAAAAGCCGATGAAGGAAAAGGTTGATTTGCCGAATACCGGCGGCAGCGGACGGGAGATGTTTTTCTATGGCGCTGCAGCACTGGCGATCATCTGGGGTGCCTGGAAACTGCTGGGGGCAGTCAAAGGGTGAACTGACGGAAACGGCACGGCGAGAAAGCCGGCGGATCATGGAAACGGCGGATGTCCGCTCGGATCCGGGGTAAATGAAAGGGGTATTGCATGAAAATCAGAAAAGGAATAATGACCGAAGGAAGGAAGAACGGCAGGAAAAGAAACGGAAGAACCATGAAGACTGCCGGTCTGCAGCAGCAAAGGCGGCTGGGCGGCGTGAAGCTCATGCTGGCGGCAGCGGGCACAGCGGTTCTGATGCCTGCATTTGCGGTGAAGGCGCCGCTGCCGGCCTATGCTGCGGAAATCCCGAAGGGAACCATCAGCGTCAGCAATGTGAAAGAGGAAAAGGCAAAGGTGACGGCCTATCAGCTGGTGCGCGGCAC
Organism: Clostridium sp. CAG:508; assembly: GCA_963650385.1. Lineage (GTDB taxonomy): Bacteria > Bacillota > Clostridia > Lachnospirales > Lachnospiraceae > CAG-791. Next base: position 19,185 of record CAVJLL010000005.1, on the reverse strand, counting down.
CTATTCGGAAGAGGATAAGCTGACCGGGTATGTGCTGGTAGATGAAACGAATATGAAGCTGCAGGATATCCAGCATCCGACCGCCAAAGAGATTTCCGACATTGCGGACTATCTGGAGGGCGCGGGAAAGGGGATCAAGGGGCAGGCGCTTACCATGACCAATGCGGCTGCCGGAACCTGGAGCCTGCAGGCAGAGCCGGGAGAATATCTTGTGCTGGTAACCGGCACGGGGGACGTTGTTTATAATCCGGCGGTTGTGTCGGTCAATGTTGCGGATGCCAATCAGATGACGCTGCAGGACGGCACGACCGACTTCTCCGGCTGGCTGCAGGGAAGCGACAGCGCGTATCTGAAATCGTCGGTTTCCGACCTGCGCAAATACGTCCTGCGCGGAGGAAAGGCAGTTTCCGGGTGCTCTGCAGCCATTGGAGAGGAGCTGACCTTTGTGATGGAGGGGATGACGATCCCTTCCTACAGCAGCAGCTACAAGCAGCTGGTCTACCGGATTTCGGATGAGCTGGAAAAGGGTGCCTTTGAGGAAATAAAGGATCTGAAGGTGGTGGTAGACGGAAAGACGATCTCGGAGGGGAAGGACACCTGGCAGGTGAGCTACGGAGCCGGGAAGACATCCTTTGTCATTACCTTTGCAGATGCCTATCTTCGCGCAAACGGGACAAAATCTGTGGAAATCCGCTATACATCCAGACTTTCCGGGAAGGCGGGGCTGAATTATGCGGAGAATACGAATGTTGCGGTTCTGCAGTATTCCAATAATCCGGCGGATTCCAGTTCTCTGCAGGAAAAGACGGCGGTGACCTACCAGTACACCTTCGGGCTGGGAGCCAATATCGACCAGGAGGGGACCAAGACGCAGCAGGCAGAAACCGAGGAGCTCAATAAGGTTACAAAGGCGGGCGGCAGCTACGAGAAGACGAATACAACCTATTCGGGAACCGGTGCAGGCAGTACCCAGAGGAGTAAATACGCCCTGGAGGGAGCGGAGTTCACGCTCTATCAGGATGCCGCGATGACGAAGCTGCTGAAAAAGGCGGTGTCGGACAAAAACGGCCGCATCAGCGTCACCGGTCTCCAGGAAGGGGATTATTACCTGCAGGAGAGCAGTGCCCCGACCGGATATGCAGTCAACGACAGGAAATACCACATCACGATTGCGGCCTCCTACCGGGAGGACGGCGTTATGACCAGCTATACCGTCACAACGAAGGAAATGCTGGCTGACGGCAGTGAGAAGACAGCAGGAACCATGACCTACACATCCAACCCTGTGGTCGAGAAGGACAAAAGCGTTACCAATACCATCCAGACATCCGGAGACCATGTGGAGATTCTGAATGTACCGCTCGCGCAGCTCCCGTCGGCGGGCGGCAGCGGCACGATGGGCTTTGTGCTGGCGGCAGCAGGGATGTCGGGAGGATTCGTGATTTGGAAGCTGGCAGGCAAAAAGAGAAATCGGTAAGACTTCGCGCCGCCCGGAAAACGGCGGAGCTGCTGATGCTGCTGCTCATCCTCGGGACCGGGTTTTACCCGCTGATCAGCGATGCCTGGAATCAGCGCGTATCGGACCGGATGATTGTCGAATACCGGGAATCCCTGTGGGAATATGCAGAGGACGGAACGCTTCGGGAGAAGCTGGCAGCGGCAAGGCAGTGGAACCGGGAGCTGCTGGAAGCGGGCGGAGGAATGCGCTGTGAACCGACCAAGGAGGAGCATAGAACCTATGAAGAAGTGCTGGACATGGACGGAAGCGGAATTATGGGATATCTGGAGATTCCGAAAATACTGGTACACCTTCCAATCTATCATGGAACGACCGATGAGGTGCTGGCCAAGGGAGTGGGACACCTGGAGGGCTCCAGCCTCCCTGTCGGAGGCGAGGGAACGCATGCAGTTCTGACCGGGCACAGAGGACTTCCGTCTGCGGCTTTGTTTACGGATCTGGATCAGCTGGAGTACGGAGATACCTTTACGGTTTCGGTTCTGGGAGAGGAGCTGACGTATTCGGTGACACAGATTCAGACGGTGCTGCCGGAGGAGACGGAAAATTTGCGGATCACAGACGGAGAGGACCGGATTACGTTGGTCACCTGTACGCCGTACGGCATCAATACGCACCGGCTGCTCGTGACAGGGACGAGGCTGGAGGAATTGCAGGCAGCACTCACCCGTCAGGAAATGCTGCAGCAGCCGGATACGGCAGCAGGTGGAGTATTGGAGAGCGCGGAGGGGGCCGCAGAAGCGGAAAACGGAACGAATGCAGGAAATACCGTGAAGCGCCGCTGGTACCGGCAGCCGATTCTGGTCCTTGGCTGTGCGGCGGCCGGAGCAGCGGCAGGAATATGCCGGCTTTTGTGGATATGGACCATTGATCTGGAAAGGGCAAAAAGGAAATGCAGGAGGTTAGGATGAAAAAGCTGGTAAGCTGCGTGATGCCGGCAATGATGACAATTGTGCTGCTGGCGGGCATTGTCCTGCCGGTGCAGGCGGGGAAAACGGGACAGGTTCAGATTTCGTACACCTGCGACAGTGGGAAAACAGCAGTGCAGGGAGCAGAGTTCTCGGTTGTATGCGTTGCCGATACAGAATTGAATGATAAAGGTGCGGTGTACACACTGCGTTCGGAATATGAGGGGAGCGGACTGAATCCGCGGGAGCCATCCTTCTGGAGCAATAAGGACACGGCACAAAAGCTCCTTACGGCCTGGGAGAAGCTGGATTCCTCGCAGAAAAAGACGACCCGGACACAGGAAACGGATGCAGCAGGAAATGCGTACTGCAATGGCCTGTCCGCCGGTATATATCTGATCTGGCAGAGCGGTGCGGACAAAGAGGATGCCTATGAAACGGCGCTTCCGCTGATCATAGCTGTTCCGACCTTAAGCGGGAGCAATCTGTCCTTCCGGGACTGGAACTGCAAGGTCTGCCCGAAGACAACCAGGAAACCGGCGAAAGCCGAGGTGAAGGCGCAGGAAACAAAGACGGCGCCGGCGGAGGCGGTCAGCCAACCGCAGGAGGCAGAAAGTGCGCAGACACAGCCGGCAAGCCGGGGCGAAGGGACGGGAGATTCCTCCGAGGTGCTGTTGTATACTGCGCTGTGCGCTGCAGCTGCAGCAGGCCTTTTCCTGTATGTGCGGTACATTCGCCGTCATAAGGAAAAGACCTGAGTTCATCTGTCAGAGGGAATTCTTGTTCCGCTGACAGCGATCCATCGGCGTTCTCTACAGCAGGCGGTAAACCTTTACGCCGTGGGCCGGAATGCCGGCCGTAATCACACCGCCGCGAGCGGTGTGATTTGTTTTATCCCACAGCTCATGAAGCCGGATTTCATCGGGGGCGGAGCCGTCCTGTGCCGCCAGACCGAGCTGCTCAAAGGAAACAGTGCGCTCTCCGTCCTCATCGGACAGGTTGAAGATGGCAGCGGTAATGGTTCCGTCGTGACAGTCGGTGCACGTCCAGACCGAGGTCTCGGAATCTCTTTGTACCTGCTGTCCGAAGTGCTGCCCGTCGTTCAGTGTCAGGAGCTCCTTATTCGTGAGCATGCGCAGCTCTTTATTATTCAGAAGCGTCAGCTCGCCGCCGATCATGAGCGGTGCTCCGAAGATATTCCAGAGCGTCAGCATGGTGCGGAGCTCATTTTCAGTAAAGGCGGAGCGGCGCTCACTGCCGAAGGTCTTTCCGATTGCACCGATGGGGAGCATGTCGCAGTCCGGATAGCAGCCGCAGGAGACGTGGTTCTGCCATTTTTCGCAGCGCTGGAACATATCCAGCAGGAGCGGCCAGCTGTCCCAGAAGTCATCGGTGATGCGCCACATATTGGCGTTCTGCGCGTAGAACCAGGCTTTGTCCACATGGGCCGGTCCCGGAGACAGGGACAGAACAATGCTGCGTCCGGTTTTAAGGATCGCCTTATGAATCATTTCTGTCTCGTGCCAGCCGGAAAACACCTCGGTCAGTCCGTTGTCCGGGTATTGTCTGGAATCACAGATGTCATCGCACTTGATGAAATCGACGCCCCAGTCCGCATACATCTGAATCAGAGAGTCGTAGTAGGCTTGTCCGTCGGGCGTGTTCCGTACGCCGTACATATCCGGGTTCCACGGGCAGATGGAGTAAGGATCTGCAACCTGATCGGCTGTGGTATCCGTACCGAGGACCGGCAGATGACGGAAGGCTGCCGCGCGGGGAATGCCTCGCATGATGTGGATGCCGAATTTCAGGCCGAGATTATGTACATAGGCGGCGAGCTGCGTGAAGCCGGAGCCGTCTGCAGAGGAGGGAAAGCGGTTCTCTGCCGGCTGAAGCCGCCCGTACGAATCCATGGCGTCGTCGCCGAAGGGAATGTACTGCACCTCGGGGCGTCTCGTGCCGGCATCCCGGGAATACCATTCGATGTCAACCACGATGTATTCATAACCAAAGCTCTTCAGATGCTCTGCCATATAATCGGCGTTGGCCATGATCTCCTTTTCCGTGACGGAGGTGTCGTAGTAGTCATAGCTGTTCCAGCCCTTTGGAGCCGAAAGCGCAAAATTGTTCTTGTTCATTTTCCCCTTCCCTTCTGCTGTGGTTTGATTTGCAATGCGTTTCAATTGAATAAAAACAAAAGTGGACTGGCCAATTGTTTATGTTTTGGATGTTGTGAGCAATCCACTTGTGCATATACTGATACTTAATCCGGATGAACTGAAAACACCTATGAGGAGTATGAGGAGGAGTATTATTATGAGCACACAAACTACCGCTGCTGCATCGGCTCTCGAAGCCCAGGACAGCCAGATTAAGAAGCTGGTCTTCGCCGGCGTCTTCGCTGCAATCACCTATGTTGTATTTACCTATCTTTCCATCCGCATCCCGACACCGGGGGCAGGACAGGTATCCGTCCACCTGGGGAACGCCTTCGTTGTTCTGGGGGCACTGCTCCTCGGCAGTCTCTACGGCGGCATCGGCGGTGCACTCGGCCTCACCATTGCCGACCTCATCGATCCTGTATACATTGTAGAGGCTCCCATCACTTTTATCATTAAGTTTTTGATCGGACTTCTGGTCGGCGTGATCGCCCACCGTGTGGCCCATATTTCGACAGAGACCGATAACCGCAAGGTTCTTCTGGGCGTGATTACCGCCACCGTTGCAGGACTGGCCTTCAATGCCGTCTTCGATCCGCTGCTCCGGTATTTCTACAAGATCCTGATTCTCGGCAAGCCGGCCGCAGAGGTATCCTTCGCCATCAATTTCGTTGTCACGCTGATCAACTCCGTGGTATCTGCCGTGATCGTGGTGGTGCTCTATATGGCACTTCGCACACCGCTCAAGAAGCTGGGACTGTTCTTCAAAATTTGAGACAGTGATGGCGCATAGGCGCTCCACACATTCACCACCTGCCGGTTTCAATCGTGAATTTGTCTGCAATAGAAGGTTCACATTGAAATACGGCAGGTGTAACAGTACACTCGCCAGCCAAGCGACGGGGTGGCGGACAACTCCACCAAGACCCGTCGCTGGCTGGCACCTGTACAGTAACCGGCCGGCAATAATATTTCTATAAAAGGGCTTGACACGACCCTGGGGGGATGTAGTAATATAGCATTCGTCTCGAGAGCAGAGCAGATTGCAGCGGCGGGACAGAATATAGAATGCGATAGTAGCTTAGTTGGTAAAGCGCCACCTTGCCAAGGTGGAGACCGCGAGTTCGAGCCTCGTCTGTCGCTCGTTGATATACGGAAACGCTGGTAGTTCAGCGCTTCCGTTTTTTGTATCTGTTCAGCACCTGCCACATTTCAACGTGAATTGACTGCTTGCAGGCAAATTCACGATGGGGGCTGAATAGTTACCGTTTTTTATAAAACTTACAGCAATGTCGGACCGCGGGAATTCTGCAAATTGACCCGGAACCGGTTCAGTGACGGTACAGAGAATATGGGATATAAATTAAAGAAAACAGAGCAGGAACAGAAGAGCAGCGCGAAAACCAGGAAGCAGGCGCAGCAGAACAAAAATGCCAGAAGACGCCAGATCGCGGCGGCGGTCATTGCCATCATTCTGGCCATTGCCATGATCGTACCTCTCCTGGTGGTGACTGTTTCCGCGGCGGAGACGGAGACGCAGAGGACCGTTCAGGACGGCATCACGCTGGAGGGACAGGACCTTGGCGGGATGACGAAGGACCAGGTGCAGGAGCTGATGGATTCCATTCTGGAGGAAAGGCGCAGCGCGACCATAACCATTCACGGAATGGGCGACGAAAATGTGACCGTGAGCGCAGGGAATCTGGGCATGACCTGGACCAACAGCGATCTTGCGGACACGATCATCAACTATGGGCATGCGGCCAACATCATCGCGCGGTACAAGCAGGAAAAGGACCTGGAGGTCAACGGGGCGGATTTTACCATTGACCTGGATTTCAACCAGGATCAGATCCGCACATTTATTGAGAACAACTGCTCCGTCTGGAACGTGCAGGCCGTCAACGCCTCTATGACGCGGGCCAACGGCGGATTTCAGTATACGGAAGGCAGTGAAGGCGTTGCCATTGACGAAGACGAATCGGTGAAGCAGATTTACAGCTATCTGACGACCGAGTGGAAGGGCGAGGACGCCACGATCGATCTGGACATGGAGACCACAGAGCCCGCCACCACCACGGAGGATCTGCAGAAGCTGACGTCGGTGCTGGGCACATTCACCACCTACTATTCCACGGGAAATGCCGCCCGCTCGAAGAACATTTCCAATGCCTGCGGCATGATCAACGGACTGACGCTGGCACCGGGCGAATCCTTCTCCATGCTGAATACCATCACACCTTTTACGGAAGAGAACGGCTATGAGATGGCAGGCTCCTATTCCGGCGATGAGGTGGTGGAGAGCTTCGGCGGCGGCATCTGCCAGGTTTCCACAACCCTCTACAATGCCGTGATCCGTGCGGAACTGAAGGTTACCGAGCGCTACAACCACTCCATGATCGTAACGTACGTGGACCCTTCGGCAGATGCAGCCATCGCCGAGTCCTCCGGCATGGATTTCAAGTTCACGAACAACCTGGACAATACCGTTTACATCGAAGGCTACACCTACAACGGCTCCATCACCTTCACCGTTTACGGCGTAGAAACCAGAGCCAGCAACCGCAAGGTGTCCTTTGTCAGCGAGACACTCTCTGAGACCCCGTCCGAGGGGACCAAAATAAAAGAAGATCCGTCGCTGGCGGTTGGCACGGTACAGACCACGGCTGGCCATACCGGCTATACCGCAAGACTGTGGAAGGTCGTGATGGTAGACGGCGTACAGCAGAGCAAGGACGTCTTCAACAACAGTACCTACAATATGACGCCCACCTACGTGAAGGTGGGAACGGCCGGAAATGTGACGCAGGCGCTTCGAGATGCCATTTCTTCACAGGATGTGGATGCCATTAAAAAGGCGGCAGCGGACGCAGCGGCCGGTGTTGATTCCTCAGCGAGCGACAGCCTGACCGAGGATGCAAAGAACGCAGCGGATGAAGCCTACGCCGATGCGCTGGCGGAGGGCCTGGATACGACAACCGCCATGGAAAAGGCACAGGAGGCCGCCAATGCCGTGGTATCCGGACAGAGTACGGACACATCCTCCGGCAGCGCAGATGCCGCTTCCTCTGACAGCTCTGCGGCATCGGATGGCACGCAGGACGGAGGTACGCAGTGATTCTCCGGAACGGCGGGCTGGACTGCAGCGTATATGACCGGTCAGTGCAAAAGCGCCTGACCGGCGTGCGGAAGAACGAGGCGGCAAAGGCCGGAAACGCCCCTGCCGCTCTGGCGGAGACGGATACCTTCGAAACGGTTTCGGCCGTGCAGACCATCGAGGCCGCCTGGGCACTTCCCGGCACCATAGCCGGCGCAGTCAATGCCCTGGCGGCGAAGGGCGCCAGGGCAGAGGTGGTTTCGGCGGAGGTCCTCCTGCCGGCAGGCAGTGAGGAAGCACTCCTTCGGGAGATCGTCGATCAGCTGAAGGCGCAGGCACAGCGGGCGGCGGTGAAGGTCGAGGACTTTCACGCGGAGGTCACCGGTGCGGTCACAAGGCCGGTGATGTTCGTTACTGCAAAGGGCCGCAGGTGCCGGCCGCTGCAGGAAGGCGGTTCCGGCTGCAGGGAGCTTCTGGTCATCGGCCGTGTCGGAATGGAAGGGACGGCGCTTCTGGCAAGAGCCCGCAGGCAGGAGCTGGAGCAGCGTTTCCCAGCCCGTTTTCTGGAGCAGGCGGCAGCACTGGAGGAAGGGCTCCTTTTGACGCAGGCGGCGGAGGCGATGGAACGGCTCGGCATCAACGCAAGCTGCTGTGTACCCGTCCTGACGGACGGCATCTATGCGGCTCTCTGGGATCTGGCAGACGAGTGCCGATGCGGATTTGACGTTGAACTGACGCGGATCCCGCTTTTCCAGGAAACCATAGAGTTGACGGACTATTACGGAATCAATCCGTACCAGCTTCGCTCCGCGGGGGCAATGCTGGCTGTGGTGAAGGACGCAGAGGCGGCAGCGGAACGCCTGGGACAGGCCGGCGTTTTTGCTAGACCCATCGGGGCTTTAAGCGCAGAGCGGGACCGGCGGATCCATAACGGAGAGGAGGTCCAGTCTCTGAACCGGCCGGAGGCAGACAGCATACTGCAGGTACTGGATAAGGGATGATTGAGGTAATTCACCGGCAAATGCGTGTCGGCGGCCGGAGGAATTTCGGCGAAGCCGGCAGCCGGACAGAAATACATGCCGCAGCAAACTGGCGGCAGGAGGGAGAACGAGATGAACACACTGAAGGAGAGAATCCTCACGATCATTGAGAAGAACAGCCGCATTGATCTGAGGGAGCTGGCGATTATGCTGGGCACGGAAGAGTGCGAGGTGGCGAATGCACTCGAGGAAATGGAGAACGATGGAATCATCTGCGGCTACCACACGATGGTGAACTGGGACAAGACCGGCATCGAGAAGGTGACCGCGCTGATCGAGGTGCGCGTGACGCCCCAGAGAGGACAGGGCTTCGAGGACATCGCGGAGCGGATCTACAAATACCCGGAGGTGAGCAACGTCTACCTCATGAGCGGCGGCTACGATCTGATGGTCATTCTGGAGGGCAAGACGCTGAAGGAGGTGTCCGGATTCGTCACCAACAAGCTCTCCACGCTGGATACGGTGGTCGGAACGACGACCCACTTTATCCTGAAAAAATACAAGGATCACGGCACCATTATGAGCAAGCGTGAGGAGGATATCCGGGAGATTGTGACGCCATGAGAAAGGACCTGATCGCAGACAAGGCAGCGTCCCTTCAGCCCTCCGGTATCCGCAAGTTCTTTGATATCGTGGCAGACATGAAGGACGTGATTTCTCTTGGTGTGGGAGAGCCAGATTTTGACACACCGTGGCACATCCGGGACGAGGGTATTTATTCCCTGGAGAAGGGACGGACCTTCTACACCTCCAACTCCGGACTGAAGGAGCTTCGCATGGAGATTGCAGCCTACCTGCAGAGAACCCAGAAGCTCGACTATCATTATCTTTCGGAGATTTTCGTGACGGTGGGCGGCTCCGAAGCCATCGATCTTGCGATGCGTGCGCTCCTGAATCCGGGGGACGAGGTGCTGATCCCGCAGCCCTCCTACGTCTCCTACGAGCCCTGCGTGGTGATGGCGGACGGCAAGCCGGTCATCATCGAGCTGAAGGAAGAGAACCGGTTCCGGCTCACGCCAAAGGAGCTGGAGGCAGCCATTACACCCCGAACGAAAATACTGGTGATGCCCTTCCCCAACAATCCCACGGGTGCCATTATGGAGCGGGAGGACCTGGAAAAGCTCGTTCCCATTATTAAGAAGCACGATCTGATCGTCCTCTCGGATGAGATCTACAGCGAGCTGACCTACAGCGGCAAGACGCACGTTTCCATTGCGTCGCTCCCGGACATGAAGGAGCGCACCATTCTCATCAACGGCTTCTCCAAGGCGTATGCGATGACCGGCTGGCGGCTCGGCTATGCCTGCGGGCCGGAGGAAATCATCCGCCAGATGGTGAAGATCCATCAATACTGCATCATGTGCGCGCCGACCACCTCACAGTATGCCGCCGTGGAGGCGCTGCGAAACGGCGATGAGGACGTTGCCAGGATGCGGGAGTCCTACGATGAGAGAAGACGGTTCGTCCTGCACATGCTGGGCGAGATGGGACTTCCCTGCTTTGAACCGGAGGGAGCGTTCTACGTATTCCCGTGCATTAAGGAATTCGGAATGACCAGCGACGAATTTGCAACCAGGCTCCTGCAGGAGGAGAAGGTGGCAATTGTTCCGGGAACGGCCTTTGGCGACTGCGGAGAAGGGTATCTGCGGATTTCCTACGCGTATTCCATCGACAGCCTCAAGAAGGCGCTTGGACGGCTTGCTTCCTACGTGCAGAAGCTAAGGAGCAGCGATGCTGCGAAGAAGCTTTGACAGTTACGTTTGAGGTTGGGAGCAGGAGTTTTGCACCAACGGATCCCGGATTGCTGCGTTTCTGCAATCCCAAGGATATGAGTATATGAACGAAAAAGTACTGCGCATTTGCGAATTTCATAAAATTACGGCTCAGCTGGAGAGCCATGCCACCTCGGACCCCGGCAGGAAGCTCTGCAGAGAGCTGCTGCCGTATACGGATCTTGTCGACATTACAAAGGCGCAGGAGGAGACCGAGGCGGCGCTGGGGTATCTGTTCCGGAACGGATCCATCAGCTTCGGGAACAATCGGGACTTTTCCGCGGCCTTTCAGGCACTGCATGTCGGGATCAGCCTGTCGATTCCGGAGCTTTTGCAGTTCGCAGGATTTCTGGAGAACGTGGCGCGTGTGCGCAGTGAGAAACCGGAGTCGGAGGAGAACCCTCTGTATGACCTTTTTGACTGCCTGGTTCCGCTCAGTCCGGTGGCAGCGGAGATCCGCCGCTGCATCATCGGGGAGGATAAGATCAGCGATGACGCCAGCCCGGAGCTGAAGAAGCTGCGCCGCGAGATCGGCATCACGGACGACCGCATCCACGTGCAGCTGAACAAAATGCTGACGCAGACCTATGCGTCCTATCTGCAGGACACGGTCGTTACCATGCGGGATGACCGGTACTGCCTTCCGATCAAGAGCGAATACAAGTCCCAGGTCCGCGGCATTGTGCACGATCAGTCCTCCACAGGATCGACCCTGTTCATCGAGCCGGCGGCCATCGTGGAGCTGGGAAACCACATCCGGGAGCTGGAATTCCAGGAAAAAAAGGAAGAAGCGAAGGTCCTGGAGACCTTATCGGGGCTCCTCTCCGACCATCTGACAGCACTGCGGGATGACTGTGCCAATATGACGCAGCTGGATTTCATCTTTGCTAGAGCGCATCTGGCCATGGAGCAGGAGGCGGTTCGCCCGGAATTCAATGAGGAGCACATCATCCGCATCCACAAGGGGCGGCACCCGCTGATCGACGCGAAAAAGGTCGTGCCCATCGATCTGACCATCGGTGAGAAGTACGACATGATCATCGTCACGGGACCCAATACCGGCGGCAAGACGGTGACGCTCAAGACCGTGGGACTGTTCGAGCTCATGGGGATGGCCGGACTCCACATTCCGGCCGCCGAGCACAGCGAGCTTTCCGTTTTTCGTGAGGTGTATGCAGACATCGGAGACGAGCAGAGCATCGAGCAGAGCCTCTCGACCTTCTCCTCGCACATGACGGCGATCGTCGATATTCTGAAGCGTGCGGATAAGAACTGCCTGTGCCTGTTCGATGAGCTCGGAAGCGGAACGGATCCCACGGAGGGAGCCGCGCTGGCCATTTCCATTCTGAATTTCATGCACACGCGGAAAATAACGACGCTGGCGACCACGCACTATGCAGAGCTCAAGCTCTATGCCATGCGTACGCAGGGCATCGTCAATGCCAGCTGCGAGTTCGATGTGGACACGCTCCAGCCGACCTATAAGCTCCTGGTCGGCGTTCCCGGCAAGAGCAACGCCTTTGCCATTTCGCAGAAGCTCGGACTCCCCGGCTACATCATTGAGACGGCACGGGAGCAGCTCGGCAAGGAAGCGCAGGATTTCGAGGATGTGCTCTCTGAGCTGGAGGATACGAGACGGCGCAACGCAAAGGCGCAGGAGGAGATCAGCCGCATGCGGGCAGATCTCGACCGTAGGAGCCGCGAACTGAAGACCCGGGAGGATTCTCTGGAGGAGCGGCGCAGGAAGATTCTGGATCAGGCCAACGAGAAGGCTCGGAACATTCTGCAGGATGCCAAGGATCAGGCAGACAGCGCCATTTCCGCCATCCGCAAGAACAGCAAGGGCGCCGACATGACGGCCATGGAGCAGACCAGAACGAACCTTCGCGAAAAGGTTTCCGCGAAGACGCGCCGCCTGCAGAAGGAAACCGAAAAGCCTGTCCGCACATCCAGTCTCAAGCCGTCCGATCTGCACATCGGAGATCGGGTCCGCGTGCTGTCACTGGGCATGCAGGGAACCGTGACCAAGCTCCCGGACCGCCAGGAGAAGGTCGGCGTGCAGTGCGGCATCATGAACTCGCAGATACCGTTAAAGGACCTGGCACTGCTGGATGAGGAAACCGGCATGACCATTGACTCGCGGGCCAAGAAAAAGACGAACAGTGCCTTAAAGCGTGCCTACGAGGACCGGTCGGGGCGTATGAATGCGGGCGGCATGGACCTGTCGCGGGCGATGCATATTTCTCCGGAGATCAATCTTCTGGGGATGACAACGGACGAAGCAGTGATGGCGCTGGATAAATATCTGGATGACGCGCGGATGTCCCACCTGGATACGGTGCGCGTCGTACATGGCAAGGGAACCGGTGCGCTGCGCACCGCTGTACAGAACTATCTGCGCAAGCAGTCCTGGATTCGCTCCTATCGCACCGGAGATTTCGGAGAAGGAGATGCCGGCGTTACCATTGTGACGCTGTAGAGCAGAAAAAGGAGATACGAAATGGCAGTCAGCAAACAGAAAATCCTGATCGTCGATGATGATGCCAACATTGCGGATCTGATCAGCCTGTATCTGAACAAGGAATGCTACGATACGATGGTCGCCGAGAACGGGGAGGAGGCACTGCAGACCTTTGCCTCCTACGAACCGGACCTGGTTCTCCTGGATCTGATGCTGCCCGGAATCGACGGATACCAGGTCTGCCGTGAGATCCGTACCAAGTCGCAGACTCCGATTATCATGCTGAGCGCGAAGGGCGAGGTCTTTGATAAGGTCCTCGGACTCGAGCTCGGTGCGGACGATTACATGGAAAAGCCCTTCGATTCCAAGGAGCTGGTGGCCAGAGTGAAGGCGGTTCTGCGGCGGTTTCACCAGAATCCGCAGGAGCAGGCTGCGCAGACGGCGGGAGCCGAGAAGATTGTCCGCTATCCGGACCTGACCATCAATCTGACCAATTATTCCGTTTCCTACATGGGACAGAATCTGGATATGCCGCCCAAGGAGCTGGAGCTGTTGTATTTTCTTGCTTCGCAGCCCAATCGGGTGTTCACAAGAGAGCAGCTCCTGGATCAGATCTGGGGCTACGATTACATCGGAGATACCCGGACGGTGGACGTGCATATCAAGCGAATCCGGGAGAAAATACACGACAACCAGCACTGGCGGATTGCGACAATCTGGGGAATCGGGTATAAATTCGAGGCCAATGCGTGAGGAAGACGATTTATCTGAAGTTTATACTGGCGTATGCGTTATTTGCGGTGTTCGGCTTCATTGCAGTCGCAACCTTTGTATCCAGCATGACGGTGGATCAGGTGCGGCAGCAGGAGGCCGACACGCTCTATCGCGAGGCCACGACCATCGCGGACACCTATGCGGCGGAGCTCTACAGCTATGAGACCTCCATTGACAGCGTATACAAGCAGCTGCATTCGCTCGGTACCTATCTGGAAGCGGATATCATGGTGCTGAATCCGTCCGGACGAGTGGTTGTGGACAGCCAGTCCCGGATCGATCCGGAGACCGAGGTGCGGGTGGAGGATTTCTCGCCGTCTGCCTTTGCCGGCAATCTTTATACTGAGGGGAACTTCTGGGGATACTTTTCGGAGGATCAGCTTTCAGTCCTTGCCCCCATCACGCAGAATTACAAAACAAGCGGCTATGTAGCCATTCATTACCGCGAGCAGAAGCTCCAGGAAGAGGCCAACCGGCGGCTGAATATTGCATATGTGGAGCTTCTGATCATTCTTCTCCTGTCACTGATAATCCTTATCTTTTTTACGGAAATCGTATATTTCCCGCTCCGCAAAATAACGAAGGCAACCGAACAGTATGCAGCAGGCAATATGCATTATGAGCTGACGGTGGACAGCGAGGATGAAATCGGGTATCTTGCGGCATCGCTGAGCTACATGGCCAGAAAGGTGGCGAGCTCCGAGGACGATCAGAAGAAATTTATCGCCAATGTGTCCCACGATTTCCGTTCGCCGCTGACCTCCATCCGGGGCTTTCTGCAGGCGATGCTGGACGGCACCATTCCGCCGGAAATGCATGAGAAGTACATCGGAATCGTACTGAACGAAACGGAGCGCCTCACCAAGCTGACCAATGACCTGCTGGCGCTGAACAACCTGAATACAAAGGGAATGATGCTGGATTATACGGATTTTGACATCAACGGCGTAATCCGTCAGGTGGCGGCCTCCTTTGAGCAGACGTGCCTTCGCAGGGAGGTGACGCTGGAGCTGGTTCTGACGGGAGAGGTGCTGTATGTCAATGCGGATAAGGACCGCATCCAGCAGGTGTTGTATAATCTGATTGACAACGCGATCAAGTTCAGCAGATCCAACACATCGGTCCGGATTGAAACAACGGAGAAGCACCGGAAGATCTTTGTGTCGGTGAAGGATCGCGGCATAGGAATTCCTGTTCAGGAGCAGAGTGCTATTTTTGAACGTTTTTATAAGACGGATCTGTCCCGCGGCAAGGACAAGAAGGGGACCGGACTCGGACTGTCCATTGTGCGGGAAATTCTCCGGGCACACAACGAGAACATCAACGTAATATCCACAGAGGGCGTGGGATCGGAGTTTATATTTACGCTCAAGCGCTCCGGACTGAACGACAATCTGGAAGATTAGGAAATCCGGGGATTGCAGGCCGGGCACGATCAGGCAGACGATGCAGAGCCATGGGAAGAGAATTGAAGTCATCAGAAGATAAAGGACAGGCGGCGAAGACGCCCGAAGACCGGAACCGGGCAGAGGCCGCGGTGCCGGAGATCAATACGGATTTTATGAAGGAAGAAATCCGCCAGCGCCCGCTGAACAAAAAACGGCTCCTCCGCAGAACCGCGATTACGGCATTTCTGGCGGTTTTGTTCGGAGCTGTGGCCTGTGCGGTCTTTCTGCTGCTGGAGCCGGTGATCAACCGGGCGATCACGCCGACGGAGGAGCCTGCGGCTGTTACGTTTCCGGAGGAAACAGCAGAGGATGAGGTGTCGCCGGAGGACATGATCGCCAGCGATGAAGAAATTCAGGAGGCAGCAGCGGAGAAAAAGGCAGCCAGCCTTGTGGATGTGGATGCCATCCGCAAAGAGGTCCTCGAGGAAGTGAAAAAGGACCTGGCAGACACTCAGAAGGAGGAGGACCGGCAGGAGGCGGCGGGAGAGTATTCGCAGCTCTATGCCTCTTTGCAGGAGCTGGCCGGTGAAGCGTCGAAGGCGGTTGTAACCGTGTCCGTGATCACCTCAGATTATGACTGGGCAGGAGATCTGTATAACAGAAGCGGCTCGGTAAGCGGCCTGATCGTTGCTCAAAAGGGAACCAGCCTTCTGATTCTGGCCGGCGAGGACGATTATGCAGAGGCGGAGCAGATCCGCGTGCAGTTTCAGGATGGGCAGAGCGCAGAGGCATCGGTACTGGCGCAGGACAGCATTACAGGACTTACCATCCTGAGCGTGGATGAAGGAACTCTCAAGGGGGACTTTGCGCAGAACGATCAGCTGGCGGTGGCAGCACTCGGCAGCAGTGATAAGGAGGATCTGGTTGGAAGCCCGGTGATCGCCGTCGGAAGCCCTGCGGGAACGGCAGGCTCTGTCAGCTACGGAGTTGTTACGAATGCAGGACTTGCATTGGATGTGACCGACAGCAGCTATCAGCAGATTTCGACAGACATCAGCGGCAGCAAAACGGCCAGCGGCATCCTGGTGGATATGAACGGCAGCGTCATCGGCTGGATCGATATGCAGTACCAGACCTCGGACGCGCAGAACCTGATCTGTGCGACGGGAATTACCGGTGTAAAGCCTTTGATTGAGAAGCTTTCGAATGAAACCTCGGTGGGATATCTGGGCATTCATACGGCGGATGTGCCGGAGAATGTGCAGAAGGAACAGAGCATTCCGGAAGGTGCTTATGTGCTGAAAACGGAGATGGATTCTCCGGCTATGGAGGCGGGAATCCAAAGCGGAGACGTGATCACGGCCTTTGCCGGGAAGCCGGTCAGAAGCTGCGAGGAGCTGACAAGCCAGCTCCTGAATACAAGGTCAGGAAGGCAGCTGAGCATTCAGCTGAAGCGGCCAAGCGGAGAGAACTATACCGATGTTACGCTGGTGGTGAATCTGGGAAGCCGGATTACGCTGGGCAAGCACTGAATACCATTTGCATCAGAAGGGACAGCATATGCAGTACATCAAGGATTTAAGAGAAGGAACCACAGTCAGCAGCATATATCTTTGCCGTAAAAAAAGCGAGCTTACCGCCAAAAACGGCCGTGCCTATGACAGTCTTGTCCTGCAGGATAAGACCGGCAGCATCGACGGCAAGATCTGGGATCCGGGCAGTGTCGGAATCGAAGAGTTTGCAGAGATGGACTATGTCGACATTGTCGGCGAGGTCGTTGTTTTCCAGAAGAAATATCAGCTGAACATCAAAAGAGCCCGCAAGTGCCGGGAAGGGGAGTACGATCCTGCAGAGTACATTCCGGTCACCAAGAAGGACCGCAAGGCGATGTGGGATGAGATGATTCGTCTCGCCAACAAGGTCAAGGAGCAGCATCTGCGGCAGCTGATCATCAAGTTCTTTGTGGAGGACAAGGAGTTTATCCGTTCGTTCCAGGTTTCATCGGCTGCGAAGACGGTGCATCATGGATTTATGGGCGGACTCTTAGAGCACACACTGGGCGTTATGAAGCTGTGCGATGCCTTTGCGGACAATTATCCGTTCCTGAACCGGGACCTTCTGCTGACGGCGGCGATGTTCCACGACATCGGCAAGACCAGGGAGCTTTCCCGCTTCCCGCAGAATGACTATACGGATGAGGGCCAGCTGATCGGCCACATCATCATCGGCGTGGAAATGATCGATGAGAAGCTCCGGGAAATCCCGGATTTCCCTCCGGTGCTGTCCGCGGAGCTGCGCCACTGCATTCTGGCGCATCACGGAGAGCTGGAATACGGATCTCCGAAGAAGCCGGCACTGGCAGAGGCCGCGGCCTTGAATTTTGCAGACAATGCAGATGCCAAGCTGGAGATCTTTAAGGAGATGTTCGAGCGCGGCACGGAAGAGAGTGCGTGGCTCGGCTGGCAGCAGCTGCTGGATTCCAATATTCGGAAAACGGAGTAGCGCACTCGGGATTGCCTGATGGCAATCCCTCCTCGCAACATCCGAAAATGCCTGGAGCGGAGAAGTATGGTGGAGAACAGGTTTCAGAAAAACGACATTGTTACCGTTGAGATCAAGGACATCAGCTCGGACGGCGCCGGGATTGGCAAGGCGGACGGCTTTACCCTGTTCATCAAGGATGCGGTGATGGGGGATACCGTCACCGCGAAAATCATGAAGGTCAAAAAGGGCTATGGATTTGCCAGACTGTTGGAGGTCGTTGCGCCATCGCCCTTTCGGACTGCACCGAAATGTGAACTTGCACGCAAATGCGGCGGCTGCCAGATCCAGGAGCTTTCCTATGATCGGCAGCTTTCTTTTAAGCAAAAGCGCGTGAAGGACGTGCTGCTGCGGATCGGCGGATTCTCGGAGGAGCTGGTGCAGCAGGTCATGCATCCCATTTTGGGGATGGAGGAACCCTGGCGCTTCCGCAACAAGGAGCAGCTCCCGGTCGGAGAGAAGGACGGAAGGCCGATTGCGGGATTCTACGCCGGCCATACGCACAGTATTGTGCCGGTTTCGGACTGCCTGGTTGGACCGGAAGAGAATCAGAAAATCCTTGCCGCTGTTCTGAAGTACATGGAGGAATACCATGTGCCGGCCTACCGGGAGGAAACGGGTACAGGACTCGTGCGGCACATATTGATCCGATCAGGAATCTATTCGCGGGAAACCATGGTATGTCTTGTGATCAACGGCACGAAGCTTCCGAAGGAAGAGAAGCTGGTGGAACGGCTGAAGGAGATACCGGAGATTGTCAGTATCTGCCTTAACAGCAACACCGAGAAAACCAATGTGATCATGGGACAGAAAGGGCGTGTGCTCTGGGGAAAAGAAGCAATCGAGGATACCATGCATGTCCTGCCGGCGCAATATGAGGGCGGACAGGTGCGCTTTGGAGTCTCTCTGCGCAGCATCACCTACCGCATTTCGCCGCTCTCGTTTTATCAGGTGAATCCCCACCAGGCGGAACGCCTCTACAGCATTGTACGCTGCTATGCACAGCTTACCGGCACGGAAACAGTCTGGGATCTGTACTGCGGCGTCGGCACGATTGGATGCTTTCTGGCGGAGGATGCCGGAGAAGTGTATGGCGTGGAGGTCATTCCGGATGCCATTAAGGATGCGCGGAAAAATGCCAAGGAAAACGGACTTACGAACATTGCCTTCCGTGTGGGAAAGGCGGAAGAGGTCCTGCCGGAATACGTTGAAGCCAGAATGAAGGAAGAGGGCAGGACGGATAAACGTGGGATGGTCGATGTGGTTGTCGTCGATCCGCCCCGAAAGGGCTGCGATGAACTGTGCCTTCAGACCATTCTGGAAACGCAGCCGGACCGGATTGTCTATGTCAGCTGCGATCCTGCCACAATGGCCAGAGACTGTAAAATTCTGGCAGCAGGCGGCTACGAGCTGCAGGCAGTTCAGCCGGTGGACCAGTTCCCGCACACCGTACATGTGGAGACGGTAGTGTTGCTGCAAAAGCAGAAATAGCAGAAGTCCTTGAATTTACGCACTTTTTCGAGTATTGC
>CAVJLL010000004.1:0-87413 GCA_963650385.1 Clostridium sp. CAG:508 | reverse complement strand
ATGAATACAGATACCGCACGCAGCACATCAAAAGACCGCAAAACCGCACTGGTGACCGGTGCCTCCCGCGGCATCGGAAGAGCCATTGCCTGCGCACTTGCACGCGACGGCTGGGACCTGATCCTGACCTGCTCCCGGTCGATGCCCGCGCTGGACCTTCTGGCACGGGAGCTGGAAGAAGCTCACAGAGAATCCGGGCTCTGTGTCCGAAGCGTCTGCTGCGACGCAGGGGATCCTGCTGCCGTCCGCGCACTGTTTTGCGATATCACACATCTTGAGCTCCTGGTCAACAATGCCGGCATCGCCCACATCGGACTATTGCAGGATATGACAGACGCAGAATGGGATGCCGTTCTCGGGACCAATCTGTCCTCGGTCTTTTATACCTCGCGCGAGGCAATTCCTCTGTTCTTGCGAAACCGGGCAGCCGATAATACTGCCTGTCCCGGACGGATTCTCAATATTTCCTCCGTCTGGGGCTCCGCAGGTGCTTCGTGCGAGGCAGCCTACTCGGCATCCAAGGGCGGCGTCAATGCGCTGACCCGCGCCCTTGCCAAGGAGCTGGCACCCTCCGGAATCCCGGTCAACGCCCTCGCCTGCGGATGCGTAGAGACGCAGATGAATCACCAGCTCAGCCCGGACGAGCACGACGCTCTTACGGAGGAGATTCCGTCCGGCCGCTTTGCCGAGCCCGAAGAAATCGCCGCTATGGCCGTGCAGCTCGTCCACGCCCCCGCCTACCTGACCGGACAGATCATCACCATGGACGGCGGCTGGATCTGACAGGCAAAGCTGCAAAGCGGCAAAAGCTACGATGAGCTCATGACATTTTTACAGCCGTAGGAATTTTAGTGTAACTTTTTTGCAAAGTTCACATTAAAGGGCATCAACCCCCACCTGTCTTCAGCAGCGAGAATGCGCTCTCCAGGCGTCCGGCATACGCATTTTCCATGCGGTCATACCCGCAGAGCTTTAGCACACGCTCGAAGAGCTTTTCCTTGTCCGCAATGCCCTCCCGCCGGATCAGCACATTCATGCCCGCAGCAAGCTCCTCCGGAGCAATCATGCGGAGCTCCCGTTTGATGTCGCCCGGCACGTGCAGCACCAGATTGTCCGGATTGCCCGCCTGATTCTCCAGATACAGGAAGCCGTTTTTGCGGAAAATCCCCTGGCTTTCACAGCCCTTCATCTGCCGCTGGAACTCCATCAAAACGCCGCTGGTCACCTTATCCTTGCCGAACCACCACACAATGCGCTTCAGAAGAAGCTCCTCCGAAAGCGGTGCCTCCACTTCCAGAATTCCCCGCACAAAGGTCTGCAGGTCTCCTGCAAAATACAGATACTGAAGCTGCTGCAGATCCGCTGCCCTGTAGGGCGGAAACGCCGGAGCTGCCCTCTCGCCTTCCGTGCAGCCCCTCTCCTGCGGCCGCACCTCCCGCATGGTCTCTTCCGTCTGCAGCGCCAGAAGCTCCCGGTTCCATGCAGCTGCGCACGGAATGGTTTCCGGCAGGAACAGCCCGGCCGCGTCAAAGACAACCAGCTCCGGCGCCCCCGGCAGACTTCCTGTAATGCAGTCCATCCACTGGTGCAGGAACCGCTTCCGGAACGAAGCCGCCATGGCCCCGGCCGGCATATTTTCCTGTATCATACGGCGCAGCAGCGGCAGATACCCCTGCTTTGTAAGCGGAGCCAGAACCCGGTAGAATTCCTGCCACTCTCCCAGCTTCTCCATCGACAGAAGGCATCCCTTCAGGCGGATCAGCACAAGCGCTGCCGCACTTCCGGAAACGTCCAGAACATCAGTGTCAAAGCTGGCTTCTGCCTGCTGCAGCATTTCCTCCGTGCAGATGCTCCGGGCCGCCTTCAGCTCCCCGGCAAAGGCCGCCATTGTCTCCTGTTCCCCGGCAAGATTTTCAAGCTCCGGAAGCTTTCCGAGGTAGACCTGCTCATCCAGGAGCGCATACAGCGCATCCATCTGCTGCGACAGGTAATCCCAGTCCGAATCCATTCCCTGATAGGCTGTGCCCAGATATCCAGAAATCTGTGCCTCCAGCTGCTCATATTCAGCCATCATCGTCTCCATGGCTGCGAGCTGCTCCGCCGCCCGGCATGCTTCCTCGTAGGTGATTTTTCCGCCGTCCCTGCGGCACCTGCGAAGGACCGACAGGAGGCGCTTGTACTCGCCGCTCCAGAGTCTGGAGGCCTTGCCGCTGTACCTGGTCTTCAGCCTTTCCAGAAGCTCTGCACCGTTTTGTCCGAGGATCTCTTCGCTGTAGTCCGTCAGAAGATCCTCTCTTGCCGCCTGCAGCTGCCCGCACTTCTCCCGGAGCTCCGCCAGGACCGGATCGGTCTCGTTAAAGACCTCCGGCTGCAGTAGCCTGGCTGTGACAAGGCGGGAGGCGGAGAGGAATTCAAATGCCCTCTCCCAGAACGCCGCCTCCTTCAGGCAGCGGCAGGAAACATCATAGGTCAAAGACAGCTTTCTCATGACAGGGAGCGCCCTCTGCAGCATCCCGCAGACGCCCTCCAGCGCATCCCGAAGTTCTTCTCTTTGCGTCTCCGATTCTGCAAACGCGCAGAATCCGTACCACGGATGCCGGCGAAAATCACTTCCGCCGGAGGGGAGCTTTTCGGCGTAGCCGGTCAGGAGCGTGCTGATCTCCTCCAGCTCATTCCGTCCCTTCTCCTCCAGCCCGGGAATATCCCAGTCTGCCTCCGGCACGGTGCCGAGGCTCCGGTATTCTCCGTACAGCTGATACAGACTCTTCTCAATCACCGGGGCAGGCTCCCATACCGCGCGCAGGAGAAGGTTCCTCAGAAGCTCCTCCTCCGAATTCGGATTCCCGGAAGACACGCTCTCTGCACGCGCTTTCCGGACGTCTTCTGCTGCTCTTCCGGCGGTGCTGTCCTCTGCCGGCTCCTTCGCCCCCAGAAGGCGGCACAGCTCGGCTGCCGCTGCGCGGGCGCTGACCCATCCGCCGCTGAGCTTCCTGTGACAGAAGGAAAGCTCTGCCTGCTCCAGATCCCCCCGGCAGTCCTCCGGGAGATTTCCGGAGAGCAGCAGGAGCCTTCCGCCCTTCTGCAGGCAATCTGCAATGCTTTCGAATGCAGCAGTGCTCTCCCCCTGTCCCGGCGTTCCTGTAAGAATCAGGCTCCGCCCGCATGTTTTTTTCGTTGTCTCTGTTTCTGCCATATAACTCCCAGAACTATCCCTGCTGCTCACAGGCGTATTTCTTCAATGCTTCGATGTACCGCTCTCCGAACACGCCGGTCCCGATCCGGCTGTGCACAATATAGCCGATCTCCATGTAATCATCCACGTCCAGCGGAATGGCGACGATGTTCGCTCCGTTCAGCCTCTCATTGATCACGCCGCTGCAGATGGTATACCCGTTCAGACCGATCAGAAGATTGAAGAGCGTTGCCCGGTCGGAAACCATGATGTCCTTTTTACTCTCCAGCGTGCTCAGAATTTCCTCCGAAAAGTAGAAGGAATTGTGCTCGCCCTGCTCATAGGACAGCCGCGGATACGGCTCCAGATCCTCCAGCGTAAGGATATCCTTCTGTGCCAGCGGACTGAAGGCGCTGACAAAAACGTGCGGTCTGGCAACAAACAGGCGGTGAAATTTAAGCTCCTTTTCGCGGAGCGTTCGCTGCAGAACGGTCTCATTGAAGCGGTTCAGATACAGAACCCCCACCTCGCTCCGGAGCTTGGACACATCGTCGATCAGCTCGTAGGTCTGCGTCTCACGAATGCGGAAGTCGTATTCCTCCCCGCCGTATTTCTTCAGAAGCTCCACAAACGCCTCCACCGCAAAGGAATAATGCTGCGTGGAGACGCAGAACCGGTGGCGGATCTGCGCGTTTCCCAGGTACCTCTGCTCCATCAGGCTGGTCTGATCGATCACCTGGCGGGCATAGCCCAGAAATTCCTCCCCCTCTGCCGAAAGAAAAATCCCCCGGTTTGTCCGCTGGAAAATCGTGATTCCCAGCTCCTTCTCGAGTTCCCGGATCGCGGACGTTAAGCTCGGCTGCGTGATATACAGCTGCTTGGCCGCCTCACTGATGGTTCCGGCCTCCGCCGCTGTCACAATGTATTTCAGCTGTAAAAGCGTCATCGTCTGTCCTCATCCTTCTGCCAAAAAGATCCCCCTGACATACACCATCGTCAGCGGGATCTTCCGGGTTCAAAATATCGTATGTCTTTTGTCTTATGCCTTTGCCCGCATGGAGGCAAGGTACTCCTGCACCTCCTGCTCGGTCGGCATGACTGCCAGTGCACCGCGCCTTGTTGTGACAAGGGAAGCTGCCGCATTGGCAAAGGTCAGAAGCTCATGCAGCCGCAGAATGTTCAGGTTCTTCAGGCCGTACTTCAGGACAAAGTGCAGTCCGCACGCGCAGAAGGTATCGCCGGCGCCCGTCGTCTCAATGGTGTTCGGATTCTTAAAGCCGGCGCAGTCCACGCGCTCTCCCTTGTAGTATGCGCGGCTCCCGTCCGGTCCGAGGGTAGCAAATACCAGCGGAATCTCATAGCGGTCAATGAGCGTACGGACGCCGCGGTCCAGGTTCTCATCCCCGGTCAGGAAGACAATCTCATTGTCCGAGATCTTCATGATATCCGTATTCTGCATACCGAAGACCATCTTCTCTCTGGCCTCATCCTCGGAGTTCCAAAGCGGCGGACGGTAGTTGGGATCAAAGGAGATCGTAACCCCGTTGTCCTTGGCAATGGTGAGTGCCTCCCTTGTGGCATGATCCACCAGCTCATCGGTCATGGACAGCGTGCCGAAATGGAAGATCCGGGAATTCTCGATCAGCTCCTTGTGCGCGCGCACATCCTCCGGGCGCAGCATAATATCCGCGCCGGGCTTGCGGTAAAAGGAAAAATCGCGGTCTCCGTTTGCCAGCTTCTGCACAAAGGCCAGCGTTGTATGCACGGAGTTGTCCATGGAAAGTCCGGACATATCGATTCCCTGCTCCGCCGCCTTCTCCCGCAGCATTTCTCCGAAGGCATCCTTGCCCACCTTGCCGATGAAGGCCGTGGGATGTCCCAGACGTCCCAGCATGGACAGCACGTTGCAGGGCGCACCGCCGGGATTTGCCTCAAAGGTAGGATTTCCCTGCTCGCTGACAGGGCCCGCGGTAAAGTCAACCAGCAGCTCCCCAAGTGCAGTCACATCATACATTTTTGCTTCCATTGTCCCCTCCTTCTTGCGGTTCTCTTGGTTCGTAACGATTCAGAGTTACCTTTAGTTCTTAAAGCTGTGTACCGGCGCAGGAATCCGTCCGCCGCGGTTCACAAACGCATCACACCCAAAGGTATTCACCGGCATAATGGGTGCATACCCCAGAAGTCCGCCGAACTCCACCCGGTCTCCGACGCCCTTTCCGGGAACCGGAATGAGCCGGCAGGCCGTTGTTTTCTGATTGACCATGCCCAGTGCCATTTCATCCGCGATGATGCCGGCGATGGTCGTATCCTTTGTATCGCCGGGAATGGCGATCATGTCAAGACCCACGGAGCAGACACAGGTCATGGCCTCGAGCTTTTCAAGGGTCAGCGCCCCCGCCTCTACGGCGTCAATCATGCCCTGATCCTCCGAAACCGGAATGAAGGCACCGGACAGGCCGCCGACGTAGCTGGACGCCATCAGGCCGCCCTTTTTGACCTGGTCGTTGAGCATGGCAAGGGCTGCTGTGGTTCCCGGTGCCCCGGCTCTTTCCAGTCCCATCTCGCACAGGATTTCCGCAACCGAATCTCCGATGGCCGGCGTCGGCGCCAGTGACAGATCGATAATGCCGAACGGAATGCCCAGCCGCTCCGAAGCCTCCTTGGCGACCAGCTGTCCCACACGGGTTACCTTAAAGGCCGTCTTCTTGATGGTCTCGGACAGCGTCTCAAAATCGGCGCCGCGGCAGGACTCCAAAGCCTTTTTCACAACGCCGGGGCCGGAAACGCCGACGTTCAGGACCACATCCGCCTCCGTCACGCCGTGAAATGCACCCGCCATGAACGGATTGTCGTCCGGTGCATTGCAGAACACCACGAGCTTGGCACAGCCGTTCACCGGAAGGTCCTTTGTCCGTTCCGCCGTTTCCTTGATGATGGTTCCCATCAGACGGACCGCATCCATGTCGATGCCCGTCTTGGTGGAGCCGAGGTTCACGGAGGAGCACACCACCTGCGTCTGCTGCAGTGCCTGCGGAATGGAGCGGATGAGCAGCTCATCTGCCTTCGTCATTCCCTTGGAAACCAGCGCGCTGTAGCCGCCGAGGAAGTTGACGCCCACCTTCCCTGCCACCTCGTCCAGCGTCTTGGCGATTTCCACAAAATCCTCTGGACGATGGCACGCCGAGCCGCCCACCAGTGCAATGGGCGTCACCGAAATCCGCTTGTTGACAATCGGAATTCCGAAATCACCGGAGATTTCCTCACCGGTGCGGACCAGGTCCTTGGCCAGGCCGTATATTTTCTCGTAGATGTTCTTCTTCAGAACCTCCAGATCCGAGCTGATGCAGTCCAGAAGGCTGATGCCCATGGTAATCGTGCGGACATCCAGATTCTCCTTCTCGATCATTTCGTTGGTTTCTTTTACTTCGCGGATATTAATCATGCTGTATCACCCTTATACCCTGTGCATGGAATCAAAGATCTCTTCCTTCTGGCACTTGATCTGAACGCCCAGAGACTCGCTGCCGATGGCATCCAGCTCCCTGGCAACCTCTGCAAACGGCGTCTCCAGCGCAGTAATATCAACAATCATCATCATGTTGAAATATCCCTGCACGATCGTCTGCGAAATGTCCAGGATGTTGATGTGCCGCTCTGCCAGATAGCTGCAGACTCCGGCAATGATGCCGACCGTGTCCTTGCCCACCACTGTGATGATCGCTCTTTTCTGCATGTTCTCACCTTTCTGCCGGTTGCCCGGTCTTTAATCTACCTTCAGAACTCAACCATCGCCGAAGCCTCTTTCCGCGGTGCCACGGCAATGGGAAGCTCGTCCGCCTCATAGGCATCCTCTGCGGCATTGATCTCCACGCGCACGGTTTCAAACGCGAGCTCCGGATAATTGTTCTCCTGTGACAGGTGTCCCAGGAAAATGGCCTTCATATGAGAATTCAGGACGCTGTCCAAAAGCCGCCCGCTGGCCGCATTGGAGAGATGCCCCCGGTCCGATAAGATCCGCTGCTTGAGCGGATAGGGGTACGGCCCCACCTGCAGCATGTTGATGTCGTGATTCGCCTCCAGCAGCAGCACGTCCGAATCCTGCAGGCACGCCCTGGTGTACTCCGTATAGCAGCCAAGGTCTGTACAGATGGACACCTTTTTATGTCCGTACTGGATGCGGTAGCCCACCGGCTCCGCCGCATCGTGCGAAATCTGCATGGGCGAAATGCTCAGGTCCTTTACCGTAATCCGCTCATCCGCCTTCACCGGAATAAACCGGTCCTCGCCGAAATCCCGGAACTTATCCATGCGGCGGATCGCCGCGATGGTGCCTCTGGTCGCATACACCGGGACGTCCGACTTCTTCATAATCATGGCGAGTCCCTGAATGTGATCGGCATGCTCATGCGTAATGAAAATGCCGTCCAGATCCGAAAGGTCCAGCTCGATGTTCTGCAATGCCTCCTGCGTTCTCTTGCGGCTGATGCCGACATCCACCAGAAGGTGCGTTGTTTCAGATCCGACGTAGCTGCAGTTGCCGCTGGAGCCGCTGGAAAATGTTTGAAATCTCATAATACCTCATCGATCTGCCGGTAAGCCTCTTCCAGTGTTCCGGAATTGTCAATCACGACATCCGCGTTCCTGCGGAATTCCTCCTCCGAAAGCTGGGCGGCCAGAATACTGTCAATTTTAGCATCGGAATAACCGCGGCTCTTGCGCAGCCGCTGCCTTCGCTCCGGCAGACTGCAATAAATATACCACATTTCGTCCACGACGGAACCATACCCGCATTCGATCAGAAGTGCCGCCTCGAGGAAAAAATAATCAACCGCTCCCGGGTCCTTCCGGTGCGCTTTTTCCTTCTCCTCCCGGATTGCGGAAAGGATGCTCTCCTTCACGGCAGGATGCAGGATCGCATTCACCTGCTCACGAAGCTCTGGACTTGCAAAGATCCTCGCCGCCATCTCCTTCCGGCAGATCTCGCCGTCCTCCTCCGTGATGCTCCCTTCCCCCGGATACTGCTCCAGGAGCTGCACCAGCGCCTCATACGCGGCAGCACCCTTTTTCATCACATCATGCGAAGCCTCATCTGCCAGCAGAATCCGGCAGCGATAATGCTCCCCGATGTAGCGCAGGAGCTCCGATTTGCCGGATCCCACTCCGCCCGTAATGCCGATCACACGCATACGTTCTCCTCCTGCATTACTGTCAATATCTATTCCGAGCCCATTCGCAAAATCGCTGCTGTGCAGCTTCCCCTTTGCTCATGTGGCGTTCTCGCCAAATAGACATCACTTCGTCTCGTACCAGTCCGCTCCGGTATGGCAGTCAATCTCCAGCGGAACGCGCAGACTGGCGGCGCCCATCATCTCTTTTTTCAGGATCTCCGCCACCTGCTCCTCTTCTCCGCAGGCCGTCTCGATCAGAAGCTCATCGTGAATCTGCAGAATGATGCGGGAGCGCAGTCCCCGGCGGCAGAGCTCCTCCCACACGCGGATCATCGCCGCCTTCATGATATCGGCACCGGTCCCCTGTATGGGCGCATTCATTGCCACGCGCTCGCCGAACTGCCGCTGCATGAAATTCGAGCTCTTAAGCTCCGGCACGGGGCGGCGCCGTCCAAAGAGTGTCTCGGAATACCCCTTCTCTTTGGCATCCTTCACCTCTTTGTCCAGGAAGGACTTGATCCCCGGGAACATCCGGAAATACGCCTCGATGTATTCCTTCGCCTCCGCCCGGGAGATCGAGAGATTCTGCGAGAGGCCGAAGGAGCTGATCCCGTAGACAATACCGAAATTCACCGCCTTGGCATTCCGGCGCTGCAGAGAGGTGACCTCCTCATAGGGCGTGTGGAACACCTTTGCCGCCGTAGCCCGGTGAATGTCGCGGTTCTCGCGGTAGGCCTCGATCAGTGCTTCATCGCCCGACATGGACGCCAGGATGCGGAGCTCAATCTGAGAGTAATCCGCATCCGAAAAAACAAAGCCCTCCCCGGGAACAAACACTTTGCGGATGGCTCTTCCCTGCTCGGTCCGCATGGGAATGTTCTGGAGATTCGGGTCCGCCGAGCTGATGCGCCCGGTTGCCGTAATGGTCTGATGGAAGGTCGTATGGATGCGCTGATCCCCGGCGATATACCCGGCCAGTCCGTCCGCATAGGTGGATTTGAGCTTCGTAAGGCCGCGGTATTCCAGCACCTTTGCCACAATGTCGTGCTCCGGTGCCAGCTTCTCCAGGACATCTGCCGCAGTGGAGTAGCCGCTTTTCGTCTTCTTTCCGCCCGGGAGTCCCATCTCTTCAAAAAGGACCTTTCCCAGCTGCTTGGGGCTTGCGATGTTAAACTCGCATCCCGCCGCCTTGTAAATGGCCTCCTCCAGCTCGCGGATCCGTCCCACCAGCTGTTCGCCGTACTCGGACAGCTTATCCGGCAGCACGCGGATGCCGATGTTCTGCATATCGTACAGGACGTACGAGAGCGGCAGCTCCATGTGCTCGTACAGCTCCAGCATTTGCGCCTTTTTAAGAGCCTCCCGCACGAGCGGTCCCGCCTTCGCGAGCATCCGGCAGGTCTGCTCCGCGTAGGCTGCTGCCCCCTTTGGTTCACTCCGGTAAAAGGCCTCCATCGTATTTTTCCCCAGAAGGTGATCGCGGCCCTCGATGGTCTCTCCCAGATACTCTGCGGCAATGTCCTCCGGCTCATAGTCGTTTTTCAAAGGATTCAGAAGATACGCACCCAGAAGGACGTCCATGATGCCGTCCAGATGTATCCCGTCCCGGAATTCCTCTCTGGGAATCTGCCAGAGAGGGAGCTGCGCCTTCAGGTTGAAAACAGCAAGCCGCAGCTCGCCCCGACGTGCCTTCCCCCGAAGCTTTGTGAGGCGCTCTGTGAGCTCCGACGTATCCGCCGTCTTCCCGGCCGTCACCAGCTCTCCTGCTGCCGAAACGACAAGCTCCTCTCCGCCGCCGTTTTCCTTTGCCGGCAGGAGCTCCATTTTCCCATCCTCGAAAACGGCAAGGGCCGATACACGGAGGTTCTCCGGCACATCGCCCGGCGCCGCCGGATCCATGAGCGGGAACACCGCAGCCCAGGGAAGGTCATCGCCGGCAGCTTCGGATGCATCTGTCCATCCATCACCTGCTGCCGCTGTATCCGTCATCCCCGGCAGAAACATCTCTGGAAGCTCCGCCTGCAGCTCCTCATCCGACAGCGCCGTCCATTCACCGGTGGGCGTGTTCTTCTCTCCCCCGGCAGACGGGGCTGCTGCCGCAGCCGCCGCTGTCTCCCGGGAGAACTTCGTCAGAAGGTTCTTGAACCCGAGCTCCGTGTACAGCTTAAACGCCTCCGGCGTATACAGATCTCTAAGCCGCGCGCCCTCCAGATCCAGCTCCACCGGAGCATCGATCTTAATGGCTGCGAGGAACAGTGAAAGCCTTGCCTTGTCCTCATTCTGCTCCAGATTGTCATGGAGACTCTTTCTGGTGATCTCGGACAGATGCGCATAGACGCCGTCAACGGAGTGATACTTTACGATCAGGTCGGTCGCTGTTTTGGGTCCCACCTTCGGCACGCCCGGAATGTTGTCCGCCGTATCACCCTGCAGCGCCTTAACCTGAATGAACTCCAGCGGCGTTACACCCAGCGCCTCCTGCACGTCCTTTGCGTAATAATTCAGGATGGTCGTCTGGCCCTTCTGCGTCTTCGGAATCCGGATCTGAATGTGCTCATCCGCAATCTGCAGAAGATCCCGGTCGCCCGAAACGAGCGATACCTCGATGCCCTCCGCCTGTGCCTTTTTTGCCAGCGTGCCGAGGATATCGTCGGCCTCCAGCCCGGCCTGCTCGCAGGTGACAACGCCCATCGCCTTCAGCACCTTCTTGATCAGCGGAACCTGCTCGCGCAGCTCATCCGGCATCGGATGCCTGGTTCCCTTATAGTCCGCATAGGCCTCATGGCGAAAGGTCGGCGCATGCACATCGAAGGCAACCGTGAGGTACTGCGGCTTCTCCTCCTCCAGAATCTTGAATAAAATCTTCAGAAAGCCATAAACAGCGCCGGTATGTAAGCCTGCGCTGTTCGTCAGATCCGGCATTCCATAGAATGCACGGTTCAATATGCTGTGTCCGTCAATCAGAACCAGTTTCGTCTCGTACGCCAACGTCATCTCCCTTTCCGGCCCGAAGCGCCTCCGTGAAAACGCACTTCCACTTCGATAGAGTGCAGAACGCCTTCATTGCTGTCCACAGGCCGGCAGCAATGAAACTGCATATCCTAAGTACCTTCTACCACACCCCCAGTACAAGGCTTACCACCACCGCTGCGGCAAATACCGCCAGCGTCAGTACCTCATACCCGATGGCGAGCTGCACAAAATGCTCCCTTCGGCGCAGCCGGCCGCGCTCGAGCTGCACATAGCCTGAGAGCTCCTTCTCCAGATTGAAGGGCTCCCCCGTTTCCAGCTTAGCCAGTCCCTCTCCGATCAGATACCGGACCGAGAGCTCCTCCCGGCAGCTTCTGCACGCATCGTAATGCTCCAGAAAGCTCTCCAGCCTCTGGTTCGTAAGCCGATCCGCCAGAAAGTCCGGGATCTGCTGTTCAAATTTCATATGAAGCGTCGGATCCGATTTCTCCATGTCGTCCTCTGTGTGCGAAAAGAATCATACACTCCTACCGGTCAATCAGACCCAGTCATACGGAGTAGCCTGGTACACGTAGTAATTGATCCAGTTGCTGTAGATTGCCTGGCTCGCGCTCCGCCACTGCAGGAGCGGGCGCCTGTTCGGATCGTTGTCCGGGAAATAATTCACCGGCAGCTCCGGCTCAATGCCCTTCTCCAGATCGCGCTCGTATTCGCCCTGCAGCGTATAGCGGTCGTATTCGCCGTGACCGAAAATAAAGACCTGCCGCCCATCCTCGGTGGTACACAGCAGCACTCCGGCCTCCTGGGACTCTGCCAGAACCCGAAGCTGACTGCACGCGTGGATGGCTTCTGCGGGGACCTCAGTATACCGGCTGTGAGGAATCAGGAAAATATCATCCAGACCTCTTACCAGCGGATCCTTGCGGTGCAGCACCCGGTGCAGATAAACACCGGAGAGCTTGGCAGGGAGCATGACCTTCGGCAGACCGTAATGGTAATACAGCCCTGCCTGTGCCCCCCAGCAGATATGGAAGGTGGAGGTCACATTTTTCTTGCTCCACTCGAACACGCGGCAGAGCTCATTCCAGTAATCCACCTCTTCGTAGGCGAGCTTCTCCACCGGTGCTCCGGTGATAATCAATCCGTCAAAATGCCGGTCCTTCAGATCGTCAAAGCTGACATAGAACTGGTGCAGATGCGAATATGAGGTGTTCCTGCTCATGTGCGAGCTCATGCGCATGAAGGTAATGTTCAGCTGAAGCGGTGTGTTGCTCAGCATTCGCAGGATATCCAGCTCGGTATCCTCCTTTTTGGGCATGAGATTGAGAATGCAGATCTCCAGCGGACGAATGTCCTGGTGCGCTGCCCGGTTCTCATCGACAATGAACAGATTCTCTCTTTCCAGCTCTTCCTTGACCGGAAGATCATTTTGAATACGTATCGGCATATCTGCCCCTTCTTTCCATGTACAGCTGTGTTCCTTCAGGCCCTCTCTTCGGCCTGCAGCATCGCATGCAGCTCATCCTCTGTAATGACCGGAATTCCCAGCTCCGCCGCCTTTGTCAGCTTGGAGCCGGCCGCCTCTCCTGCCAGCACATAGCTCGTCTTCCCGGAAACGCTTCCGGATACCCGGCCGCCGTTCGCCCGGATCAGTTCCTCGGCCTCTTTGCGCCCGAGCGTTGGAAGTGTTCCGGTGACAACAAAGGTTTTGCCGGCCAGCACGTCCGATGCTGCTGCAGATGCCTCCACCCGCAGATTCACGCCCGCTTCCCGCAGCCTTTTCAGTACATCCCTGCCCGCCGCCGAAGCGAAAAAGTCGTGAATGCACCGGGCCGTCGTCTCCCCGATGTCCGGGATCCCGGTCAGCTCCTCTTCGGAGGCGCCTGCCAGTGCATCGATGCTGTCATAATGAGCGAGGATCTCTCTTGCCGCCGCCTTTCCGCAGTTCCGGATTCCAAGGCCTGTCAGCAGCAGAACCGGAGAATTGCTCTTGGAGGCTTCAATGGCCGCCAGCACCTTGTCGGTATTCTTCTCCTTGCCGATCAGCCCCTTCTCGATCAGTTCCTCGCGATGCTCCTTCAGATGGTATATATCCGCATAGCTGTGCAGATAGCCTTCCCGGACCAGCGCATCCACCAGCGTATCGCCGAGCCCCATGATGTTCATGCAGCCTCGGGAGGCAAAATACGCGATCGAGTTCACCAGCTGTGCCGGGCACTCGGGATTGACACACCGGATGTCCGCCGTATCCTCCTCCCGGATCAGCGGTGCTCCGCAGACGGGACAGACGGACGGCGCCGCAAAAACCGCCTTCGGCGGTGTAACACAGCCATTTAACTTCGGAATGATTTCGCCGCTCTTGAAGAGGCGGTATTCTCCGCCGATTCCGATCTGCATCTGCGTAATGTAGTCCTGATTATGAAGCGTTGCCCGGCTGACGCTGGTACCGCAGAGCCTGGCCGGCTTCCCCGTGGCGCTGTCGTGGAATTCACCGGTAAAGGTGAGCTTCCCCGTGCGGCCAACGTCCACCAGAATCCGGTCCATGGTTACCACCTTCTCCTCCGGCGGATATTTGTAGGCGATGTGGCCGCTCGAATACTTGCTGCCTGCCGGGAATTCATCTCGAAGTGAAATGTCATCCAGCTTCACCACAGCGCCGTCCAGATCAAAGGGCAGCGCCTCCCGCATCTGTCCGATCTCTTCAATCGCCATCCAGATCTCCTCCGGGGTCGTGCACCGCCTGTGATACACCGTCGGAACGCCTGCTGCCTGCAGAATATCCAGTGCTCTCGTGTGGCTGTCCATCAGGTCCGCGGGGCCTCTTTGCACATTGAAGATGAACATCCGCAGCCCGCGCTCTTTGGTGATCGATGCATCCAGCTGCCGAAGGGTGCCCGCCGCAAGATTTCTGGGGTTTGCCGCCGTTTTTTTGCCGAGGTTCTCCATCTTCTGGTTGTAGCGCTCAAACGCCTCATGAGTCATGTACACCTCGCCGCGCAGCTCCAGGCTCTCGCAGGGAAGTCCGATGGTCTCCGGGACATCGGGAATGACGCGGGCGTTGACCGTCACGTCCTCTCCGATCAGTCCGTCTCCGCGGGATTCCGCCAGCTGCAGATGGAGCCTGTCATCTGCGCCTTTTTCATAGCGAAGCGACATGGAGAGTCCATCCACCTTCACCTCCACGGAAAAGGCCGTTCCGGGGTGCCGCTCCTGCACCTTCTCCACCCACGCAAGGACAGCTTCCTTCGTGAATACATCCTCGATGGAGAGCATCGGAACATCGTGGACCACTTTCACGCCGGCCTCGCGCTTTACGCTTCCGCCGACCTTCTGCGTCGGCGAATCCGGCGTAACCCAGTCCGGATGCTCCTTTTCTGCTGCCTTTAAGCGCAGCATCAGCTGATCGTATTCATAATCACTGATGACGGGATCGTCCTGGTTGTAATACCGATCCATGTGCTCCTCAATGGTGCTCCGGAGCTCCTCATATTCTGCATATGTCATGCCAGACCTGCCATTTCATAGAGCTTTTGCAGCTCGTCCTGCGACAGCTCCCGCTGCATCCCGGGCTGCAGTCCCTTCGTCGTAATGTTCAGTACGCGCACGCGCTTTAAGGTTTTCACCTCATGCCCCCTGGCCTTGCACATCCGCCGGATCTGACGGTTCAGTCCCTGCGTCAGTACAATGCGGAAGGTGTAGTCTCCCAGCCTCTCAATGCGGCAGGGTCTGGTCTTGACCTCGAGATCCTTCAGCCAGATTCCCTTCGACATCTGATGAAGATCCTCATCGCTGATTTTCCCCCGGGTCCGTACGATGTACTCCTTCTCGTGCTCGTTGGATGAGCGCATCATAGCATCGATCAGCTCTCCGTCATTGGTCATCAAAAGAAGCCCCTCGGAATCCCGATCGAGACGCCCTGCATAGGTCAGATGCATGGGATAGCGGAACACATCCTCGAGTGTAACCCGCGCATGCGGATCGCTGCGCGTCACGGTTACACCGGCCGGCTTGTAATAGGCCACAACGACCTTCTGGCTCTGGGAGCGGATGATCTGGTCTCTTACCTTTACCTTTTCCCTGCCGGTAATCCGCATGCCGGGCTGTGCCGGCTCATCATCCACGGTGACTTCTCCGAGCTCCACCAGGCGGTCCGCCTCGCGTCTGGAATACAGGCCGGAGGAGGCGATGAACTTGTTCAGGCGGATTCCGTCTGCTGCGTCTACATACTGGCCAGCTGCGCCGCTGCGTTTTCTTTCAGAATGCATTTATCGTGCTCCATAATATAGGCAGCCGCCTCTGCAGGTGCATCTGCAAGGCTGCCGAATTCATTCATTGCAACAAGTGCCTGCTCAAAGAGCTGCGCATCCTCCGGCCGTGCAGACAGAAGGAGCTGATAAATTCCTTCCTCCTCATTCTTCCACAGAGACGAGGTGAACTGACCGGCGCCGGGAATCCTGCGGCAGCACTCAATAACATCCGCCATGGACAGAAATGTATAGCAGTACTGAAGGCGCCTTGGCTGCCCGGGCTCTGCGGGCCCGGTCGTCTTCTGCTCCCCGTTTTCCTGCGTCTTTGCCGTTTCCTTATCATCCGGCGCCGATGCGTCCTTTGA
Source organism: Clostridium sp. CAG:508 (assembly GCA_963650385.1). Taxonomy (GTDB): domain Bacteria; phylum Bacillota; class Clostridia; order Lachnospirales; family Lachnospiraceae; genus CAG-791. The sequence goes on along the minus strand of CAVJLL010000004.1, from coordinate 71,491 downwards.
CGAAGCGCTTTCCCGCATGGAGGCGAGCAGCGTCTCGATGGCAGATTTGGCGGCTGCCAGGGGATCCGGCGCCGCACCGTTTTCCGAGGGATCATCGCTGGAAATCGTCAGCGAAAGGGAGCCATCCCGCATGACGCCGATCTGCATCGATGTGAAGGCAGCGTCCAGATGGAAGTTCTCCTGACGGACCGCCTCCATCACCACACGCCGCAGGTACTCCACTGCCTTCCCCTGGCGACTCATGATATCGTCCAGCGTGATGCCGCTTCCTGCCAGCTCCTCCTCGGAGATTATACAGTTGATGGTTGTATCGTTTATTCTGCTGAATTTCATAATCTCTCCTCGTTCCCCGTATAAAAAAGGCCGGAGGGCAGCGCAATGCATGCCCTCCGGCTCTCTCGTCACCATGTGAACGAACGGATTACTTCCAAGGTAACTGTTCAGAAGGGCTCAGGCCTTACCAACCTGCTCCATAACTTCCTTGGCAAAGTTCTCTTCCTTATGCTCCATTCCCTCGCCGGTCTCATAGCGAACGAACTTCTTAATGGTGATGTTCGCACCGTTCTTCTTGCCGACCTCAGCAACGTATGCAGCAACGGACTGCTTGCCATCCTCTGCCTTGACATAAACCTGGTCATTCAGGCAGATTTCCTTAAACTCCTTATTCAGACGGCCTACCAGCATCTTCTCAAGGATCTGCTGAGGCTTTCTCTTATTCTCCGGAAGAGCCTCGTTCTCGGCAACAGCCTGTGCCAGAAGGATCTCCTTCTCGTGCTCACGAACGTCTGCCGGGATGTCCTCCTCGCTGACATACTTCGGAGACAGAGCTGCAACCTGCATAGCTACGTTGCGGACTGCTTCCTTGATCTCGTCATTGACAACATCGGTCTGTGCCTCAACCAGAACAGCGATGCGTCCTGCGCCGTGCACATACGAAGCAACGATGCCGTCGGCAGCCTCCACCTTCTCGAAACGGCGGATGGAAAGCTTCTCCGAAATAACAGCGATCATGTCTACCAGGCTCTCGCTGACGGTCTTGGAAGCATCCTCCGGCCACTTGTCAGCCAGGAAGCCCTCCAGATCAGAGGCCTCTGTAGCAAGTGCTGCATTGGCAACCTTCTGTACATACTCCTTGAAGGTAGCATTGCTTGCAACGAAGTCAGTCTCGGAATTCACCTCAACGACCGCTGCCTTATTGTCCTCGGTCTGTGCAACGTAGCAAAGACCCTCTGCTGCAATGCGGTTGGCCTTCTTCTCAGCCTTTGCAGCGCCGGCTTTGCGGAGAAGCTCTACAGCCTCCTCGGTGTTGCCGTTGGTCTCGGTCAGTGCCTTCTTGCACTCCATGATGCCGGCACCGGTCATCTCTCTAAGCTCTTTAACCTGAGCTGCTGTGATTGCCATAATAACCTCCTGTGCCGCGGTACGCGGCGTTTCGTACGTAATGGATAGGGAAATGTATCTATTCCGAGCCCATTTGCAAAATCGCTTGGCTCCGATTAGATACTGGATTACAGAGTTCCCTCTGCTGCCTGCTCAGCCTCGCTTGCTGCGGACTCTGCTGCCAGAGCGTCCTGTCCCTGTGCATCTGCTGCAACGTTCTCCTCGCCCTGACGAGCCTCGATAACAGCATCTGCCATCTTGGAGCAGAGAAGCTTTACGGCGCGGATTGCGTCGTCGTTGCCGGGGATGATGTAGTCCAGCTCATCGGGATCGCAGTTGGTATCAGCGATACCGATCAGAGTGATGCCAAGGCTGTGAGCCTCATTCACGCAGATCTTTTCCTTCTTGGGATCGACAACGAAGATGGCATCCGGAATGTGTGCCATGGTGGTGATGCCGCCGATGTTCGCCTGAAGCTTCTCCTGCTCCTTCTTGAGAGCAGCCACTTCCTTCTTGGGCAGTACATCGAAGGTTCCGTCGTTCTCCATCTCGTTGATCTTGTTCAGACGCTCGATTCTGGTCTGGATGGTCTTGAAGTTGGTGAGCATGCCGCCGAGCCATCTGTGGTTGACATAGTACATGCCGCAGCGCTCTGCCTCAGCCTTTACAGAATCCTGTGCCTGCTTCTTCGTTCCGACGAACAGGATTGTGCCGCCCTGCTCTGCAATCTCGAATACTGCCTTGTAGGCCTCATCCACCTTTACAACCGACTTCTGAAGGTCGATGATGTGGATTCCGTTGCGCTCCGTGAAGATGTAAGGAGCCATCTTCGGGTTCCAGCGACGGGTCTGATGACCAAAGTGTACACCTGCCTCAAGCAGTTCCTTCATAGATACTACGCTCATTTTATTATCCTCCATAATTGGTTTGTTTGCCGGGAGCAGCCGGCCGTCCGCACCTCTTTCCGCAGCAGAGGATGAACATCCCCCAAGGACCATGCCAGCCTTTCGGCCACCGGCACCTGCTGGAAGCGCGTGTTTAATAGTCCTTCACCGTGCAGCGCATTCGTCTCCTGCGAGCAGAAAACGCCGCACAGCCTTGCAAGCATACCATATCCTGATGCGGCACGCAAGCGCTTTATACCACTGCGCACGCGCCAGTCAAGCGGCAGTAGCAGTACACTCGCCAGCCACGACGGGTCCTGGCGGAGTTGTCCGGTTAATCGATTAGCCGATGCGTGTGCGCATGGCATCGAGCTCGCGGTACACCGCATCGTTGAGCACCTTGATGTAGGTTCCCTTCATGCCGGAGGAGCGGGACTCAATGACGCCGGCCGATTCAAACTTGCGGAGTGCATTGACGATTACAGAGCGCGTAATGCCTGCCTTGTCTGCGATCTTGGAGGCAACCAGGATTCCTTCCTTCTTGCCGTCCATCTCTTCGAAGATATGGAGAATTGCCTGAATCTCCGTGTAGGACAATGTGGAGAATGCAGACTTAACGATTGCGGTTCTGCGGTTTTCCTCGGCAGATTCCTCGGACACTGCCCGCAGCATCTCCATTCCGACGACGGTCGTGCCGTACTCGCAGATGATGATGTCATCAATATCGTAGGGGCGTCCCTGGTTGTACATAAAAACGGTCCCGAGTCGCTCTCCTGCAATCTCGATCGGGCAGATGATGGCGTTGTGCTCCGAATCCTCCGTATCGAGGCCGAGTGCGCCGAGCATAACATTCTCGTTCGTGGAGAGAATTGCCAGAAGACGCTCATTGAGGTCCTTGTCGATTACCTCGCCGAGGCCTTCCTTTCCAAGTGCTCCGATGGTAGAGATACCCTCTCTTTCTGCAACACCGATGATCTTTCCCTTATGAGAGAGCACCAGCACATTGCTCTCCATAATCTCGCTCATCACGGCACAGATGTCATTGAAGACGACCTTCCCGGTGCTGTTGTTGTGCAGCAGCCGTTCGATTTTTCTGGTTTTATCCAGAAGCTGTACATTACTCATTCCCTTGCTCATGTTGTCACTCCCATACAAAATGTCATAACTCTTCAGCGCTCATTCGCAAAACCGCTGCTGCTCAGCTTTCCTGGGCATCTGCCTTCTTCTCTGTTACGAATCCGCAGCCTTCGCTGCTGCAGACCAGTTTATTTCCGCGTTCCAGGAGCAGTCCCCCGCACTGCGGGCACGTTTCCTTCGACGGACGGTTCCATGTCATGAAATCGCATTCCGGATTGCCAAGGCAGCCGTAATACCGTCTTCCCTTTTTGGTCATCTTGATGACGATATCCTTGCCGCACTTGGGGCAGCTCACGCCGATTTTCTCAAAATACGGCTTGGTATTGCGGCACTCCGGAAAGCCAGGGCATGCGAGGAACCTTCCGTGCGGTCCGTATTTGATCACCATCCGGCGCCCGCACTTCTCGCAGATCTCGTCCGACTCCTCGTCCTTAATCTCAACCTTCTCCAGCTCTTCGTTGGCCTTCTGCACGGCGGCATCCAGATCCGGATAAAAATTCTCTATGATTGTCTTCCATTTTACCTTCCCATCTGCGACTCCGTCCAGAAGAGATTCCAGATTTGCCGTAAAAGCCGGATCCACAATTTCCGGGAAGGATGTTTTCATAATATTGTTGACCGTCTCGCCCAGCTCGGTCATGTAGAGGTTCTTGTTCTCCTTCGTGACGTAGCGTCTGGCCAGAATGGTCGTAATGGTCGGTGCGTAGGTGGAGGGGCGTCCGATCCCCTGCTCCTCCAGCGCATGGACCAGAGAGGCTTCTGTATAGTGCGGCACCGGCTGCGTAAAGTGCTGCTCCGCATCCAGCTCCTTCAGCGTGAGCTCGGAGGATTCATCCAGGCCCTTCATAAGGGCGCCCTCTGTCTTGCCATCATCCGCCGGCTTATAGACCTTCAGAAAGCCTTCAAAGGCGATGCGTGAAAACGGCATGGTGAAGATGTGCTCCTCACCGCCCGGTGCCTCTGCGGTAATGGTCACTCTGGTCTGCTCGATGACAGCAGATGCCATCCGGCTCGCCGTAAACCGGTTCCAGATCAGCTGGTAGAGCCGCAGCTGCTCTCTTGTCAGCGAATCCTTGATGCTGGCAGGCGTGCGGGTAATGTCCGTCGGCCGGATTGCTTCGTGCGCATCCTGTATTTTGCCGGCTGCCTTTTTCTGCTCCGAAGCTGCAAGGAATTCCTCGCCGTACACGCCGCGGATGTACTCGCCGGAGGAAGCCATCGCCTCATCCGAGATGCGGGTGGAATCCGTACGCAGATACGTGATGATGCCGACCGATCCGCTGCCCTTGATTTCAACGCCTTCATACAGCTGCTGCGCGATGCGCATGGTCTTCTGCGTCGAGAAATTCAGGGCCTTGGAGGCCTCCTGCTGCAGCGTCGAGGTCGTGAAGGGGAGCGGTGCCTTCCGCTCTCTCTTTGTCGTCTTGATCTCGGTGATCCGGTAGGAGGCTCCCTCCAGCAGGTCCTTCAGCGCCTGCGTCTGTTCTCCGTCTGCAAGCTCCGCCTTTTTGCCGCCGGCCGGTCCATAGTAGTGTGCCGTCAAAGGCTTTTTCTCACCCTTTACGGCAAACTCGGCATCGAGCGTCCAGTATTCCTCCGGGATAAAGGAGGAGATTTCCTCCTCCCGGTCTCCGATCATGCGCAGTGCCACCGACTGTACACGGCCTGCCGAGAGGCCGCGCTTGACCTTTATCCACAAAAGCGGAGAAATCTTGTAGCCCACGATGCGGTCCAGCACGCGCCGCGCCTGCTGCGCATCCACCAGATTCATATCGATTTCACGCGGATGATGGAACGAATCTGTCACCGCGCTCTTGGTGATTTCATTGAAGGTGATGCGTGCGACCTTCTTATCCTCCAGATGAAGGGCAGCCATCAGGTGCCATGAAATTGCCTCTCCCTCGCGGTCCGGGTCCGTTGCCAGATAGACCTTATCGGCCTTCTTCACCCGTTTGCGCAGATCCGCCAGAAGATCGCCCTTTCCGCGGATGGTAATGTATTTGGGCTCGAAATCGTGCTCGACATCGATTCCCATCTGACTTCTGGGAAGATCTCTTACGTGTCCCTGGCTGGCCGCCACGTCGTACTTTTTCCCTAAAAACTTTTTAATGGTTTTCACCTTGGCAGGTGACTCCACAATAACCAGATTCTGTGACATTCTGTCATATTCTCCTAGCTGTAGTACTCTGCAGTCCCGATTCTGTATGATGCACAGCGCCGCCCTGTCGCCGGCTGGTGAATGTACTGTAACCTTCCAAGCTGCGGACCGGTGCAGACTGCGTTTCCGAATATATCGCAAAAGAAAAGACTTGGCAAGGCAGAAACGGCGTCTTTTTTCTAAACTTTACAGAAACTCCCGTAGTTTTCAGACAGTACATGATGGCGGACAACTCCGCCAGGCCCCGTCGCCCGGCCAACGAGTGTACGGCTAACGGCGAGGCGGCAAAGAAATCCGGACCGGGAGCCTGCATTGCGCTCCATTTTCTTTTCGACTATCATGGTGACTATCCAAAACCACAAGGAGTATCTTCTTTAATATGAATTCTTCCATTCCCAATACCGTCAATACAGCTAATACGGCCAATACCGGTATCCCCAATGCCAGTATCGCCAATACCAGAATCTCCGCATCCGCCAAAAGCTCTTTTCTGCTTCTGTTCTTTGGCGGCGTGCTGATCAATCTGCCGCTTCTCACACAGCGCCTCACCAACAATCTGGACGGCCTGTGGAACCAGGATGATTATCTTTCCGGCAGCTGGGAGTATTCCACAGGAAGGTGGTTCTGGCCCATTCTGGATCGCCTGCGCTTTGGCATTTCGCTGGATCCGTTCCAGGGACTGGCTGCGCTGGCCCTTTTTTCCGCAGGGCTCCTGCTGGCCGCCCGGGTCCTCTCGCTCCCCCGCTCTCCCCGGACGCTCCTTGCCGGCATCTGGTTTCTCTCCGGCGTGGGCATTACCTGCCAGCTGTCCTTCAGCTTCATGGCCATAACCTATGGCGTTTCCTTTATTCTCGCCGTACTCGCCGTTGCATGGATCACCTGGGAAAAACAGATCCCTCTCGCCGCCCGCATCGGCGGCTCTGCGGTCTGCATTGCCTTCATGATGGGCTGCTATCAGGCCAGCATCGGCGTAACCTGCCTCCTGGCACTGTCCGTCCTCCTTTTCGGCATCCTGCGGAATGAGAATCCGCGCAGGCAGCTGTCTTTTGCGCTGCGCATGCTCCTTGCCGTGCTGCTCGGAGGCATCCTGTATCTGGTGCTGCTGAAGGCGTCTCTTCGCCTTACCGGAACAGAGCTGAGTGACTACCAGGGCTTTTCAAGCCTTTCCGCATCCTACCTGATGGCCGCAGTTCCGGCCGCATTCCTGCATTGTTACCAGACCGCCGCTCACTATCTGCTGGACGGAACGTTCCGCTCCAACCGGCTGATCGGGCATTCGTGGTTCCCGCTGCTGTACATCCCGGTGCTGCTGCCTGCTGTCTGCGGCTTTTTCCGTACCGCGCAAAAAAACTTCTCCCGGGCACTTCTGTTCGCCGCCGGCATTCTGCTGCTGCCGGCAGCGGCCAACTGCTTCTACCTCGCTGCCCCGGAAACGGAAACGCACATGCAGATGATGGTGCCCATGGGCTGCGTTCTTCCGCTCCTTCTGTGCATGCCGGCTCCGCATTCCGGCGATAAAAAAACAGCAGGCGCAAGGCTTGCTGCTGTTTCCTTTATTACCGCCGCATTTCTGTGCTTCGGAAGTCTTCTGCAGTGTGTCACGGATGAGTATGCCATGCTGGTCGGACGCCGGGCGACGCAGACCCTTGCCGAGGAGATTCTGGCAGAGGCAAGCCGCCAGGGCTACGACTACGCAGGCGGGCAGATCCTGATCACGGATTCGCCGTATTCCTCAAAGACCTTCTATACGGCCCCGCTCTACGACAAGGCCAACAGCTATGCGCAGTACGGGAACTGGTCGCACGAGCTTTCCTTCTCCCGGGTTTCGTGGATTAAATTCTATACCAACTATCTGCGAGTCCAGGTGTCCTTTGCATCCGGGGATACCGAAGCCACGATCGCAGCCCTTCCCGAGGTAGCCGCCATGCCGTCCTTCCCCGCCGCAGGCTCGGTGCAGAACATCTACGGCGTCCTGGTGGTCAAGCTGGGGGAATAGTGCTTGCATTCAGGAATCGATAATTGACCAGATGCAGTCCGCAGGCAGGCGCCGTTTCTCCGGCCGCCTGCCTGTTCTGCGCTTCCAGAATTCCCGGAATGTCGTCCGGAGATATCAGGCCTCTGCCGACACGGATCAACGTGCCCGCAATAATGCGCACCATGTTGTAGAGAAACCCCCTTCCGGACACGCGGATGACAATGTCACAGGCTTCCCCTTCGGAAAGCGTCTCCTGCCGCCTTCCCTGCGTCCCGGCAGCCCGTGCAGCCGCCTCACTCCAAACGGCCCCCGGCATATCCCGTATGATGTCCGGCACCGTGCACTCCGTCTTTTCAACGGTCAGCTCCGTAATCTCGCGCACCGTCGTCAGCGTCTGCCTGGCAGGATTGGCAAAGCTTGCAAAATCATGCTCCCCCACCAGATGCGCCGCCGCCCTCTGCATGGCGTCGACATCCAGCCTCCAGTAGCAGCTGCAGGCAAAGCGCGCCTTCACAGGATCCGGAATTCTCGAGCAATGTATGCGGTACTCATAGGTCTTCACGCTCTTTGCATGACGCGGATGAAAATCCGGTGCCGCCTCCCAGGAGGCCTGAATCCGGATATCCTCCGGAAGCCTTGCATTGAGCGCCTTTGCGAAGTTTTCCGGCGGAATGGGAGAATCTGTATCAAAAATCACATAGTTGCAGAGGGCATGTACGCCGGCATCGGTCCTGCTCGCACCGATGACCTCCGACATCTTCCCGGTCAGCAGCAAAATTGCCCTCGCAATTTCGCCCTCGATGGTTCGGATCTCCGGATTCTTCTGTGCTGCAAAGCCGGAGTAGTTCGTCCCGTCATACGCTGTCACCAGCAGAATTCGCTTCATCTTCTTCCTTTCCGCTGTATTCCTTTAAGGTTGTATCGTTTTAGCCCCTTCGCAAAATCGCATCCCCTGAGGATTACACGATTCGCAGCACAACACACAAAGCCAGGTAAGCGGTCAGACCGGCATACGCCGCATAGTCTCTTCTCTCATAGTGCAGCGGCTTCATCCGTGTTCTCCCCTCGCCGCCCCGGTAGCATCTTGCCTCCATGGCCATCGCCAGATCATTGGCCCGCCGGAAGGCGGATATGAACAGCGGAACCAGCAGGGGAACCAGACTCTGAATCTTTTTCTTCAGATTTCTGGATTCAAAATCCGCGCCTCTTGCCATCTGCGCCTTCATGATCTTATCCGTTTCTTCCATCAGGATCGGAATAAAACGCAGGGCGATGGACATCATCATCGAGATTTCATGGACGGGGACATGTATTTTTTTGAGCGGCCCCAGTACATCCTCCAATGCATCCGTCAGCTGATTGGGCGTGGTGGTCAATGTCATCATGGATGACCCGATGATGAGGAAGATCAGACGCACCGCCATCTTGGATGCAAAGTCCAGTCCCTCATAGGTAATGGTCAGCTTCCAGAAATGGACCAGCGGCTCTCCTTCTGTCAGAAACAGATTAAAGATCACGGTGATCATCAGCAGGAATACAATTGCCTTCATGCCGCGCATGATGTAGCCGAACGGCACATGCGAAAGCGCAACAACCACTGCCACCGCCGCGGCTGCTGCAAGATAGCCCAGCCACGAGGAAACGACGAACAGCGAAATGATGTATGCAAAGGTTGCGATGAGCTTGACCCTCGGGTCCAGCCGATGGACAACGGAGCTCGTCTGATAGTACTGACCGATGGTAATTTCCTTAAACATTCCGGTCCTCCTCTGCCTGCCCCGCAGGAGCCTGCGGCCTTTGCGCCCCTCTTCCGATGCAGCAGAAGCTCCTGCCGGTTTTGCGGTTGATTTCATCCAGGTGCGCCATCACCTCGTCCGCGGCAGCCGAAACGGTCAGGCAGTTCGTATCCACAGAGATTCCCTTCTCCCTCAGATACTGCATGATATACACCACCTGCGGCGCCGCAAGGCCGATCTCCTCCAGCTCCTTATAGCGCGCAAAAACCTCGCGCGGCGTACCGTCCATCAGAATCTTTCCTGCATTCATCACCAGAATCCGATCGGCATATTCCGCAACATCGTCCATACTGTGGGATACCAGCACAATGGTCATATGAAGCGTTCTCTTCATGTCGCGGACCATGTCCAGAATTTCATCCCGTCCTCTCGGATCAAGGCCGGCCGTCGGTTCATCCAGAATCAGGATCCGCGGATGCATGGCGAGAACGCCGGCAATGGCCGCTCGCCGCTTCTGCCCGCCGGAAAGATCAAAGGGAGACATTTTCCAGAATTCCCGGGGAAGCCTCACACGCTCCAATGCTTCCTCGGCTCTTTTGCGGCATTCCTCCTCGGAAAGTCCCAGATTCCTGGGGCCGAACATGACATCCGCCAGGACATCCGTTTCGAACAGCTGATGCTCCGGGTACTGGAACACCAGTCCCACATTGGAACGCAGCTCCTTGCGGTCAAACCCCTCCGCCTGAATATCCTGCCCGTCCCAGAGGATATGTCCCGCGGTGGGCAGGAGAATTCCGTTGAGCATCTGGACAAAGGTGGATTTCCCGGAGCCGGTATGTCCCACAAGCCCGATAAACTGGCCGTCCGGAATCTCAACGCTGATATGGTCCAGCGCATTCACCTCCATGGCCGTTCCCTTTTCATAGACATAGGTTATGTCTTCTATTTTCAGTGACATCCGTTCTCCTTTACCATCTGCCGGAGCCCCGCAGGCACAGGAAATAGACCTGCCCGCGCGCATACTAAGAACCGCCTTCGCTTCGGCCGTCAAAGCCCGAGCGCCTCTGCCAGCTCTTCCTTTGTCAGAATTCCTGCCGGAATGTCCACTCCGGCCTTTCGAAGCTCATCCGCCAGGAGCGTCACCTCCGGAACATCCAGATGGAGCTCCTTCATCTTGTCCACCTGGGCAAAGACCTCATGCGGCGTGCCCTGCAGGGCTATCTTCCCGTCGTCCATAACGAAAATCCGGTCCGCATAGATCGCTTCCTCCATGTAGTGCGTGATCAGAATAATAGTAATGCCTTCCACCTGATTCAGCGCACGTGCGGCACGGATGACCTCGTACCTCCCCGAGGGATCGAGCATGGCTGTCGGCTCATCCATGATGATGCACTTGGGGTGCATGGCAATCACTCCCGCTATGGAAACGCGCTGCTTCTGCCCGCCGGAGAGCCGATTCGGCGACTTTTTGCGGTAGACCTGCATACCGACGGTTGTCAGGGCTTCATCCACCCGCTGCCAGATTTCATTGGTGGGTATTCCGATGTTTTCCGGGCCAAAGCCCACATCCTCCTCCACAATCTGACCGATGATCTGGTTATCCGGATTCTGAAAGACCATTCCGGCCTCCTGCCGGATATCCCACAGGTGCTCCTCATCCTTCGTATCCATGCCGTCGATGAGGACCTCTCCCTCTGTCGGGAAAAGAAGGGCGTTCAGATGCTTGGCCAGCGTCGACTTCCCGGAGCCGTTATGCCCCAGGACCGCAATGAACTGTCCCGGCTCGGCATCCAGCGTCACGTCATCAACCGCGCGCACCGTGCCGTTGATATTCCCTTCCTCATCCCTTGTTACATAATCATGAATCAGATGTCTGACAGCAGCCATTGCTGTTCCTGCATGTTCCCGCATGTATGCCTCCCGGCCTGGTATTCCGGCTTCTCGCCCTGGTTTTGGCAATCGCCAAAAAGCCTGACGGCGTTTCTATCATCCAATCTCTGCGCTGCGCAAAAATACATTTCCCTATAGCTAGAGCATCGAGAGCAGAATAACAGATATTCTCTGAAAAGTGAATGCAAAAATCCCTCAAACCGGAATGGTTTGAGGGATCCTTTGTTCTTCATCGCTGTACCGGCACCTGTCGATTTCGATTCCGAATCCGCCTGCACGCAGGCAATTCAGATGGCAGCCGGCACTTGCCGAACGATTATACGAGCTCGAGAACAACCATAAGAGCTGCATCGCCCTTTCTCTGGCCGATCTTCACGATTCTGGTATATCCGCCCTGACGGGAAGCATACTTCTTGCCGTACTCATTGAAGAGCTTGTCTACAAGATCCACTTCCTTTGCATCCTTCTTGCGGCCCTCTGCAGGAACCTCAGTTACAGGATACAGGAACTTCAGCAGCTGACGTCTTGCATGAAGACGGGAAGGAGCATCCTTTGTGATGGTCTTCTCAACTTCATCATAAACGGTAACCTTCTTGCCGTCCTTTACTTCCTTGACGCGCTTGCCGTCCTTGTCCTTGCGGGCAACCTTTGCCTTTACGGTAACCTCTTCGAAGTTGTCCTTCTCCTTGGCTGCCAGAGCGATCATGGGCTCAACCAGCTTCTGGATTTCCTTCGCACGTGCCTCTGTGGTAATGATCTTTCCGTTGTAAAGCAGTGCGGTAACCTGAGAACGAAGAAGTGCCTTTCTCAGCTTTGTCTTTTTTCCTAACTTTCTGTACTCTGCCATAATATTCTCCTTTTTGTGGCTGCTCCGGACAGAACCTGCGGAATTACCTGCCCGTCGCTTTCATCTGCCGACCCGCAGCACACCTCATGGGATTTACTGCCGCAGGAACGCTGCTGTTATGTTCTTACTGCTCAGCATCCATACCCATGTTGAGCTTCAGTCCCAGTTCCTTGAGCTTCTCCAGAACCTCATCCAGAGACTTGCGTCCCAGATTTCTGACCTTCATCATTTCATCCGGAGTCTTGCTGCACAGCTCCTGAACCGTATTGATGCCTGCACGCTTGAGGCAGTTGAAGGAACGAACCGAGAGCTCCAGCTCATCGATGTTCATCTCCAGTGCCTTCGTCTTATTGTCATCGACAGGCTCCGCCATCACCTCAGTGACCTTGGCATTGTCGCTTAAATCAATGAATACAGACAGGTGCTCGGAGAGAACCTTTGCCGCAAGGCTGACCGCCTCGTCCGGTGCGAGCGTACCATTGGTTGTCACATCCAGCGTCAGCTTGTCGAAATCCGTCTGCTGACCGACACGGGTATTCTCTACCGTCACATTGACTCTCTGAACAGGCGTATAGATAGCATCCACCGGAATGACTCCGATCTTGGTATCCTCGCTCTTGTTCTTGTCTGCGCTGACATAGCCACGTCCCTTGGTAATTGTCAACTCAATAAAAAGCTTCGTCTTCTTTCCGGAGAGGGTTGCGATAACCTGATCGGGATTCATGATCTGAATGTCCTGATCTGCCTGGATATCACTGGCGTGTACAATGCCGTCTCCCTCATACTCAATGTATGCAGTTTTGGGCTCATCCGTCTCGCTGGAATTCTTGATGGAAAGGCTCTTAATGTTCATGATGATATCCGAGACGTCTTCCTTCACGCCCGGAATCGTGCTGAACTCATGCTGTACTCCATCGATTTTGATCTGGCTGACTGCTGCGCCCGGCAGGGAAGAAAGCATGATTCTTCTCAGAGAATTGCCGAGAGTAAGACCATACCCTCTTTCGAGGGGTTCTACAACGAATCTGCCGAATTTGTTATCATCGGACAACTCAGTCGTTTCAATGCTGGGTCTTTCAAAATCAAACACGCATATACCTCCTTATTGATATCAATGCAGCTGCGGAGGATCCGCATTACACGAATTACTTGGAATACAACTCGACGATCTGCATTTCGTCTACCGGAACATCGATCTGCTCTCTCTTCGGAAGTGCGCTTACGGTTCCCTTGAAATTCTCCTTGTCCACGTCAACCCACTCAGGAGTAAGTCTTCCCGCAGTAACCTCTGCGATATCCTTAAATCTCTGCATGGTGCGGTTGCTCTCCTTGATCTCAACCACATCGCCGGCCTTTACGAGGTAGGAAGGAATGTTGATGCACTTGCCGTTTACGAGAACGTGCTTGTGATCAACGACCTGACGAGCCTCTCTTCTGGTGCGCGCAAAGCCCATACGGAAAACAACGTTGTCCAGACGGGACTCCAGCATGGTCATCAGATTGTCGCCGGTCATTCCCTTCATACGGTCTGCCTTCTCGTAGTAGTTGCGGAAAGGCTTCTCAAGAACGCCGTAGATGAACTTAGCCTTCTGCTTCTCGCGAAGCTGCATGCCGTACTCGGACATCTTTCTGCTTCTGCGAACGAGGGTTCTCTTGGACTTCTTGTCATAACCAAGGAATGTGGGATCCATATCAAGAGATCTGCATCTCTTCAGGACGGGTGTCTTATCTACTGCCATAATCGGCTCCTTTCATTTCTGTCAGCAGTCCGCCGGACAGATCTCAGATCTGTCCGCGGCGCCGCTGCTTGTTGTTTACAACGCCCGAAGGGGCGCCTTCATCCAAAGCTGTACGATTGTCAAATGATTACTATACTCTTCTGCGCTTGGGCGGACGGCATCCGTTGTGCGGCACAGGAGTAACATCGGTGATGGACAGAACCTGCAGTCCGTTTGCGTTCAGTGCACGGATGGCTGCCTCTCTTCCTGATCCCGGTCCCTTTACGAATACATCAACAGCCTTCAGGCCGTGAATGAGAGCTGCCTTGGTTGCAGTCTCTGCTGCAAGCTGTGCAGCATAGGGAGTGGACTTTCTGGAGCCCTTAAAGCCCAGTCCGCCGGCAGATGCCCAGGACAGAGCATTTCCCTGTGTATCAGTCAGTGTAACAATGGTGTTGTTGAAGGAGGCCTGGATGTGTGCCTGGCCACGCTCCACGTTTTTCTTCACGCGCTTCTTGGAAGCGGAAGACTTCTTAGCTGCTGCCATAATTTTATCCTTTCATCTTCATACCGCCGGATCACAGCGGATCTCATCGAAGCCGAATCGGATCCAAGTCCGTGCCGCGGTAAGCGCCGCATCTGCAGCGCGACAAAAATTACTGTTTCTTGTTAGCGATGGTCTTGCGAGGGCCCTTACGGGTACGGGCATTGTTCTTGGTGTGCTGACCGCGAACCGGAAGTCCTCTTCTGTGACGGGTTCCGCGATAAGAGCCGATCTCAGTCAGCATCTTGATGTTCATCGCGATGTCACGGCGAAGATCACCTTCTACCATATAGTTGTTGGCAATTTCCTCTGCCAGCTTCTTAACATCGTCATCTGTCAGATCTCTGCAGCGAGTATCAGGATCTACGCCTGTCGCCTTCAGAATCTTGTCTGCGGAGGTGCGGCCGATTCCGTAGATTGCGGTCAGGCCGATCTCAACGCGCTTGTCTCTGGGTAAATCAACACCTGCAATACGAGCCATTTTAATCTCCTTAAATTCATTGCAAAGCTCTGCTTCTTCCTGTTGGCGCAGGAGCGGAAGTGCTCTGCATGTTGTACGGCTTCCGAAGTCCTGTCCGGAAGCAATTGTTTTGATGGAGGCGAACCTGCGTATGAGTTTTGCAGCGGCGCTTGTGTACGGCCGATTCCGGCATCTGCGTTTCTTTGCAGAAACGAATCCGCCGACTGTATTCTCATTCTGCGATGCAGGTCACAGCACATTCTGTGCTATTCCACGCCCAGCCGGAAATTTCGCCGGCCTTTCCACTTCATCTAACGAACAAGCCGTCAGATACTCAGCGGTATCAAAGCATAATGGCTCTGATCAACCCTGTCTCTGTTTGTGCTTCGGATTCTCGCAGATAACCCGGATAACCCCTTTGCGCTTTACAACCTTGCACTTCTCGCACATGGGCTTCACCGATGCTCTAACCTTCACGATGTGGTCTCCTTTCCTATAAAAATGCATAACTGTTCATTGCATCTCCGGAACGCTCTGTATCCTTAGCTGTCCCGGAATGCAGCACTTGAAAAGCGCATAGTAACCCTATGATTCTTTCAAACGCCGTTCTATTGTAGCACCGGCATTTTTCATAAGCAAGAGGGAAAATAAAAAAACATAATTGTTCAGCACTCATCTCGAATTTGCTTCGCAAATCCTCGATGTGGCTGGCCAGAGGCTCTCCGAGCCTTGGCCGCCTGCCAATTTCAATCATGAATTTGCCTGCAAGCAGTCAATTCACGTTGAAATATGGCAGGTGCTGAACATATACAAAAAATCTCAGTGCCCGCAAAGCACTGAGATTTTCTTTTGTCCCTTCAAATCGGAATCGCCGCCGTACCTTATTTATCACGCCAGATGATGCGGCCTTTGGTCAGATCGTAGGTCGACATCTCCAGCGTCACCTTATCGCCGGGCAGAATGCGGATAAAGTTCTGGCGGAGCTTTCCGCTGATGTGTGCCAGAATAATGGCTCCGTTCTCCAGCTTCACGCGGAACATGGTGTTCGGAAGCTTTTCTACAACTACGCCTTCCAGTTCAATAACGTCTGCTTTGGACATAATCACCTCTCTGATTTCATCATCGGAAGGAATCAGCCCAGAATGGCGACAATATCGCCAAAGACATCCTTCCGGTCCTTTGTCCCGTCTACGGTCTTCAGAACGCCTGCCTTCTCATAATAATCAATGAGGGGCTGGGTCTGCTCATGATATACCGAGAGACGATTCTGCACGGTTGCCGGCTTATCATCCTCTCTCTGAATCAGCTCTGCTCCGCAGCTGTCGCAGATTCCCTCTGTCTTCGGCGGGATGTACTCAATGTGATAGGATGCACCACACTTAGGGCAGCTGCGGCGGCCGCTCATGCGATGAACGATGTTCTCATCCGGCACATCGACGTTGATGGCAAAGTCAACCTTCTCTCCTGTCTTGGCAAGAGCCTCTGTCAGAACCTCTGCCTGCGGGATTGTGCGCGGAAAGCCGTCCAGAACATAGCCGTTCGCACAGTCCTCCTGTGACACACGGTCCAGCAGGAGCTCAATCGTCAGCTCATCCGGAACCAGCTTGCCCTCGTCCATGAAGGCCTTGGCCTTCTTTCCGAGCTCGGTTCCGTTCTTGATGTTCGAGCGGAAGATATCACCGGTGGAAACGTGCGGAATATGGTACTTCTCACAAATCATGGCTGCCTGTGTGCCCTTTCCGGCACCGGGAGCCCCCAGCATTACAATTTTCATATGTTCTCTCTCCACACCGCTGCGCTGCAGCGGCACTCTTACAGCAAAGAATCGGCAGATGGGCCTATGCTGCAGGTCCTTCTGCCGATCCATTCCGCTTATTTTAATTCGACAGGAATGTCGTGTAGTTTCTCTGCATCATCATGGACTCAATCTGCTTGATGGTTTCCAGAATAACGCTGACAACGATGATCAGGCTTGTCCCGCCAAAATCCACACTCGCATTGAACACGCCGCGGAAAATAAACGGAAGAACGCCAACGATGGTCAGTCCGGCTGCACCAATCAGGATGATGTAATTGAGAAGCTTATTCAGATAATCGCTGGTAGGCTTGCCGGGACGAATACCCGGGATAAACCCGCCGCCCTTCTTCAGATTATCCGCTACCTCAATCGGATTGAACGTAATCGAGGTGTAGAAATAAGCAAAGAAGATCAGCATTGCAATGTAAACAACAAGACCGATCGAATACTTCGGTGCAGAAGGATTGCACCAGTACGAAGAACTCAGATAGCGAAGCACTTCCGACCAGACGCCGGTTCCGCTGTATCCCGCAAGTGACGAGATAATCACCGGGAACTCCATGATGGAGGAGGCGAAGATGATCGGCATAACGCCTGCGGTGTTCACCTTCAGCGGGATGCTGGAGGTGGAAGAGCCATACTGGCTTCTGCCGCGCAGCATTCTCGCATACTGAACCGGAATGCGGCGCTCTGCATCATTCAAAAGAATGACCAGAACCACCATTCCGACAATAACAGCTACGATAATGCACGCTGCCAGAATTGCCTTGGCAATGGTCTGTCCGCTGACAAACTGCGTGAACAGTCCGGTAATGTCCTGCGGCATTCTGGATACAATGTTGATGGTCAGGACAATGGAAATACCATTTCCGACACCCTTGTCCGTAATCTGCTCACCGATCCACATCAGGAAAGCAGAACCTGCCGTCAGTGTTGCCATAACCATGATGACGTTCACTGCATTGTACTCCTGCAGAAGGCCTCTCCTGCCGAAGCCGATCGCCATGGCACCGCTCTCAAAAATCGCAAGGCCCACCGTAAGATACCGGGTGATGGAGACCAGCATCTTCCGCCCCTCTTCTCCTTCCTTCTGGATCTCCTCCAGCTTCGGAATCGCAATCGTCAGAAGCTGAATGATAATCGAGGAAGTGATGTAGGGCGTGATATTGAGTGCCAGAACAGACATGTTCAGGAAGGAGCCGCCGGTAAAGGCGTCTACCAAAGAGAACGCACTGCTGGAGTGCTGGGAAAACCAGGTAGAGAAGTAGGTTCTGTCCACACCAGGCACAGGCAGCTGAGATCCGAAGCGGATGATCGCCAGCATCACAAGCGTAAAGAAGATCCTGTGACGGATCTCCTTTACCTTGAATGCGTTTTTAACGGATTCAAACATAACAATTTACCATGCCTTTCAATTCAGGTACAGCCAGAATGATTACGCATTAACCTCGCAGGTTCCGCCTGCGTTCTCAATCTTTTCCTTTGCTGCTGCACTGAATGCATCGGCCTTAATGGTGAGCTTCTTGGTCAGCTCGAACTTGGCATCGCCCTTGTCGCCGGACAGGACCTTTACGCCGTCGCCCACGTTCTTGATGATCTTCTTATCGAGAAGAGCCTGAACGTCAACCACAGCACCGTCCTCAAAGCTGTCTGCAATGCGGGCAAGGCTGACAGTCACGATGTCCTTGTGGTTGTAGTTGGTGAAGCCGCGCTTCGGGATGCGGCGATACAGAGGCATCTGACCGCCTTCGAAGCCTGCTCTGGGTCTTCCGGAACGAGCCTTCTGTCCCTTGTGACCGAAGCCTGCCGTCTTTCCGTTTCCGGAAGCATGACCGCGGCCTCTTCTGAAGTTATTCTGTGTAGAACCTGCAGCAGGTCTTAAATTAGATAATTCCATCTGTCAGTCCCTCCTTATTCTGCATCCTCAACCTTGACATAAGGAGCGATCAGTCTGATCTGTCCTCTCGTCGCATCATTATCCGGAAGGATAACGCTGCTGTTCAGTTTGTGGAATCCCATGGACTTGATGATTGCCTTGTTCTTCGGAACTGCAGCAATTGTAGACTTTACAAGTGTAATCTTAAGCTTCTTAGTATCCGCCATTTTAAACTCCTTTCGTTCTACCGAAGATCCAAAGGGGCTCAGCCCTTCAGATCCTCAACAGACTTGCCGCGTCTTGCAGCAACCTCTTCCGGAGCCTTCAGGCTGGACAGGCCGGAAAGAGTAGCCAGAACGACATTCTGCTTGTTGTTAGAACCAAGAGACTTGGTACGGATGTTCTTGATTCCTGCCAGCTCGCAAACCGTACGAGCAGGGCCGCCTGCGATGATACCGGTACCATCGGGGCTCTTCTTCAGCAGAACCTCTGCAGAGCCATACTTGCCGATGTAATCGTGAGAGATCGAACCAACCTCATCCAGAGCAACGGTGATCAGGTGCTTGGCAGCATCCTCCTTGCCCTTGCGGATTGCTTCCGGAATTTCTGCAGATTTGCCAAGGCCGACGCCTACGTGGCCGTTGCTGTCACCAACAACAACAAGTGCGGAAAATCTCATCGTACGTCCGCCCTTTACAACCTTTGTGACACGCTTGATCGTAACGACCTTCTCGGTGAGCTCAATCTGACTTGCATCAATATTAGAACGCTTCATCTAGTCTCTCCTCCCTTAGAATTCCAGGCCGGCCTTACGTGCCGCATCTGCAAGTGCTGCTACCTTGCCCTGATAAATAAAGCCGCCTCTGTCGAATACGACCTTAGATACGCCCTTCTCGATGGCTCTCTTCGCAACAAGATCGCCGATATACTCTGCTGCTGCAATATCATCGGTGTGAGCAAGGGCAGCCTTTGCTTCCTTCTCTACCGTACCTGCTGCAGCAATCGTTGTGCCGGTCTCATCGTTGATAACCTGCGCATAGATGTGATTGTTGCTTCTGTAAACGGAAAGGCGCGGTCTCTCAGCGGTTCCGCTGAAACGGTTGCGAACCTTCAGATGTTTCTTTTCGCGGATTAACTTTCTATTTTCCTTCTTAACCATTGTACACGCTCCTTATCCGATTACTTCTTACCAGTCTTGCCGACCTTACGACGAATTGTCTCGTAATCGTACTTGATACCCTTGCCCTTGTACGGCTCCGGCTTTCTCTTCTCTCTGATATCAGCTGCCCACTGTCCAACAAGCTCCTTGTCAATACCCTTAACCAGGATCTTATTGCCCTCTACAACTGTCTCGATTCCTTCCGGATCTTCCATCTCGACATTGTGGGAATATCCTAAATGCAGCTCCAGGACCTTGCCCTTCTTCTGAGCTCTGTAGCCGACACCATTGATTTCCAGTGTCTTGGTGAAGCCGTCGGTTACGCCGACAACCATGTTGTGAACCAGTGCTCTGGTCAGGCCGTGAAGTGCCTTTTCTTTCTTCTGATCATTGGGTCTTACGATTCTGAGCTCACCGTTCTCCTGCTCGATCTTCATCTCTGCAGGCAGAGTTCTTACCAGTGTTCCCTTAGGCCCCTTAACCGTCACTGTGTTATTTTCTGCTACATCAACAGTAACGCCTGCCGGTATAGCGATTGGCATTAAACCGATACGTGACATGCCCGTTCCTCCTAGTTTTTCTCTATCTTGTGTTTCTTTTTATAACAGTTGATTTGCGAAAATCAGGAACGTCTCACCCATCCCGTGAGACGATTTCCCGATGCCGCCGTCCTCTTGCTGCAGACCAGGCTTTCAGCCTTCTGCATCATGTTCGGATTAAAATTACCAGATGAATGCCAGAACCTCACCGCCGACCTGAAGCTCTCTTGCCTTCTTGTCGGTAATTACGCCCTGGTTTGTGGAAAGAATTGCCGTTCCCAGTCCGTCCAGAACCTTCGGAACATTGTCCTTGCCTGCATAAACGCGCATGCCGGGCTTGGAAATTCTCTGAAGACCGGTAAGAATACGGTCGTTGCGGTCAGAGCCGTACTTCAGTGTGATGCGAATATCCTTGAAGCTGCCGTTGTCTACCAGATCAATTCTGGAAATGTAGCCCTCGTCCAGAAGAATGTTGGCAATTGCCATCTTAATCTTGGAGTTCGGAACATCAACTGTGTCATGCTTTGCTGTGTTGGCATTACGAATTCTCGTAAGCATATCAGCGATCGGATCACTCATAGACATAATAAAAATCTCCTTTTCTGTGCGATATCCATTGATTGTGTTGAATCAACACCAATTTATCCGTGCAGCCCGGTACAATTACCAGGAAGCTTTCTTAACACCCGGGATCTCGCCCTTGTATGCGAGCTCACGGAAGCAGATTCTGCAGATGCCGTACTTCTTCAGTACGGAATGCGGACGGCCGCAGATTTTGCAGCGTGTGTACGCACGCGTGGAAAACTTAGGCTCCTTCTGCTGCTTGATCTTCATCGAAGTCTTTGCCATGTCAATCTCCTTTGATTACTTTGCAAAAGGCATGTTGAACAGTCTCAACAGCTCACGGGCCTCCTCATCGGTATTGGCCGTGGTTGTGAAGATGATGTCCATTCCTCTGACCTTGTCAATCTTATCATACTCGATTTCAGGGAAGATCAGCTGCTCCTTGATTCCAAGAGCATAATTGCCTCTTCCGTCAAAGGAGTTGGGATTGACGCCGCGGAAGTCACGCACACGAGGCAGTGCCAGGTTTACGAGGCGATCCAGGAACTCATACATCTGATCACCGCGAAGCGTAACCTTGCAGCCAATCGGCATGCCCTCACGAATCTTGAAGTTCGCGATGGACTTCTTAGCCTTTGTATAAACCGGATGCTGACCGGTAATGGTCTCCAGATCCTTTGCAGCGGTCTCCAGGAGCTTCTCGTTCTCCTTAGCCTCGCCGACAGCCATGTTGACAACAATCTTGTCCAGCTTCGGGATCTGCATCGGATTGGTGTATCCGAACTTCTTTACCATTGCATCACGGATCTCTGTATTGTAAAGATCTTTCAGTCTGCTGCTCATCGATTCTCCTCCTTTCCTTCTTATTTGATTTCCTTGCCGGTCTTCTTGGCAACGCGGACCTTCTTGCCGTCCACTACCTTAAAGCCGACTCTTGTGGTCTTTCCGTCAACAACCAGCATAACATTGGAGATATCCAGAGCTGCTTCCTTCTCTGCGATACCGCCTTCCTGATTCTGCATGGAAGGCTTGTTGTGCTTGGTTACCTTGTTCACGCCCTCAACGACAACCTTGTGGTTCTCGCGGTCAACAGCAGTAACCTTTCCCTCTTTGCCGAGGTCCTTACCGGCAATAACCTTAACGGTATCGCCAACCTTGATCTTGCTTGCTGCCATTTCTTTCCTCCTTACAGTACTTCCGGAGCAAGGGACAGAATCTTCATGAACTGCTTGTCACGAAGCTCTCTTGCTACGGGTCCGAAAATACGAGTTCCTGTAGGTGTCAGATCATCCTTGATGATAACGGCTGCGTTCTCATCGAAACGGATGTAAGAACCGTCTTTTCTGCGTGTCTCGCGAACGGTACGAACAACGACTGCCTTAACGACATCGCCCTTCTTAACCATACCGCCGGGAGCTGCTTCCTTTACAGAAGCTACAATTGTATCGCCAATTCTGGCATATCTTCTGGTGGATCCGCCGCACACACGGATGCAGAGAAGCTCTCTGGCACCGGTGTTATCAGCGACCTTCAGTCTTGTTTCCTGCTGAACCATGTCTTCGTCCTTTCTGACTCTGAACAACCTGTGGTCAAGAAGCGATTATCTAGCCTTCTCAACGATGGAAACTACTCTCCATCTCTTGGTCTTAGACAGCGGTCTGGTCTCCATAACCTTCACCGTGTCGCCGATGCCGCACTCGTTGTTCTCATCGTGTGCCTTCAGTGTGTAGGTCTTTTTCACAATCTTTCCGATTACCGGATGCTTAACGTGGTTCTCGATCGCAACAGTGACCGTCTTGTCCATCTTGTTGCTGACAACCTTACCGATACGGACTTTTCTAAGATTTCTTTCCACGGTATTAACTCCTTTCCGGTAACAGATTAGTTAGCAGCCTTTGCAGTGATAACCGTCTGAATCCGTGCGATGTTCTTGCGAACCTCTGTGATTCTGGCTGTGTTCTGCAGCTGATTGGTTGCGCTCTGGAATCTGAGGTTAAAGAGCTCTTTCTTTGCGTTCTCAAGGTCCTCCTTGAGCTCGTCGATGGTCTTGTCCTGCAGTTCCTTCATGTATTCAGTAGACTTCATTCTGCACCGCCTTCCAGATCTGCCTTGGAAACGATCTTAGTCTTAACCGGAAGCTTGGTTCCAGCCAGACGAAGTGCCTCTCTTGCAGTTTCTTCAGGTACTCCGGAGATTTCAAACATAACTCTGCCGGGTTTTACAACTGCTACCCAGTACTCAACAGAACCCTTTCCGGATCCCATTCGAACTCCCAGGGGCTTGCCGGTAACAGGCTTATCCGGGAAAATCTTGATCCAAACCTGTCCGCCACGCTTGATGTAACGTGTCAGAGCGACACGGGCTGCCTCAATCTGGTTGGAGCGAACCCATTTTGCCTCGGTAGCAACAAGACCATACTCACCGTATGCCAGCTTGTTGCCGCGGGTAGCCTTACCACGGCGGTCGCCGCGGAAAACAGCACGATACTTAACTCTCTTCGGCATTAACATTAGTTGTCACCTCCCTTGGACTCATCAGAGGCAGCGACTGCCTGCTCGTTCTTCTTCTTGGGAAGAATCTCGCCCTTGTAGATCCAGACCTTAACGCCAACCTTACCATAGGTGGTATCTGCTTCTGCAAAGCCGTAATCAATGTCTGCGCGCAGAGTCTGAAGCGGGATGGTGCCGTCAGAATAGGTCTCTGTACGAGCGATATCTGCACCGCCGAGACGGCCGCCGCAGGAAGCCTTCACACCGAGTGCTCCGGACTTCATGGTGCGGTTCATTGCAGACTTCATAGCTCTGCGGAAGGAAACACGGTTCTCAAGCTGCTGAGCAATGTTCTCAGCTACGAGCTGTGCATCCTTATCGGGTCTCTTGATTTCCTTGATCTCCAGAACAACCTTGTCAGCAGTCAGCTTCTGCAGCTGCTTCTTGGTGTTCTCGATCTCAGCGCCGCCCTTGCCGATTACAACGCCGGGCTTTGCGGAATATACGGTAACCTTAACTCTTCCGGAAGCTCTCTCGATTTCAATCTTGGAGATGCCTGCCTGCTCGAGCTTCTTCTTGAGGAACTCTCTGATCTTGTGATCTTCTACCAGCATGTCAGAAAAGTTCTTGTCATCAGCATACCATCTGGAATCCCAGTCCTTGATGATGCCGACTCTCATGCCATGAGGATTAACTTTCTGTCCCATATGGACTCCTTTCCATCACCTGAATTACTTGGTCTCTGCTGCATCAGCAGGCTGCTCTGCCTTCTTCTCGTCAAGAGTGATGTACAGATTGCTCATTCTCTTGAAGATCCGATATGCTCTGCCCTGTGCACGAGGCTGAATTCTCTTCATGATCGGGCCATTGGAAGCGTTGCACTCTGCAATGTAGAGATCAGCAGCATTCATGCCGAGATTATTCTCTGCGTTTGCGATGGCAGACTTCAGTAACTTAAGGATCACACCCGAAGCGTATCTCGGGCTATACTCAAGAATTCCAATTGCTGTCGTAACATCCTTACCTCTGATGGCGTCCATTACGAAGCAGGCCTTCTGAACCGGAATTCTTGCATTCGTGAGCTTTGCATGAGGTCTTGTATCCTTGACCGCATTTCTGGCTCTCTTAACTTGTGTTCTATGTCCGTTAGCCATAGATCTGAACTCCTTTCAATATAGCGCGGGTGCGCGGATTACCTACCCGAGCTGGACTCTTTGTTGTTTCCGTTGTGACCGCGGAAGGTTCTGGTCTGAACAAACTCGCCGAGCTTGTGACCAACCATATCCTCAGTGATGTAAACCGGGACATGCTTTCTGCCGTCATGAACCGCAATGGTGTGTCCAACGAAGGACGGGAAAATCGTGGAACGGCGGGACCAGGTCTTGATAACCTGCTTGTCGCCGGATGCGTTCATTGCGTCTACCTTCTTCAAAAGGCTTTCATCAGCGAAAGGTCCTTTTTTCAGTGATCTAGCCATTTCGTACCTCCTTATTTAAGTCCCTTTCCGTTTCTTCTTCTCACGATGAGCTTGTCAGAAGACTTCTTCTTGCGAGTCTTGTAACCAAGAGCAGGCTTGCCCCAAGGGGTTACAGGGCCGGGACGTCCGACAGGTGCCTTACCTTCACCACCACCGTGCGGGTGATCGTTCGGGTTCATAACAGAACCGCGGACATGAGGACGAATGCCCATATGACGAATGCGTCCAGCCTTACCGTAATGGATCAGGTTGTGATCCGCATTTCCGACAACACCGATGGTAGCGCGGCAAGCCAGCGGAACCATTCTCATCTCGCCCGAAGGAAGACGAAGTGTTGCATATCCATTCTCTTTCGCCATCAGCTGAGCAGATGCGCCGGCAGTTCTTGCCATCTGGCCGCCCTTGCCTGCATAGAGCTCAACGTTGTGTACCAGAGTACCTACCGGGATCTCGGAAAGAGGAAGGCAGTTGCCGACGCGGATCTCCGCCTTCGGTCCGTTCATAACCTTCATGCCGTCGGTCAGGCCCTGAGGAGCCAGGATGTAGCTCTTCTCACCGTCTGCATAGCAGATCAGTGCAATGTTGGCCGTACGGTTCGGATCGTACTCAATGCCGATAACGGTTGCCGGAACGTCATCCTTCAGTCTCCGGAAATCGATGTTTCTGTATTTCTGTCTGTTGCCGCCGCCTCTGTGACGAACAGTGATCTTGCCCTGGTTGTTTCTGCCGGCATTCTTACGCTTGGAAACGATCAGACTCTTCTCGGGAGTAGTCTTGGTCACTTCTGCGAAATCGGAGCCGGACATGTTGCGTCTGGACGGGGTATAAGCGGTATACTTTCTAATTCCCATTTGATAACTCCTTCTTTCTTATTAACTGCACCGCGCCCGAAGCAATGCACGCCTGGGATGGCCTATCTGCCCCGGGACTTTTCCGGATTCCGAATTAAAGTCCGGCGTAAAGCTCGATGTCCTTACTGTCCTCTGTCAGGAAAACAACGGCCTTCTTGCCCTTTGCCGTCTTGCCGACAGTCATTCCTCTTCTCTTGGTCTTGGCTCTGCAGGTAATGGTGTTAACCTTTGCTACCTTCGTGCCCTCGAAGAGCTTCTCCACTGCATCCTTAATCTGAATCTTGTTCGCATCCGGATGTACGTAGAATGTGTACTTCTTCTCAGCAGTAAGGTTCATGCTCTTCTCAGTAAGAACCGGCTTTAAGATGACATCATAATATCCAAGTGCTGCCATTATGCGTACACCTCCTCAATCTTAGCAACCGCATCCTTTGTGAGGATAACAGTCTGTGCATTCATCAGATCGTAAACGTTGATGGTGTTTACAGTAGAGGTCTTTGCATCCGGAACATTGCCGGAAGCGCGGAGAACGTTTGCATCATCTGTAGCAAGAACAACCAGAGACTTGCCGGCTGCCTTCAGATTCTCCATAACCTTTACGAAATTCTTGGTCTTGGGCTCTTCGAAGCTGATCTCGTCTACAACAATCAGCTTGCCGCCTGCCAGACGATCGGACAGAGCAGACTTCAGAGCGGTTCTCTTTTCCTTCTTGTTGAGCTTGAAGGAATAGTCGCGCGGTACCGGAGCGAAAACAACGCCGCCGTGTCTCCACTGAGGAGAACGTGTGGAGCCCTGTCTTGCATGGCCGGTTCCCTTCTGTCTCCAGGGCTTCGCCGTGCTGCCGGAAACCTCAGAGCGTGTCTTTGCCTTCTGTGTTCCCTGACGGTTGTTGGCCAGCTGCTGAACAACTGCGAGGTGAAGCAGGTTCTCATTGGGCTCAATGCCGAAGATTGCATCGGAAAGATCGATCTTGCCGACCTCTTTTCCTTCCATATTGAAAACTGATACGTTAGCCATTTTTAAATGGTCCTCCTTTCATCCGGGCAGCTGTTAGACTTCCACCTTTGTTGTGTCCTTGATCGTGACCAGACCCTTCTTCGGTCCGGGAACGGCACCCTTTACCAGGATGATGTTCTTCTCAGGATCAACCTTCACAATCTCAAGGTTTCTGACAGTTACCTGAACGCTTCCCACATGACCAGGCATTACCTTGCCGGGGAATACGCGGCTGGGCGTAGAAGAAGTACCGTTGGAACCTGCATGGCGGTGGAACTTGGAGCCGTGTCCCATGGGTCCTCTGTGCTGACCCTTCTGAATTGCCGAACGGAAGCCCTTACCCTTGCTGATGGCTGTTACATCAATGTGATCGCCCTCTGCAAAGATGTCTGCCTTGATCTCAGCGCCGAGTGCATACTCAGCTGCATTCTCAAGACGGAACTCACGAACGAACTTCTTGCTGGATACTCCAGCCTTCTCGAAGTGGCCCTTCTGTGCCTTGTTCACGCCGTGGCGATGAGCAACTTCTACCTTTCCGCTCTTGTCAACATTCTTGGCACGATCTACAGCATCCACATAGCCTACCTGAACTGCCTCGTAGCCGTCGTTCTCTGCTGTCTTGATCTGTGTTACCACGTTCGGGCCTGCCTCCAGGACCGTAACAGGAACCAGTGTGCCGTCCTCTGCGAAGATCTGTGTCATACCAATCTTCGTTGCAAGAATTGCTTTTTTCATATCTCTTACCTCTTTCTGCCGCATTGCGGCGTTGTAACACCGATTGGTGTTAATCCCTACAGCGGACATCGGCGCGGATGGAAGGTGTGACTTCTGTTTCATGACGAACATGGTCTGCTGTCTGACCTGCGGTGACCTGAACCGCCGTTCCTCATGTCCTTGCTGCTCTCTCCCCTGCAGTTCACAGGTTCTGCATCAGGAGAGGATGTCATACTAAGTAGAGGTTATCGTTACGCCCTGCCGCCGGACCTTCCGGCGTGCATATGTTAACGGCGCAACCTGCATTTTCATCGGGTTTCCCCGGCCGTCTTTCCGGCTGTCTTTGCCCTGCGTTCTTCTGAATTACTTCGTCACCATCTTGACATTGATGTAAACGCCGGCAGGCATCTCCAGACGCTGAAGAGCATCTACTGTCTTCTGCGTGGGAGCGATAACATCGATCAGTCTCTTATGCGTTCTCTGCTCGAACTGCTCACGGCTGTCCTTATACTTATGAACAGCACGAAGGATGGTAACAACCTCCTTCTTGGTCGGAAGCGGAACAGGTCCGCTTACCTGAGAGCCGCTCTTCTTCACCGTCTCAATGATCTTGCGGGCAGAAGCATCGATAAGCTCATGATCATATGCCTTCAGTGTGATTCTCATTACCTGATTTGCCATAAAAAAAGTCGCCTCCTTATTCGCACTTTTTATGAAGTACGACAAGCGGTGACTGTACACATTCCCGTGCGTGTCCTGTTCTTTTCAAAAGAAAATCAACGGCAAAACCGTTGACAGAACGCTTATCACGTCGTTTCTGCTCTGGGCAGACGGTTCTTCGGTACAGTGACTTGTCGTCAGATTCTTGGGCATGTCCGCCAGGTCCTGCAGACGCCCCAGACATTCGCTCCACGGAGTAACCCAGACCAGGTTCCTTTCTCTCGAACCGAAAGTAAAGAAATCCGTGCCTGACAATCTCTCGCTTCATCGCTATCATGTCACAGCGTGTTTCATTGTACACGAAGCCGTTTTTGAATGCAAGCGTTATTTTCTGCTTTTTTAACAAAGTTTTTGATGGATTTTTGGTTACAATTCACACCACCCGTCAGAGGACGAATGACGGCGGAGTTGTCCGTTTTTGATTCGGACATCCTCCGCCGCTCTGTAGCTCGAATGAATGCGTGAAAAGACCTCCGGCTGCTACATCCGCTGCACTTCCTCATAGCAACGCAGGATCTCCTTCTCCGGTGCCGGTGTCAGAAGGGAAACTGCGACATTGATCAGGATTGCTGCAAGAAAGGCCGGCAGCAGCTCATAAATTCCCAACACGCCGCCCATGGGGCGCACGGCAAACTTCCAGACGAATACCATTACGCCGCCCGCCAGCATTCCGGCCGCCGCGCCGTAACGGTTGGATCGCTTCCAGAAAAGCGCCAGGAGAACCACCGGGCCGAAGGAAGCGCCGAATCCCGCCCAGGCAAAGCTGACAATGCCGAAGACCGAGCTGTCCGGATCCCACGCCAGAAAAATACCGATGACAGCGATCACAATCAGGCTGATTCTGGACAGGAGCAGCGCCTGTTCCTTCTTAATGTTAAGGTGAAACGTCTTCACCAGAATATCATTGCTGACGGACGAGGATGCCGCCAGGAGCTGTGAATCCGCCGTAGACATCGTGCTGGCAAGAATTCCCGACAAAACTACGCCGGCCACCAACGCCGCTGCAATTCCGTGCTGCGACAGAAGGTCCGCGATCCGCACAATAACGGTCTCCGATGCAGAACCGGCAAGCGTCTCAATTTTACCTTCCCTTGTCATTCCCAGTCCAACCATGCCGATCAGGACCGCCACCGCCATGGAAATAACAACCCAGATCGAAGCCACACGCCGCGAGAGCTTCAGCTTGTCCACGTCCTCAATGGCCATGAAGCGGAGCAGGATATGGGGCATGCCGAAATACCCAAGTCCCCATGCCAGAGTGGAGCAGATCGTAAGAACGCCGTACGGATTCGCGGTTCCCGTTGTCGGATCATAGGACTGCGTAAAGGAAAGGTATCCCGGCAGCGACCGCGCGTTATCAAAAACAGCGGCGATGCCTCCCGCCTGTGTAAATCCGAAAATCAGAATTGCCGCCAGCGCAGCGGTCATGATGATGCTCTGAATGAAATCCGTCATGGACGCAGCCAGAAAGCCGCCCATTGCCGTATAAAAAATGATAACGATGGCGCTGATGATCATTGCCGCATGATAGTCTACGCCGAAAAGAGAGCGGAACAGCTTGCCGCAGGCCGCAAAGCCGGACGCGGTATACGGCACAAAGAACACGATAATCCACACCGCCGCCATGAAGGTGAGGATGTGCTTTTTATCGCCCCAGCGGTCCGAGAAAAACTCCGGGAGCGTGATGGAGCCTGTATGTTCGGTATAGCTGCGGAGACGCTTTGCCACAATCAGCCAGTTCAGATAGGTTCCTGCAGCAAGACCGATCACCGTCCATCCGACATCCGCGATTCCCGAAAGATAAGCAAGTCCCGGCAGCCCCATCAGCAGGTAGCTGGACATATCCGAGGCCTCCGCACTCATGGCCGTAACAAGCGGCCCCAGCTGTCGGCCGCCCAGATAGAAATCTCCCATCGTCTCGTTCTTTTCCGATAGCTTGATGCCGACGCCTACCATGGCAAACAGATATGCCGCCATCGTCACCAGCATAGTGATCTGTGATGCTGTCATAATTCCTCCCTCATCGTATCATCATTGTATACACGAATACATGGGTTTCATTGTACGTGATCCCTTTCCCCGCGTCAATCCTGTGTGGTAGACTATGAAGAACGTTGTTTTGTATCTATGTAATTATTCAGAAACGGAGCAGAATTCATGTGGCTGGCAGATCAATGGCAAGATTATGAAGTAATAGACACCTCTCGCGGTGAGAAGTTAGAGCGCTGGGGTGATTATCTGCTGATCCGTCCGGATCCGCAGGTAATCTGGGACAGTCCGCGCAGTAATAAATGGAATCGTCCGAACGCCCATTACCACCGCAGCAAGAGCGGCGGCGGCAGTTGGGAGTTTTTCTCACTTCCCGAGGAGTGGATGATCTCCTACTCCGGAGCCGGCAGCAAGCGCAGCTTCATGCTCAAACCCTTCAGCTTCAAGCACACCGGTCTTTTCCCGGAGCAGGCCGTCAACTGGGACTGGTTCACCCCCTTAATCCGGAGCCGCGCGGAAAGTGGAACCCCCGTGCGTGTTCTCAACCTGTTTGCCTATACCGGCGGCGCGACCCTTGCCGCAGCAGCAGCCGGGGCAAACGTCACCCATGTCGACGCATCCAAGGGGATGGTGACATGGGCCAAGGAAAACGCACAGCTCTCCGGCCTTGGCGATGCCCCCATCCGCTGGCTTGTGGACGACTGCGTCAAATTTGTCGAGCGGGAAATCCGGCGCGGCAGCCGCTATGATGCGATCATCATGGATCCGCCCTCCTACGGCCGGGGCCCGAAGGGTGAAATCTGGAAAATGGAAGAAAGTATCTACCCGTTCCTCCTTCTGTGCCGCCAGCTGATCTCCGATCAGCCGCTTTTCGTACTGCTGAATTCGTACACAACGGGGCTCCAGCCTGCCGTGCTCTCCTACATGCTGCACACCGCATTTGCCGACCGGTTCGGTGGGCAGGTTGCCGCCGACGAGGTTGGTCTCCCCGTCTCGCAGAACGGACTCGTACTTCCCTGCGGCGCATCCGGCCGCTGGACGGTGTAGCCCTTTAGCATTCGCTGAACAAGCACAAAATATGCAGCCATCCAGTGTATATTTGTAAAAAACATTGCCGCCCGCAGATCATTCTTTTTCCAAAAATGATCCGCAGGCGGCCATGCATTTATGCCTCTTCCGAATTCTTATCCGCGGCTGCATCCGCTTCTGCACGCATCGCATCGTCGATCAGGCGAAGGAGCTCCAGTGCACTCCGGAAGTACATTTTCTTATTCTTCTCTGCCCAGACCACCTGTCCCTGCCAGGTCGCATTCTGACGATACTTGACCTGTACAATGAAGGTTCCCTCTTCGCCTTTTTTGTTCTCCAGATTGCTCATAATCTCCTCTCTTGCAGGACGCTTCCCGTAATCATCCGAAACCGCCGTCTGTTTGCTGAACGAGCGCGGCAGCGTTGACCGCTGCGGAAAATCCATGCGGTCCAGGAAGAATTCTATGCACCGCAGCGCATCCAGCATTCCCCGGAACCGCACCGGCTCCTCGCGGTACTGGTCATAGACCCTTCCATTATAATCCGCATCTGCCCGCTCATCGATGCACAACGCAATCAGATTCGGTGCATACATCCCCATTGTTGTTCTGTCCATTATATTTCCATCCCGCGTATCTGGTAACTATTCAGAGCCAAGCAAATCTGCGAACGACTCTGAATCGTTCGTGTGATCAGTTCTCCGGTACCATCTGTGACAGATCCGCCAGTGAAACGTTACTGTAGCGGGCTTCTGCACGCGTCGCAACCTCGCTGCGGAGCTTCCTGTCGATGCGCTTCGCCACCACATCGCAGCCCTCCCGGCTGCTGCCGACCAGCAGAACCAAGAACTGCGAGGCGCTGTACCTGGTATAAATATCTCCGCGCCGAAGGCTGTTCCCGATGCATCTGCCAAAAATCTCCGAATGCTCCTCCAGCTTATCCCGATTCCGGATCGGCTTCCCCGCATAATCCACCAAAGTGCAGAGCAGCAGGAATACTGAATTCCCCATCCGTTCCATATTGCGTTCCAGAACGTGATAGGTGTCGATGAAGCTCGGATAATTGCAGTAATACGCACCGCTCACAGGATCCTCCTGCAGAGAGGACTGAATTTCGAGGATGTGCCCGGTCGGTGATGTAATTTTCCGGGACATCTTCCGGTAGCTCTCCAGGAGCTTTTCAGAAGGCGGAATCCCCATTTCATCCGCATACCGGCTGACCGTTCTCTCATACAGCTGAAGCGCTTCCGCGCAGCTTCCCCTGCCGATCAATGCCTCGATCTGATCAGCCTGCCAGTCATTATCCGGATAGATCTGCGCTGCCTTCTCATAGATGTTGTACATCTCATCGAAGTTCTCGCGTTTTCTGGCCTTCTCTCCAAGGTAACGAACCGCCTCCGAAAAAGCATGGGAGAGCTGCACCGCCTCTGTAATCACAAAAGGCATCGTCTCCTCCTCCGGGAGAAGCACGCCCTGATACAGAGAAAATGCCTGCCGATAGGCCTCCTCCTTCTGCGACTCCTGTTCCGCATCTCGGGCCTTCTGAATGCGCTCACTGAATTCATGCACATCCACGTGCAGCAAAATCCCAGGATCCGGGAAATACATCCTGCCGATCTTCGTGATGTAGTCCCGACGGGGCAGGCCGGCCGCCACCATCTGCTTGCGCATCTGAAACAGAAGATTATTGAAGCTGTTGTTCGGATTGGACAGCTCCTCATCCCCGTATAGGGCTTCTACAATCTGCTGTTTGGAGGCGCCTCTGTCCATATTAAGCCAGACGACCTGCAGAAGCTGTATAAACTTCGCTGTCGAATTGCGCCCGAGCACAACCTTCTCTCCATCACAAGAAACAGAAAATCCACCCAGCATTTGAACCGATAATTCCATCATATTCTCCGCCACAGCTCTTTCCTCTTTCTAATGTTGTCAGACAATGTCATACATGTCATTATAAAAAAAAGAACAGCCCGTGGCAACACCCATTTTTATCTCCGCACACTTTTTCCAAAAACGAACGGCACCAACCGCACCAGAAGCCGCTCCGCCAACAGGCAGAGCATAACAACGCACAGCGCAGCGGCGGCATCAAATGCAGTCAGGCCTGCAATTTGCAGGGCCGTATTCGCGCCATGCCGATCCAGCAGATCCGCCAGGTCGAATCCAAGTCCGGCCAGCAGGACCTTTCCTGCCATGATTGCAAATTTGTGCATCACGAGAATCGCCATCGTCCGCTGTCCGGCATACATAAGGAGCCTTCCGGGCCAGGCATCGGGTTTCGATGCCGCTGCTCCGGCGATCGTCAGTACAATTGCAATGCCCAGTATCGATTCCGGATAGAAACGCCACGGCTGTGTGAAGCGATCCGCCCGGAAGTCTGCATCCTTCACCCCCCACAAAAGACTCCATAACAGCACTGTGCAGACCATCAACACAGCACCCCGCGCCGCCTTCGATTTATTGAGGAGAAGTTTTTCCGATCCCTCCATCCATCCGCGAAGAAAACGTCCCAGTCCGAAAAAAGGCAGAACACAAACTGCAGTTTCTGTTTCCCACGGAAGGCACAGCTGAATGCTGTGCAGATTCGTGTACAAAAACCATCCTGCTGACGCCGCGCAGATAAAGGCTATTTCTGCATATGCATAGAAACTGTTTTTCCCTGTTCTAGTCAGGTGCCAAAAGACTGCGTACCAGAACAGCTCCGTAACCGCAAGGCATGTCAGAAACCACAGCGGACGATTCCATTCCATATAGCCGCTTCCGGAATTCCCATACAGCATGCCCGCCAGATTCCCGGCAAGCGAAAAATGACTGCGGTCCGATCCCAGTGCGTGAACCGCAGCCGCACCGAAAGCCCGGTAAACAGCAATGCTGATCAAGGACCAGCAGATATACGGCGCAATCACTCCGCGCAGCAGCCCCCGCAGAAAATCCCGGAAGGGACGTCTGTCAAAATACAGAAAGGAATTTTCCTTCCAGCAGAAGGTCATTCCTGACAGGAGAAAGAAAACGGCAACGCCGGTGAACATGGAAAAATGAAGAAGAATGCGGTCTGCGCCGTTTTTGTCTGCGCAGTGCCCGCAGACAATGAAGAAAATGGCGAAGCCTTTGGCTGCGTCGATCCACGCAATGCGGTTTGTTGTTGGATGCATGATTTTATCATTCCCTGAATGCCCGGCAGCACATAAAAAAGCAGCCGCATGCAAGCAAGCTTGCAGCGGCTGTTTTTTATGCGCTGTGAGCGCAGAACTCATTGCTTTCGCGCGAATTACTCAACGATGGAGACAACACGTCCGGATCCAACGGTACGGCCACCCTCACGAATAGCGAAGGTAAGTCCCTCTTCCATTGCTACCGGGTGGATCAGCTCGATGCTCATCTCAACGTGGTCGCCGGGCATGCACATCTCAGTTCCTTCCGGAAGGGAGATAACGCCGGTAACGTCGGTTGTTCTGAAATAGAACTGAGGACGATAGTTGTTGAAGAAAGGAGTATGACGGCCGCCCTCGTCCTTGGTCAGAACGTAAACCTGAGCGGTGAACTTCTTGTGGCAGGTTACAGTGCCGGGCTTAGCAACAACCTGGCCTCTCTCGATTGCAGTACGATCGATACCACGAAGCAGAACGCCGATGTTGTCACCAGCCTCAGCATAGTCCATGGTCTTGCGGAACATCTCGATGCCGGTTGCAACAGAGGTCTGAGTCTCTTCCTTGATACCAACGATTTCAACAGGATCGTTGAGCTTGAGCATACCACGCTCTACACGGCCGGTAGCAACGGTACCACGGCCAGAGATGGTGAATACGTCCTCGATGGGCATAAGGAACGGCTTGTCGTTATCACGAACCGGATCCGGGATATAGGTATCAACGGTATCCATAAGCTCCATGATCTTGTCGCCCCACTCACCCTTAGGATCCTCAAGAGCCTTCAGAGCGGAACCCTGGATGATCGGAGTGTCATCGCCAGGGAAGCCATACTGGTCAAGCAGCTCACGGATATCCATCTCGGTCAGCTCGATCAGCTCCGGATCATCCATCATGTCGCACTTGTTCAGGAAAACAACGATCTTCGGAACGCCTACCTGCTTAGCAAGCAGAACGTGCTCACGAGTCTGTGCCATAACACCGTCGGTAGCAGCAACTACAAGGATAGCGCCGTCCATCTGTGCAGCACCGGTGATCATGTTCTTTACATAGTCAGCGTGCCCAGGGCAGTCAACGTGTGCATAGTGTCTCTTCTCAGTCTCATACTCGATGTGAGCGGAGTTGATGGTGATACCACGCTCTCTCTCTTCGGGAGCAGAGTCGATCTGATCAAACGGAACTGCAGGATCAACGCCGAGTCTTTCAGCAAGAACAGCGGTGATAGCAGCCGTAAGAGTGGTTTTGCCATGGTCAACGTGACCGATTGTGCCGACGTTTACGTGCGGCTTTGTTTTGTCAAAATGTGCCTTTGCCATTTCTTATTTCCTCCTTGGAAAATAATCATGATGTGTTCGCCAGTGACCTTAGACATTCACTGCCGATTTTCGGTCACTGATGAACATTATAACCAATGCAAATATCTAACGCAAGAAGTATTCGGCTTATGCCTTATCCTTGTTTGCCTCGTTCAGCACCTTCTCTGCAATGTTCTTCGGTACGGGCTCGTACTTCTCGAAGAACATGGAGTAGTTGCCGCGGCCCTGCGTCATGGAGCGAAGATCGGTTGCATATCCGAACATCTGTGCCAGCGGAACAAAGCCGTTTACCTGCTTGCCGCCGCCGATGTCCTCCATGCCCGTTACACGTCCGCGTCTGGAGTTGATGTCTCCGATAACGTCGCCCATGTACTCTTCCGGCATGGTAACCTCAACCTTCATAACAGGCTCCAGCAGAACCGGCTCAGACTTCTTCATGGCCTCCTTGAAGCACATGGATCCGGCAATGTGGAATGCCATCTCGGAGGAGTCGACCTCGTGGTAGGATCCGTCGTAAACCGTAGCATGTACGCCTACAACCGGGAATCCGCCAAGGTTTCCTGCCTTCATGGCCTCTTCGATACCATCGCCGACAGCCGGGATGTACTCCTTCGGAATGTTGCCGCCGACAACCGCGTTGTCGAACTTGTAAACTTCCTCGCCGTTCGGATCCATCGGCTCGAACTTAACCTTACAATGTCCGTACTGGCCGCGTCCGCCGGACTGCTTGGCGTACTTGTACTCCTGATCCACAGCCTTTGTGAAGGACTCCTTGTATGCTACCTGAGGAGCGCCTACGTTTGCTTCTACGTGGAACTCACGAAGCAGACGGTCAACAATGATCTCCAGGTGAAGCTCACCCATACCTGCGATGATCGTCTGACCGGTCTCGGTATTGGTGTGTGCCTGGAAGGTCGGATCCTCTTCGGAAAGCTTCTGAAGTGCGTCCGTCAGCTTATCCTGGCCAGCCTTTGTCTTGGGCTCGATTGCAAGCTCGATAACCGGATCCGGGAACTCCATGGACTCCAGAATAACCGGTGCATTCTCTGCGCAGAGCGTATCGCCGGTGGTCGTAACCTTCAGGCCGACTGCTGCAGCGATATCACCGGAGTAAACCTCATCCAGCTCAGATCTCTTGTTGGCATGCATCTGAAGAATTCGGCCGACACGTTCCTTCTTATCCTTTGTGGAGTTCAAAACGTAGGAGCCGGACTTGCAGGTACCGGAGTACACACGCATGAATGCAAGCTTACCAACGAACGGATCGGAAATGATCTTGAATGCAAGAGCAGAGAACGGCTCATCATCCGAAGAGTGTCTCTCGATCTCATTGCCGTCAAGGTCCGTGCCCTTAATAGCCGGGATATCCAGCGGAGAGGGCATATACTCGATAACAGCGTCAAGGCACTTCTGTACACCCTTGTTCTTGTAAGCAGATCCGCAGCAAACCGGAACTGCCTGGCAGGTGCAGGTTGCCTTGCGCAGAACCTTCTTCAGTGCATCCTGGGACGGCTCCTCGCCCTCCAGGTACTGCTCCATCAGATCATCATCCAGAGAGCAGATCTGCTCGATCAGCTGATCGTGGTACATCTGCGCCTCATCCTGCATATCCTCAGGAATTGTGGTGATCTCGATGTCGGTTCCGTCATCGTTCTTGTACAGATACGCTTCCATCTCGAACAGATCGATCAGTCCGATGTAGGAATCTTCCTTGCCGATCGGAATGTTGATCATTACCGGGTTCTTGCCCAGTCTGTTCTTGATCTGATCCACGCAGGCATAGTAGTCTGCGCCGATGACATCCATCTTGTTGACGAATGCCATACGCGGTACGTTGTAGGTATCAGCCTGACGCCAAACGTTCTCAGACTGAGGCTCAACGCCGCCCTTTGCAGAGAATACACCGATTGCACCGTCCAGGACGCGAAGGGAACGCTCAACCTCTACGGTGAAGTCCACGTGTCCGGGGGTATCAATGATGTTGATGCGGTGCTCAAGAGCTCCCGCCTTTTTCTTATGGTGATCCTCTTCCGTCCAATGGCAGGTTGTTGCCGCGGACGTAATGGTGATTCCTCGCTCCTGCTCCTGCTCCATGTAGTCCATGGTTGCAGTACCGTCGTGGGTCTCACCGATCTTATAGTTAACACCGGTATAAAACAGGATACGCTCGGTCAGAGTCGTCTTACCTGCATCGATGTGAGCCATGATACCGATGTTCCTGGTTCTCTCCAGGGGATACTGTCTCTTTTCTGCCACAGGTTTTTCCTCCTAGCAAACCCCGCTGCCTCTTTATGAGGCAATACGGTTTCTAATGAAACCGCTGCGGGAATCGATGCTCTGCAGATTCTCTCGCTGATCAGAATTTGTAGTGAGAGAATGCTCTGTTCGCATCTGCCATCTTGTGCATGTCTTCCTTACGCTTTACGGAAGCGCCCGTGTTGTTGTACGCATCAAGGATCTCGCCTGCAAGCTTGTCCTCCATGTTCTTCTCGCCTCTCTTGCGGGAGAACATGGTGATCCAGCGCAGTGCCAGAGCCTGTCTGCGCTCAGGTCTTACCTCGATCGGTACCTGATAAGTAGCACCGCCGATACGTCTTGCCTTAACCTCGAGAGCCGGCATAACGTTGTTCATTGCACCCTCGAAAACCTCGAGTGCAGGCTTGCCAGCCTTCTCCTCTACCTTCGCAAAAGCTCCGTATACAATCTTCTGGGCAACGCCCTTCTTGCCGTCCAGCATGATGCTGTTCACAAGTTTGGTCACGACCTTGCTGTTGTATAAGGGGTCTGCTAATACATCTCTCTTCTGTACATGTCCTTTACGCGGCATGATACTTCCCTCCTTATCAATTTGTGTCAGGCAGCGAAATCCTGCGGATTATCTGCCGCCCTCCAGTGGATAAATCATCGGTACTCACTAATTTGATGTGTCCATGCTGGCGATCCAATTCCAGTCAGCCGTCCGGTCTGCACTCCCTCTCACGGAAGGATGTGCAAAGGACCGCGAAGGATTTCCGTACAGAAATCTATCGAAACCAGATTCCAACATTCCCATACACTTAGAAAGTATTATTTTGCAGCTTTCGGTCTCTTTGCACCATACTTGGAGCGAGCCTGCTTGCGGTTTGCAACTCCGGCAGTATCGAGCGTACCACGGATGATGTGGTATCTGGTACCGGGAAGATCCTTAACACGTCCGCCGCGGATCATGACAACGGAGTGCTCCTGGAGATTGTGTCCCTCGCCCGGAATATAGGAAGTGACTTCCATTCCGTTGGAAAGACGTACTCTGGCGATCTTACGAAGCGCGGAATTCGGCTTCTTCGGTGTTGCGGTCTTAACTGCAGTGCATACTCCTCTCTTCTGGGGAGCAGGCTGTGCGATCTGCTTCTTCTTGAGTGAGTTGAAGCCTACCTGCAGTGCGGGTGCCTTCGATTTCTTTGTAGAAACCTCACGTCCCTTTCTTACCAGCTGGTTAAATGTCGGCATTCTGATTACCTCCTTGTTAGATTTATTCCATCTGTTAACCCAGACGGAACAGCAGCTATGCTCTGTGCCGTCTCCTCTGATCTGAAAACAGCAAAAGAGCGATGTGCATAAACGCACATCGCTCTAAGTTTACGCATCCCGTTTTAAATTGTCAACGAAATTCTTGTAAAAACTACTCCTCTGTATCCAGAACCAGCTCATCCTCCGGAAGAACCAGCTCGTCGGAAGGTGCTGCCGTCTCCGTCAGATCCATTTCATCCGTCAGCTCTGCACTTTCTGCAGACACGGTTTCCTCCGGAAGCGTTTCCTCCGACTCGTCCGCGCCCAGGATGTCCTGCTCCAGAAGCGCCGTCTGTGCGGCAAGCCGCTCATCCGTGTTCAGCTTCGTGCAGCGATACCGCTTCATACCGGTTCCTGCAGGAATCAGCTTACCGATGATGACATTCTCCTTCAGACCGATCAGAGGATCCACCTTGCCGCGGATTGCCGCATCCGTAAGAACTCTCGTGGTCTCCTGGAAGGAAGCCGCCGACAGGAACGAATCCGTTGCAAGAGCAGACTTGGTGATTCCCAGAATGATTCTCTCTCCGGTTGCCGGCTCCTTGCCTTCCTGCTCCATCTCCTCATTGGTATCCTCAAAGTCAAGGAAATCAATCAGGCTTCCGGGAAGGAATGCCGTTTCTCCGGGCTCCTCGATGCGGATCTTCTTGAGCATCTGGCGGACAATCACCTCGATGTGCTTGTCGCAGATATCTACGCCCTGAAGGCGGTACACTCTCTGAACCTCGCGAAGGAGGTAATCCTGTACTGCACGGACACCCTTGATCTTCAGAAGGTCGTGCGGGTTCACCGAGCCCTCTGTCAGCTCATCGCCGGCTTCCACCGTCTGACCATCCTGCACCTTAATGCGGAATCCGTAAGGAATCGCATATTCCTTAGCCTCGCCGCTCTCATCGTTGGTAACAACAACCGAGCGCTGCTTCTTGCTGTCCTTTACCTCAACCTTTCCGTTGATATCGGTAATGATGGCAAGTCCCTTCGGCTTACGTGCCTCGAAAAGCTCCTCGACACGGGGAAGACCCTGGGTGATATCCGCGCCGGCAACACCGCCGGTGTGGAAGGTTCTCATGGTCAGCTGCGTACCGGGCTCACCGATGGACTGTGCGGCAATAATACCGACTGCTTCACCGACCTGTACCATCTCACCGGTTGCCATGTTGGCGCCGTAGCACTTTGCACAGATGCCCAGGTGGCTGCGGCAGGTCAGAATCGTGCGGATCTTAATGCCGTCCTTTACAGGATCAATCGGATCGCCGTTCTTGCCTACGCCATGCTTTAAGATGGCTTCTGCACGGCTGGGCGTGATCATGTGGTTCTTCTTGACCAGGACATTGCCGTCCGCATCCTTGATATCCTCGCAGGATACGCGGCCGGTAATGCGGTCCTTCAGACCCTCGATGTTCTCCTTGCCGTCCATGAAGGCCTTCACCTCCATGCCCGGGATCACATCCTTGCCCTCTGCGCAGTCGATCTCACGGATGATCAGCTCCTGCGAGACGTCAACCATTCGGCGAGTCAGGTAACCAGAGTCTGCAGTACGAAGGGCGATATCCGACAGACCCTTCCGGGCGCCGTGTGCCGACATGAAGTACTCCAGAACGTCCAGACCTTCGCGGAAGTTCGACTTGATGGGCAGCTCGATGGTACGTCCGGTTGTATCTGCCATCAGTCCGCGCATGCCGGCCAGCTGCTTGATCTGCTGGTTGGAGCCGCGGGCTCCGGAATCCGCCATCATGTAAATGTTGTTGTAATTATCCAGCGACTGGAGCAGCGCATCCGTCAGGCGGTTATCGATCTTTGTCCAGGTCTCTACTACTGCACGATAACGCTCTTCCTCAGTCAGAAGTCCGCGGCGGTAGTTCTTTGAAATCTGGTCAACGGTCTTCTGTGCCTCCTCCAGGAGGTCCTTTTTCTCCTTCGGAACCGTGATATCCGCGATGGAGATGGTCAGGCACGCAATAGTGGACCACTTGTAGCCCATTGCCTTGATCAGGTCCAAAACCTCTGCGCACTTAAAGGTGCCGTGCTTGTCGATGATCTTCTGAAGGATCTTCTTCAGGTCCTTTTTCTTGACCATGAAATCGACCTCCGGCAGAAGGAAGTTCTCCGGCTTGGAGCGATCCACAAAGCCAAGATCCTGCGGGAGGATCTCATTGAACATCAATCGGCCCAGAGTTGTCTTAACCGTGCCGGTTACCACATTTCCGTCTGCGTCCTTCTTGGAAAGGCGCACATTGATGATGGAATGCAGCGTGATGTAATGATTCTCATAGGCAAGAATCGCCTCGTTCATCGAGGAGAAGCTCATGCCCTCGCCGATGTCTCCGGGTCTCTCCTGTGTAATATAGTAGATACCCAGGATCATGTCCTGCGAAGGAACGGCCACCGGGCCTCCGTCCGAAGGCTTCAGAAGGTTGTTCGGGGACAGCAGGAGGAACCGGCATTCTGCCTGTGCCTCCACGGACAGCGGCAGGTGAATAGCCATCTGGTCGCCGTCGAAGTCCGCATTGAAGGCCGTGCAGACCAGCGGATGAAGCTTGATGGCCTTGCCCTCTACGAGGATCGGCTCAAACGCCTGAATGCCCAGGCGGTGCAGCGTAGGTGCACGGTTGAGCATCACGGGATGTGCCTTGATGACATCCTCGAGGATATCCCAGACCTGCGGATTTACGCGCTCTACCAGCTTCTTGGCATTTTTGATGTTCTGAGAAATCCCGCGCTTCTCCAGCTCCTTCATAACGAAGGGCTTGAACAGCTCTAGCGCCATTTCCTTCGGAACGCCGCACTGGTAAATCTTCATTTCCGGTCCGACGACGATAACGGAACGTCCGGAATAGTCAACACGCTTTCCCAGAAGGTTCTGACGGAAGCGTCCGCTCTTACCCTTGAGCATATCCGACAGAGACTTCAGTGCACGGTTTCCGGGTCCGGTTACCGCGCGGCCGCGTCTGCCGTTGTCGATCAGCGCGTCCACGGCTTCCTGCAGCATTCTCTTCTCGTTGCGGACGATGATGTCCGGAGCGCCCAGCTCCAGAAGTCTCTTCAGACGGTTGTTGCGGTTGATGATCCGGCGGTACAGATCATTCAGATCAGATGTTGCAAAACGTCCGCCGTCGAGCTGGACCATCGGGCGAAGATCCGGAGGAATGACCGGAATGCAGTCCAGAACCATCCAGGACGGCTGATTGCCGCTCTCACGGAAGGACTCCACAACCTCCAAGCGCTTGATCACGCGCGCTCTCTTCTGGCCGGTTGCCTCCTTCATCTGCTCAGACAGATCCTGATACTCCTGCTCGATATCCACAGCCAGGAGGAGCTCCTTGATCGCCTCAGCGCCCATTCCGGCGCGGA
Organism: Clostridium sp. CAG:508; assembly: GCA_963650385.1. Lineage (GTDB taxonomy): Bacteria > Bacillota > Clostridia > Lachnospirales > Lachnospiraceae > CAG-791. The sequence continues at coordinate 29,203 of CAVJLL010000004.1, read as the reverse complement.
ACTTTCCACCCCACTGCTCCTTGGCCTCCTGATATTCACGCTCTGTCAGAACCTGCTTGTACTCGAGGTCCGTCGTGCCCTTGTCCAGAACGATATAGTTGGCAAAATACAGAACCTTTTCCAGCACCTTCGGGCTCATATCCAAAATCAGGCCCATCCGGGAAGGAATGCCCTTGAAGTACCAGATATGGGAAACCGGTGCCGCCAGCTCAATGTGGCCCATTCTCTCACGACGTACGGAGGACTTGGTAACCTCAACGCCGCAGCGGTCGCAGACCACACCCTTATAGCGAATCTTCTTATACTTGCCGCACTTGCATTCCCAGTCCTTGGTAGGTCCGAAAATCTTCTCGCAGAAAAGGCCATCCTTTTCCGGCTTCAGTGTTCTGTAATTGATGGTCTCCGGCTTCGTTACCTCGCCATAGGACCATTCCCGGATGCGTTCCGGAGAGGCAAGGCGGATCCGCATTGCATCAAACGTTACAGGCTGATAATTCTGCTGTTTCGTAGTAGGCATCTATCATCACTCCTCTGCATCACTGAAATCATCGTCATCAGCATCATTCAGGTCCGCCATATCAGCGTCCTCTTCCGGCTCGGCCTCCTGAAGCTCGCCCTCTGCGTTAAACTCCTGCAGAGACATTCCGCCCTTTGCCAGAGAATCCCGATCCGTATCGCCGGAATCCTTGAAGTTGTTGGCCATGGCGAACTTGTAAATCGAGGATTCACCGTAATCGATGTCTTCCTTGATCTCTGCCTCGGTTCCGTCTTCCTTGAGAACCTGAACATCCAGGCCAAGAGCCTGCAGCTCCTTCAGAAGTACCTTGAAGGACTCCGGAATTCCTGCCTCCGGAATGTTCTCGCCCTTGATGATTGCTTCGTAGGTCTTCACACGTCCGACAACATCATCCGACTTCACCGTCAGGATCTCCTGCAGGGTATAGGCAGCGCCGTACGCCTCCAGGGCCCACACTTCCATTTCTCCGAAGCGCTGTCCGCCGAACTGCGCCTTACCGCCGAGAGGCTGCTGCGTCACAAGGGAGTAAGGGCCGGTGGAACGTGCATGGATCTTATCATCTACCAGATGGTGCAGCTTCATGTAATGCATGAAGCCGATGGAGGTCGGGTTGTCGAACTTCTCGCCGGTACGGCCGTCGCGCAGCTGCACCTTGCCGTCTGCAGTGATCGGTACCCCCTTCCACTCTTCACGGTGATCCAGGTGATCGTGCAGATACTGCATAACCTCAGGATCCACCTGATCCTTGTATTCTGCCTCGAACTCTTCCCAGCTGCAGTTGACATACTTGTTCGCCATCTCCAGCTGCTTGGTGATGTCATCGTGCGTTGCACCGTCAAAGTTCGGTGTCGTTACGTTAAAGCCCAGAACCTTGGATGCCAGCGACAGATGCAGCTCCAGCACCTGTCCGATGTTCATTCGGGACGGCACGCCCAGAGGGTTCAGAACGATATCCAGGGGACGTCCGTTCGGCAGGTACGGCATATCCTCTACCGGAAGGATACGGGAAACGACACCCTTATTTCCGTGACGGCCTGCCATCTTATCGCCGACGGAGATCTTTCTCTTCTGCGCGATGTAAATGCGGACCGCCTTATTGACGCCCGGTGCAAGCTCGTCGCCGTTTTCCCTTGTGAACACCTTTGTATCCACAATAATGCCGTATTCACCGTGCGGCACCTTCAGGGAAGTATCACGCACCTCTCTTGCCTTCTCACCGAAAATAGCGCGGAGGAGTCTTTCCTCTGCCGTCAGCTCCGTCTCACCCTTCGGGGTAACCTTGCCGACCAGAATATCCCCGGCACGAACCTCTGCACCCACGCGGATCACGCCGTCATCATCCAGATCCTTCAGCGCTTCCTCGCCGACGCCGGGAACATCTCTTGTGATCTCCTCCGGTCCGAGCTTTGTATCACGGGCCTCTGCCTCATACTCCTCGATGTGAATGGAGGTGTATACATCGTCCTTGACCAGCCTCTCGGACAGAAGAACAGCGTCCTCGTAGTTGTAGCCTTCCCAGCACATAAAGCCGATCAGCGGGTTCTTGCCCAGTGCCAGCACGCCGTTCTGGGTCGATGCGCCGTCTGCAAGGATGGCTCCTGCCTCGAAATGATCACCGGTGTTCACAACCGGTCTCTGGTTGTAGCAGTTCGACTGGTTGGAGCGGAGGTACTTAATCAGCTCGATGTCCTCCGAAGTGCCGTCGTCGTAGCGAACAGAAATCTTCGTTGCATCCACAAAGGTTGCCGTGCCGGCCTTCTCTGCGATCACGCAGACGCCGGAGTCTCTTGCAGCCTTCTCCTCCATGCCGGTTCCTACAACCGGGGCCTCCGTCGTGATCAGCGGCACGCCCTGACGCTGCATGTTGGAACCCATCAGTGCACGGTTTGCATCATCGTTCTGCAGGAACGGAACCAGCGATGTAGCAACCGAGAATACCATTCGGGGAGACACGTCCATGTACTGGAATGCGGTTCTGGGATATGAGGATGTCTCCGTACGGAAACGTCCGGATGCATACGTATCTACAATGTATCCGTCCTCATCCAGCACCGTGCTCGCCTGTGCTACATGGTAGTTATCCTCTTCGTCCGCTGTCATGTAGACCACTTCGTTGGTAACGCGAGGTCCCTTCGGATCATCCTGGTCGATCTTGCGGTACGGTGCCTCTACGAAGCCGTACTGATTGATCTTGGCATAGGATGCCAGGGAGTTGATCAGACCGATGTTCGGGCCCTCGGGCGTCTCAATCGGGCACATGCGTCCGTAGTGCGTGTAATGTACGTCGCGGACCTCGAATCCGGCACGGTCTCTGGACAGACCGCCGGGGCCCAGGGCCGACAGACGTCTCTTATGCGTAATCTCAGAAAGCGGGTTGTTCTGATCCATGAACTGAGACAGCTGGGAGGAGCCGAAGAACTCCTTCACGGCAGCCTGCACCGGCTTGATGTTGATCAGTGCCTGCGGAGAAACCTCCTCGGATGCGTCATGAGTCGTCATTCTCTCACGAACCACACGCTCGAGTCTGGACAGACCGATGCGGTACTGATTCTGCAGCAGCTCACCGACGCTGCGGATACGGCGGTTGCCCAGGTGATCGATGTCATCATCGTTTCCGATGCCGTACTCCAGGTGCATGTTGTAGTTGATGGAAGCCAGAATGTCCTCTTTGGTTATGTGCTTGGGGATCAGCTCCCGCACGCTTCTGCGCAGTGCCTCTGCCAGTGCCTCCGGATCCTCGTTGTCCTGATACTCGAGCAGGATGTCGCGCAGTGCAGGATAATAAACATCCTCTGTAATCCCCAGCTCCGACGGCTCGCAGTCCACAAAGTGTGTGATGTCAACCATCAGATTGGACAGCACCTTCACGCGGTCTCTCGTCTCTGTGCGGATCCATACGTACGGAATGGCGGCATTCTGAATCTCGTCTGCCATCTCACGCGTCACGGTATCGCCGGCATTGCCCAGAACGTCGCCGTTCGCCTCATCCACCACATCCTCTGCCAGGACATGTCCGGTGATGCGGTTGCGCAGAGCGAGCTTCTTATTGAACTTGTACCGTCCGACCTTCGCCAGATCATAGCGTCTGGGATCAAAGAACATGGCATTGATCAGGCTGTCTGCACTCTCTACAGAGAGCGGCTCGCCGGGACGGATCTTTTTGTACAGCTCAAGAAGACCTTCCTCATAAGAATGAGCAGGGTCCTTCGTAAAGCTGCCCTGGAGCTTCGGCTCATCGCCGAACATCTCCAGAATCTCCTCATCGGTTCCCACGCCGAGCGCACGAATCAGCACCGTTACCGGCACCTTTCTCGTGCGGTCCACGCGAACGTAGAAAATGTCATTGGAGTCCGTCTCGTACTCCAGCCACGCACCGCGGTTGGGGATGACCGTGCAGGTATACAGCTCCTTGCCGTATTTATCCTTGTCGATTCCGTAATAAATTCCGGGAGAACGAACCAGCTGTGAAACGATAACACGCTCTGCACCGTTGATCACAAAGGTGCCGGTCTTAGTCATAAGGGGCAGATCTCCCATGAAGATCTCCTGCTCCTTAACTTCCTTTTTGTTCTCCTTATCGTACAGACGAACCTTTGCACGCAGAGGTGCCGCATAGGTTGCGTCTCTTTCCTTACATTTGGCGATGTTGTACTTGATCTCATCCTCACAGAGTCTGTAGCTCACGAAGGAGAGAGAGAGATGTCCGCTGTAGTCTTCGATCGGGGAGATATCATCAAACACCTCCTGAAGACCCTGATCCAGAAACCACTGGTAGGATGCCTTCTGCACCTCAATGAGGTTCGGCATCTCCAGGACTTCCTTCTGGCGGGAATAGCTCATGCGAATGCTCTTGCCGCTGCCGACGGGATGAAGCCTGATCTTGTTGCTCATTCATTTACCTCGTTCTGTCCGAAAACCGGATCCACGCAGGAGGTCGCAGCGTCATGCAATAGAATGGAAAAATAACTGCAGGCGGTCCGAGCCTTTGTGATGTCACGGCATTCGTTTGCTGTGTGTACAGGTACCACCATATTGTGCCTTATCCCGCTTTCTCTTCCGGAACTTAATCCTTAAGGAGAGCAAAGGTGGGCATAATCGCAGAACATAGCGCATATATGATACGCTAGTGTCGCGCAAGCGTCAAGAGCCAAGTTGCATGCTGTAAACGATCTTACTTCAGTTTATTCCTAGATCTTCTCCTCGAGGCTGCGCACGACATGTGCAAGGCACCCGTCCTCAAAGGGATTGTTCAGTCCGGCTTCCTTCACAAGGCCATCGAAAAAGTCCGATGCAGACAGGCGGCACAGCTTCAGATAGCTCTTCCAGGCTCCGTCAAAATCCCGATCCATCCAGACCTTGTACTGCAGTGCATTGGTCTGTGCAATGCAGTAGTCCAGATAATACAGCGGGCAGTCATAGATATGGTGCTGCTTCTGCCAGAAGCCTCCCTTTTCATAATATTCGTTGCCGGTATAATCCAGATGCGGCATGTACTGCCGTTCCAGATCTCTCCAGACGCCGTTTCTCTGCTGCGGTGTCAGGCCCGGGTTCTGATAGGCGATTTCCTGGAATTCGTCCACCATCGTTCCATAGGGGATAAACGCCATCGCATCCTCGAAATGCATATCCACGTAGTCAGCAGCCCGTTCTCCGAATAAGAGCGGCATCCACGGCTCTGTGAAGAATTCCATAGACATGGAATGTGTCTCCGCCGTCTCCATCGTAATGTCCCAGTGCTCACGGATGGGATCCTCGCGCACCACGAACCACTGGAAGGCATGACCGCACTCATGTGTAATGACGTCTGCGTCCCCGCTGGTTCCGTTGAAGTTTGCAAAGATAAACGGTGCTCCGTAATCCGGCAGATAGGTCATGTAGCCGCCGGTCTTTTTGGTCTTTCTCCCGAGCACATCGAACAGCTCGTTTTCACACATGAAATCCATGAACTCGCCCGTCTCTTTGGAGAGCTCACGGTACATTTTCCTTCCTGCCTCCAGAATCTCCTCCGGGGTTCCGATGGGCGCAGGATTCCCCTGCGGGAAATAAACACCCTCATCGATGTAGCTTAAGCGGTCAATCCCCAGTCTTCTGCGTCGCCTTTCATGAAGCTTTTCCGCGAAGGGAACAAAATCACGCTTCACCTGTCTGCGGAATTCCGCCATATCGCTGCGGCTGTAGCAGTTGCGGACCATTCTCGCATCGCCGAGCGGAAGGTAATTTTCATAGCCAATTCCCTCGCCCTGCCTGGTCCGGTTCTTCACGAGACGGTCATAGATATCATCCAGCTGCTCCTGATTCTTCCGGAAAAATGCCGTGTATTTTTCCCAGGCCTCCTTCCGGACATTCCGGTCGCAGGAGTGCAGGTAGGGATTCATCAGCGACAGGTTCAGTGTCTCTCCCTTCCAATCAATCTGCGCGGTGGCAAGGAGCTTGTTGTACTCGGTCTGAATGGCATTTTCCTCCTGCATCAGAGGGAGAATCGCATCGCTCACCGACTTCATGCCCAGCTCAATGTTGCGGAAAGCCACCTTTCCGATTCGATCCTCCAGATAAGACCGGAACGGCGACGCATACAGCTTCTTCTGGTATGAAACGCAAAGGCTCCGGAAGACCGGACTGTTCTGATCATAATAATCCTGTTCTGCACTGTAGAACTCGTCCGTCGTGTCAATGTCATGCCGGATCTCTGCCAGCGTCATCTGTGTCATGACTGCTCCGGTCAACTTGTAATACCGCTGATGGACCTCCATCTGCTCCTCTCCCGAGGACGCCTTCTCCAGAGCAGTCTCCAGCTCCGCAAACTGCTTTCTTACCTCTTCAAAATCAACCCGCTTGTACGGCATTTCCCTGAATTTCATTGGCATACTTCCTTTCTCTTATTCGTTCCGATGTAGACCGGACAGACATTTCGAATTATACTCTTGCTCGGTGACATGATACCAGGGTCAAAAGGTCCAAACCTTCGATGCAAGCTTGCTTGCGAGAGAAGGTTTGACCTTGGGACCCGGTATCAGTCGCTGGCGGGCGCCTGTACAGTAACGGCGAACGAACTGTAACCGAGTAACCAGAACAACAGAGGGAGCAGCTATGAAATACAGCACAGCAGTTTTTGACATGGACGGCACCGTCCTCAACCCGCTTGGCGATCTGACGGACGCCATCAACTACGCAATGGAGCAGACCGGACACCGCCACGACTATACGCAGGATCTGGTGCGCCAGTTCTTCGGAAGCGGCGTAACCGTTGCCATTATCCGGGCTCTTGCAACCGAGCAGGGAACAGCTCCGGACGAGCTCCTGCAGGTCGGCACCGAGCACGACACCATTTCCGGCAATGTGGATCCGAACGAAGTAAAGCGCATTCAGGAGATCTATGTCCCCCGCTATGCCGCGCACTGCAATGACAAAACCGGTCCCTACGACGGCATTCCCGAGGTACTCCGCAAGCTCCGCAGCGCCGGTGTGAAAACCGCCGTGGTCTCCAACAAGCCGGACATTGCCGTACAGACACTGGTTAAGGAGCTCTTTGACGGTCTCTTTGATCTCTCCGTCGGCGAAATGGACGGCGTCCGCCGGAAGCCCGCTCCGGATATGACGGACAAGGCCCTGCGGGACCTGGGCTGCACCGATAAGAAAAAGGCGGTCTACATCGGTGATTCCGAAATCGACATGCAGACCGCAGTGAACTCCGGTCTGGACTGCATCAGCGTGGACTGGGGCTTCCGCGGGCACGCGTTCCTCGAGGAAAACCACGCCGCCTGCATCATTTCCGATCCGAAGGAGCTGGTATCGCTGATTCTGGGATAGCAATATTGCAGGCGCCGGCCGATGACGGGTCCTGGCGGCGTTGTCCGTTCCCCTGCCATCCGGCCGGATGCATGTACAGCAATAAATAGCCTACAGCCAAAAGAGGAGCTCAGAAGCCGGCATCCTGTGCCGCTTCTGAACTCCTCTTTTGCTCTTATTCAATACTCCAGTTCCCTTATGATGTTCTGCGCAATCTCGCGCTTGGTGAGGGAGTGGTTCATTGCCTCCTGCTCCAGCCACCGGTGGGCTTCCTCCTCGGTCATGTGCTGCTTCTCGATCATCAGGCACTTGGCTCTCGTAATCAGTCCCATATCATCCAGGCGCCTTCGGAGCTTCTGGTTCTGTTCGTTCAGCGTGAAAATCTTCAGCCGCATCGCATCCATGATGCCGACTGCCTCTAGCAGCAGCTGTCCCTTCAGGGGTCTTGAGAGTACGAAAACTCCGCTTCCTCGCACCTTATAGGTTACCTGATGATAGAGCTCTGCCTTCACGAGCAGGAGCACCGCAATGTCTCTTCCGTCTGCGAAGTCCCTTGCCGATTCAATGCCGAATTCATCCGGCAGCGGCGTGTTGATGATGACCAGTCCGATCGTTCCGTCCGCCAGAACCCGCCTGGCATCCGTGATCGACGCTGCATACAGCACCTGCTCACAGGTCCCCTCTATAATTTTTCGAATCACCGCATAGCTGTCCTGCCCTGCGGACACGACCAGCACGCGGCTGCGTTTCGCATTCGAAGCCATATGGCTATCCGTCCTTTAATATTTAACTGTTCAGCGTCTGCAGTACGCGTCCAGTACCGACTCCGGTACATGGCTTTTCACCAGATCACTTCCTCTTGCACAGGAAATGGCCTCATCAATGTGCCTCGGAAGCTTCTGAAGCTTGTCGGTCAGATCCGGATCTGCCTTGTACAGATTTACATTCATCGGGAGGTCCGGGCGCAGCGCGCCGGCGACACCATCCAGTCCCGCATAAATTACCAGCGCAAAGGAAAGATACGGATTGGCCATCGGATCCGGGGAACGAAGCTCAAAGCGCCGGCGGTCCGCACTGGTCGCCGGAATCCGGATCAGCTGCGAGCGGTTCTGCTCCGACCAGCTGACATAGTACGGCGCCTCCATCTGTCCGAGCCGCTCATAGGACTTCTCCACCGGATTCAGGAACAGTGTAATCTCGCGGATGTGCTTTAAAATACCGGCCATGAACATATCCGAAAGCTCTTTATTGTCCTTGCTCTTATCGACCGTATCCACCGAGATATTAAAGTGCATGCCGCTGCCGGGCTCATCACGCAAAGGCTTCGGCGAAAAATCGGCGCACATACCAGTCGTCTCTGCGAGGTTCCGCACGGCCCACTTCACGGTAGCCGTGTTGTCCGCTGTCGTCAGAGGATCTCCGTAATGGAAGTCAATTTCATTCTGCCCCGGTCCCTGCTCGTGATGAGAGGCCTCCGGTGTAATTCCCATGTCGAGAAGCGCAAAGCAGATATCCCGCCGGAGATTCTCTCCCTTGTCATCCGGTCCCACCGCCATATAGCCGGCGCGGTCGATCGGTTCTCCGGTTGCCTCTCCCTTTTCGTTGCGCGCAAAGGCATAGAATTCCAGCTCCGGTCCGAAATAGACCTTCACTCCCATCTCCTTTGCCTTCTTCACTGCCTGCTTGAGGATAAAGCGCGTGTCCTTCTCATAGGGAGTGCCGTCCGGCTTATATATGTCACAGAACATGCGGCATACACCGCCGTCAAGCGGTCTCCAGGGAACGATGGAAATCGTGGTCGGATCCGGACGGAGGAACAAATCGGAGCGCAGCTCCTCTCCGAATCCGGCAATGGCGGAGCCATCGATCGATATTCCCTCCTCGAAGGCTCTGCGCAGCTCCTGCGGCATAATGGCAATATTCTTCTGCTCTCCGAAAACATCGAAAAATGCCAGGCGGATGAATTTGACATTCTCCTCTTCGATGAAATCCAGCACTTCCTCATAGGTCTGCATGTAGCAACTACCCCTTTCGATCTTTGTTGCTGTTCTTTAAGAAAACCCTGATTAGAGCGTTTCCCTCGCCGCCGCGTAGTCCCCTGCTGCCTTCACCAGTCCTGCAAACAGAGGATGTGCATGGTTCGGACGGGACTTAAACTCCGGATGGGCCTGCGTAGCCACGTAGTAAGGATGGTCCTTGAGCTCGATCATCTCCACAATGTGACCGTCCGGGCTGATTCCCGAAAGCTCCATTCCGTTCTTTTCGTAGATATCGCGGTATTCATTGTTCACTTCATAGCGGTGGCGATGGCGCTCATAAATCTGCTCCGAGCCGTACAGGCTGTACGCCTTGCTGTCCTTCTTCAGAATGCAGGGATATGCGCCCAGACGCATGGTACCGCCGAGGTCAGTTACATTTTTCTGCTCGGGCATCAGATCGATGACCGGGTGCGTGGTATCCGGTGCCAGCTCTGAGCTGTTGGCGTCTGCATAGCCGATGACGTTTCTGGCGAACTCGATCATTGCCATCTGCATGCCGAGGCAAATGCCCAGATACGGGATCTTTCTGGTTCTGGCGTACTCCGCTGCCTGAATCATTCCCTCTGTGCCGCGATTGCCGAAGCCGCCCGGAATGATCATTCCGTCAATGCCGTCCAGCATTGCCTCTGCGCCTTCCTTCTCGAGCTCCTCCGAATCCACCCAGCGAATGGTGACATCCGTGCGGTTCTCAATTCCGCCGTGGTGCAGTGCCTCCACGACCGAAAGGTAAGCATCGTGCAGCTGCGTATACTTGCCGACCAGCGCGATCTCTGCCTTCTTATCCGGGTGCTGCAGGCGTCCCACCATATCCTTCCATTCCGTCAGATCCGGCTCCGGGCAGGGGAGGTTCAGGCAATCGCAGACCGCCTGTGCCAGCTTCTCATCCTCCATCATCAGCGGAACCTCATAGATGCTGCTGGCATTGAGATTCTGGAGCACATGGCTGCCCGGCACATTGCAGAACAATGCGATTTTCTCCTTGAGATACTTGGGCATCTCCATTTCCGAGCGGCAGACAATCACATCGGCACGAATGCCCATCTGCTGCAGGGCCTTTACGCTCATCTGCGTGGGCTTCGTCTTCATCTCCGCAGAGCCGAACAGATACGGCACCAGCGTAACATGGATCATGCATGTGTTGTACGCGCCCTGCTCCTGCTGGAACTGACGGATCGCCTCAAAAAACGCCTGGGACTCAATGTCTCCGACGGTACCGCCGACCTCAATGATCGCCACCGTCACATCGTCCGGACTGATCGCTGCCGAGTCCTCACAGGCCGCTGTTTTCTCCGCCTCCTGTGTATAGAAGCGGGACTTGATCTCATTGGTGATGTGCGGGATGACCTGGACCGTGCCTCCGCCGTAATCTCCGTGGCGCTCCTTATTGATGACCGACCAGTAGACCTTTCCCGATGTCACATTGGAATTGCGGTTGAGGCTCTCATCAATGAAACGCTCATAGTGTCCCAGATCGAGGTCCGTCTCGGTGCCGTCGTCCGTGACGAACACCTCGCCGTGCTGGATCGGGTTCATGGTGCCCGGATCCACATTCAGATAGGGATCGAACTTCTGCATGGTAACATGGTATCCGCGTGCCTTCAGAAGGCGTCCGAGCGAAGCCGCCGTAATTCCCTTTCCAAGGCCGGAAACCACGCCTCCGCTGACAAATACATACTTAATCATATTCTCTCCTCTCTACAAAAAAGAGTGACAATGGCCCCCGAAGCGAACGCCTCCCAAATGCATTCGTATGCATTCGCGCATTCGCTCCTGCTGACGCCATTGTCACCTCATCATTTATGCTGTCAGAGGCAGCCAGTCCTCTGCCAAGAGCAGAGCCAGACTGATTGCTCGTATTCAACTGTCCTTGCTGCAGACAGGCCAGCCAGAGACGGGGTCAAATACCATCATAGACCTAAAAAGATTACACCCCAGGCAGCTAACTTGTAAAGAGCTTCTTCGGATCCGTGCAGAATCAGCCTGCCAGCTCCGGACGCTTTCCTGTGTACAGCTGGTAATAGCGGCCCTTCTGCTCCAAAAGCTCCTCGTGGTTTCCGCGCTCCACAATGCGCCCCTGCTCCAGAACCAGAATCAGATCTGCGTTGCGGATGGTGGAAAGTCTGTGTGCAATCACAAAGGTCGTTCTGCCGCTCATCAGCCGGTCCATGCCGTCCTGCACGATCTTCTCGGTTCTGGTATCGATGGAGCTGGTCGCCTCATCCAGGATCAGCACCGGCGGATCCGCAATGGCTGCCCTTGCAATGGCAAGGAGCTGCCGCTGGCCCTGCGAAAGATTCGCGCCGTCGCCGTGAAGCATTGTATCGTAGCCCTGCGGCAGACGCCGGATGAAGCCGTCCGCGTTGGCGAGCTTTGCCGCTGCCTCAACCTCCGCATCCGTTGCATCGAGTCTGCCGTAGCGTATGTTTTCCCGTACTGTTCCTGTGAACAGATGCGTGTCCTGCAGCACCATGCCAAGTGATCTCCGAAGATCCTTCTTGGAAATCTTGTTAATGTTGATGTGATCGTACCGGATCTTGCCGTCCTGAATGTCATAAAACCGGTTGATCAGATTCGTAATGGTGGTCTTTCCGGCACCCGTGGAGCCAACCAGTGCAACCTTCTGTCCGGGTTCTGCGTGGAGCACAATGTCATGCAGCACCATTTTGGCATCGGTGTATCCAAAGTCCACGCCGCCGAAGGTCACATCGCCCTGCAGGGGTACATAAGTGACCGATCCGTCTGCCTGGTGGATGTGCTTCCAGGCCCACTGCCCGGTTCTCTTCTCGCTCTCTGTAATGCTGTACATGCTCGCCAGCGCCTTTTCCGCTGCTGCCGAAGCGCCGTCCTGCGCCGCGGTATTCTCATCCACAAGGGACGCCGCATCCGCATCCTTCTTTTTCTCAATGTAGGCATTTACCAGCGTAACATAGCCCTCATCCACCTCCGGCTTTTCATCCAGCAGCGTAAAAATACGATCCGCGCCGGCCAGTGCGGAAATGATGGAGTTGAACTGCATCGTCACCTGGTTGATCGGCATGTTGAAGCTCTTGTTGAAGGTCAGGAAGGAGGCCAGTGCACCCACGGTGAAGCCTGCGTACTGGTTGATGGCAAGAGCGCAGCCCACAACCGCGCAGATTACATAGGATGCATTGCCCAGCTGCGTGCTGATGGGGCCCATAATGCCGGAATACGCCTCTGCCTTATAGGACACCTCGAACAGCGCCTCGTTGACCTCATCAAACCTCTTAATGGTCTCCTCCTCGTGGCAGAACACCTTTACGACCTTCTGTCCCGTCATCGTCTCTTCGATGAACCCGTTCAGTGCGCCGAGCCCCTTCTGCCTTGCCGCGAAGTTCTTGCCGGAAATTCTGGTGGCGAAGGAGGAGAGCACCAGCATAACCGCCACCATCACGCACGTGAGTACGGTCAGCGGCACGCTGAGCACCACCATCATGGCGAACACCGACACAATGGTAATGGCACTGTTCATCAGCTGCGGGATGCTCTGGCTGATCATCTGACGCAGCGTGTCGATATCGTTCGTGTAGATCGACATGATGTCGCCGTGTGCATGCGTGTCAAAATACTTGATCGGCAGGGTTTCCATGTGCTCGAAGAGCTGCTCGCGGAGCTTCTCCAGCGTGCCCTGCGTCACATATACCATCAGCCTTGCCTGCACCAGCGCCGCCAGAACGCCCAGCCCGTAGAAGAATGCCACCCGAAGGATCGCGCCGGCAAGCGGTCCGTAATCCGGATCCGTCTGTCCCAGCATCGGTGTGATGTAGGAATCGATCAGGGTCTTGGTGAACATGGTTCCCTGTACGCTTGAGAGCACCGTTGTCACAATGCAGATCATCACGACTATCATGTGAATTCCGTAGTTGCGGAACAGAATTCCCATAAGACGTCCCAGAATCTTTCCCGGATTCTTCACCTTTTCTCTGGGCATTCCTCTTCTGTGGCCGTTTCCCGGCCCGTTTACCTTCTTTACTCTTTCTTCAGCCATAATACTGTTGTCCTCCGTGCTCAGTTCTTCGGATCAAAATCCGCATCGGCTGCCGCGCCGTTCTGCGACTCATATACCTCGCGGTAGATGTCATTGCCTGCCAGAAGCTCCTCATGCGTGCCGAAGCCGTTGATCGTTCCGTTGTCCATGACAATGATGCGGTCACACTCCTGAACGGAGGAAATGCGCTGTGCGATCACGAGCTTGGTGGTATCCGGCATGAACTGATGAAGGCCCTGGCGAATTTTGCGGTCGGTTGCCGTATCCACCGCGCTGGTGGAATCATCAAAAATCAGAATCTTCGGATTCTTGAGCAGGGCTCTTGCAATGCAAAGGCGCTGCTTCTGTCCGCCGGAAACATTGGAGCCTCCCTGCTCGATGTACGTCTCGTACCCATCCGGGAAACGATCGATGAATTCATCCGCGCAGGCAATCTCGCAGGCCCTCTGACACTCCTCCTTCGTCGCATTCTTATTGCCCCAGCGAAGGTTGTCCAGAATGGTTCCGGAAAACAGGACGTTTTTCTGGAGTACGACCGACACCTGATTGCGAAGGACCTCCATGTCATATTTTCTCACGTCCACGCCGCCGACCAGGATCTGTCCCTCAGTCACGTCATACAGACGGCTGATCAGGTTTACAAGGCTCGACTTGGCAGAGCCCGTTCCGCCGATGATGCCGATGCTCTCGCCGGCCCGGATGGAGAGATTGATATTTTTCAGGACCGGCTCCTCGGAATCCTCGTTGTAGGAGAAGCACACGTGATCGAAAACAATGCTGCCGTCCTGCACTTTGGTTACAGGATTCTCCGGATTGGAGAGCGTCGCCTTTTCATTGATGACCTCTGCAATACGACGGCAGCTGGCCTCGGACATCGTCATCATAACGAAGATCATTGCGAGGAACATCAGGCTGTTGAGGATGTTCATGCAATAGGTCAGAAGGCTCATCAGCTGACCGGTGGTGAGCGTCTCTGAAATGACCATGTGGCCGCCGACCCAGCTGATCAGCAGAATGCACAGATAGACCATCGCGCTCATCAGCGGTGCGTTCCAGGAGATCCGCAGCTCCGCCTTCACGAACATCAGATAAATATTGGCTGCCGCCTTCTGGAAGCGGTTGATCTCATAATCCTCCCGGACATATGCCTTGACCACGCGAATGGCCGATACGTTTTCCTGTACGCTTTCGTTCAGGTCATCGTAGCGCTCGAACACCTTCTGGAAATACGCGGTCGCACTGCGCATGATCAGGAACAGGAGAAAGGCCAGAACCACAACCGCGATCAGGTAGATGCTGGCCAGCCTAGGGCTGACGATAAAGGACATGACCATCGCCACGATCATCATCGAAGGCGCCCGCATCGCCATGCGGATCAGCATCTGAAAGGCGTTCTGCACATTGGTCACATCCGTTGTCAGCCGCGTCACCAGGCTGGATGGACTGAACCGGTCAATGTTGGCAAAGGAGAACTTCTGCACGTTGTCAAACATGGCCTTCCGCAGATTTTTGGCAAAACCGGAGCCGGCATAGGAGCCGGTGAAGGCTCCTGCAATGCCGCAGACAAGGCCGAACAATGCAACCACGATCATGATCATGCCGACGCGTCCGACGTAGGACATGTCTCCTGCCGAGACGCCGTCATCCACAAGGTTTCCCATGAGGATCGGGATCACCATTTCCGCAACCACCTCTCCGAGCATGCAGAAGGGGGTTACAATGACTGCCCACTTGTACTTGCCGATGTAGGCTGCCAGCGTTTTGACAACACTGGTCTTTCTTTTTAACGTTTTACGATTCATACAATGCTTCTTCCTTTCTTTCCAGTCCGTTACTTCCAGAATGCTTCGTCCTGCATATTGTTGTATACCATTGTTAAAAGCCGGTTCAGCTCCTCCTTTTCTGTCTCGCTCATTCCCTGCGTGATCACCTGATCGTTGTGATCCCGGCGGTATTTGGTCCGCAGCATCACCTCATGTGCCTTCTGCGTCATTTCGATGTAGCGGTTTCTCCGGTTCTCCGGATCCACGCGCCGCTGCACCATTTCCTTCTCTTCCAGTCGGTTGATCAGACCGATCATCGTAGGATGCGCCACCTCAATGGCCTGGCAGAGCTCCTGCTGGTTGACGGCATGATCCTGGTTTTTGACCAGATAGAACAGAACCTCCATCTGGGAGAAGGTCAGATCATTCTGCTTCATATCCTCATTCATTCTCGCCTTGAACATCTCATGAATCCGCTTGAACTTATATCCGAGCGGTGCCCGTTCAAAGCTTCGTCCGCATAAATCCTCCACTGGGTTTCCTTTCTGCTCTGCTTTTGTACGATGTCTCCGACATGTAGTTTGCTACATGTCGCTTGTAGTATGCTACATGTCGTGCGTACGATTGTCAATATGGAACATGTGAAAGATTCGTGAAGAAGGTGAATAAACCGTGCCTCCCAATAAGAAAAGAGAGGCTTCCCATACGGAAATCCTCTCTCACTTTGCAGCAATATTAGGTTGCCTGCGGGCATCAGAACGCCGCGCCCAGGAAGGTCAGCACCAGTCCCCAGAAAACGCCGGCAGCATACAAGATGCCGGTGATCTTGATGTTCTCCTTCAGATGGTGCGAGTTGGTCCGGAACAGGACCAGCAGCCCCACGCCGGAGCTCACCAGAAGGCCTCCCATCATCTGTCCTGCTTCGATCAGTCCGTCCAGATACAGCTGTGTCAGCATGACGGAGGAGGCGCAGTTGGGAATCAGCCCGACAAGGCTGGAAAGGAACACACCTGCCGCAGGATGACCGGTCAGAAGGCCGCGGACAGCATCCTCGCCGAACCCCTCCACAACCAGCGTGAGAACCAGTGTGATCAGGAAGACAAATACCGTGATGTGCAGTGTATGCACCAGCGCCGACTTCAATACGCCGCCCTCTTCTTCCTCACACCCGCAGTGCTCCTGCTCGCAAAGGTCATGGATGTGCTTCTCCTGTGCGTGCTGATGGTGCCGATGATGGAAATCCCGAAGGAGAAGGTCGATGACTGCTCCGGTCAAAAGTGCCAGAAGTGCCTTTACTGCAAGGATTTTCACCATTCGCAGCACCGGAACCTGTGCCGAAATCAGAAGCGGCAGCATCTCATCCGATGTGGAGAGAAACACTGCCAGAAGCGTTCCAAGAGAGATCAGTCCGCCGGCATAGAGGCTCGCTGCAGCCGCTGAGAAGCCGCACTGCGGCACAACGCCGACCACGGCGCCGAATACCGGTCCGAAGCGCCCCACATTTTCCATGCGGATCAGCTTCTTTGATTTCTCCTCCGTGTGCCGCTCCAGCGCCTCCATAACGAGGTATGTGACGAACAGAAACGGAACCAGCTTCACGGTGTCGATTCCGGCATCCAGTAAACTGTCTATAAGCAAATCTTTAAAATCCATAGTTCTCCTTACAAAGCTTTCGAGAATTGCTGCGCGCTTTGGTCACCCTTCCGTCAGCGCATTTCGGATCTGCGGAAACGTTCTGATCGGCTGCAGCGTGTCCGGGGCCTCCGGGTGCTGCCCGATCAGCCGCTCCATCCAAACCATGTCGTACCACCGGCCGAATTTGTACGCGCATTTTTCGAATTGGCCGACCATGCGGTAGCCAAGGTGCTCATGAAACCGGATGCTGCCTGCGGTCAGGAACGGGTCCTCTCCGCGCGGAGCTGCAATGCATGCCTCCGCGTTGCAGATTCCCTGCAGCAAAAGTGCCTTCTCCAGCGCCGCATACAGGCGCCGCCCGCTGCCGCTGCGCCGGGCATCCCTTGCCACATAAATGGATGTCTCCACCGCCCAGGCATAGGCCGCGCGCTCCTTGAAGGCACTTGCATAGACATAGCCGGTAATTTCCCCGTCGTCATTCTCCTCCACAAGGTATGGGTAGCGCTCCAGCGTATGCCGGATCCGGCTTCGGAATTCCTCCAAAGAGGGAACCGCATACTCAAAGGTAATCGCGGTATTCTCCACATACCAGGCATATATTCTCAGAAGGCTCTCTGCGTCCTCTTCTCTTGCAATCCGTATCATCGATTCGCCTCTTCAAAAAAGCCCCGGCAAAGGCGCCTCCTGAAGGTGTCTTTGTCAGGACTTTCCAGTGGTGATATTCCGCGCCCTGCCGGGCGCATGGATGGTTTTGCGTTATTTCTTAATCGGACTCTCCCGGTAGATGATGTCGTCTCTTGCCGGGCCGTTGGATACCATGGTGATCGGGTATCCGATCTGCTCCTCGATGAAGTTCACATAATCCCTGGCCTCCTTGGGGAGCTCTTCAAAGCTGCGGATGCCGCGAATGTCGCACTTCCAGCCAGGCATCATCTTGTACACCGGCTTGCAGCGTGCAAGGTCCTTGGTCACCGGGAATTCGGTAATCTCCTTGCCATCCAGCTCATATGCCACGCACACCGGGATCTCGTCCAGATAGCCCAGGTCATCCAGAACCGTAAAGGCCACATCCGTGCAGCCCTGCAGACGGCAGCCGTATTTGGATGCCACGCAGTCATACCAGCCGACTCTTCTGGGACGTCCTGTCGTAGCGCCGTATTCTCCGCCGTCACCGCCGTGGTTGCGCAGCGTAACCGCTTCCTCTCCAAACACCTCCGACACAAACTCTCCGGCACCTA
This sequence comes from Clostridium sp. CAG:508, assembly GCA_963650385.1. Classification (GTDB taxonomy): domain Bacteria; phylum Bacillota; class Clostridia; order Lachnospirales; family Lachnospiraceae; genus CAG-791. The sequence goes on along the minus strand of CAVJLL010000004.1, from coordinate 11,219 downwards.
CGGCAGAGGAATATGCCTTGGAGACCACTACGATCTGCTTGATCTCATACGGCGGAATTCCCGCGCCCACTGCGCCGTATCCTGCCAGAGGAGAAGAGGACGTAACCATCGGATAAATGCCGTGATCCGGATCCTTCATGGTTCCGAGCTGTCCCTCCAGGAGAACCGTCTTGCCCTCCTTCAGCGCTCCGTCCAGATACAGCGCTACATTGCCGAGGTAAGGCTTCACCTTATCTCTGTGCTCCTTAATCCAGTTCAGCAGGCCTTCCTGATCCAGCGGGTCAGCATGATACAGATTCACCAGAAGCGCATCCTTAATCTGCGCAATCCGTGCGATCTTCTCCTTCAGCACCTCATCATCCTGGAAAAACTCGTTGATCTGCCAGCCAATCTTTGCAAATTTATCCGAATAGAAGGGTGCGATACCGGACTTCGTAGAGCCGAAGCTCTTCCCGGCCAGTCTCGCCTCCTCCAGTGTATCGAACTGAATGTGGTAGGGCATCAGGACCTGCACGCGGTCAGATACCATCAGCTGCGGTGCCGGCACACCCTTGGATTCAATGTCGGCAAGCTCATCCGTGAACTTATCAATATCAAATGCAACGCCGTTTCCGATGATGTTCATGATGCTCTGGTGGAATACACCGGAGGGCATCAGATGCAGAGCGAATTTGCCGTATTCATTGACAATGGTATGACCTGCATTTGCTCCGCCCTGAAAGCGAATGACAACATCTGCAGAATCTGCCAGTGTATCGGTAATCTTGCCCTTTCCTTCGTCACCCCAATTGGCGCCAACGACTGCCTTGACCATAGCTACCTCCTTGAATCCGCTGCCAAAGGATTTTCCTTTTGCAGCACATCATCTGCCTGCTGAAACCTGTCGTAGTATAACGCATCCGTGCGTCCGTGTAAAACATTCTCCGCCATCCGGCGAAAGTGTGCAGCAGTACACTCGCCAGCCAAACGACAGTACTCAAGCCAACCGGCGACGGGTCCTGGCGGAGTTGTCCGGTCCTGGGACGTTCCCACTCCATCCTCGGACCTAGCGGTGCTAAGCTCGCAAAAGACGCTCGCAAGCACCGAGGCCTCGCAAGGCCCTGGACCTGGACATTCTCCGCCACCCTGTCGCCCAGTTTACCTATAACTCTACACCGTAATCTCGGCGGTGACGCCCAGCTCCTCCTTATTGGCATCCAGGATCGGGCGGATGACCTCAGCGAGGTACTTCTCCACCTGGTGCGGTGCGCAGCCGACAAACCGGTGCGGATCGATGTACTTGTTGAGCTCTTCTCTTGTCATGTGGAAGCGGGAATCCTCTGCAATCAGATCCAGAAGATTGTTGTCGAGGCCCTCTTCCTTGACGCGGCGTCCTGCCTGCATGGAGAGCTCGCGGATGGCTTCATGGAATTCCTGGCGGTCACCGCCCATTTTAACCTCATCCATCATGATGTTCTCGGTTGCCATGAAGGGAAGCTCGGCTGCAAGGTGCTTCTCGATGACCTTCGGATAAACCTTCAGGCCGTCGGTCACATTCAGGCACAGATCCAGAATGCCGTCGATGGCCAGGAACCCTTCGGGGATCGACAGACGCTTATTGGCAGAATCATCGAGCGTGCGCTCAAACCACTGGGTTCCGGAGGTAATGGACGGATTGAGAACATCCGCCATCACGTAGCGGGACAGCGAGCAGATTCTCTCGGAGCGCATGGGATTGCGCTTGTACGCCATGGCGGAGGAGCCGATCTGTGTTTTTTCGAAGGGCTCTTCCACTTCCTTGAGGTGCTGCAGGAGCCGGATGTCGGTTGCCATTTTCATTGCGGAGGCTGCAATGCCGCCCAGCGTATTGAGAACAAAGGTGTCGACCTTGCGGGAATAGGTCTGGCCGGAAACGGGATAGCAGGCAGAAAAGCCCATTTTCTCAGCGATCATGGGATCCAGGCGGTCCACCTTGTCCAGATCGCCGTCGAACAGCTCCAGGAAGGAAGCCTGTGTTCCGGTGGTTCCCTTGCTGCCCAGGAGCTTGAGCTGCGAAATCGTGTGCTCCACTTCCTCCAGATCCAGCACAAACTCATTCAGCCACAGACTCGCCCGCTTTCCTACGGTTGTGGGCTGTGCCGGCTGGAAATGCGTGAAGCCGAGCGTCGGCTGGTCCTTGTACTCCTCTGCAAACTTGGCAAGTGCAGCGATCACGTTGACCAGCTTCTTGTGCACCAGGAGCAGTGCATCTCTCATGATGATGATGTCCGTGTTGTCGCCCACGTAGCAGCTGGTGGCACCCAGATGGATGATCCCCTTTGCCTTCGGGCACTGCAGGCCGTAGGCATAGACATGGCTCATCACATCGTGACGGACGACCTTCTCTCTTGCCTGTGCCTCCTCGTAGTTGATGTCCTCCGCGTGGGCCTTCAGCTCGTCAATCTGCTCCTGCGTAATATCCAGCCCCAGCTCCTTCTCCGTTTCAGCCAGAGCGATCCAGAGCTTTCTCCAGGTCCGGAATTTCTTATCCGGGGAGAAAATATACTGCATCTGCTTACTCGCATAGCGTGCTGAGAGGGGGCTTTCGTACTTGTCATGTGTCATATCGGGAATCTCCTTTCCGTCTTCCTTCCATAGTACTTCCATAGTGCTTTCTCCATAGTGCTTTCATAGTAACGATCCAAAGTCCATTCGCAAAATCGCTGCTTCGCAGCCTTCCTTTGGCTCATGCGGCGTTCTCGAATTGCTGCGTTAGGTTCCTGCAGAGCTGATGGTCCGAAATTCTTCCTTCAGTCTCTGAATGGTCTGATGCAACGCCACCTCATAGCTGGTGCTGAGTCCGCCGCTCTGGTACTGACGCAGAGAATCCAGTGCGAGCTTTCTCTCGGAGACATTAAATGCCGCGTCGTACTGATCCATGCGCTTCTCCAGAAGGAGCGAGGCCTGTCCGCTCTCCGGGTGCTCGGCCACAAAGGCGAGGTATTCCGAATCCGAAAGTCCCAGGCGGACGCAGGCAAGATATTCGAGATAAATCTCGCTGCTGCCCGTGAGCTGATGTGCCTTTTCAAAGCTCTCTGCCGCCGCACGGAACCGGAACTGCTCCGCGTAGATCCGTCCCATTTCCCGAAGCGCGCGGACCCGGAGTCTGCGCTCCGGCGAGGGGAGATCCTCCAGAAGCCTTCGGTACTCCTCCAGCGCCTCGTAGGGACTTGCGTTTTCCCGGAGCGTCCCGGCATGCGTCAGCCGTTTTTCGAAGGGCTCCAGTCCCTGCCCGGAGGAAACGATCTGCCTCGTCTTCTCCTCCTTCTCTTCGGGAACAAAATCCACATACTGCAGAATCGCTGCGACAAAATCCGAAAGGAGCCGCTCCTTGCCCAGATACTTCTGAAGATGCCCGGCCAGGTCCGGCAGGGCGCATTCGGAGGAAATCCAGTCCACCAGCTCCGGATCCAGGAGCGACGCATCCAGAATTTCGGCACTCTGCACCAGAAGATAGCACAGCTCCTCCATGGAATAAACATTTCGTTCGATTTTCTCCAGTCGGTAGGGGCGCTCTGCCTGCTGCCCCACCGCACAGATTACTCTTGCCATACGATCACCTGCTCTTCTGCAGCGAAATGTGCTGCTCCCATTTCAGACCGCTCGAGGGGAAAATCTCTCCGAAGCCCAGATCCTCCATCCGCAGCAGGAGCTTATCCGGTGCCGTCATGGTGAAGTCCAGACGCACTCTGGTCATACGTCCCTCCCGCACCGGCAGACGATCCAGCCGGATGTGGTACGGCACCTCTTTGCCGCCGGCCAGAGGACGCAGCACCAGCTCGATTTCCGCGGTCGCATCCAGGATCAGCTCCGTGCTCGCCTGCACCTCATACCAGTTCACGCCGGCATCCACCACACAGATCCGGTCCGGCTTTCCTCGCCGCAATACCTCCACCAGCACGTTGCTGCGCAGCTTGTTCTGGTCCAGGAACAGATACTCGCTCAGGATTTTCGGCTGCTCCAGCTTAAGAGCTGCGCCGTAAACCGCCCCCTTGCTGAACAGATTGCTCCCGGCAAACGCGCGGCGTCCCTGACAGGCCAGCCGCGCGGAGCGCTTCATCCAGTCGCCCTTAAAGCCGCTTCCCGTCAGATAGACCGAGTCAAAATGGTGACCGGCCAGCTCATTTTTGAGGATTGCCGCAAACTCCTGGTCCCTGCCGGCCGCATCCTCTGCAAAAAGTCCCGGATACTCGTTCTCCTCCATGTAGGACACCACCGGTCTCGTGTGCGGATCGAACAGGAGCTTGTGCACCAGGAGCCTTCCTCCTGCTTCATATTCAAAAAGAGCGGTTCCGTGTCCCCGCAGCTCCTCCTCCTGATTCAGCATGAAATCGTAAAAGGCACCGGCTGTTGTCTGGTAATACACCTTCGCCTGCAGATTCATCCTCTCCCGCACGCTCTCCAGAAGATCGATCAGCCGGGCGTCCACCTCTCTTGCCGTGAACATGACAGCCGCCGGCTCAAGGCTTCCCCTTCCGGCGGATCCGTCCTCTCCCGCGCGCCTTTGCACCTCCTGCAGACACATCACCAGATACCGTGCCAGAAGGTCCTCTGCCGCATAGCTTCTGCCGTCCGCCTCCACCGGCACCCGCTCCAGCGCCAGCGACAAAAGTCCCGGAATATAAACGCACCCGGCATCTGCCGCATGGAGCGCCGCCTCGCTCCCGCAGTACCACTTCTCACCGGAAGAAGCCCTGCAAAGCGCAGCCGGAAGATCAAAATCCTCCTTGCCGCTGGTCTTTGTGTAGGTCACCGGGTCCTTCAACAGATACCCGCCCTTCTCAAAGCCATAGGAAATCTGAACCGCATCCTCACGAAGCTCGATTCCTGCTATAAATCTTTTTTCACCCTGCCTGTCAAAGAGCATTCTCTGTATCCTCAAACATCCGGCTCACCAGATAAGATTTCCGGCTGTATTTCTCCAGCTTCGACAATGCCTCACTGTCTCTTCCGAGCGCCGCCAGCATCGTAATCTCATTGATGGCATCAAACCGGTCCTGGCCGGATGTCTTCGTTCTCGCGTCCTGCCCCACGGTTCCGCTCTCTACGATATTTTTCTCTGCATTGTCATCGGTGATGTAATAATGCATCTGCTCCCCGAAGAACAGAAGGAAGCCCGTCACATAGACGCCCTCATACATCTCCTTCATTTCCTTTGCCGCATAGGTTCCGCGCACGCCGGACTGCTCCATGGCGTAGTGATACAGAACACGCTTGGGCGGTTCCTCATCCGGTGCGCTGCGGTACTCCACCAGCGTCTCATCCGCATAGGCCTGCAGCAGAGGCAGCGTCCCTGTGAACTGACGGAAAAACGGAAATACAGTCTTCCTCTCCAGAAGATCCGCCAGGAAGAGCTCCGTCACCTCCATGTCCTTCTGCGAGGTCTCCCCCGACAGGCCGGCGCGCATGGAGAGCCAGGCGATGCGGCAGATATCCAGAAGCGGCACGCCCTTCCTGCCGTAGTCCGCAATCAGCTCGAACTCGCTCTCGCCCATGTCCTTTTTCAGAACAAAATATTGGTGACTGCTCTGCGCCAGGGCATCCGCCAGAAGCTCCTCATCCGTACCGTCTGCCCGGCACGCGGCAATCAGCTCCTCACGTCCCAAGATGTACGCGCCGGTAAAGAGCATCTGCACCAGCATGCGCCGGCTAAGCGCCGTCGTTTCCAGCGAAAATCCCTTCATCGCCTCCCGAAGCTCCAGGAGCTCCTCTGTGGTTCCGTCCCAGAACTGCGCTAGGTACTGCAGCACAGCGTCGTTGTAGCACTTCTTCCGAAATGCGGCAGCGGCAAGCTCCGCAAGCACCGGATCCGCAGCGGGCTTCTGCTTCTCCAGGATGCCCGACACAACGCGCAGGAGCACATCTGCATCTGCTCCCGCGCTGCCGTCCAAAAGGACCCACTCAAAGGCCCTCTCGATCAGACCCTCCCGCGCCATTTCGCCGATGAGCTCGTTTCTAACCTTTCCGGAGAGTCCCTCCGGCGATACGCCGGCCAGAAACTCCTCCAGATATGCCGCACCGTCGGCCTTGTAATAATGCATCAGCCGCGTCACCAGGCGCTCCTTGAAATGCTCCGGGATCTCCGGACTTTCGATGAGCCGCCGGTACTGCAGGTGGTTGTCCTCCGCTACCGGCCAGGACTTCTCCTCCTCTGCGCGGTAAAGGTCAAACCCGATGTGGTCCACCGGGTACATCGACAGCGCAGCTGCAATTTTCCGATAATCCATCAGATGCCGGCAGGCACCGGCCTCTCTTGCGGCGTGACGGTCCCCGTTGTCATCCTCCGTGATCAGAATGTACCGCTCTCCGAAAACCGGGAAAAATGTACACTTCCCCTGCAGCGGGAAATACTGCTCCGTCCGGAAATTCTCATACACCACTGCTCCATGTGAGGGCCCGCCCTCCGCCTCGGAGGGTGCCGCAACCACACAGGAAAATGCCGCCGGTACGGCTGCTGCCGCCAGCTCATTTGTCAGGACGCGTTTGTCCGTCAGGTAATCTGCATACAAAACAGCAAGATCACAGCTGATGCGGTGCTGCAGGAGCTCCTCCTGCGTGAACCGGTCAATCTGCGGCGCATACTGCTCATAAAGCTCTGCAAGCTCCTCCCGGTGCTCCGACACGTATCGGTACAGGTACGCACTCTGCCTCCAGGGCAGCGTATTCTGGTATGCAAAATAACGGACTGCCATCTGCGGCAGCGCCCCCTCATAGTCCTCCGGCAAGGCCAGCATGTAATAGTCGAGAAGGCTGGTTATGGTAAGTCCTGCCTCAATTCCTCTCTGGTACCAGACAAAGCAGGAGGAATCTGTCATATTCCCGCGAATCAAAAGGCTGCAGATGCTCTCGAGAAGGTCTGCCGGCCGAACGCCCTCCAGTGCGGCGTCATAGGCACGGCACAGAATCTGAAACAGTCGCCTTGAAAACGTCTTCCTGCGAAGCGCCAGATAGTTGAGCTGCAGGACCACGTCCGGCGTCAGAAGGCCGCGGCGCGCGGCAAACCAGAGCGTCTGAAGCTCAAAATCCCCGAGCTCGCGCAGCGTTCCGGATGCATCCCGGATCAGCTGGTAATACTCCATGTACAGGATGGGGGAGCGGTTTCCTCTCTCATAATACCGGCGCAGCATCCGCGCCGTCTCCAGAGGCCGCAGCATCCGGCCGGAATCGGCATAGAGCAAAAGCCACGCAATCCAGAAGCTGTCCGGATTCTGCTTCTGCCTGCGCTCAAGACTGCGGACCGCCTCCCGGGAAAAGCCATACGCGGTCTCTCCGCTCTCCTGCATGGCTTCCTTCGCCTCCGGGCTCTCCGCACAAAGTGCCGTCAGATACATACGGTAGGAGTAGGTCAGGTCGTCCTCGAGATCAAACTGCGCCGTCGAAAAAAGCGGCACCTGCTCATCTCCGGAAAGTCTCCGGGCAAAGGTCTGAAGCTCCCAGACCGCATCCTGATCCTGGTGAATTGTCAGCAGATAATGGATGCGGTAGAGCGCCGTCAGAAAGCCATTCCGGTCGCTCTCCTGAAGCCGGCGCACAAGACTTCCCATGTGCTCGGCAAATTCCTTTCCCTTTGTCTTCCTGGCGCGCAGCTGCAGGTACTCCTCCATCATCTGACGGATGATTTCGTGGTGCTCCCGCCGGTGCAGACTGCGAAGCGCCGTCTGCACGCCGCAGGACACCGTCACCGGAATCGTGATCGGCTCTCCGAAGGCCGGCGTCAGCGTGATGCTTCCGAAATTGCGTCCGGCATGAAGCAGGCGCAGGTCCACGCATACCGTAAGGCGCGCAGCTGCGTCCTGAAAGTCTGCGGCCGCAAGGGTTTTCACTGGCACCGACAAAAAGCCGCCGCAGGTTTCCACACGCATGCAGGTATATCCCCATCCCTTCCGGTGAATGCGGATGGTCTTATAGATAAAAGGCTCTGCCTGGCTGCGGATCTCGCGGGCACTGACCTCGGCCGCAAGCTCCTTTGCATCGGCAGAAAACTCCACCGGCCGCTTTTTCCCGGCGGCCAGCAGAAACTCCTCGACGTTGTGCTCGTTTCCCTCTCTTGCCGAAAGGCCGCGGTACAGCATCTCCAGAGGATGCGCCGCGCCGTCTGGATCCTCCCAGGTCTCTCCGCGCACAAGGGCGCAGAATTCCTTCCGGTAAAACAGCGAAACCGCCTCCTGCCAGTTCGTTCTGGCAAGATTCACATAATGCAGGAGATTGCGCACCGGCCCAAGGCTGGAATCGGCCCGCTTCGTCTCATAGGTAAAGCAATAGGGGATCTCATACTCCCCCTGATCGGACAGAATGCGGAAGACTCCCTCCAGTTTTTCGCCTTCGGACTCCTCCGGGGTGCCGCCCTGCGCCGCGCTCCTTCCCGCAATCTGGTACGAAATCGTCTCCCTCGCTCCGGAGAACTCATTGGCAAGGAGCTTCACCGCAGGATTGGTGGACAGCACAAAACCGCCTGCCGCCCGGTTTCCTGCTCCGTAGATCACAAAGGAGCCCTCAAAAGGCGTGCAGGGCGCAAGCGTCTCGTTTACTGCATCCGTCGAAAACGTAAGAGAACCCCTCTGAATATGAAATTTTTCTCCGTCCATTTTCTTACGTTCCAGACCCTGCAGCATGTTCGCTCCTTTCTGTGCACATATGGAGTCTATTATAACACAGAAAGGGGAAGAGACGAATTCGTCTCTTCCCCTTTCTGCTGTTCAAATCGGACACCAGGTACCAGTACCCCCGCCAGCCAAACGACGAATCCTGGCGGAGTTGTCCACATTCATCCGCCATCCTGTCGCTGATGCCGGCTATTATGCTTTCTCTCCAGTAAGCAGCATCAGAATGTCATTGCTGCGTGCCACGAACTTCGTCATTTCCTCCGGCGTAAGCGGTGCATTCTGGATCTTGGCCAGATCATACAGCTGTGCGCACACGGTCGCTGCCTTTTCGTCCTCTGCGTGTTCCATGACATACTGTACCAGCGGATGCTGTGCATTGAGGATCAATGTCTGTCCCTCGCCTGCACCGAACAGACCCATGTCGGAGCCGCCCATCGAATACATCTTCATCATATCCTGCATTCTGCGGCTCTGCTCGTCTACCTTGAGGAGTGAGGACACGCTCTTCTCCTTCAGATTCTGCAGGGAAACCTGCAGCTTGTCGTTGTCAAGTGCCTTCCGGAAGGTCTTCTCCAGTTCCTTTCCCTTCTCCTCCAGTGCCTTCTCGTCCTCTTCGCTGGTCGTGCTCTTTAACATTTCATCCACACCGGCATCAATGCGGGCGAAATGGATGCCCTCATTCTTCATTTCCAGCTGTTGAATGAACGGAGAATCGATATTGGCATTTAATACAAAGGCCTGCAGTTTATTTTCGCGGAACATCCGGATGTACTGTCCCTGCTGCTGCTCATCGGTGACGTAGTAGATGGTCCGGTCCTTTTTCTCTTCCTTCTCATCCTTGCCGGCATCCGTTTCGGTCTTGCTCTCGTCAACGACCTCAGCCTCTACCTTGTTGCCGTTCTCATCGACAGCGCCGTCCTTCTCATCCGGGTCAACCTTGTTGACATCCAGCGCCTCCGGGAGTGTGAGATACTTGCCGTCCAGATCCTTGAACAGGATGTAGTCCGTCATCTTCTCGCAGAACTTGTCGTCCTTGAGGCAGCCGTACTTGATGAAGGGGCTGATGTCATCCCAGTACTTGTCGTAATTTTCCTTATCCGTCTTGCACATGCCGGCCAGCTTGTCCGCGACCTTCTTGGTGATGTAGTCGGAAATCTTTCTGGCAAAGCCGTCGTTCTGCAGTGCGCTTCTGGATACGTTCAGCGGCAGATCCGGGCAGTCAATGACGCCCTTGAGGAGCATCAGGAATTCCGGGATGACCTCCTTGATGTTGTCCGCAATGAACACCTGGTTGTTGTACAGCTTGATGACGCCCTCGGCCGACTCATACTCCAGATTGATCTTCGGGAAGTACAGGATGCCCTTTAAGTTGAACGGATAGTCCATGTTCAAATGGATCCAGAACAAAGGCTCCTTGTAGTCATTGAAGAGCCTGCGGTAGAACTCCTTGTACTCCTCCTCGGTGCAGTCCTTCGGGTTCTTTGCCCACAGCGGATTCGGATCGTTGATCAGCTCCGGGCGCTTGCGGATCTTAAGCTCCTTCTCGGCAGGCGTCTCCTCCTTCTTCTCCTCAGAGGCAGCCTCTTCCTTATTCTCTGCATCCTTGCCTTCCTCGGCGGATGCATCCTTATTTTCGTCCTTCTTCTCTTCCTTCTTCGGCTCGATAACCTCGATGACCACATCATCCGGGCGGCGCTCCGACTCCTTGATGATCTGCGTTTCCTTGGTATCCTTTACCGACAGATAGATCTCGGTCGGCATGAAGCCGCAATACTTCTCAATGACCTCGCGTGCGCGGTAGTAGTTGGAGAACTCCACGCAGTCCTCGGACAGATGGAGCGTAATGGTCGTGCCGACCTCGCTCTTTGTGCACTCCTCCATGGTGAATTCGCTGCCGCCGTCGCACTCCCAGTGCACCGGCTTGGCATCCTTCTGGTAGGAAAGCGTATCGATGGTGACCAGATCGGATACCATGAAGGCTGAATAGAAGCCCAGTCCGAAGTGACCGATGATCTGGTCGTTGTTTGCCTTGTCCTTATACTTGTTCATGAAGGCTTCGGCACCGGAGAAGGCGATGTTGTTGATGTACTCCTTCACCTCATCCGCCGTCATGCCAAGGCCGTTGTCGGTGATCTGAATGGTCTTCTCCTCCGGATCCAGAACCACATCAATTCTGGCCTTCCAGTTCTCCGGAAGCTCCGTCTCTCCCATCATCTCCAGCTTCTTGAGCTTGGTGATGGCATCGCAGCCGTTGGAAATAATCTCACGATAGAAAATATCATGATCGCTGTAGAGCCACTTTTTAATGATGGGGAACATGTTCTCGCTGTTAATGGATAACTGTCCTTTTTCTGCCATTGTGTACTTCCTTTCTGCAACCCGGTCCCTCCGGGATTCTGATCAAAACTTTTACAAACGTCAGTCTAGCCGCCGCGGATTTTAAAGTCAATAAAAAATTAGCACTCATTTAACGTGAGTGCTAACAAAGCTTTGGAAAAGCCTGCAAATACAGCATTTCTGCAATTCTTAAATTTTTGTAACGTGTAACTATTCAGAGCCAAGCAAATTTGCATAAAATGCGCGAGTAATGCTTGCATT
>CAVJLL010000003.1:0-91652 GCA_963650385.1 Clostridium sp. CAG:508 | reverse complement strand
TTGGTTCGAATCCAACTAGCCCAGTGAGTTTTTATCGGCTTTCATCAGAACACGATGGAAGCCGATTTTTTGTTGTATTTTCAACGTTTCCGAGCCTTTTGGGGTGCTGTCAGGTGCTGTTTGTATCCGTCTGTTCTTGTCGTTAAAAAGGGGCTTTTGGGTTACAAAGTGGGTTAAAAAGTGGGTTATAAAATCAGGCTGAAAAACGCCCCGATAAACGGCCCCTGCTGCCGCGGGTAGTGACCTTGACATTCAATACTGATTTAACTTAAATAAATACACGCGCATAAAATATTTAATCTGAAATTAATAAAAAGGAATCGACAGAAACCGAAACTCGCGGTACGATGATGATGTGCAGCGCGTGCTGCAGTGGGTGAACGAACGGAGGGGAATATGACAGAGCAATTATTGTCACAAAACTGGACGCTGACGATTCTGGGGGACAACGTTTATCACATCGGAGGGGATCCGATCCCGGCTTCTATTCCGGGCAGTGTATATTCCTGCCTGCTGGAGAACAGGTTGATGCCGGACCCGTACTGGCGGGACAACGAGCTGGATGCGCTGAAGCTCATGGAGAATGACTTCATTTTCGCGGAAACCTTTGTCCCGGAGAAGGATATACTGGAAAGTGACCGTGTAGTCCTGCGGTTTGACGGCATTGACACCATAGCGGATATCGTGCTGAACGGAGAATTCCTGGGGCATACGGAGAACATGCACAGGAGCTTCGAATACGACGTAAAGAGTATTTTGAAGCCAGGGAAGAATGAACTGAAGGTGACGTTTTATTCTCCGACGAAATTTATCGCGGCATCGCATGAGAAAATCGGCAACATGGAGAGTACGGATGCAATGCCGGGCTATCCGCAGCTGCGCAAGGCACACTGCATGTTTGGCTGGGATTGGGGCCCGCGCCTTCCTGATGCGGGATTTTACCGCCCGGTGCGGCTCCTTGGGGTGAAGCGCGCAAGGCTTTCCAATGACATTCATATTCTGCAGGAGCACACGGTTGTCGGAAGCGGCGTACACGGGGATGAAGTGAGCTGTGTTCGGCTGACGCTGACGGCGAGAACGGATTCTGCTGTGGAGAGAACATCCGGCAAGGGGGCGGCAGATCAGAAGGGGACCGGAGTATCGAGATCCCACACGGATGATGCGTTTGCGGAAGGAACGCACCTGGAGGCGATTCTCCTGACACCGGATAATAAAGAGATTCCGTTCACGTCCGAGGGCACTGCATGCGGAGCTGCAGTGATGGAGCTGCAGGTGGAAAATCCGCAGCTTTGGTGGCCCAACGGTTATGGAGAACAGCCGTTGTACACGGTGAAGGTTTCACTTGTGGAAAATGAAACCGGAGAGGTGCTGGACCGGGAGCTGCGCAGGATTGGCCTTCGAACGGTAACGGTGGATACATCACCGATTCCGGACGAAGAAAAGGATCCTCACATCGGACCGCAGGTGCGGCAGGACCGGAAGGAGGGGCGGCATTTCAACTTTGTCGTAAACGGACTTCCAATCTTTGCAATGGGCGGAGATTATATTCCGGAAGATAATATTCTTCAGCGTGTCAACCGGCAGCGAACCGAGGTTCTGCTGAAGGATGCGGCGGAGGCACACTACAATTCCATCCGCATCTGGGGCGGCGGCTACTATCTGGATGATTTCTTCTACGATTTATGCGATGAGTACGGCCTGCTTGTGTGGCAGGATTTTATGTTCGCATGTGCTAGCTATGAGCTCAGCGATGAATTCGAGGAAAACCTGAGGGAGGAATTTGTGGAAGTGGTCCGCAGACTCCGCCATCATGCGTCGATGGGACTGTGGTGCGGCAACAATGAAATGGAGACCGAGGTGCTGGAGGATCACTGGGAGGGGACATTCAATGGAATCCTTCCCGGAACGCAGGGAATAGCTCCGGTGCACAAAGCTTCGAACAAGCAGTTTTATGATTACATAAAGCTCTATGAGTATATTCTGCCGCAGGTGATGAAACAGGAGGCCCCGGAGGCCTTTTACTGGCCGTCTTCGCCGTCCTCCGGTGGTAACTATGAGGACGCTTATGAGGAGAACATCGGCGATGCACACTACTGGGGGGTCTGGCACGGCGGGGATCAGTTCTCGGATTACCGCAGGCACCATTTCCGCTTCCTGTCGGAATTCGGCTTCCAGTCATTTCCGTGCATGGCAACGGTGCGCTCCTTTACAGAGCCGCAGGACCGCAATGTATTCTCGGAAATCATGGAGATGCATCAGCGCAATACGGCGGCGAACGGCAAAATAATGAATTATCTGTCGGCCACCTACCACTATCCGAAGGATTTTGATCAGCTGCTGTATTGCTCGCAGATGCTGCAGCTGGATGCAATTCGGTATGGGGTGGAGTATTTCCGCAGAATCCGCGGCACATGCATGGGAACTGTAGTGTGGCAGCTGAATGACATCTGGCCGGTGGCCTCCTGGTCCTCCATTGATTATTACGGCCGGTGGAAGGCACTGCATTACGGTGAGAAACGCTTCTTTGCTCCGATTTCCATTACCTGCGAGGAGCACGGGCGGCTGGATCAGAAGCCGTTTGTGAATTCGCTTCCAATCCCGGTGGAGTATTCTGCGGCACTTCACGTGGCGAATGAAACCGCGGAAACGGTGGAGGGAACGGTGGCCTGGAAGCTGTGCCTTCCGGATTCTTCGGTCCTGAGAGAAGGAAATGAGCAGGTGAGAGTACAGCCGTACAGCGGAATCTGGCTGGAAAAGGAAATCTTCAACGGCGCGGCGGATGAACGGGAAATGCATCTGTATTATGAATTCCGGCAGGGGGATCAAGTGGTTTCCTCCGGAACGGCTCTGTTTGTTGCACCGAAACACTATCACTTTGCGGATCCGCAGCTTCGCGCCCGGGTGGAAGGAAACGAAGTGATTGTGACGTCGGAAGCCTTTGCAAAGGGTGTCTGCGTAGAGTCGGAAGATGGAAACCTTCGGCTTTCGGACAATTTCTTTGATATGGAAAAGGGCGAACGACGCCTTCTGGTACAGGGGACGCTCCCTGAGGGAGAACTCCGCGTTCGAAGCGTGTATGACATTGCCTGACGGCCGCACCTTGTACAACACGTTGATTGTGGGAACGGTGAGCATGCAGTGGTCCGGCTGTTGCTGGGAAAAGCTTTTTAGCCCCCAACCTCATTTGAACAGACAACAATGCAAAAGCCTCGGTGCAGTGAAATGCGCCGGGGCTTTTTTAACGGCATCTTCCTTGCGCTTTATGCTCCGGCACAAAAGGAACGGAATGGCGTTTCCCTGCGGCGTGCTGCGCTGCGCCACGCCCTGGGCGCAGAGAACACATATTTATTTAACTGAAATTAAGGCTAAAGAGAACGAAAACGTTTAAGAAAATAAAGAAAATGCGGGGAAAGGTGCACAAAAACGACATATGCGATTTATGATATTCTTATAAATGTGTGTATGACGCATCAAAAAATGCGGAAAATCGTTGATTTATTATGCAAAAAGACATATCATGCAACTAAAAGATACTTAAACGAGGGAAACACGAAGGGGTTTAAGTACAAAGAAACGTATAAATGTATAGGAGGGAAAGAAATGAAGAAAAAGGTATTAAGCGTGTTGCTTGCTTCGACAATGCTGGCAGGGATTCTTGCCGGATGCGGATCCTCCGGATCCAGCGATTCCTCTGCTTCGGAAGAGACTGCTGCAGCGGAAGAGACCACGGAAGCAGCTGCAGAGGAAACCTCTGAGGCAGCATCGGAAGAGACCTCCGAGGCATCTGGCGATGCACTGGCATATACCGGAACCATCAGCCTGATGCACTACAGCACATCCGAGGAATCGGAAGGCAACGGCGGATCGGACGGCTTCCGTACGATGATCGCGAACTGGAAAGAAGCCAATTCCGGCATCGATCTTCAGGAAAATGTTCTTGCAAACGATGAGTACAAGACACAGATCGCTACGATGGCAGCGGCCGGAGATCTTCCGGATGTATTCCTTCTGCAGGGCATGAATACTAAGTCCTGGGCGGCACAGGGACTGATCCTGGATATGACTGACATCATCAAGGAGTCCCCTTACTACGCTGACTACAATCAGGATTATTTCACGCCGTTCAAGGACGGCGACAAGCTGTACGGCCTTCCGGTTCTGACCGGCGGTACCTGCACGGTTGTAGTTTATGACAAGGCTGCATGGAAGGATGCCGGCTTCGATGCATTCCCGGACAACTGGGAAGATGTAAAGAAGGCTGACGAATACTTCAAGGCAAACGGCTATGACGGCACGATTGCATTCGGCAACGGCGGACAGTGGCAGGCGAACTCCGACTTCCTCAGCTGCCTGGGCGATCGCTACACCGGCAAGGAATGGTTCCAGCACATCATCGATGGCGACGGTGAGGCTGCCTTCACCGATGACACCTTCGTTGCAGCACTGCAGTTCACACAGGATATCTTCCAGAGCGGAATCTTTAATGCAGATTTCAACAGTGTAACCAATGAGGATGCCCGTGAATACTTCATCGCAGGCGATTATCCGGCCTTTATCGGCGGCAACTGGGATGAGTCCTACATTGCAGCTACTCTGAAGGAAAGCGATGAAGATGCTTACAACAACATCGGCTTTGCAGTTCTTCCTCAGCCCTCCGATGCTACCGAGGATCCGAAGTCTCAGAACATCGGCCTTGGATATGCAATGGCAATCAACTCGAAGGTTGCAGATGATCCGGATAAGCTGGCAGCCTGCATCGACTTCTGCGAGTATGTAACAGGACCTGATTTTGCTACCTACGTTGCTGAGAATTATGCACTCGGCGGACTTACAAAGGTTGCTGATGTTGACCTTTCCGGCTTTGATGAAGTAACACAGGCGTTCTACAACTACTCCTACGTTGATACGACTCCCTGCGAGATTTACGATTCCTACGTTGATTCTGCAGTATGGTCTGTATGCAACACCGGACTTCAGGAGCTTATGAACGGAAGCGGATCTGCCAAGGATCTTGCAGCTGAGATTCAGGCATCCTATGAGGAGAACTACCTCAAGAAGTAATTAAGAGGTAAGAAGATCGTACCTGGTTACCACAGGTACAAGGAATTTTAGGAGCATATGGCATGGCCCCGAGGAGTACTCCGCGGGGCCATGCTTATAAAAAGAGTAGGGGGTGTCTATGCTAAAAGCAATTAAACCCAAAACGAGTACCGTCGTTGCTCTTCTGGCTGTCCCGGTTGTCTGGTATGTTTTTTCGGTTTTTCTGCCGCTTCTTACCGCTTTGTTTTACAGCTTTTATGAGTGGAAGGGCGGACCGAATAAGACGTTCAGCGGCCTGGCGAATTACAGCAAGCTGATATCCGATGCGACCTTCTGGGAATCGGTATGGCATAACCTGCTGATTGTTCTGGTCTGTATTCTCGGACAGGTTGGAATTGCATTTATTCTGGTGCTGATGGTTCAGTCCAGACTTGCCAAATGCAAAGGAATTCACAGAACCTTCGGTTTCTTTCCGAGCACCATTTCAGCCGTTTATATCGGACTGATCTGGACCATGATCTTCGACTACAAAAGAGGAATCCTGAACTGGTTTCTTGAGCAGATCGGCCATGCAGACGCTGTAAAGGTGTGGCTGAATGAACCGAGTCTGGTTCTGGGCTGTGTCTGCGTCCCGCTGGTATGGCAATACATCGGATATTATATGGTTATCCTGTTTGCAGCCATTGCAGCAGTTGACAGAGAGATCTTTGAGGTGGCAGAGCTGGACGGCGCAAATGCCTTTCAGAGAGCCGTTTACATCGTACTTCCTCTTATTAAGAATATGCTGGTCGTCTGCCTTACGCTCTGCGTTGCCGGCAACATGAAGGTATTCGATCATATTTACACAATGACCGCAGGCGGACCGGGCACATCGTCCATGGTTATGGCTCTGTATGGATACAAGGTATCCTTTGAACAGTCCAACATGGGATATGGCTCTGCAATCTCCGTCGGAATCTTTATCATCAGCTTGGTTGTCATTCAGGGCAGCCGCACTCTTGTAGACTTCCTGATGAAGGATAAGGGGGTGGAATAATGGCTAGAACTAGGAGACCGTATACTGCTCCGAAGGTTGTCGGACCGAAGACTCCGCTGCAGAAATTCGGAACAGGCGCTCTGGCAGCGTTTATCAATGTTGTTCTGTGGATCTTCTCATTTTCCTGCATCTTTCCGCTGATCTGGATGTTCTATTCTTCGCTGAAGAAAAAGAGGGAATTCAATGCAGATGTTGTCGGCCTGCCGACCAATCCGACCTTTGAGAATTACATCAAGGTACTGACGAACAAGGATTACCACCTTGGAAGCTCGATGCTCAACAGCGTCCGGACCACGGTTCTTTCGGTACTGCTGATTCTTGTGTTCGGCTTTATTATCGGCTACATTCTGGCCAGAATTGATTTTAAGCTGAACCGCCCGCTGTATGCGATTTTCCTGATGGGCCTGCTGATACCGGTACACTCGCTGCTGGTCCCGATTTATGTTGTATTCAATAAATTCGGGCTTGCCAACCAGTGGTTTACACTGATTATTCCTTATGTGGCCTTTGGCATTCCGATCGCCGTATTCCTGATAGAAAGCTTTATCAAATCCGTGCCGATCGAGCTGGAGGAGGCGGCTGCCATTGACGGCAGTACCTTTATGAATACGATGGTGAAGATCATCCTTCCGGTGACAAAGCCGATTCTGACAACGGTTGCCATCATTCAGTCCTTCAGCTGCTGGAATGAATTCTCCTTTGCACTGGTTCTGTGCTCCAGAAATCAGAAGCTCCAGACGGTGCCTCTGGCAATGACCAACTTTAAGGGACAGTTTGCATCGGACTATCCGAAGATTATGTCCGGTATGCTGATCACCATGCTTCCCATCGTGGTACTGTACTTTGCTTTCTCCAAGAAGATCATTGAAGGCATGGTAACAGGAGCTGTAAAGGGCTAACGAAAGAGAAACAAGATGGTAACGCTGGGCAGGAACCAGGCGGGCTGCGGGGGCCGCTGATCGTTGGGGTATAGATAGACTGCATAGTGTTACAGAAATAAAAACGGGGCTTCCTGAGTCAGGAGGCCCCGTTTGCTGCGCCGGTGTTTCCTTTGCAGGGGAGACTACGGCACGGCGGGCGGATTTTCTTTTTGCTGCATGCGGCATTTCTTGCGGTACTCCGAAGGGGAAAGGCCGGAAATGGACCGGAATACGCGATTAAAGTGCGTCAGGTTGGAAAAACCGGTCAGAGCGGCAACCTCCGTGACGTTCTTGTCGGTTTCCATGAAGAGGCGCTTGGCGTTCATGATGCGGGTTCGCTGGACATATTCAATGATGCTCCGGTTGGCATATTTGCGAAACTGCCGGCACAGATAGTATTCACTGAGGGAGAAGCGCTGCGCCAGCTCCGGAATTGTAATTTCGGAGGAATAGTTTTCGTGAATGTAGCTGATCACTTCATTGATGCGGCTGCCGCCGGAGAATTTGCGCACCCTGGTCTGCCGCAGAACCAGAATCAGAATCATATTCAGAAGGCTGCGCATTTCTGCCCAGTGGTAGTCTCCCGGATGCTCCTGCTCATCGAGCATTTCGTAGATCAGCCGCCGAAGCTCCCGCAGCATGTCCTTGGTGGGACGAAAGAGCGGGTAAGGCGCCGATACAGCCTCCAGAACATCCCGGGACAATACGCTGTCGTGACGAAAATAGATGACGACGCGGGAGAATGGAATGTCCAGATTGCTGAAGGAGTGATGCATGGTGAGCGGTGTAAAGAGCATAAAGTCACCGGAGGATGTCAGAAACACCTTATCATCAATCATGTGGTAGCGTTCGCCGGAATCCAGAAAATACAGCTCATAGTATTCATGAAAATGGGAACGGGACATGTTGTCGTTGACGCCGCTGATCAGCTCCAGTGCAATCGGAACACCGGCTTCCATGGCGGCCTGGGCTTTATCAATCATGGGTGTCTCGCTTTCTGCGTGTTTCCCCGAGGGATGTGTGCCGTCTGGCAATTGCGCTGCAGGCTCTGTATCGGAGGAAATATGGGGCTTTCAAATGCAACGATAGAGCAGAATATGTAAAAAATCAATAAAATCAATGCAGAATATGTCTAGTTTCCGCTAAGTTTCTTTCCTAAAATTTAACATCGGTTACAGTTTGGCACAGCGAATGTGCAGCACAAAGGAGAAGGAATATGAAGGTATGCTACAAGGCGGGCGCAGTGACCGCCAGAGAAAACTATTATTCCATCGCAGCGGATGCAGTGGAGCTTCGTCTGTGGTTCCTGACAGATGATATTCTCCGTATCCGTGCGGGCTTTGACGGAGATTGGGATGAGGCGTCCTACAGCCTTGTCATGACGGCGTGGGAGTCCAGGACAGATCACCTTCTGGAGAAGGAGCGCACCAGAGTAGAGACGGCGAAGGCGCAGCTTACCGATGCAGAGGATAAGGCAATCATTCAGGGCAGCAAGCTTCGTGTGGAAATTGAGAAGAACCCCTTCCGCATCTGCGTATACGATGCAGACGGAACGCAGCTGCATGCGGATATTCCGGATCTTGCTTATCGCGAGGATGCGAACAGCCGCCGCTTCCATGCAAGCCAGATCGAGGCAGAGGATTGCTTCTATGGCTTCGGTGAGAAGTCCGGTGATATCAATAAAGCGGAAAAGTTTATGAATATGGCACCGGGAGATGCCATGGGCTACAATCCGGCGGAGACAGATTCCCTTTACAAGCACGTTCCGTTCTATATCAAGCTGCAGGGCCAGTCCCGGAAGGCAGTCGGATATTTTTACCATACGACGGCAGAGTGCACGTTTAACATGGGAAGGGAAAAGCGCAATTACTGGCACCGCTATTCGACCTTCTGCACAGATGCAGGAGATGTGGACCTGTTCCTGATTGCAGGCCCTTCCATCCGGGAGGTTGTGGAGCGCTATACGGATCTTACGGGAAAATCCGTGCTGCTTCCCAAGGCGGCACTTGGGTATCTTGGCTCTTCCATGTACTATCCGGAGCTTCCGAAGGATTCGGACGATGCAGTTCTTGAGTTCATCGATACCACAAGAGAAGAGGACATTCCGGCGGACGGCTTCCAGCTCTCTTCCGGATATTGCGCCGTAGAGACCGAGGAAGGAATCAAGCGCTGCTCCTTCACTTGGAACTATGACCGCTTCAAGGATCCGGCGGACTGGTTTGCACAGATGAAAAAGAGAGGCATTGTTGTCTCGCCGAACATCAAGCCCGGCATGCTCCTGGTGCATCCGCTTCTTCACGAAATGGAAGAAAAAGGCATGTTCGTAAAGGACAGCACGGAAGATAAGCCGGGTGTCGGAACCTGGTGGGGCGGCAAGGGATATTTTGTCGATTTCACGAAGGAAGAGAACCGGAAGAGCTGGAAGGAGTACGTGACCAACGCACTTCTGCAGTATGGCTGCGAGTCGATCTGGAATGACAACTGCGAATACGATTCCATGGTTGACAAGGACTGCCGCGTATACTTTGAAGGAAAGGGCGGCACCATCGGCAATCTGAAGCCGGTGATGAGCAACCTGATGTGCAAGCTTTCCAACGAGGCCATTGTTGAGTACAACAAGGATGTGCGTCCGTTCTCCGTCTGCCGTTCCGGCCATGCGGGCATTCAGCGGTATGCGCAGGTGTGGGCCGGTGACAATCTGACCTGCTGGGAAGCGTTAAAATACAATATTGCGACCATCCTTGGCTCCGGCCTGTCCGGCATGGCCAACACGGGCTGTGATGTCGGCGGCTTCTATGGCGTTTCTCCGGAACCGGAGCTCTTTGTCCGCTGGGTGCAGAACGGCGTATTCATGCCGCGCTTCTCCATCCACTCAACGAATACAGACAATACGGTTACTGAGCCGTGGATGTTCAGTGATATGAAGCAGTACATCAAGGCGGCGATTGACCTTCGGTACCGCATGAGCCCGTATCTGTACTCCCTGATGTACCGCGCGCACGTGACCGGACTTCCGCTGATGGAGCCCATGTTCATGGCCTTCCAGAATGACACGAACACCTGGAAGGAGGGCGTGGATTTCATGTGGGGTGAGAGCCTCCTGATCGCCAACGTGGTGGAAAAGGGCGCGAAGACCAGAAAGGTCTATCTCCCGAAGACGGAGAATGCAGAGATTCGCTTCTACGATTTCCGGACCAGACAGGAGTATGCGGCCGGTCAGGAAATCGAGATTCCGGTAGACATTTCTTCGGTACCGATGTTCGTGAAATCCGGTGCAATCGTACCGATGTCCTCGAACCGCCTGATGAATCTGATGACGGAGAAGACGACGGGGCTCGACATTCTTCTTGCTCCGGATGTGGATTCGGAATTCACGCTTTACGAGGATGACGGCAGAACCAATGAATATCAGGACGGCCAGTATCTGACGACAAAGATCGCAGTGACGGCCGGTACGAAAACCGTGGTGTCCTTCGAAAATGAGGGCAGCTACGAAACTGCAGTGGAGAGCATTTCCCTGGATGTCATTCATCGGGAAAAGGCACCGTTCTATGTACAGCTGGATGGAAGAGAGCTGCAGCATTTCCTGCATCGCCGCAAATTTGAAGAGGCGGCAGAGGGCTGGTATTACAGTCAGCGGCTCAAGTCCGTACAGATCAAATACGCAAATCCGAAGAAGAATCACCAGGTTCTGATCTCGTTTGAACAGTTTGATCTTATAGGCATGTAACTGCTGAACGAAAGCAGCAAAGGAATAAAAGGAGGAGAAACATGATTAAGAAACTGGCAGCAGTGGTCCTGGCCGGAGTGCTGGGACTGTCTGCACTGACTGGCTGCGGATCCGCACAGTCCGGTGCGGCTACAAGTGACACAGCAACAGCGGAGAATCCGCTCGTGCTGACACTGGCCCACGGACTTTCGGAGACGCACACCGTGCACATTGCAATGACGCAGTTTGCGGAGGAAGTAAAGGAAAAGACGGATGGCAGAGTCATCATCAATATTTTCCCGAACGGACAGCTCGGCAGTGAGAACGAGAACCTGGAGCAGCTGCAGGCCGGCGTAATCGCCATGACCAAGGTGTCTGCACCGGGCCTTGCAACCTACAACGAGGCATACAACACCTTCGGCCTGCCGTACCTGTTCAATGACACCGAGGATTTCTACAATGTCATGGATTCGCAGGAGATGCGTGATTTCTTCCTTTCTACGGGAGATGACGGCTTTGTGGTCCTGACCTATTACACATCCGGCGCCCGTTCCTTCTACACCAAGGACAAGGCAATCCGCACGCCGGAGGATCTGAAGGGCCTGAAGATCCGCGTGCAGGATATGAAGTCGCAGACCGACATGATGAGCGCACTCGGCGGAACGCCGGTTGCCATGTCCTACGGCGATGTGTACACCGCACTTCAGACAGGAATTATCGACGGAACCGAGAACAACGAGACCGCACTTACCACCGGTAAGCACGGCGAGGTCTGCAAGGTATATTCGCAGGACCAGCATGCCATGATTCCGGACGTTCTGGTCATGAGTTCGAAGGTATGGGATAAGATCTCTGCAGAGGATCAGCAGCTGATTCTGGAAGCAGCCTATGATTCCACGGATGCCCATAAGGAAATGTGGGATCAGGCAGTAGCCGATGCCATTGAGGAAGCTCAGACGGAAATGGGCGTTACCTTCGTAACAGACATCGACAAGCAGGCCTTCCGCGACGCAACCGCCGGAATGGTGGAGGAATACCGCAATCAGTATCCCGGAGTTGATAACCTTCTGAATGTTATCGCCGATGTACAGGCAAAGGAGGCGGAATAATGAACAAGGGAAGCATTAAGAAAACGCTTGGAACCATTAAGCTCTGGATGGACCGGATCCTCTCCGTTGCCTGCGCGGTTCTTCTGACATTTATGACATTCCTGGTATTGTGGCAGGTTTTCACCAGATACGTATTGAACAGTCCGGCAGCATTTACGGAGGAGCTGGTGAAGTATTCCCTGATTTGGACCGGCTTCATCGGTGCGGCTTATGCCTTTACGGCAAGAGAGCACATGTCTCTGACACTGATCACGGACAAGCTGACCGGAACACCGCATAAGGTCCTGATGACTTTGATCGACGTTCTGATTCTCGTCCTGGCGGTTTTTGTGATTGTCATCGGCGGATTCAAGCTCGCTGCCTCTGCAAAGATGGAGTTTTCCGCACTTCTGGGCGTTCCGAGAAGCATCGTGTACGGCTGCGCTCCGGTTTCCGGAATTTTCATTATTCTGGCACAGCTCATCAACATTTATGAAGACGTTACAGGTGAGAAGGTAGAACAGGCCGCTGCCGCAGCAGAAGGAGGCAACAAATGAGTATTGGAGTAACGACAGCCCTGCTGTTTATTGTATTCGGTATTTTGCTGTTCCTGGGAGTTCCGATCTCCGTCAGCATTATTGTGTCTTCCATCGTGACAGCAATGTCTACCCTGTCCTGGGATCAGATCACATTCATCACGATGCAGAAAATGAACTCCGGCGTGGAGAGCTTTTCGCTCCTGGCCATTCCGCTGTTCATCCTGGCCGGCAACATCATGAACAACGGCGGCATTGCAAGACGCCTGATTGCCTTTGCACAGCTCTTCGTCGGCAAAATCCCCGGCAACCTTGCACAGGCGAACATCCTCGGCAACATGCTCTTCGGCGCACTGTCCGGCTCCTCGGTTGCGGCAGCCTCTGCCATGGGCGGCTGCATCAATCCTACAGAGAAGGAGCAGGGCTATGATCCTGCCTTCAGTGCAGCAGCAAACATTGCATCTGCGCCGACAGGACTTCTGATTCCTCCGACCTCTGCATTCATCGTATATTCCACCGTTGCAGGCGGTGTATCGATTTCTACGCTGTTCATGGCTGGCTATGTGCCTGGCATTCTCATGGGCCTTGGCTGCATGGTTGTTGCATTTATCATGGCTAAGAAGGCCGGAATGAAGGCAACCGGCCGCGATAAGAGCAAGAGCGTCGGACGCATTGTGTGGGATGCCATTCCTTCACTCCTTCTGATTATCATTGTAATCGGCGGTATTGTATCCGGTATCTTCACAGCAACCGAGGGCGCAGGCATTGCAGTTCTGTACTGCCTGATTCTGTCCATCATCTACAAGAGCCTGACCTTCAAGAGCTTCATGAAGATCCTTCTGAACTCGGCAAAGACTTCCGGAATCATTCTGTTCCTGATTTCGGCATCCTCTGCAATGAGCTTTGTTATGGCCTATGCGGGAATTCCGACGGCAATCAGCAACGCACTGATGGGCATTTCTGACAACAAGTACGTGATCTTCCTGCTGATGAACATCATCCTCCTGATCGTTGGTATGTTCATGGACATTACACCGGCTATCCTGATCTTCACTCCGATTTTCCTGCCGATCGCACAGAACCTCGGCATGAGCGATATTCAGTTCGGCGTGATGCTGATCTTCAACATGTGCCTCGGCAACATCACACCTCCGGTTGGCTCTGTTCTGTTCGTGGGCTGCGGCATCGGTGATGTTTCCATCGAGAAGGTTACGCCGAAGCTGATCCCTTATTTTGCAGTTCTGATCGGCCTTCTGCTGCTGGTAACCTACATTCCGGCACTGTCTCTTGGCATTCCGTCGCTGATGGGATTGATCTGAGTCATTACAGTTATATCTGTTCATTCAAAAGAACGCCTCTTCTGGACATGTGTTCCGGGAGGGGCGTTCTTTGATGGTCATGATGCACGAGAATATATGAGGCATATGATGCGAGGCTGCAAGATTTGCACAAAAGACAGCAATTAGTGACGGGTGAAATGTATTGCAGGCGGGACCGCCTTTTTTTAGAATCAAGGCAGCAGTCCAGAGCATAATGAGCTCTGAATGGCTGCAGATCGGGACACCTGTTGCAGTACACCCGCCAGGAACTGTCGTGGCCGGCGTCTGTACAGCAACAAACACTTGACGGAATATGGGGAAAACGGATACAGGAGGGAACGCAGATGAAAATTTATGTTGACATTCATGCAGGACACGATGGAAACGGCTCAAAGGAAACGCCGTTTCGCAGAATCAGCGAGGCTGCCAAGGCGGCTATGCCGGGAGATGAGGTGCTCGTAGCACCCGGCGTATATCGGGAGAATGTCGAGCCGATGCATGCGGGTACGGAGGATGCACGGATTACCTACCGCAGCACGGAGCCGCTGGGGGCGGAAATCACGGGCGCAGAGGAACTGAAGAGCTGGCAGCACTATGAAGGCAATGTGTGGGTGAGCAGGGTCAGCAACAGCATGTTCGGAGGCTATAATCCGTATACGACCTACGTGTTCGGCGATTGGTATTTTGCAAAGAGAGACAAGCACACCGGCTGTGTGTGGCTCAACGATGAAGCGCTGTATGAGGCACGTACGCTGGAGGAGTGCAAAGCGGGAGATATCTATGCGTGCTCTTGGAATCTGGAGGCATCCCGGCGCAAATGGTATACGGAGCAGGATAAGGAGACGGATGAGACCATTCTGTATGCCAATTTCGGCGGCGCGGATCCGACGAAGGAGAATGTTGAAATTACCGTGCGCAGGGAGTGCTTCCTGCCGCAGCAGAACGGCATCGGCTACATTACGGTGACCGGCTTCAATATCAATAAGGCGGCAACGACATGGGCGCCGCCGGCCGCTTATCAGGACGGCATGATCGGGCCGCACTGGTCCAAGGGCTGGATTATCGAGGATTGTGAGATTTGGGGCAGCAAGTGCGCCGGCATCTCTGTCGGCAAATATTACGATCCGGACAATGATCACTTCTTCACGGTGCATCACGTAAAGAGCCCGACACAGATGGAGCGGGATGCGGTCTGCCGCGGACAGTACCATGGATGGCTGAAGGAGAAGGTGGGAAGCCATATCATCCGCCGCAACAACATTCACCATTGCGAGCAGGGCGGCATCATCGGACGCATGGGCGGCGTGTTCAGCATCATTGAGGACAACCATATCCACCATATCAACAATATGATGGAGCTGGGCGGTGCGGAAATCGCCGGCATCAAGATGCATGCAGCCATTGACGTGATCATGCGGCGCAACCACATTCATCACTGCACCATGGGTATCTGGACAGACTGGGAAGCTCAGGGAACACGGATTACACAGAATCTGCTGCATGACAATATGCGTCCGGAATTCGCCAGACAGCTCAAGGGCGGCATGTGCAGCCAGGACATCTTTGTCGAGGTGGGACACGGTCCGACCTTGATTGACAACAACATTCTCCTGTCGGATGCGTCGCTTCGCATTGCAACAGAGGGTGTGGCAATGGTGCACAACCTGATCTGCGGCTCGTTTACCGTGGTCGGCGGCGGAACCGGCTGGCGCTATACACCGTATCATATGCCGCACCGCACCGAGGTGATGGGCTTCATGACGATCCTGCACGGCGATGATCGCTTCTACAACAATATTTTCGTGCAGAAGTGGCCGTCAGAGGCATTCTGCATCGAGCATGACAGCAGTGAAGGCTTTGATTACGACAACCGTGAGGTTGGAACGCATGTGTTCGACGAGTATCCGACCTATGAGGAGTGGATCGCGCAGTTCGACATGGATCAGGAGATTCCGGACATGGGCAAGCTGGAGGCGGCACACTTTGGCCACCTTCCGGTATGGGTGGACGGAAACGCATATTTTGACGGGGCGGGGAGCTATCAGAAGGAGAAGAACCGCCTGATCGACACGGAGCACGCTGTATATGCAGATGTCGAGGAGAAGGAAGACGGCACCTGGGTACTGAAGACGAATGTCTACGATTATCTGAAGGATTTCTCCTGCGGCCTGATTCATACGGAAACGCTTGGAAAGGCGTTTGAGCCGGATGAGGCGTTTGAGAATCCGGATGGGACGCCGATCACCTTTGACTGCGACTATCTTGGAAATCACCGCGGTCTCCGCGTGCTTCCGGGACCGTTCGCCGGCGAAGAGGACGGCGGCAAGCGCGTGTGGTAAGCAGCGATTTTGCAAATGGACTCTGAATAATTATACGAATGTGTGAACAGCACCGGTGTCTTTTCTGAAAAGACACCGGTGCTGTTGTTAACGGGCCATGAAGGTCAGGAGCTGTCGGCGCTGAACCTGGTAGTCCTGGAGACCCAACTCGTAAAGCCGCCGGTTCTCGGCCTCATCCGTGGCGAAGGTACTCATGGGAAGATTCCTGCTGGGGGCGAAAACCAGTGCCTTCCCCTCGGCCTCCAGTGCAAAGACGCGTGCAAAGCTTTCGGCGTAGGTGAGATGCCGCTTGTTGAGCAGCTCGATGATTTTCGGGTAGGAACGGCATAAACAAGAGTAAACGCTGCGGAAGCTCTCCGGCTTCTTTACAAAATCTCTCGGCTTGGACAGTATAATCACGAGACGGTCACACCCCTGCGCCAGTGCGCGGCCGGTCGGGATGGAATCGGAGACGCCGCCGTCGTAGTAGGGAATGCTGTCAACCATGCGGGGGCGACAGGCGGCGGGGAGAGCACAGCTGGCCTTGATGATCTGGTAATCATCTGCGCGAATCTCGCTCTTGTCAAAATAACGGGGCTCTCCGGTCAGCGCATTGGTCGCAACGATTTCATACTGCGCCGGGTTCGCCAGCACGCCGGGCCAGTTCAACGGGTCTGCACCTGTGCTGTTGGTCAGCGTGCTGTAGATGTAGTCCAGCCCGAACAGATCGCCGGTCTTTAAGAGACTGGCGGGGCCGAAATAGTTTTTTTCATGGATGTGATCGGTGTAGAACCGGAGATTTCGTCCGCGCTGCCCGCCGAGATACGATGCGGCGTTGGCGCTTCCCGCGGAAACACCGATCACATAATCAAATTGAATCCCATCATCCAGAAATCGATCCAGTATCGCGGCACTGTAGGCACACTTCATGCCGCCGCCCTCTACCACCAGACCTGTTCTTCCTTTTTTGTTGTTCATATAGCTGTCCTTTCCTGACGGTATACTAACGCCGGACGGGGGAGAAGGAAATGGTCAGATCCTTTTGTGTGATACCGCGTGCAGTTTACAGTTTCTTTATAAATTCTACGTTGACTATCTGTTCTATAAGGGGTATAACAATAATTGTCAAAGGGATAAGGAATCCCGAAGGACAGGACAGCATGCAGGGTGCATGCAGAAGACAGAACTTACAGATGATCAGTATATATAAGGAGGTAGTAATTATGTTGATGCCTATGCTTTGGAACAATAATCGCGGAGATGATTTCTGGGGACTGACGAACTGGGATACGGTAGACCACATGTTTCATGATTTCTGGGGCAACACCCTGGAGAGCACGCAGGCCATGAAGACCGATGTAATCGAGGAAGAGAAGGATTACAAGGTGCAGGCGGAGCTCCCGGGCTTCCGGAAGGAAGACATTCATGTAGACATGAAGGACGGCAATCTTACCATTTCTGCCAGCCACAAGGAAGACAATGACAAGAAGGATGAGAAGACCGGCAAGTACATCCGCCGTGAGAGACGGGAGGCTTCCTTCCAGAGATCCTTCTATGTCGGCGAAACCGTAAAGCCGGAGGATATTACGGCCAAGTATGAGAACGGCGTTCTGACACTGGTTGTACCGAAGCTCCAGCCGCAGGTGGAACAGAAGGAAGAGCCTAAGAAAATTGAGATTCAGTAACTGACTGCTCTGTTCTGACGCGGTATGTCTCCTGGTAGTCTTTGGGGGACATACCGTACTCCTTTCGGAACATGCGGTAAAAGCTTGAATAATCGTGAAATCCGTAATCACTGAAGGTGCGGGTTATATCGGCTCCGGCTGCAATGGCTTCACTGCAGCCCTGGAGCCGTTTTTTGGTGATGTACTGGTGAATGGAAATGCCGAGGTTATCTTTGAAGTAGTGCGAAAGGTAGTATTTGGACAGACAGACCTGTGAGGCCAGATCATCGAGAGAGAGATCCTCCGTCAGGTGGCTGTCGATATACAGCGTCAGATCCTGCATCAGATCCCCGGTTCCGGAGACGAGGGGGTGCTCCCGCTCATAAATTACCCGGTTCATATACAGAATCAGCTCGTTCAGTGCCAGAGTAACAGCGGCGTCCCTGCCGTAGCGGCCGGCATGAAGCTCCTCCAGAAGGCGGAGCATCCGGGCCTGAATGGATGAAAATTCTGCCGGATGAAAATGATAGAAGCATCGGCCGGAGGTGGCAGCACGCTGCATGAGAAAAACATAATCGGGCGACTCGCGCAAAAGCCGTGCAGCATAATCCCGGCTGACCCAGAGGACAAAGCGCCGGTAGGGGCAGTCGGAATCGTGCATCAGCGCATGATGGGATACACCGGGCGGAACCAGCACCATGTCACCGGGATGAAGAGGACGCGCGTGACCGGAAACCTCCAGCTCAAGGTTTCCCTCCAGGAAAAGGTAGAATTCATAATAATCGTGGGTATGGGCCGGCAACGTCCGGAAGTGGAGGTCGCTGTAATAGAAGGCCTCGAAATCCTTGGACTGCATATACTGACGATTGTTGAATGCGGAACGCAGGTTTCCCTTCATACAGCACCTCCTTTGAATGCAGAATACTACCGGACAGCAATTTTTACAATGTCGTCAACAAATCCCTCAATGGATTTTGCAGAGATATCTGTAATAATAGGATATAACAAAGGAAGGGGCGAAAGCCAATCACATTACAGACCAGGAAAGGGGATTACGACAATGGAAATGACAATGCGCTGGTATGGATCCAAGCACGATACCGTTACACTGAAGCAGATTCGTCAGACTGCTTATGTAACCGGTGTTATTACCATGCTTTATGACAAGCAGCCGGGGGATCTCTGGACACAGGAAGAGATTCATGCACTGAAGGAAGAGGTTGAGGCTGCCGGACTTCACATCTCCGGCATTGAGTCGGTGAATGTATCGGATGCGATCAAGACGGGAAGCGCAGACCGCGATAAGGACATTGCAACCTATATCGAGTGTCTCGAGAACCTGGGCAAGGAAGACATTCACATGGTCTGCTACAACTTCATGCCTGTATTTGACTGGACGAGAACCGAGCTGGCAAGAAGAAGACCGGACGGCTCTACCGTACTGGCTTATACACAGGAAGCAGTCGATGCCATCGATCCTGCAGATATGTTTGATTCCATCAAGGGCAGCATGAACGGCACGGTTATGCCGGGCTGGGAGCCGGAAAGAATGGCTCACATCAAGGAGCTGTTCGAGATGTACAAGGACATCGATGAGGAGAAGCTCTTCGAGAACCTTGTTTATTTCCTGAAGGCAATTATGCCTGTCTGCAACAAGTATGACATTAAGATGGCCATTCATCCGGACGATCCGGCATGGAGCGTATTCGGCCTTCCCCGCATCATCACCAGCAAGGAGAAGCTCCTTCGCATGATGAATGCCGTTGATGATGTGCATAACGGCGTGACGCTCTGCACAGGCTCTCTTGGAACCAACCTCGAGAATGACCTTCCGGATATCATTCGTGCGCTGCCCGGCAGAATTCATTTTGCACACGTTCGCAACCTGAAGTTCAATTCCCCGACCAACTTCGAGGAGGCAGCACACCTGTCCACCGACGGAACCTTCGATATGTATGAGATTGTAAAGGCTCTGCATGACATCCATTTCGACGGCCCGATTCGTCCGGATCACGGACGCATGATCTGGGATGAGGTGGCTATGCCCGGCTATGGCCTGTATGACCGCGCTCTGGGCGCAGCGTATATCTGCGGCCTGTGGGAGGCAATTGACAAGGCAGAGAGCCGCGCATAAGCAAAGAGCTTACATCACTGCGCTGTCTTACCGGCGGTGACACGGCGCGGTGATCCGGTGCTGCGGGCGAGACTGCCCGGCACCGCAGATATGTAAAGGGAACTGTCCCTGGGGACAGATTGGTTTTACGCCGCAGGAGCGGCATGGAGGCGGAAATGAAATTATCTACAGAAGGACTGAAAAATCAGCAGGAGTGGATTGAGAAGGGGTACCACCTTCCTCAGTATGACCGCGAGCAGATGATCGCGGAGACACATGAGAATCCGGTATGGGTTCACTTTGGCGCAGGCAATATTTTCCGTGCTTTCCAGGCAAATCTCGCACAGAGACTCCTGGAGGAGGGCGCAGCCAAGGCAGGCATCACGGTATGCGAGGGCTTTGACTATGAGATCGTAGAGAAGCAGTATCGCCCGCACGATGATCTGTCGGTTCTGGTTACGCTGAAGGCAGATGGCTCTGTAGAGAAGGCAGTCATCGGATCCATCGGAGAGTCCACAATTCTGGATTCTGACAATGAAAAGGAATTCTCCAGACTCAAGGAAATCTTTGCAAAGGATTCCCTGCAGCTGTGCACCTTTACGGTAACCGAGAAGGGCTACAGCCTGGTAAACGGAAAGGGTGAGCAGCTTCCGGCAGTTACCTCTGACTTTGCAGAGGGACCGGCAAAGCCCCAGAGCTACATCGGAAAGGTTGTATCGCTCCTTTACACCCGTTACCTGGCAGGCAAGAAGCCGATCGCGATGGTTTCTACGGACAACTGCTCTCACAACGGAGAAAAGCTCTACGGCGCAGTCATCGCCTTTGCGAAGGCGTGGATTGCGAACGGCCTGGCAGAGGAAGGCTTTGAGGCATACCTGAACGATGAGTCCAAGGTTTCCTTCCCCTGGTCCATGATTGATAAGATCACTCCTCGCCCGGATGCATCCGTAGAGGAGCTCCTGCGCAAGGACAGCCTGGAGGATCTGGATGCGGTTGTTACATCCAAGAAGACCTGGGTTGCTCCTTTTGTAAACGCAGAGGAGACAGAGTACCTTGTCATCGAGGACAAGTTCCCGAACGGCAGACCGGCACTGGAGAAGGTCGGTGTTATCTTTACAGACCGCGACACGGTGAACAACGTAGAGAGAATGAAGGTTACAACCTGCCTGAACCCGCTGCACACCGCTCTGGCAGTGTATGGCTGCATCCTTGGCTATACAAAGATCTCTGATGAGATGAAGGATAAGGAGCTGGTCAATCTTGTAAATACCCTTGGCTACAAGGAAGGACTTCCGGTTGTTGTTAATCCCGGCGTCCTCGATCCGAAGGAGTTCATCGACACCGTTCTTCAGGTTCGTGTTCCGAATCCCTTCATGCCGGATACGCCGCAGAGAATCGCAACCGATACTTCGCAGAAGCTGGCCATCCGTTTCGGCGAAACCATTAAGTCCTACGTGGCTGCTCCGGAGCTGAATGCGGCTGACCTGAACATGATTCCGTTGGTACAGGCCGGATGGCTTCGTTACCTGATGGCAGTGGATGACAACGGCGAGAGCTTCGAGCCTTCTCCGGATCCGCTTCTGGAGGATGTACAGAAGTACGTTGCAGACTTCAAGCTGGGCGAGGCCGTGACAAAGGATGCGATCAGCAGCAAGGTTCTGCCGCTTCTGAAGAACAAGCAGATCTTCGGCGTTGACCTCGAGGAAGTCGGACTGGCAGATAAGGTTATCTCTTATTTTGCAGAGCTGATTGCCGATAAGGGCGCTGTCCGCAAGACTCTGGAAAAATACTGCGGCTGATCAGCCAGAAGTTGGCAATCCTTTTTGAAAACTGCATGCCGGTATGATGCCGGCGGTATTTTGGGCTATAATGGATCCTGCAGCGTAAATCGCTGCAGGATTTTTGATATCGGTTCAGCACCTGCAACGGAGGACTACAATGCCGTCAATTTATGCGCACCAGAAGTTCGGAGACGAGACACAGAAACGCCTTCCGCCTCTTCTGCAGAAGGAACTGGAACAGAACCGGGACCTCTTCAGTATTGGATTCCAGGGACCGGATATTTTCTTTTTCTATCATCCGCTGTCCTGGGGCAAGGTTCCGCAGTACGGAAACGCAATGCATGAGAAAACCGGCCATGATTTTTTTGGATGTGCGCTGGAGCTGTATTACCGTCTGCCAAGCGGAACGGAAGCAGAACGGGCAGAGCGGGCGGCTGCCAGAGCGTACCTGTACGGGGTGCTCTGCCATTATACGCTGGACAGCGCCTGCCACCGGTTCATTGATGAGACGGATGCTGCTGGGATAACGACGCATGCGGAGCTGGAGGGAGACTATGACCGCCGGCTGATTGCAAGAGAGGGCAGGAATCCTGTGGAGGAAGACGTGACACGGCAGTTCCGCCCGTCCAGGGAGTCTGCAAGGGTGATTGCGTATTTTTACCCGGAGGTCACACCGGCCATCGTGGAAACGGCGCTGCGCTCGTGTGTCGCACTGCAGAGGCTCCTGCGCTGCCCGCACGACGGGAAACGGAATTTTCTTTACGGAGCGCTCCGGCTTGTGGGAAAATATGACTCCTTCCAGCCACATATTATGAACAAGGAGCCGGATCCGGACTGCCAGGAGGCGGAGGACCGACTGGATGAGCTTTTTGAGCAGGCGCTGCCCAGAGCAGAGCGCCTTATTGCGGAGCTGGACCGCTGCATCCGGGAAACCCCGGAGGAAACGGCGGCGAAGAGCTGCCGCGACTTTGTGGCATCGACAGAATATGACAGGAACTTTGGCGGAAGATAAGACTTGAAAGGGAGACAGAAGCTATGGCAGAGGTACAGCAGCTGACAATCGGCGCATTTGAAAAGGCATGTGAAATCGTTCAGAAGGTAACACTCAATACGGATCTGATTTTCTCGGATTACTACAGTGAGCAGACCGGCGCCAGAATATATCTGAAACCGGAAAACATGCAGCGGACGGGCGCGTATAAGGTTCGCGGCGCTTATTACAAAATCAGCACGCTTTCGGATGAGGCGCGCAGCAAGGGGCTGATTACGGCTTCTGCCGGGAATCACGCACAGGGCGTCGCCTACGCGGCCAAGTCCTATGGATGCCGGGCGGTTATTGTCATGCCGACAACAACGCCCTTAATCAAGGTGAACCGTACCAAGGCGCTGGGGGCAGAGGTCGTGCTGCACGGAGATGTGTATGATGAAGCCTGCGAGCACGCGCTGAAGCTGGCGGAGGAAAACGGGTATACCTTTATTCATCCGTTTGATGATCCTGCAGTGGCAACCGGGCAGGGAACCATTGCGATGGAAATCTATAAGGAACTGCCGCTGGTGGATATGATCCTGGTGCCTGTGGGCGGCGGCGGACTGGCAACCGGCGTTTCAACGCTGGCGAAGCTCTTGAATCCACGCATTCAGGTGATCGGTGTGGAGCCGGAGGGTGCTGCGTGCCTGAGCGCATCTCTGAAGAACGGAAAGGTGACAACCCTTCCCACGGTCAATACGATTGCGGACGGAACTGCAGTAAAGACGCCGGGAAGCGTTATTTTCCCGTATCTGCAGAAGAATCTGGACGATGTTGTGACGGTGTCGGATGAGGAACTGGTAGAGGCATTCCTGGATATGGTGGAGAACCACAAGATGGTGGTGGAGAACTCCGGACTTCTGACCGTGGCAGCGCTGCATCATGTGGACTGCAGAGGGAAAAAGGTCGCCTGCGTTCTTTCCGGCGGCAATATGGATGTCATTACCATGAGCTCGGTGGTTCAGCAGGGACTTCTGCTGCGGAACCGGATCTTCACCGTCTCGGTTCAGCTGCCGGATAAGCCGGGAGAACTGATGAAGGTGTCGGACGTTGTTGCCAAGGAACACGGCAATGTGATCAAGCTGGAGCACAATCAGTTTGTGTCCATCAACCGCAGTGCTGCAGTGGAGCTGAAGATTACTATGGAGGCGTTCGGAACGGAGCATAAGGAGCAGATCATTGCCGCCCTCACAAAGGCTGGGTATGCGCCGAGGCTTCGGAGGACAAATATTTAAAGAGGCACAAAGTATCCGATGGCGATATCGATAAAGGATTTATTTTCTCTCACGCATTATGAATATGGAGAGGCATATTTCGGAAGTTACCGCGGAATGCGGTTCCGTATTG
Source organism: Clostridium sp. CAG:508 (assembly GCA_963650385.1). Lineage (GTDB taxonomy): Bacteria > Bacillota > Clostridia > Lachnospirales > Lachnospiraceae > CAG-791. Next base: position 67,754 of record CAVJLL010000003.1, on the reverse strand, counting down.
CCAGGGAACCACTCGAAAATGTCCATTTTACCCCGGCGGACAAGCGTGGTGAGGCGACGCTTCGGGTGGCTGTCTGGCCGGAACCGGAAAGCTACCGGGCAGCACCGGAGGAATCGAAGACGATTCGGGATTTCCCGGTCACCGAGGAGGGGCTGCAGCAGGCGGCGGATTATCTGAACGAGTATCACGACAGCCATCCGGAGCTTTGGCCGCGGAAAAAACGGGGAGAAGGACAACACGGAGGTGAACGATGAGAAACCGGAAGCTGACGGGAATTCTGCTGCTGATCGCGGGAGCTGCGCTGGTGCTGTTTCCCGGCAGCACGCTGTATTCCTTCTGCCGCCTGATCGGATGGTGCCTTTTGATTTCCGGCGCTGTCAGCATCATTGCGGGATTAAGAGGAACCAGAGCACCGGCGGATACGGCGGGCGGCGCTGCGTGTGCGGCTGCGGGCATTGTATTTTTGTCGCATCCGGGGATGCTGATTTCCATTCTCCCGATTCTCGCGGGAATTGCGGTGGCGGGAGCCGGCGCGGGACTTCTCATTCGTGTCCTGATGGAGAAGCAGACCGGCGTTAATCCGACCATGCGGCTCATCGGCGGCGGAGTTACCCTGGCGGTTGGACTGCTTCTTATTTGTCATCCGATCTCAGCAGTAAAGCTTCTGATGGTCATTGTGGGAGTGGTGCTGGTTTATTACGGGATTGTGATGGTGAGCGCGGGTTGAGAGTCTCGCATGAGCCGGAAAAGGTGTCCGTTTTCGGGGGACTGACAAATTCGAGTGTCCACTGTTGCGGGTACAACCTACAGAGCGGCAGGGCCGCGGAGATTTTTGAAACGCTGATTAAAGCGCAGGGGGGCGGATTATGGAAGAGCAGGATAAGATTCTTGTACTCGGTGATCTGATCCGTGGATCGGACAACATCGTGTTTTTCGGCGGGGCCGGAGTATCTACGGAAAGCGGAATACCGGATTTCAGGAGTACGGACGGGCTGTATAACCAGCAGTATGCGTATCCTCCGGAAACGATTTTAAGTCACACCTTTTACAGAGAGCGGCCGGAGGAGTTCTTCCGGTTCTACCTGGATAAAATATTGATTCCTGCCCAGAACGCCGGACCCAATGCGGCGCACCAAAGGCTTGCGCAGTGGGAAAAGGAAGGAAAGCTTCGGACGGTGATCACACAGAACATCGACGGACTGCACCAGGCAGCCGGCAGCAGGAATGTTCTAGAGCTGCACGGGAGTATTCTCCGGAATTACTGCGAGAAATGCGGCTGCTTTCACACGGCACAAGAGGTGGAAGAGAGCCTTCGAGCCGGGAAAATGGTTCCGCGCTGCAAGAAGTGCGGCGGCCGTGTGAAACCGGATGTGGTGCTCTATGAGGAAGGCCTGAATATGGAAACGCTGCAGCGCGCGGCTGATGCCATAGCCCGGGCGGATGTGCTGATCATCGGCGGCACAAGCCTTGTGGTGTATCCTGCAGCGGGACTGATTGATTATTATCACGGGAATAAGTTGGTTCTGATCAATAAGAGCGCAACGGCAAGGGACGCACAGGCGGACCTTGTGATCAGCGCGCCCATCGGAGAGGTGTTTCAGCAGATAAAAACTGCTTGAAATATGAATTGATTCTGTGGTATGATGATCATCCGTGGGAATTCATCCACACCCGCAGTCTGCCCTGACGCAGACGCGGAGGCAGCTATTATCAATCCTTGTTCTTACCGAGGGGTAAGAGCCGGAGACCAGAAGGAGGTACAGCACATGAGCAAATACGAGTTAGCCGTTGTTGTGAATGCGCAGATTGATGATGAGGCGAGAACTGCAGTTCTTGATAACTGCAAGGCACTTGTCGAGAAGGTTGGAGGCACCATTACCGGTGTTGATGACTGGGGCAAGAAGAAACTGGCTTATGAGATCCAGAAGATGAACGAGGGCTACTACACCTTCATTCATTTCGATGCCGATGGTTCCGTTATCACAGAGATCGAGCAGCGTATGCGCATTATGGACAATGTCATCAGATATCTGTGCGTTAAACAGAACGAAGCTTAACAGAAAGCAGAGGCAATATGAACCGAGTTGTTCTAATGGGACGTTTAACGAAGGACCCCGATGTGAGATATTCACAGGGGGATCAGGCTATGGCAATTGCCAGGTATACCCTTGCAGTGGACCGCAGACGCGGCCGCAGTAATCAGGGTGACCAGCAGACAGCAGATTTTATTTCCTGCGTTGCATTCGGTAAGTCCGGCGAGTTCGCTGAGAAATACCTGCACAAGGGAACCAAGATCTGTGTGTCCGGCCGAATTCAGACCGGCAGCTATACCAAGCAGGACGGCACCAAGGTCTATACTACGGATGTGGTGGTTGAGGATCAGGAGTTCGCAGAGAGCAAGAATGCGCAGAGTGCAGCTCCGGACTACAGCGGATATGCAGGCGCAGCAGCGCCGGCTCCGGCACCCTCTGTGGGAATGAGCAGTGCGTCCACTGCCAGTGCCATTGACGGATTTATGAACATTCCGGATGGCATTGACGAGGAGCTTCCGTTCAACTAGAACGAATAAACGAAATCCATTCGAACGCGCCGAGGCGGCAATGAGGATCCGGCACTTGTCCGGTGAGATTGGAGGATATTATGGCTTTCACAAAGACGGCAGGCAGCAAGCCTTTTAAGCGCAGAGGAACCTTCCACAGAAAGAAAAAGGTCTGCGTTTTCTGCGGAAAAGACAACACCATTGATTACAAGGATGCAGCAAAGCTGCGTAAGTACATCTCGGAGGGCGGCAAGATCCTTCCCAGAAGAATTACCGGCACCTGCGCAACCCATCAGCGCGAGCTGACCGGTGCGATCAAGAGAGCTCGTCACCTTGCAATTCTTCCTTATGTTGAGAAATAATTACAGGCATTAAGGCGAATTCGGCCCCTGTCCCAATGGACAGGGGCTTTTTCTTAACTCCGGGTAATTATTCGGAGCCAATCGATTTGGCGAATGGGCTCTGAATAGTTGCCGGTTAATGCAAACAGCGGCATCGGCTGTGTTATAATCCACGTGTATGTGCTTTACAGACAAAGAGCCATCGCGGAGCAGTAAATGCCTGCATGTCCGTCAAAGGACTTCCCGGGATGGGGTGAGGGAGCAATGGGAAACCAGATCAAATTAAAAAACAGAATATCGGGTTATTTTGAAACGCCGATTCGGCTTGGCTTCTTTCTGGTTCTTGTCAACATCCTGATTCTGTTCATGGACTGGCCGTCCGGGCTCGTTCTGATGGTATTCACAGTGGCATATGTCATTGTCGTAGTGGCAATGCGCATGCACAGCAGGGCACTCATCCTCAATGAGCTGGTAAGCTTTGCAACGGAATACGGGCAGGTGCAGAAGCGCCTTCTGAAGAATCTGGAGATTCCCTACTGTATTCTGGATGATACCGGCAGAATTGTCTGGACGGATTATGAATTTGACCGGGTGGTGCATCAGGATAAAACGGTAAGAAAGCAGATCAGCTCGCTCTTTCCGTCATTGACCAAGGATACGCTTCCGACCGGGGATGACGGCATCAGCCTGAAGATCGAGTATGAGGGCAGCAGCTTCCGCGTGGAAATGAAGCGCATACCGCTGGATTCACTGGTACAGGATTCGGACATCATTGAAGACAGCGGGTACGGCAGCGCGCTGATTGCTGTGTACTTTTTTGATGAGACGGCGGAGCGCCTTGCAATACAGGAGGTGGATGATCAAAGCGTCGTGGTTGGCTTTATTTATATCGACAACTACGATGAGGCACTGGAAAGTCTGGAGGATGTCCGCAAGTCCATTCTCGTGGCTCTCATTGACCGGCAGGTGAATAAGTATATTGCATCTGTGGACGGCATCTGCAGCAAGGTGGAGAAGGACCGGTATCTGATCGTTCTTCGCAAGAGAGCCCTGATCCTTCTGCAGGAGAATCATTTCTCACTTTTGTCCGAAGCAAAAACCGTGAATATCGGCAATGAAATGGCAATGACGCTCAGCATTGGCTTCGGCATGGACGGCCTCAGCTATGCACAGAATTATGAGTTTGCCCGCAACGCCATCGATCTGGCCTTGGGCCGCGGCGGCGACCAGGCGGTCGTAAAGATGCCGGGCAACATTGTCTATTACGGCGGCAAGACCCAGCAGATTGAGAAAACAACGCGTGTAAAGGCCAGAGTGAAGGCCGAAGCCCTGAAGGAGATCATTTCGACAAGAGATAAGGTCTTTATCATGGGGCATCGCCTGGGGGATATTGACTGCGTCGGCGCCGGAATCGGTATTTACCGGATCTGCCGGACGCTTGGCAAGGAGGCACACATCGTGCTGAATCAGGTATCCACATCCCTGCGCCCCATCGTCGATCTGTTCGGCAAGAATCCGGATTATCCGGAGGACCTGTTCCTTTCGAGTGATCAGGCTATTCAGCGTGTAACGGACGATTCAGCACTGGTTGTGGTGGATGTAAACCGGCCGAGCATTACGGAGTGCCCGGAGCTGCTTCGGATGTGCAAATCCATCATTGTGCTCGACCATCACCGCAGGGGTAGCGAATTCATCGAGAATGCAACGCTTTCCTATGTGGAGGCGTATGCTTCCAGTGCCTGTGAAATGGTATCGGAGGTTCTGCAGTACGTGGATGATAATCTGCGTCTGAGCCAGGAAGAGGCAGATGCCCTTTATGCCGGAATGGTTATGGACACCAACAGCTTCCAGAGCAAGACGGGCGTGCGGACCTTTGAGGCTGCAGCGTTCCTTCGCCGCAGCGGAGCGGATGTGACGCGCGTTCGCAAGCTGTTCCGTGAGAATGCAGTGGAATACAAAACAAAAGCGGATGCGGTCTCTCAGGCAGAGATATACCGGGAGGAATTTGCAATCTCAACGTGTCAGAGCCAGGGACTCGAGAGCCCGACCGTGGTGGGGGCACAGGCAGCCAATGAGCTTCTGGACATCAAGGGAATCAAGGCGAGCTTTGTACTGACCCCATACCAGGGAAAGATTTTTGTCAGTGCCCGGTCCATTGATGAGGTGAATGTGCAGATCATTATGGAACGAATGGGCGGCGGCGGCCACATGAACATTGCGGGCGCGCAGCTCGAGAACAAGTCAGTGGAGGAAGCAGAGGAGCTGCTCAAGCATACCATTGATTCGATGATGGATGACGGAGAGTTATAGAGAAAGGAGACAACGAAGATGAAGGTTATTTTGCTGGAGGATGTAAAGTCCCTGGGGAAAAAGGGAGAGATTGTTAATGTCAGCGACGGCTATGCGAGAAACTTTGTCCTGCCCAAGCATGTAGGCGTAGAGGCAACCGACAAGAATAAAAACGAGCTCAAGCTGCAGAAGCAGCACGAGGACAAGCTGGCTGCGGAGCGCCTGGCACAGGCAAAGGAGCTGGCGGTTAAGCTGGACGGGCTGACGATCGAGGTTTCCATGAAGGCCGGAGAGAACGGAAAGGTGTTCGGGTCGGTCGCTTCCAAGGAGATTGCAGAGCAGGCATCCCGGCAGCACGGCCTTAGTCTGGACAAGAAAAAGATTGTTCTCGAGGAGCCCATCCGTTCCTTCGGAATGCATGAGGTTTCCATCAAGCTTCATCCGGAGGTGACGGGGAAGCTCCATGTGAAGGTGAAGGAAGCATGACATGCCGCAGGAAGATGCAGTAAAACGGGTAATGCCCCATAACCTTGAGGCGGAGATGTCTGTCATCGGCGCGATGCTGATGGATCAGCAGGCCATCGGAAGCGTTATGGAAATACTGACAAAGGACGATTTCTACTCCAGACAGTATGGGATTATGTATGAATCGATCCTGGAGCTGGAGCAGAGCGGCCTTGCAGTGGACCCTGTCACGCTGCAGGAAAAGCTCAAGGAGAAGAACCTCCCGCCGGAAATGTATGATGCCCGGACGCTCGGCACATTGATTGCGCAGGTCCCGACGTCGGCGAATGTGGTGAGCTATGCCCGCATCGTGGCTGAGAAATCCCTGATGCGGCAGACCATCCGCGTCTGCGAGGAGGTCGCCAATGACGCCTATACGGGCGCCGGCGGCGCCCAGGAGATTATGACAAAGGCGGAGGAGTCTGTTTTCCGCCTGTCACAGGGAAAAAAGGGATCGGAATACCAGGACATTCGGCAGATTGTTTCGAATGCGATGCGCAAGATCGTCATGGCTTCGAAGATCAACGGCAATATTACTGGAATTCCGACCGGTTTTACGGATTTGGATAATAAAACGGCTGGACTTCAGCCGGCGGATCTGATTCTCCTTGCGGCGAGACCGTCCATGGGCAAGACGGCGTTCGTACTGAACATTGCGGAAAACTGCGGCGTACGTCAGAAAAAGCGTGTGGCTATTTTCTCACTCGAAATGTCCAAGGAACAGCTGATTAACCGTATGTTCTCTCTGGAAAGCCATGTGGATGCGCAGAAGATCCGTACCGGTGATCTCTCGGAGGGAGAGTGGTCGGATCTGATTGAGGGCGCGGAAACGATCGGTGAATCGGCGCTTATGATCGACGATACACCCGCTATTACGGTGAGTGCCATGCGCTCAAAATGTATGAAGTTCAAGATGGATCAGGGACTGGACCTGGTGATCATTGATTACCTTCAGCTGATGAGCGGAAGCGGCGGCAGGAATTCGGACTCCAGACAGCAGGAGATTTCGGAGATCTCCCGTTCACTGAAGGCACTGGCCAGGGAGCTGAATGTTCCGGTGATTGCCCTGTCTCAGCTCTCCCGCGCTGTGGAGTCCAGAACGGATAAGCGACCGATGCTTTCCGATCTTCGTGAGTCCGGCGCAATTGAGCAGGATGCAGACATCGTAATGTTTATTTACCGGGATGAATACTATCACGAGGATTCGCCGGATAAGGGAATTGCAGAGATCATTATAGCCAAGCAGAGAAACGGCCCGATCGGAACCGTGCAGCTCAAGTGGCTGCCGGAGCTGACAAAGTTTGCAAATTTGGCCGGTGCAGCTGCGGCGCAGAATGGGTAAGGGAATGACGGATTGTTCGAACAGAGCTGCAGACAAAGCTGCAGATAAAACCGCAGAAAAGAAGAATATATGCATGGGCTTTGCAATCGGACAGGACCGGGAGAGACGCTTGTTTCTCCTGATCCTGCTTTTGTCTTTTGCAGCGGTGCTGGTCTTTAACCTGCTCACACCGATGCTTTCTGATGATTACTCGTACGCCATGGAGGTTCGGAAGGCAACGGGGATAGCGGATCTTTTCCGGCAGGAATACAACCAGTATATGACATGGAACGGCCGCAGCGTTGTTCACCTGCTGCTTCGTTTCTTTTTGTATCTGCCGGCACCGGTATTTAAGATTGCAAACAGCCTTGCGTTTGTACTGCTCTCGCTTCTGATGTACCGCCTGACGAGACCGGACAGGACGTTCGAAGTCTTTACGCTGCTTCTGCTGCAGATGGGGCTCTGGCTGTATGCCGTGGATTTCTCGGAAACTATCCTGTGGGAGGACGGAGCCTGCAACTATCTGTGGGGGGCTGTGTTCATTCTGGGCTTCATGAACCTTGAGAGAAGCGAGCTGGAGCGCGTGGGGCATGGAGCCGGCAGGGGGGAGCGCATTGCGGCGGCAGTGGGACTGTTCCTCTTCGGCGTCCTGGCCGGCTGGTGCAATGAGAATACATCGGGCGGATGCCTTCTGTATCTTCTTTTGCTGCTGTTGGTACAGAAGAAAAAGGGACACAGAGTTTCGGCAGGGTATTGTGCCGGCCTTGCGGGCAACGCGGCAGGCCTTGCGGTCATGGTGCTCTCGCCGGGTGCCAGAATCCGGGCGTCCTATCATACGGAGGATGAAAACTACTCCGGCCTTCTGGGGATGCTCGCCAGAGTACAGAAGATCACACTTACGATACACGAGTATTTTGGCCTCCTGCTGGCAGTTTTCCTTGTATGCGTGATCATACTGCTCCTTCAGAGAAACCGCCGCACAGCGGCAGAAATGGGCTTGTATGGGGTGCTGTTCCTGGCAACCTCCTATGCGCTGGCTGCGACCAGTCAGACACAGGCGAGGGCTTTCTTCGGCGCCGGTTTGTTCCTTCTTATCGCGTTGGCGGCCGGGATCCGTGAGGTGATGAAGGGAGAGAAGGAGGGATACCTTCTGAAGGCTGCTGGCTGGAGCCTTCTGGCGGTTCTTCTGCTCCGTTTTTTCTTTGTCTATGTGGAGGATGGAACCAATCTGGCCAGAATCTGGAGAGATGAGACGAGGCGGATCTCGTACATTCAGCAGCAGGCAGCGGCAGGGGCAGAGGATATTACAGTGCCGCTGGTCCATCCGGACTTTTACAACACATATTCTGCAATCGAGAAAATGGAAATGACGGAGAACCCGGAGTACTGGATCAATATTTTTTACGAATCGTATTACGGTGTTACGTCCATTCGGGCGGTGGATTATGACACGTGGGCCGCACAGACGGAAGGCACCTCGGAGCAATAATGGGCTCGTTCATGTAGGCACTACCCGCACATTTAAAACAAAAGAGCTGACATCCATCTTCCGGATGTCAGCTCTTTTATTTCTGTGACTCAAATGTCTGTCTGTGTATCTCTGAAAATGGCTCAGCCCTCAGAGATTGCACCTACAGGACACTGTGCCTCGCATGCGCCGCAATCGATGCAGGAATCTGCATTGATCTCGTAGTGTGCATCGCCCTCAGCAATTGCCTGTACAGGACACTGAGCAGCGCAGGAACCGCAGCTGATGCAAGCATCTCCAATAACACGTGCCATAGTTTCATCCTCCTTAAATTATATGCATGAATTCATGCTTCATACGACTTTTTGAAGAAAGGACAGACATCCAAGGATGCCTGTCCTTTGATCGAACTCATCTTACAACTCGCCGCATTGGTTAGACAATGCTAAAGTTTGTATAGCTTTGAATAGAATCAGTTGTTGTAAAGGGCACCCAGCTTCTCGAGATAAGCGTAATGAGCCTTTGCGTGAGCCTCGGCCTCTGCGAAGAGCTTTGCAGCTCTCTCAGGGTTCTTGCGCTGCAAGGATGTGTAGCGAACCTCGCCGCTGAGGAACTCGCTGTACTCCTTTGTTGCGGGCTTGGAGTCCAGAGTGAACTTCTTGTCGCCGCCGGCAGGATTGAAGCGGAACAGGTTGTAGTAACCAGTCTCTACTGCAAGCTTCTCCTCGTCCTGAGCCTTGTTCATGCCCTTGCGGATACCGTGGTTGATGCAAGGTGCATAAGCGATAACCAGAGACGGTCCCGGATATGCCTCAGCCTCTGCGATTGCCTTGATGCACTGATTTCTGTCAGCACCCATGGAAATCTGAGCGACATATACGTAGCCATAGCTCATTGCCATAGCTGCAAGATCCTTCTGAACGGTTTCCTTGCCGGCTGCTGCGAACTGAGCAACTGCGCCTTCCGGAGTAGCCTTGGAGGACTGTCCGCCGGTGTTGGAGTATACCTCAGTGTTTACAACGAAGATGTTGACATCCTTGCCGGAAGCAAGTACGTGATCAACTCCGCCGTAGCCGATATCGAATGCCCATCCGTCACCGCCGAAGATCCACTGGGACTTCTTGGCAAGGTAATCCTTCTCCTTCAGGATATCCTTTGCAGCGTCGGAGCCGTCAGCCTCAAGAGCTGCGATCAGTTTGTCGGTAGCAGCGCCGTTCTCGGCACCAATTGCGAAGGTATCCAGATACTCCTGGCTTCCCTCGCCGCCCCATGCAGCGACCTTCTCCTTAAGCTGAGCGCGGATAGCGTTGTTGGCAAGGAGCATACCATAACCGAACTCTGCAGCATCCTCGAACAGGGAGTTGGACCATGCAGGGCCGTGTCCCTTCGCATTTACCGTGTAAGGCGTAGAAGGTGAAGAGTTGCCCCAGATGGATGTGCATCCGGTTGCATTTGCAATGTACATTCTGTCGCCGAACAGCTGTGTGATGAGCTTGATGTAAGGTGTCTCGCCGCAGCCAGCGCATGCGCCGGAGAACTCCAGCAGAGGCTGCTTGAACTGAGATCCCTTTACAGTTGTCTCCTTGAACTTGGCAACAACGTCTTCCTTGATCGGGAGTGTTACAGCGTAGTCAAATGCCTCCTGCTGGTTCGGAAGAGCCTGTGCATCATCCAGTCTCGTCATGGTGAGCGTTGCAGCCTTCATGTTGCCAGGGCATACGTTTGCGCAGGAGCCGCAGCCTGTGCAGTCAAGGCTGGAAACTACGATGGCAAACTTGTAGCCGGGCATACCGGTAAGATCCTTTACTACGGTGCCTGCAGGTGCCTTTGCTGCCTCTTCCTCAGTCATAGCGATCGGACGAATTGCTGCGTGCGGGCAGACATAAGAGCAGAATGTGCACTCGATGCAGCTCTCTGCGTTCCATACAGGAACATTGACAGCGATGCCGCGCTTCTCGAATGCAGCTGCGCCGGAAGGAGTGGATCCGTCTACGTAGGGAAGTACGTCGGAAACCTTCAGGCCGTTGCCTTCCTGAGCGGAAACTGCCAGCTGAATGTTGTTGACGAATGCCTCAACATCCTTGCGGTCGCTGGTAACCTTCTTGAAATCAAGACCCTCGTCCTCGGCGCTGCCCCAACTCTCCGGAACCTCGACCTTATGCCAGTTCTTAGCGCCGGCATCGATAGCAGCCCAGTTCTTCTCAACGACATCCTGACCCTTGCGGCCGTATGTCTTCTGAGCGGCATCCTTCATCAGCTGTACAGCGTGCTCCTCCGGAATGATCTTGGTGATGGTGAAGAAAGCAGACTGAAGGATGGTGTTGATACGAGTCGGTCCCATGCCGGTCTCGATGCCGAGCTTCACGCCGTCGATGGTATAGAAGTTGATCTTGTGATCATGGATGAACTTCTTTACCTGGCCGGGGATGTGCTTCTCGAGATCCTCATCGCTCCAGGAGCAGTTCAGCAGGAAGGAACCGCCGTCTACCAGCTCCTGCACCATGTTGAACTTGCGCATATATGCCGGGTTATGGCATGCAACGAAGTTCGCCTGGTGAATCAGGTAAGTGGACTTGATAGCCTTCTTACCGAAACGAAGGTGGGACATGGTTACGCCGCCGGACTTCTTGGAGTCATAATCAAAGTAAGCCTGTGCGTACATGTCGGTGTTGTCGCCGATGATCTTGATGGAGTTCTTGTTGGCACCTACGGTTCCGTCAGCACCCAGACCCCAGAACTTGCAGCAAACCGTTCCCTCAGGAGTGGTAACGATTTCCTTGCCGGTAGGAAGGGAAAGGTGTGTAACATCATCATCAATGCCGATGGTGAAGCGCTTCTTATCCTCGTTGTTGTAAACAGCGATGATCTGAGCCGGAGTTGTATCCTTGGAGCCGAGGCCGTATCTGCCGGTGTAAACCGGAACCTGATCGAACTTGGATCCCTTCAGAGCTGCAACAACATCCAGGTACAGAGGCTCACCGATGGAGCCGGGCTCCTTGGTGCGGTCCAGAACAGAGATCTTCTTAACGGTATCCGGGATTGCATCGATCAGAGCTTCTGCGCAGAAAGGTCTGTACAGGCGAACCTTTACAAGACCAACCTTCATGCCCTGGCCGTTCAGGTAGTCAACAGTCTCCTCAATGGTCTCATTGACAGAACCCATTGCGATGATGACCTGCTCTGCATCAGCAGCGCCGTAGTAGTTGAAGAGCTTGTAATCTGTGCCGAGCTTCTCGTTTACCTTGTCCATGTACTTCTGAACAACGCCGGGCATCTCATCATAAGTGGTGTTGCATGCCTCACGGGTTGTGAAGAAGATGTCAGGGTTCTGTGCAGAGCCCATCTGACGAGGATGATTCGGATTCAGGGCATTGTTGCGGAACTCCTGTACCTTATCCAGATCGATCAGATCCTTGAGGTCATCATAATCCCACACCTGAATCTTCTGAATCTCATGAGAGGTACGGAATCCATCGAAGAAGTTGATGAAAGGAAGCTTACCGTCTACAGCTGCGCAGTAAGCTACCGGAGTCAGATCCATAACTTCCTGCACGGAGCTCTCGCAGAGCATAGCTGCACCGGTCTGACGACATGCATATACGTCAGAATGATCGCCGAAAATGTTCAGTGCATGAGTAGCTACGCAGCGTGCAGATACATTGAACACTGCCGGGAGTCCTTCACCGGCTACCTTGTAGATGTTCGGGATCATCAGCAGCAGTCCCTGGGAAGCGGTGAATGTGGAAGTCATTGCACCGGCTACGATGGAACCGTGGGTTGCACCTGCTGCACCTGCCTCGGACTGCATCTCGGTTACGTGTACAATGTCACCAAAGATGTTCTTGCGTCCGGCCGTTGCCCACTCGTCAACGTGCTCAGGCATAACGGATGACGGTGTGATGGGGTAGATGGTAGCAACTTCCGTATACGCATACGCGGCGTGTGCGGCAGCCTCGTTACCATCCATGGTTAAGTACTTTCTTGCCATTTTGGTTTCCTCCTGTATAATTGCGCATCCTGATACAGCAAAAACAAGGATAACTGTCCGCGGTTATTCTGCCCCTGCTGCACCAACGGCAGGGCACACTTTGCCCAACCATGATGCTGCTCTATCGGTTAGAAGTCTACCATTCGGTTTGTGGGAATGCAACGATTCGGGAGGACGAAGAGGTTAAATCTTTGATACATTTGACTAATGCAGGTTAATTATAACTAATATAAATTAGGAATATTTAACATGTGCATCTGTTCGGCAACTGCCACAGCTTGATGTAAACCTGCTGGCAAATTCGATATGGGCGCTAACCTGCAATTTGGCATCCGCAAGGGCAAAAGAATGTTTGCTCTGCCCTTATTGAACGGAACCGGTTCTGCGGGCAAGCCGGGAGAGCTTCTCTACCGCGTGATCGGCGATCAGAAGTGTTCCGTGCTCCTCCAGATACTGCTCTCTTGCATAGGATACCGGCTGCATGGCGCCGAATTCAGATATCGATGCCAGAACCGCACTCTGCGAAGCGGCCTCTTCGGTATTCTTCATTTCCATAAAGAGAAGGTATGCGTCCTTTTCACGGAAGAGCGCGCTTTCCCCGGAGTAATCCGACTGGATCCGGTCTGCGGCCTGCAGCACAAGGTCCATGCTGGGGAAAGAGTACAGCCGGTGGCAGACGGAATATTCCTGAAACCGGCGCAGAGCTTCCCGCGGATCATGTGCAGCAGAGGGACGAGCCTCCTCCTGACCGGCTGTGCCGGAGACGGTGTGCTCGGTCAGGGACTGAAGGAGCTGCTCAAAGGTGCTTGCTCCGCGGTCCTTCTGACGGATGGAAGGGGCAAAATTCGAAAAACGAGGATCCAGCTCCTCCGGGTCATGGACCTTTGTGACCACCAGAACAATGCTGCCGTCCTTTATAGGGATTGCCTCGATCATCAGCGGAGTATTATCGCTTTCAAAGCCCACCAGGCGATAGGCCTGCTGCAGCATTTCGCGGAAAAGCGCCTTGGCCTTTTCTGTACCGTATGCCAGTTCGCTTAAACGCATCTGACGGGAATCGAGATCCTCCTTTGTCAGAGTGAAGCGCACCTGATTTTCGTTGATTCTTTCGATTTTCAAGAGGTTAACCTCCGTGTATTCTGCTGCCGACGAACGGTCACATGGACCGGACCGCGGTACAGGAAAAGGTGTCTGCAGCGGCGGCCCAGGAACACTGCGGCATCCTGTCTGATCAGGGAGCCGCTGCAATAAGTGTATCTACTGAGGATGTTTGTCGTCAATGTGATTATAAAAAGTTTAGAAAACTTGTGAAGGATTACCGAAATATCTGTATGTGTGAAAAAATAGCCCAAACAAGCTTGCAATTATCAGATCTGTTCGATACCATGGAGGAACCGAGAGGATCGGACAGTAATGCATCGTAAAGGAGGCGATGAGAACGGTTCTCTGTCGAACACCCTATCTGTGTACTACACTATGACATCATTTCAAAGGTTTCCATTTGTCTTTTGAAGCTTAAGGTAGATTCTCTGACACAAAGTTTTCCCAGGTAACAGAAAGATCATTCACGAAGATCATTTGCTCAAAATGAAATCACAATTACAAATCCTTTTGTTCGGCAGTGAAGATTTAGTGCACCGCGGGGAACTGCTGCCCCTGCGGACGGATGAATGCACGATGCAGCAGGAAGATGCGGTCGGATCATTTTCGGTAAGGCTGCGGCTTGCGGAGGGATGAATTCCTGCGGATAAGAACACCTTCTGGCCGCCAGATTTTCTGTAATAATATCCTTTGATGTCATCTCATTGCGGCTGCAAGGCCGGCAAAGATGGTATGACAGCGTCCTTTGCTTAATTTCGGCGCAGTAAAGAATACATTTTGGGGCCCCGTCTTAAAGTGTGCTGCGGGAAATGGCGCGCTGCCATGCCGTTTTTGCGTGTACAAAGCAGGTGCACTGATTTAGAGGCAGGAAACGGGGAAGTCTGATATAATGGCTCCGATACTGACATGCGGAGGCATCCGGCTTTTTAATTTGGAGAGAGGAATGGCATCCAGATACGACGATTTTCAGGATTACGAAGACGAATACTACGGCGGCGATGAGCGTTATGAAGAGCCTGCCTGGGATGAGAGAGACGGCGGATACAGCGATTACCCGGACGAGGAATATGCAGGCGGCGGTTACGGAGCCTATGATGAACCGTATGAGGAACCGTACGGCGCAGAACGGATGTATGGAGCAAGGCGCCCGGCCGGCGGGAAAACCGGCAGGAAACGGGCGCAGTCATCTGCCGGCAGCCGCAGCAGCAAATCGGCAGGAACGAGAAGGAAGACATCATCCGGGAATGCCGGAGGTGCGTATGGAAGAAAGAAGAAAAAGAAAAAAGGCGGCTCACCCATTGCCGCAGTGATTCTTCTGATTCTCGTGCTGGTAATTGCGTTCGGCGCGAAGCTTTTCTTGGATCGATACTCTTATTCGAAGGAAAAGGCGGACCTTGCAGAACAGTTCGGCGTACAGGGAGAGGATGATGTCCCGATCATATGGGGGGATACCTTATCCGAAATCCATGCAAAGCGCATAGATGGCGTGGATTATATGACGCTGGACGATGTAAAGTCCGGACTGAACAACCGGTTTTATTACGGGGTGCAGAATGCCTCCGATACGACAGGCATGATTTTGTATTGTCTGCCGACGACCAAGCTGAAGGCGGTGATCGGGAGCCAGGAGGTGCTGGCGGATGACGGGAGCTCGCAGACGTATTCCTACATACCGGCACGAAATGTGGACGGAGTTATTTACCTGGCGCTGGATTTTGTAAAAGAGTATACCAATTTTTCCATGACTGCATTTGAGAATCCAAATCGACTGCAGATTGACACGGAAAGCAGCACAAAGACGGTGGCAACGATCGCCAGAAAGACGCAGATCCGTACCTCGGGGGGAATTAAGAGCCCTGTGGAGGAACAGCTGGAAAAGGGAGCAAAGGTTACGGTTCTGGAGCAGATGGAGAACTGGTCGAAGGTAAAGAGCGCGGACTCTGTCATCGGCTATGTGGAGAACCGGCGGCTCAAGGACATTCAGACGGAAGAGCAGACACTGGCTTCGGATTATACAGAACCGGAATTCACGCATATAGCGGTGGACGGCAAAATAAATATGGCCTTCCATAATGTATGGGGAGTACAGGGCAACTCGACGCTGACCTCCTACATGGCACAGACCAAGAGCGTGAATGTTGTGGCACCGACCTGGTACTGGGTGAGTGACAATGACGGGAATATGGATAAGGCCGGGACGTCGGATTACGTGAATCAGGCACATAATCTGGGGTGCCAGGTGTGGGCTGTGGTGGACAACATCAATTCCAGCACCCTGACGGACAATCATACATTCCTGACGACGCTGGACTCCAGAACCAATCTGATCAGCCAGCTGCTCCAGGAGGCATCCTCCTGCGGATTTGAGGGTATTAATGTAGACTTTGAGCTGATTCCGGAGGAAAACGGAGAGGATTACATCGAGTTTATCCGCGAGCTCTCCATTGCCTGCCGCAGCGCGGGGATCATTCTGTCGGTGGATAATTACCCGAGCTACAACTTCAATTCGCACTATAACCTGGAGGAGCAGGGGGTCTTTGTGGATTATGAGGTTGTAATGGGCTATGATGAGCACTATGCAGGCAGCCAGGAGGCGGGAAGCGTAGCCTCCATTTCCTATGTGACCGAAGGAATTCAGATGGCGCTGGAGAAGGGGATTGACAAGGACCGTCTGATCAATGCGGTTCCGTTCTATACCAGAGTCTGGAAGACACAGAACGGATCGGTTACATCAGAGGCACTCGGTATGCAGCAGGTGCAGGATTATATGCAGACGCAGGGGATGACGGCGAGCTGGGATGCCCAGACCGGCCAGAACTATGCGGAGACAACGGACGCGGACGGAACGAGAATTCAGATCTGGATCGAAGATGCGCAGTCGATTCAGCAGAAGCTGGATGTGATGCAGGGCTTTGGTATCAAGGGCGTTGCGGAATGGAAGCTGCAGTATGAAACATCGGACGTATGGGATGTGATTTCCAATTATATGACGTCATGATGGCGAGAACGCCATGCAGCATCCGGAACAGAAGGTGACAGAAATGGTGACACAGTATGTGTCAATGACGGAAGAAGAAATTGATGATGCAGCCATTGCAGAGGCAGGACGCATTCTGCGGGAGGGCGGACTGGTGGCGTTTCCGACGGAAACGGTGTACGGGCTTGGAGGAGATGCACTGAATCCGGAGGCCTCCAGGAAGATTTATGCAGCAAAGGGACGTCCCTCGGACAATCCGCTGATCGTGCACGTCTGCTGTCTGGAGGATATACCGCGGATCGTGGAAGACTTTCCGCCGCAGGCCCAGAAGCTCGCCGAGGCATTCTGGCCGGGGCCCTTGACGATGATTTTCCGGAAGGGCGCGGAGGTGCCGTATGAAACAACGGGAGGTCTGGATACCGTTGCCGTTCGCTTCCCGAGCAATAAAATAGCGCAGGCCCTGATCCGGGCGGAGGGAGGCTACATTGCAGCGCCGTCTGCCAATCGCTCCGGGAGACCCTCGCCTACCGTTGCCAGATACTGCAGAGAGGATCTGGACGGCCGGGTAGATATGATCATTGACGGCGGTGAGGTGGGAATCGGACTGGAATCCACGATTATAGACCTGACGGAAGGCGTTCCGACCATTCTCCGGCCGGGCTATGTTACACAGACCATGCTGACAAGGGTGTTGGGGAATGTCGATGTGGACCGCACCATTTTATCGGCAGATACGAAGGAAAAGCCAAAAGCGCCGGGCATGAAATACCGTCACTATGCCCCGAAGGGGGACCTGACGATTGTAGAGGGGACGGCGGAAAAGGTCGCAGCGTATATCAATGACAGGCTGCAGGAGGCGCAGAGTGCCGGAGAGAAAACCGGAGTTCTGTGTACGGATGAAACCAGAGGTATGTACCGCGCGGACTGCGTGAAGAGCGTGGGGAGCCGGTCGGATGAGGCAGAAATTGCAAGAGACCTGTTCCGCATCCTGCGCGAATTTGATGACGAAGGCTGTACGGTGATGTATTCGGAATCGTTTCGGGACGGGGAAATCGGCAAAAAGGATGCCGATGAAGACCGAAGCGGCGGATTCGGTATGGCGATCATGAACCGTCTGATGAAGGCGGCCGGTCAGAAGATCATAGTGCTGCCGCAGTAAGGACGGCAGAAGGAGGGGAATATGATAGCAATTGCGAGTGACCACGGCGGATTTGAACTGAAAGAGAAGGTAATCCTTCATCTGAAGGACCAAGGCTATGAGGTGAAGGATTTTGGCACCGACGGGCTGCAGTCCTGCGATTATCCGGATTATGCAGGGCCGGCGGCGCAAAGCGTAGCATCGGGAGAGACGCAGCAGGGAATTGTGATCTGCACAACCGGAATCGGTGTCAGCATCACGGCCAATAAGATTCCGGGAATCCGCTGCGCCCTGTGCCATGACGTGACAACGGCCAGACTGACAAGACTCCACAACGACGCCAATGTTCTGGCCATCGGAGCGGGCGTGGTCGGCGAGAATGTTGCAATGGATATTGTAGATACGTTTCTCGGAACGGAGTTCTCGGGCGGAGAGCGCCACGCAAGACGCATTGCAAAGATTGCAGAATATGAAAAAAAGCAGTAAAAAAGAGAAGGACTGATCAAGAATTTACAAAGCAGATTCGAGATGAGGCTAATAGATACTAGAGAATACAGCAGAAAAGAGCAGCTTGGCACTGCAGGAGGACAGAATGGCAAACGTTATCATCATGGATCATCCGCTTATTCAGCATAAAATCGGATTCATTCGCAGGAGAACCACCGGAACCAAGGCGTTTCGTGAAACGGTTGGAGAGATTGCGATGCTGCTGTGCTATGAGGCGACGAGACACCTGGAGCTGGAGGATGTGGAGATTGATACTCCGGTAGCGCATTGTGTGGCGAAGGAGCTGAAGGGCAAGAAGCTCGCGGTGGTTCCGATTCTTCGCGCGGGCCTTGGAATGGTAGACGGCATGCTGCAGATGATTCCGGCAGCAAAGGTGGGACATATCGGAATGTATCGTGATCCTGCAACACTCAAGCCGGTGGAGTATTACTGCAAGCTTCCGGCTGACTGCGCAGAGCGTGAGGTTTTCGTGGTGGATCCGATGCTGGCAACGGGCGGATCGTCTGTGGATGCAGTGGCTCAGCTGAAAAAGCACGGCTGCGAGAAGATTCATTTCCTCTGCATCATTGCTGCACCGGAGGGCGTGAAGGCGTTCACGGAAGCACATCCGGACGTAGACCTGTATGTCGGAGCATTGGATGATCATCTGAATGAGCACGGATACATTGTTCCCGGACTCGGAGATGCCGGTGACCGTATTTTCGGAACCAAGTAAGAACTCTTCGTGCGGGCAAGGCTTGCATCGGAGTTTTGGAGCTTTCAACCCGGGTATCACAGAATGGAGGACGGCATGTCGGCAAAGCGCAGGGATTATATTTCCTGGGATGAATATTTTATGGGAGTTGCCCAGCTTGCGGGAATGCGCTCGAAGGATCCGAACACACAGGTTGGATCGTGCATTGTCAGTAAGGAACATAAGATTCTGTCGATCGGCTACAACGGGATGCCGAGAGGCTGTGATGACGATCATTTTCCGTGGGAACGCGACGGCGAGCCGCTGATGACCAAATATCCGTTTGTGACGCACAGCGAGCTGAACGCAATCCTGAACTACCGCGGCGGATCTCTGGAGGATTCCACACTGTATGTCTCCTTGTTTCCCTGCAATGAATGTGCCAAGGCAATCATTCAGGCGGGAATCCGCAAGGTAATTTACAAGAGCGATAAGTATGCAGGATCGGATAACAACACTGCCAGCAAGCAGATGTTTGACGCGGCAGGGGTTGTCTATGAGCAGTATCAGGAAACAGGACGCCATATCGAATTAGCAGTGTAATCAGCCTATGATGTTACAAAGACTGCGCCACAGCAGAAATCGCAGCAAAAAGTCAATCATTCAAAGGTCAAAGAAGGCAGGAAAACAGCTCTGGGGAGAAATGCTTCTCTCCGGAGCTGTTGTGGTGTCCTTGCTGGCCGGAACGATACCTGTTTACGCGACGCAGCAGACGGAGGAAGCGCTGAAAAAGGCGAAACAGGAGGCACAGCAGACCCGGCAGGCTGTGGAACAAGGACAGGAGACTGTGGATCAGCTGGGGGACGAACAGGACGCGCTGACCAGCACGCTGAACAGCCTCAACTCGCAGCTGAGCGTACTCTCCTCCAACCTGGCACAGCTCTCATCGCAGATCAGCAGCAAGGAGCAGGAAATCTCCGACAAGCAGAAGGAAATCGACCAGGCACAGAGCGACCTGGAGGATGCCGTTGCAACGCAGGAGCAGCAGTATGCGAACATGAAGAAGCGGATTCAGTTCCTCTATGAGAGGGGCAATTCCTACTACCTGGAGATTCTCTTAAAATCCGGTTCCTACGGTGAACTTCTGAACCGGAGTGCCTATATTCAGCAGCTGAATGAATATGACCAGAAAACGCTGGAGCGCTATAAGCAGACGTCGGCGGAGGTCAAGGAAAAGAAGGAGGAGCTCGAGCAGGAGCAGGAAGAGCTTCAGGCACAGATGGACGAGCTGGAGCAGCTTCATGATGATGCCAGCAGCCAGGCCAGTCAGGTCAATTCTCTTGTGACGCAGACGGCCGGTTCCCTGAATGCAACCAACGCGCAGCTGAATTCCGCACAGGACGCTGTGGATCTTCTGCAGGACCAGCTGGACGCGCAGAATGCAACGGTTTCTGCCCTGGAGAAGCAGCTGGAGGAGGAACGCCGTCTGCAGGCAGCATCGGATGCATCCGCCTGGAGATCTCTTGACAGCATTACCTTCGAGGAAGGGGACCGCACGCTTCTTGCAAATCTGATCTATTGTGAAGCAGGCGGCGAGCCCTATGCAGGACAGGTTGCGGTCGGTGCTGTAGTTATCAACCGGCTTATGTCCGGTGCGTTTCCGAATTCGATGTCTGGCGTGATTTATCAGAGCAACCAGTTCTCACCGGCAATGTCCGGCCGCCTTGCGGTTGCGCTTGCTTCGGATGAAGCAACGGCGTCCTGCTACCAAGCGGCGGATGCGGCGATGTCCGGACAGACCAATGTTGGAAACTGCCTGTTTTTCCGCACGCCGATCCCGCAGGTTACTCCCAAATACCGCATCGGCGGGCACATATTCTATTGACGGATCCACTAAAAACCGCATTTGTCAAGTCTCAAAATCTGTTAAATATTTCCACACATTCATTGCATGGCCCCACGCAATCAGGTATTATGACATACAAAGCGCACAGCAAATGACGGCGAAACAGTCATTTGCTGCGGCGAGAATAATCGGATGAATTTGAAAGAAAAACGGAAGGCGTATGAGCGAGCTTGCACGTGTGTTTCGTAATTTTTCTCTGGTCGGACAGCTGGGGGTGTCACTGGTTACTCCGCTGCTCATGTGCCTTCTCGGAGCATATTGGTTGAATGTCCGGGCGGGGGCTCCGCTTTGGATTTATATTCCGGCATGGATTCTAGGCCTTGGTGGCTCCTTTATGACGGCCTGGAAGATATACCGCGCAGCGGTTCACAAGAGCAAGAAGGAGAAGCCGAGGACAGCATTCAACCGGCACTATTGATTGGGAACGCTGGCCGGCTTTTGCAGAGGCAGAAAAGAGAAACAGGAGGCGATGAGCTTGAAAATGTCTGAGGCTGTACAGGAGTCAACCGGATTTGTGGCGAAGGGAACCGCTGCCTGCACAGCGGTCATGCTGCTGTGCTTTGGAGTACTTCATGCGATCACGAAGTCGGTCCCCTTCGATGCAGGCGTTGTCCTGGGGGCAGTTCTTGGTTTTGCCGTTGCAGCAGGAAATTTCTGGCTGATGGCAGTTCTGGCAGAAAAGGCTGCAGCAGATGACAACTACGACAACGCCAGACGGAAGATGACACTCTCTTATCGATACCGGACACTGGGACAGATCGTGTTTATGATCCTGGCGCTTGTGGTGCCGGCGATCAATCCCGTGGCGGCGATTATACCGCTGCTCGTGCCGGGCTTTCTGATTCGCGGAAAGGGCGTTGCCTCTTACCGCAGAAAGAAGGAATGAGCAAAAGGACGGAGAAAGAAGGGCTGATTCATGGATTTTTCAATTGAGGGAGCCAAAATATTAGCAAGGATTCCGACCGGGATCCCGATCCTGGGGGACATTCTCATCTCGGAGACACTGGTGGTGTCGTGGGTGATTATGGGAGTCATCCTGGCACTGTGTTTGTTTCTGACGCACGATCTGAAGGTGGAAAATATTACAAAACGGCAGGCGGTCGCGGAATGGCTGGTTGAGCTGGCAACGAATTTTGTCCGCAATAATACCGGCGGAACGAAGTTTGATGCGTTGATTCCGTTCGTTGCAGCGCTGTTTTCCACCAGTATCCTTTCGAATCTGATCTGTCTGCTCGGCGTCTGGAGCCCGACGGCGGACCTGTCCACGGAGGCGGCCTGGGCCGTTGTCGTGTTCATTATGATCACGGCGACCAAGATAAAGACCAGCGGCCTGGGAGGCTATTTAAAGGGATATACACAGCCGATTGCCGTGATGACGCCGTTCAACGTGCTGTCGGAGCTTGCAACACCGGTTTCAATGGCCTGCCGTCATTTCGGAAACATCCTCTCCGGCGTTGTCATTGACGGCCTGATTTACTGGGCACTGGCGCTTGCTTCGTCGGCGCTTCTGGGATTGATCCCTGGAACAGTCGGAAAGGTACTGTCGCAGATCCCGATTCTGGATGTAGGTATTCCGGCAATTTCGTCGCTGTATTTTGACTGGTTTACCGGATTTATGCAGGCATTTATTTTCTGCATGCTGACGACAATGTATATCGCCAACGCGGCAGAAGAGTAGTTTGTTTCCATCACCCACAACGATCACAACAGGAGGTATGTCATGGGAGATTTTCAGTTACTGGCAAGAGGAATTGCACTGGCAGGATGCGGAATCGGTGCAGGCTGTGCATTGATTGCAGGTATCGGACCTGGTATCGGTGAAGGCAATGCAGTTGCAAAGGCACTGGAGGCCATCGGAAGGCAGCCGGAGTGCAAAAGCGATGTGACCAGCACGATGCTGCTGGGCTGCGCCATTGCGGAGACAACCGGTATCTACGGCTTCGTAACGGGCCTTCTTCTGATCTTTGTTGCTCCCGGAATGTTCATGAATTATCTGCAGTAATCTGCCGGCAGGAGGAATGGGTATGGAGACACAAAGCCTTGTTACAATTGTCCCCTGGACATTTGTGGCAACGATCATCAACCTGTTTCTGACCATGCTGCTGGTGAAGAAATTCCTCTTTAAGCCGATCAACCGAATTCTGGAAAAGCGAAGAGAGCTGTCGGAAAAGGAATTGACCGAGGCAAGAGCTGCCAGAGCAGAAGCGGACGGACTTAAGGCTGCATATGAGGGAAGCCTGTCGGATGCGAAGGCAGAGGCGGCCAGGATCATACAGGATGCACAGAAAGAGGCACAGGCAAAGGCGGATCAGACCATCCGGGATGCGCAGCAGCAGGCAGCGGGCATTCGCTCGAAGGCAGAGGCTGATATTGCACAGGAGAAGAAAAAGGCAGTCAATGAGGCCAAGGATGAAATCGGCGGTCTGGCAATGGATATTGCCGGCAAAGTGGTCGAGAAGGAAATTCATGAGGAGGATCACCGCAGACTGATCGATGAATTTCTGGATCATATAGGAGAGGCATCATGACAGGAACAGGCGCACTGTACGGAAAAAGCCTGTATGACCTTGCTGCATCGGAAGCACTTTCCGATGAGATCATGAAGCAGCTGGAAACGGTGCAGGGTTTGTTCCGGGAGAACGAGGATTATATTCGTTTGCTGCAGGAGCCGTCGATTGCCAAGAAAGAGCGGCTTGGCCTTCTGGATCAGGCGTTCGGCGAAGCACTTCATCCGTATCTGCTGAATTTCCTGAAGATCCTCACAGAAAAGGGGATTCTGCGGGAGTTCAATTCCTGTGCAGGAACGTATCGAAGCCTGTACTGCAAAGATCACGGGATTGCGGATGCAAAGGTGACCAGTGCAGCAGCACTGGAGCCGGGGCAGCTGGAGCTCCTGCAGGAGAAGCTTGAGAGCATAAGCGGGAAAAAGGTTCTGCTGCAGCAGAAGGTCGATCCGTCCGTTCTGGGAGGACTTCTGGTGGAGATGGACGGCCGCCAGTATGACGGAACGGTGAAGGGCAGACTCTCAGACCTTCGAAGAAGGCTTACAGAAACCGTGCTGTAGCGAACGTACTGCAGCAGTCAGAGACAAGAAGGATGTGGTTGGAATGGAATTAAAACCAGAAAAAATTTCCGAGGTAATCCGCAGCCAGATCAAGTATTACCAGAACGCGATCATCCAGAATGAAACGGGAACGGTTCTTACGGTGGGTGATGGCATTTCCAGAGTCAGCGGCCTTGTGAACTGTGTGTCCGGTGAGCTTCTGGAATTTGAGAACGGGACCCTTGGAATGGCGCAGAATCTGGAGGAAACCAGCGTTTCTGCGGTGTTATTCGGTGAGGATACAGGAATTCGGGAGGGGCAGACAGTCAAGAGAACCGGACGTGTTGTGTCGGTTCCGGTTGGAGAAGCCATGATCGGCCGTGTTGTGAATGCGATCGGACAGCCGATTGACGGCGCCGGCCCCATCGATGCGTCGGAATATCGCCCGGTGGAATCGCCGGCACCCGGTATTCTGGACCGTCAGCCGGTAAAGGAACCGCTGCAGACAGGAATCAAGGCCATTGATTCGATGATTCCGATCGGAAGAGGACAGCGTGAGCTGATCATCGGAGACCGTCAGACCGGCAAGACGACCATTGCAGTGGATACGATCCTGAACCAGAAGGGGAAGGATGTAATCTGCATCTATGTGGCAATCGGACAGAAGCGCTCCACAGTGGCCAATCTCATGGAGCAGCTGCGCAGAAACGGCGCGATGGACTATTCCATCGTGGTTGCCGCGACGGCATCGGAACCGGCACCTCTGCAGTACATTGCACCTTACGCAGGCTGTGCTATGGGTGAGTACTTCATGAACAAGGGCAGGCATGTGCTGATTGTGTACGATGATCTTTCCAAGCATGCCGTTGCATACCGCGCACTGTCTCTTCTGATCCGGCGCCCGCCGGGACGCGAGGCATATCCGGGCGATGTATTCTACCTGCATTCCAGACTTCTGGAGCGTGCGGCAAAGCTTTCACAGGAAAAGGGCGGCGGTTCGCTGACGGCGCTTCCGATTATCGAGACACAGGCGGGGGATGTGTCGGCATACATTCCCACCAACGTCATTTCGATTACCGACGGTCAGATCTTCCTGGAAACGGAGCTGTTCCATTCCGGCATCATGCCTGCCGTGAATCCGGGTATTTCGGTATCCCGCGTCGGAGGAAATGCGCAGATCAAGGCTATGAAAAAGGTCGCCGGCACGCTGAAGCTGGTTTATTCACAGTACCGTGAGCTGCAGAGCTTTGCACAGTTTGGTTCGGATCTGGATAAGGATACGAAATCCAGACTGGATCAGGGTGCCCGCATAGTAGAGGTACTGAAACAGAAAAACTCCGCACCGGTTCCGGTTGAGAACCAGGTGGCGATTCTGTATGCCGTGACGCAGAATGTCCTGAGCGAGGTTCCAGCGGAATCCGTTGCTGAGTATGAGCAGGGACTGTACCGCTTCCTGGAGTCGGACAGTGACGGACTGGCAGCGATGGATGCCATTCGAAAGACAGGGAAGCTGGAGGATGAGACACAGGAGCATCTGAAGAAGGCACTGGAGTCTTATACGAGCCGCTTTTTGTCGGAAAGGTAACAGGTAAAGAGCGATGGCTGCTGCGAATATGAAGGCAGTGAAGCTCCGGATCAAGAGTGTTCAGAACACCATGCAGATCACCAAGGCCATGCAGCTGGTGGCTGCATCCAAGCTTCGGAGGGCAAAGGAAAAGGCAGAGCAGAGCAGACCGTATTATGAAACGCTTCATCGGACATTGACAGAGATTGCAGCCGGGAACACAGAGTTCCGTTCATGCTATACAAAGGCCGGACGAAACTCCCGGTATCTGTATATTGTCATTGCAGGTGACCGCGGACTGGCAGGCGGCTACAATGCCAACCTCTTTAAGAAAATCGAGGAAGAATCTGCAGGAAAGGATTATGAGGTCCTGCCCATCGGACAAAAGGCACTGGACTATTTTCGCCACAAGGGGATTCCAGTGCTGACGGAAGCTTTTGCGGAAGCAGCTTCAATCGGGCCTTCTGACTGCTTTGAGATTGCAAGGCTTGTGTGTGAGGAATACAAAAAGGGGAGCTTTGGGCATGTAAGCCTTTGCTTTACCCGCTTTGTTTCCATGATGACACAGACGCCGGAAGCGACGGCCATATTCCCGCTGTCGGATCTGGCTGCATCTGCCGGTGACGATCCCGGTGAAAAGAAGGACCAAAAGGCAAGAAATCTGATTCTGTACGAACCGGATTCGGAGACCGTGTTTGATTCGATTGTTCCGGATTATCTGGCAGGAATCCTGCATACGAGTGTGAATCTCTCCGTGGCCAGCGAGTATGCGGCGCGCAGAATGGCAATGGAGGCTGCAACGGACAATGCAGAGGAGATGATCGATACACTCAGTCTGAACTACAACCGCGCCAGACAGGCGAGCATCACGCAGGAGATCACAGAGATTGTGGCGGGTGCAGAGGATGCAGGGTGATCGAAATCCATCCCCTTGCGCGAGAAAGGAAAGCAGCAAATGAGCAAGCAGCACACAGGAAAGGTGATACAGGTTACGGGACCTGTTCTGGATATCCGGTTTGCAGAGGGTGAGCTTCCGGAGCTGAACAATGCAATTGAGCTGACAATCGGCGGCCGCAGACTGGTGGCTGAGGTGGCACAGCAGATTGGCGATGAAGTGGTTCGTTGCATTGCCATGAGCTCAACGGACGGACTGGCAAGAGGTGCAGAGGCGGTTGATACCGGCGCGCCGATTTCTGTTCCTGTCGGCGAGGAATGCCTGGGCCGTGTATTTAATCTGCTGGGAGAGCCGGTGGACAATCAGCCGGCACCGCAGACCAAGGAGAAATGGTCGATTCACCGTCAGGCACCCAGCTTTGAGGAACAGGTTCCGGCACAGGAGATTTTTGAAACCGGAATCAAGGTTGTAGATCTGATCTGCCCCTATGCAAAGGGCGGCAAGATCGGTCTGTTCGGCGGAGCCGGCGTTGGAAAGACGGTTCTGATCATGGAGCTGATCCACAATGTGGCAACGGCACACGGCGGCATTTCAGTCTTTACCGGCGTAGGTGAGCGTACCCGTGAGGGAAATGACCTGTACGGAGAGATGAAGGAATCCGGTGTTCTGGATAAGACGGCACTGGTATACGGACAGATGAATGAGCCGCCGGGAGCCAGAATGCGCGTGGGCTTATCGGGCCTTACGATGGCAGAGTATTTCCGTGATGTTAAGAATCAGGATGTGCTTCTGTTCATTGACAATATCTTCCGTTTTACACAGGCAGGCTCGGAGGTTTCCGCGCTTCTGGGACGCATGCCTTCGGCAGTAGGCTATCAGCCGACGCTGGCAACGGAAATGGGAGCGCTGCAGGAGCGCATCACCTCCACCAAAAAGGGATCTATTACTTCGGTGCAGGCTGTATATGTGCCGGCGGATGACCTGACGGACCCGGCACCGGCAACAACGTTTACGCATCTGGATGCAACCACGGTATTGTCCAGAGACATTGCCAGCCGCGGTATTTATCCTGCGGTTGACCCGCTGGATTCCACCAGCCGCATTCTTTCTCCTGAGATTGTCGGTCAGGAGCACTACGACGTGGCAAGAGGCGTGCAGATGGTGCTGCAGCGGTATCGTGAGCTTCAGGATATCATCGCGATTATGGGTATGGACGAGCTGTCGGACGATGATAAAAATGCCGTGTACCGCGCACGCAAGATTCAGAACTTCCTGTCACAGAGCTTCTCGGTTGCAGAACAGTTCACCGGTATCCCTGGAACCTATGTGCCGTTGAAAGAAACGATCCGCGGGTTTAAGATGATACTCGACGGTGAATGCGATGATCTTCCGGAGAGTGCATTCCTGATGGCAGGAACCATTGATGATGTGTTCCGGAAGGCAGAGAAGGACACCGCACATTAGAGAAAGGATCAACTATGTCAACCTTCCAGATACAGGTCGTTTCACTGGACGGCCTGGAATACAGCGGAGAAGTGCAGCGGATTCGCCTGCGTACCATAGGCGGAGACGTGGCGATTCTGGCCGGTCATACCAATTACTGTACGGCGATCGGCATGGGTACGGCAGAGATTACGCTGGAGGATTCCGCCAAACGTTCCGCAGCCTGCATCGGCGGTATGCTGTCGGTTATGAACGGCGTGTGCCGCGTGCTGCCTACGACCTGGGAGTGGGAGGAAGAGATTGATGTAGACCGAGCACAAAGGGCCAGGGAACGCGCCCAGCAAAGGCTTCAGGATGAGAGGCTCTCCCAGATGGAGCGTGCCCGTGCGCAGGCCAAGCTCTGCCGCGCTCTGGTTCGTTTGAGTACGGCTCACAAGTAAATATGCGTAATACCATTTATCGAATTCTGTATGCTGCAGCTTTGTTCTGCGTTTCCTTCCTGCTGATGGAGGTGTTTGCCGCAGGCACCAGCACACAGACCACAACAGAAATGTCAGCTGCAGTACTGCCGGTCATATCAATGGACACCGGCAGTACTGTTTTTAATACCCTGTACGGCCTGACGCAGGAGCAGGATCCCGGTCAGATGCGAACCGTTCTGACGCCGATCCGTTCGGATCGGACCATAGGGCTTCAGATACGAACCTACGGACAGACCGTTTCGGCACTGTCCATGGAGGTGCGGGATATTACGGGGAATCGTCTCATAGAACAGGAAGCGGTGACGGTGACTGCCGGCGGGGATTCGGTCTGTACGGCAGAGCTCTCCTTCAAGAACCTGATTTCGCCGGACACGGAATATATGCTGGTTCTGCGGCTGTCCACAGAACAGACGCAGGACATCCGGTATTACACAAGGTTTGCGTACGCAGAGGAGGATGATTACTGCGGGGATGCAGAGGAAGCACTGACATTTGCACGTACCTTTCATGATAAAACCTTCGATAAAACGGCGGAGGATTATCTGCTGACGTATCTGGAGCCCTCCGATGATGTATCCAACAGCTCACTGGCCAGCGTCACATTGTACAACAGTGCAGATGCCGTGACCTGGGGGGATCTGAATCCAACAGAGGTCACAACACCGGTTTATTCCATTACAGACAGAGAAGGGGAAACCTTTGGGATCCGCGGAACGTATTATGTATCTGCCCCTGCACAGAACGGAGAACCGAGTCAGACGCTTCTGTTTCGGTGCGAGGAATTCTATGAGCTGCGAAAGGGGACGGACCGCTTTTATCTGATGGATTATGAGCGCACGATGTCGCAGGATTTCGACCCGCAGCACCCATATGGGACATCCGGCGGATTAACGATCGGCATAACCTCGTCGCAGATACAGACGATGCGCAATGCACAGCGGACAGTTACCGTGTTTGTTCAGGACAGCCGGCTGTATGAATACTCTCAGTCGGAGAATCAGCTGATTTATATATTCGGCTTTGATGAGGCCGGAGATACCGGGGAACGCGAAACGCACGCGGAGCATGATATCCGGATCCTTCATGTGGAAGAGGACGGGAGCACCGACTTCTTAGTCTATGGATATATGAACAGCGGGCGGCACGAGGGCAAAATAGGAGTCTCGTTCTACCATTACAGCGGGGAATACCACACGATGGAGGAGAAGGTGTTCGTGCCCTATAGCGGTTCCTGGGAACGCTTAAAGGACCGCATCGACCAGATTTCGCATTATGATGTGGAAACCGGGAAGCTGTATCTGATTCTGGACAATGCACTGTATGAAATTGATGTGAATGCCTGCAGTCTTCGGCTTGTAGAGGGAAACCTCGCGGAGAAGTCGGCCGTAATTGCAGAAAACGGCGTTCTGGCCGCATATGCGGAGGAGGATCAGGGAGAAGCCACAGGACGGATTGTTCTGGTGAATCTGAACGGCCTGAATAAAACTATCGTGGAGCCGCAGGTCGGCAAATATGCGGTCCCGCTCGGGTTCCTCGGACAGGATCTCGTGTACGGAACGGCAAGTCCGCAGGATGAGCTGCAGGGCGCGCTCGGAACCAGGGTGACGCTCATGGATCACGTGTACATCGTGGATCAGGAGCTGAATGTCCTGGAGGATTATCACCAGGACGGCTATTATGTGACAGGATGTGAGGTGCGTGACAATCAGCTGGTACTGGACAGAGTACAGAAGAATACCTCCGGCGATGCATCACAGCTGGCGTATGTGTCGGCTGATGCGGATACCATCACCAGCGCGGATGCTTCGAGCACATCGTCCCTCGTGCAGAATGTGTCTGTCTCCGGATACGGAACGCTGAAGCAGCTTAGCCTAAGTGTGACAGACTGGTCCGATTGTCAGTATATGCGACCGCAGGAAATTCTGTATGAAGGATCAAGAGAGCTTTCGCCCAGAGGCAGTGCGCAGACCGGGCAGAGCACGCAGGATGCAGATTCGGCAGAGTCTTCCGGGCAGACAACGGACTATTACATATACAGCTGCAAGGAATATCTGGGCTCGACGGACAGAATCAGTACAGCGATTGAACTGGCGGATCAGGAGCGAACCGGCGTTGTTGTCGATAAGAGCGGTCAGTACATCTGGAAAAATACGACCGATCAGCGCGCGGAAATTGATGCCTTGACAACCATGGAGAGCGGAACTTCGGCGGAGAATCCGAGAACTGCCTGTCTGCAGGCGATGCTCGCCTATGCTGCGGCAGAAACCTATCAGGATGACGCATCCGAGCTTCTGGCCCAGGGAAAGTCTGTGCTGGAGATTCTTTCCGATCGGCTGCAGGATGCAAATGTCCTGGATCTGACATCGTGCACGATGGAGGAGGTGCTGTACTATGTGGAACAGGGGTGCCCAGTCTATGCGGCAGAGGCAAATGGGGCAGATGTGCTGATCATCGGATACGGACCGGAGAATATAGAAGTGTACGATCCGGCGGCAGGGAGTGTACATCTTCTCGGAAGATCCGCTGCCAGAGAACTATTCGAGAACGCGGGAAATCAGTTCGTCAGTTACCGGTAACCGGGAAGAATGTTGCCTATGACAGGAAAAAGGGAAACGCTGACTTTGTCAGCGTTTCCCTTTTTTAAAGACGAAATGTATGCCGCGGTCACTCAATGGTGTGCAGGCCGCCCTCCTGGTAGCGGGCCACCAGATTCTGAATTCTGGCAGACGGATCCAGCAGATCGGCGATGGAGCTGTCATGGTTCAGCGTATCAATGATGTAAGCAATGTACTTGCTCATATTGCAGCTGATGTACCAGGGACGATCCAGGAGCTCCTGTGGCTGGTAGATCAGGTTCGTGGTGAGAATGCGGTCAATCAGTCCGCTCTCATGGGCCTGGTCGAACTTCTCGAGGCCGCCGGTGAACAGACCGAAGGTTGCAAAGACAAAAATGCGTCCGGCCTTGCGCTGCTTCAGCCCGCGTGCTACCTCGAGAACGCTGTCTCCGGAGGAAATCATATCATCAATGATGATCATATCCTTTCCCTCCACGGAGGAGCCGAGG
This sequence comes from Clostridium sp. CAG:508, assembly GCA_963650385.1. Lineage (GTDB taxonomy): Bacteria > Bacillota > Clostridia > Lachnospirales > Lachnospiraceae > CAG-791. The sequence continues at coordinate 36,511 of CAVJLL010000003.1, read as the reverse complement.
AACTCGTGCGCGAGAATGGGATTGCTGCCGTCAACGACCTGCGTATAGTCACGGCGCTTATAGAACATACCCATATCGAGGCCGAGCACATTTGCCGTGTATACGGCACGCTTCATGCCGCCCTCGTCCGGGCTGATAACCATCATGTGCTGTGCGTCAATCTGGAGGCCCTCTACGTGGCGGAGGAGTCCCTTGATGAACTGATATGCCGGCTGAACCGTGTCAAAGCCGGACAGGGGGATTGCATTCTGAACGCGGGGATCGTGGGCATCAAAGGTGATGATATTGTCCACGCCCATGTTAACCAGCTCCTGAAGGGCCAGCGCGCAGTCAAGAGATTCCCGCATGGTGCGCTTGTGCTGACGTCCTTCATACAGATACGGCATGATAACGGTGATGCGCCTTGCCTTGCCGCCGATTGCAGCAATGGTGCGCTTGAGATTTGCGTAATGATCGTCCGGAGACATGTGGTTGATCTCGCCGAACATGCGGTATGTTTTGCTGTAGTTTACGACATCCACCAGAAGATAGAGATCCATGCCGCGAACCGACTGCTTCATGACACCCTTGCCCTCGCCGGTACCGAAGCGGGGGAGGTCCACATTTACGATGTAGGTCGGACGCTGATAGCCGTTAAATGCAAGGCTGTCCTTGTGCTCGCTTTCTCTTTCCGCGCGCCACTGGGTAAGAAAATAATCAATTTCCTTTCCGATTTCCTCACACCCTGATACCGGAACCAGTCCGAGAGAACCAACCGGAATGGATTCAAGCTTGCGTTTGTCGTGTCTTCTGAGTTTCTCCATCTTGCCCTTTCTGCTGCGGTCAGCCTGTCTGCAGCCCATCTTAGGAGGAATGCGGTCTCCTCCGGTGCTGAAAGTTGTCGTTACTGCTTCACCCTGCGGGTCACGCGGATATCAGAGCCGGTGAGCTTCATAATGGTGTAGCTGCTGGTAATCCGCGAAAAAATACGATCGGAGTATCGGTCGCGCAGCTCCTGAAGTGATAAATTCGTCGAAATAATGGTGGAGCGCCTGCGCAGCTCACGCTCGTTTAAAAGCGAGAACAGCTGCGTGGATACGAAGTTGTTGGTCATTTCTGTCCCAAGATCGTCAATAATAAGCGCTTCGCAGCCATATAAGTCCTCCAGAAAGCGCTGATATTCCGAGCGCTTATCCTGACCGAATATGTAGGAGGAGATGGTTTCGAACAAGGAAGACGAGCTGAAATACAGGACGGAATGCCCTGCCTTCAGCAGCTCTCCTGCAGTACATATGGACAGGAAGGATTTTCCGACACCGACTGTACCATAGAAAAATAAATTTTCATAGTCGGAATTAAATTGCCGGATATATTTTCTGCAGACCTCAACGGCACGCCGAAAATGTTCAAGATCCTCGCCGCGGTAGAACTCCTCGGACAGATTCTCAAAGCGATTGGTGCGCAGCAGCTGATCCAGATGAGACTGCTGATAGAGAATCGCAGCCTCCTTTTTCTTAAGACAGTGGCATTTCCGGTTATCGATGTAGCCGGTGTCACGGCAGTCGGGACAGTCATACTGCAGCTGAAGATAGTCGGCAGGAAATCCGGCACCGGCAAGGAGCTCCTTTTTCTTAGCCGCAATATCGGAAAGGCGTTCCCGGAGAGAAAAGGAAGGCGCTGTGCCGGAAAGCTTCTCCTGGAGAGAAGCGTAGGAAATCTCCGGAATCTCCCGGTCGAGCTCCTGATAACGCGGAAGTCTGGCATATACCTTCTTCCTGCGCAGCTCCAGTTCGCGGCGATGCCGATCCCTGGTCTGGCTGTATTCCAGCATCAGCTTATTGTAGTCTTCTCTTGGCAGTGACAATGATCGTCTCTCCTGTGATTAGTTGCTCAGCAGCTGCTTTTCCAGCTCATCCATATTGTAGGATGCTTTCTCAAAGTTCTGGAAGGAGCGCGCGGTATTTTTGCCGGATCTGGATGCACGCCTTGCAGCGGTCTGCGTCTGCACGCTCTTCCGCGCCTGCTCCGCAGTGGAAATGCCGGATTCCGCCCAGTTGAGAGCGACCTTTTCAATATAGCGGAAGTCCTTTTTGCCCAGGCCGACACAGTATTCTACCAGATAATCAATCAGCTCATCCGAAAAATGCAGCTGATCCGAGATAAAGCAGATGGTCTTGGCCTCGCGGACGGACAGCGGCTTCCCGATGTACTGCTCAACAACGAACATCAGCTGGCGGCTTTCGTCGCTCTGCTGAAAGCTCTCCAGCTGCTCGGCAGAGACATCACTTCCCTGCTCGGGGCGGATCGGCTGCGCCTGCGCCGGTGAATCCGAGGCGGAGGCAGAGACGGCAGGCATGACGGGAGCGGCGGCACCGGCTGCGGACTCTATCCCGGCATTAGCGGCCAGCATCGGTGCAATGGAGATGACCTGATGGTTCTCCTGGGAAACCGAAGCTCTGGGCTCACGAAGGAATATGCCGGCCAGATTCCCGGCAGCATCGATCTGCAGCGTCAGGAGGCCCTTTCTCTCCCAGTAACGCAGAGAACGCAGCACTTCCTTCTCGGTATGATTGAATTTATCGGCGATATCCGACATGCTGGTTGCAAGACCGGCAGACATCATACGGACCAGGTAGAGATAGATCTTGATCTGTGCATCATTGGCATCCTTCATGTATTCGTCAATGAACAGATTGGAAATAACGGTAGATTCCATAGCCTGATTGTTGTAAATAGCAAATGCTCCCATGCTGTGTTCCCCCTCATGTCTGTATCGCGCCGGTGCTCGGTGCACATGCAGAGAAAATGCTGTACGCACCGCCGATCACAGGCGCAGCCCGGCTGCAGGCCTGCCGCCTGTGACGGCAGGCAGTGCCTGACGAAACGGCAGAAAACCGCACGCACTCGCCTTCGGATCGAAATGGTCGATTTTGCGAATGGGCTCCGAGTAGTTGTGTTTTTGGATACGAGAGAGTATAGCATCGCGTCTTTTTCTTCAAAATGGTAAAACTGAACAGAAAAAAACGGGGTGTCCGGCGGCGCATTTCCACAAAGAATTTGTGGATAATGTGGATAATGGGAATAAGCCGCCGGAGCGGCGCAAAATATAAAAAAGTTGTCCACACCCTCTTTGATGCAGAGGAATGTGGACAACGTGGATAAATATCAGCAGCTGGATGAGGAAAGCAGTGCGGGACCTATATCTGTGACATTTCCGGCACCCATGGTTATCAACAAATCGCCTTTTCGGCAATTTTTCCGTACAAAATTTTCGATTTCGTCAAAACCGGGAAAATAGAATACATCCTCCTTGCCGAGAGCACGGATTTTATCGGCCAGTGTCTGCGAGCTGATGCCGAGAGTATCGGTTTCTCTGGCCGCATAAATGTCGGCGAGGATTACAATATCGGCAAGCGAAAGAGCACTTGCAAAATCATCCATCAGTGCCTTTGTTCTGGTGTAGGTGTGCGGCTGGAAAATGCAGACGATGCGCTCGTGTGCAATATTGGAGGCAGCCGTAAGCGTGGCGCGGATCTCCGTAGGATGGTGTGCATAATCGTCGATGATCGTGACGCCGTCCATCGTTCCCTTGTACTCAAAGCGCCGATCCGTTCCGGCAAAGGAGGCAAGCGCCTCGGCCGTGCGGCTGCGGTCTGCACCGATGAGGTCTGCGGCGGCAATGGCGGCCAGGGAATTGTACACGTTGTGCTCGCCGGGGACGCCGAGAGTAATCAGCTGTGTGTGTCCGCCGGTTTTAATGTGCCGGCAGCAGGTAAAGGATGCCCGTGCCGCTTCATCATAATGAATGTTGACTGGGTAATAATCGCTGCGGTTTCTGTCACTGCCGAAGGTGACAATGTGACAGGAAAGTCCCTCGGTCAGCTCCTTGTAATTCTCAATGTCGCTGTTTATGATCAGCGTGCCGTCCGCTGGAATCAGCTCGGCGAATTTGCGGAAGGAGCGGCGAATGTCTGCAAGGTCCTTGAAGAAGTCCAGGTGATCGGCATCAATGTCCAGAATAATACCGATCTTCGGGAACAGCGACAGAAAGCTGTTGGTGTATTCGCAGGCTTCTGCAACAAAATAATCCGAATGCCCTACGCGTACGTTTCCGCCGATGGACTTTAGAATTCCGCCGACAGAAATCGTCGGATCATCATCCGCCGACAGGAGAATTTCAGAGATCATCGAGGTGGTGGTCGTCTTGCCGTGGGTGCCGGCAATGGCAACCGGACAGCCGTAGTTGCGCATGATCTCTCCGAGAAGCTCGGCTCTTGTAAGATGCGGAATGCCCAGAGCCAGCGTCTTCTGATATTCGGGATTATCGGGATGGATCGCGGCCGTAAAGATCACAAGGTCGAGATCCGGCGTGATGTTCTCTGCCTTCTGACCGATGCACACATGAATGCCGTGGCCCTCCAACTCCTTTGTAATCGGAGAGGAGCTGCGGTCAGACCCGGAAACCGAAAATCCGCGGCTCGCCAGAATCTCTGCAAGTCCGCTCATGGAAATACCGCCGATTCCGCAGAAAAAGACCGAAATCGGATGTGTAAAATCAACCTGATACATAGGATGTCCTTTCGAATTTTTTCTTTTATTATAGAAGACGCAGAACCCAACTGCAAATCTCGCCGGCATGATGAAGGATCTGTAACAAATGTCTGCTGCCGGTGGCGGGGAATAACGATGTTGGAATAATACTGTACAAAATAAGAGATTAAAGAAACACAAAACTTGGATATTAAGCACAAGGACGCGCCGGAATTCCCTTTTATTCTATCATCCGCTGTGCTATACTGAACTGGCTGATGGGGAAGGAACCCAACGGCAAATACAGACAGCACAGAGGTGATCGTGATGATCAAGAAGGAAATGATAGCGATGCTGCTGGCAGGAGGCCGCGGCAGCCGCCTTGGTATTCTGACATCCAAAATGGCAAAGCCGGCCGTTCCCTTTGGGGGTAAATATCGAATCATCGATTTTCCCTTGAGCAACTGCATTAATTCCGGTGTGGACACAGTGGGCGTACTGACACAGTATATGCCGCTGAAGCTGAACACACACATCGGAATCGGCATTCCGTGGGATCTGGATAAGCTGGCGGGCGGCGTGTCCGTGCTTCCGCCCTACGAGAAGATCGCAGGAACAGAGTGGTATACCGGAACCGCCAATGCCATTTATCAGAATATGAGCTACATGGAGAATTATCATCCGGACTATGTGCTGATCCTTTCCGGCGATCACATCTACAAGATGGATTATGAATCCATGCTGGATTTTCATAAGGAGAATAATGCGGATGTAACCATCGCGGTTATGCCGGTTCCGATGGAGGAAGCCAAGCGCTTCGGCATCATGATTACGGATGAAAAGCGGCAGATTACGGATTTTGAGGAGAAACCGGCCAAGCCCCGCAGCAATCTGGCGTCCATGGGCATTTATATTTTCTCCTGGGAAGCGTTCCGGGAGGCACTGGAGACCAATAAGGATACCCCCGGACTTGATTTCGGCAAGCACATCATTCCTTACTGCAGGGACAAGGGAGAGCGCCTGTTCGCCTATGAGTTTAACGGCTACTGGAAGGACGTAGGCACGCTGACTTCCTACTGGGAAGCGAACATGCAGCTCATTGATATTGTTCCGGAATTCAACCTGTATGAGGAATACTGGAAAATCTATACCAATGTAGAGTCGCTGCCGCCGCAGTATTACGGCCCTTCGAGCAAGGTGCTGCGTTCGATTGTGGGAGACGGCAGTGAGATTTACGGTCACGTGGAGCAGTCCGTGATCGGCAGTGATGTTGTCATCGGCGAAGGCGCGGTGATCCGCGATTCCATCATTATGAACGGTGCCAGAATTGATGCCGGATGCCGCCTGGAGAAGGCCATTGTGGCTGAGCGGGCGCACATCGGAGAGAATGTGGTAATCGGAGAGGGAGAAGAGGTCCCTAACGAAACGAATCCGGATATCTACTGCAGCGGCCTTACGGTCATTGCAGAGGATACAGAGGTACCGGCCGGCGTTTCCATCGGAAAGAATGCAATGGTGAACGGCAGGACAGCCGCGGAGGATTATCCGCAGGGCAGACTGGAAAGCGGCCGGACACTGAACAAGGAGGGAAGCGCATTATGAGAGCGATCGGAATCATTCTGGCGGGCGGACGCTCCAACCGCATGAAGGAGCTGTCCCAGAAGCGGGCAGCCTGCGCGATGCCGGTGGCAGGAAGCTTCCGCAGTATCGATTTTGCATTGACGAACATGGAGTATTCCCGGGTTCAGAAGGTGGCCGTTCTGACACAGTACAATTCCCGGAGTCTGAATGAGCATTTAAGCTCCTCCAAGTGGTGGGATTTCGGACGCAAGCAGGGCGGAATGTTCCTGTTCACGCCGTCGTTTACCAGTGAGAACGGAAACTGGTACCGCGGAACAGCGGATGCCATTGCACAGAATATCAGCTTTCTGAAGAACTCCCACGAGCCGTATGTGGTGATCGCATCCGGCGACTGCGTATACAAAATGGATTACGGCGAGGTGTTGGAATACCATGTGGCGAAGCGGGCGGATATCACGGTTGTCTGCAAGGACATGCCGGAGGATGTCAGCGTGGAACGCTACGGCACCGTGACGATGGACGGCGACGGACGCATCACCGAGTTCGTGGAGAAGCCGATCGTCGCCAGATCCAATACCATCTCCTGCGGCATTTATGTCATCCGGCGGCGCGCGCTGATTGAGCTTCTCGAACGCAGCGAGGAAGAGGGCCGGTTTGATCTTGTACAGGACATTCTGATTCGTTACAAGGATGTGAAGCGGATCTACGGATATAAGATCAGCTCCTACTGGAGGAACATTGCTTCGGTGGACGACTACTTCCGCATGAACATGGATTTCTTAAAGCCTGAGGTGAGAAATTACTTCTTCAGGGAATATCCGGGCGTGAATTCAAAGGTGGCAGACCTTCCTCCGGCGAAGTTCAATGTGGGCGTAGACGTACGCAACAGCCTTCTTTCGAGCGGCTGCATTGTCAACGGCAGCGTTGAGGACTCCGTGCTGTTCCAGCAGGTCTATGTCGGGAACAACTGTGTGATCCGCAACTCACTGATTCTCAACGATGTCTACATCGGCGACAATGCCTACATCGAGAACTGCATTGTGGAATCCGGCAGCACGATTCGGGCCAATGCATATTACAAGGGTGAAAACGGAATCCGCATCGTTGTGGAAGAGAAGGGGGAGCGCTACAGCCTGTAGCAGGAACAATTATGAAGATTACGGATGTTCGAGTACGCAGAATTGCACAATCCGGCAAGATGCGGGCCGTTGTTTCAATTACACTCGACAGCGAATTTGTGGTACATGACATAAAAGTAATTGAAGGGGAAAAAGGCTTGTTTATTGCAATGCCCAGCAAGCGCACAGCAGAGGGTGAGTATCGTGATGTGGCCCATCCGATCAACGCACAGACCAGAAAGCTGGTGGAAGATGCCATCCTGACGAAGTATCAGGAGTGTGTGGCGGCCTGGGATAAGGCCATGGACGAAACGACCGTATTGGCATGAACCATTGCGGCAATAATGGGAAAAGGAAAACTTTTTGGCAGCAGGAGCGGGGGCTTCTGCTGCCTTTTGTGTAGTACGCCTGGCGGCGCACGTTTTTAACGGTTCAGCATCTGCTGTATTTCCGTGTGAAATGGATGGCCGCGGTCATATTTTTGATGAAACCGGATGGGTATCGATATGCCGGACTTCTGTGGTATGCTACTGCATTGTGGCGAGAGCGCTGCATGTGCATAAGGAATGCTGCACAGCAGCGATTTTGCGAAAAGGGCTCTGAATAATTACCAGGTGTGAAAGGAGAGACGCAGTGGAGCAGGAGTGGTATTTGATCGTTGGACTTGGGAATCCGGGCAGGGAATATGACGGAACCCGGCATAATGTCGGCTTCGCGGCAGCGGATCTTCTGATCGATACGTGGCACATTGACGGACCCGCGCGCTTTAAAAAGTCGCTGGTAGGAAAGGGGAAAATCGGGGATGCAAAGGTGGTCATCATGAAGCCGATGACCTATATGAACCTTTCAGGCGAAGCCGTGCGGGAGGGAATTGATTACTACAAAATCGATCCGGCCACCCATCTGATTGTCATTTCGGACGACATTGATCTGGAACCGGGGCGTATACGGCTTCGTCAGAAGGGAAGTGCCGGAGGACACAACGGTCTGAAGAACATCATCCAGCATGTGGGGGACGGTAATTTTTACCGCGTGCGGATCGGCGTCGGAGCCAAACCGAATCCGCAGTACAATCTGGCGGATCATGTGCTGGGGCATCCGAAGGGGGAAGATGCGGAGAACATCCGCATCGCCGAGCAAAAGGCGGCAGATGCCGTCGAAGCCATCTTAAGGGACGGCATTCAGAAGGCAATGAACCAGTATAACAAATAAGACCGAAATACCGGGATTGCGGGAGCACAGCGCGCAGCAGTCCGGTATCAGTCAGGGGCAAAGGGTCAATGAGAACATTAACAGAGCCGCTTCGTGAGGCGGCGGAATATCAAACGCTTCTGGATGTATTAAAGGAGCCGGGAGCAAGAGCACTGGCGGACGGGTGCGTGCCCTCGCAGAAGCTTCATCTGATCAATGCACTTTCTGCGGAACGTGTTTTGGCACCGCATGCGCGTTTTCGCCTGATTCTGACGTATTCCGACAAACGGGTGCGGCAGATCCAGAGTGAATATCTGTTCTATGACCGCAGCACAGTGATCTTTCCGGCAAGAGATCTGATTTTCTATCAGGCAGATCTGCGCGGCAAAGCTCTGGAAAAGGAGCGGATGCAGTGCCTTCGAAGGATTATGGAGGGGCGCCCGACGACGGTTGTTACAACCTTTGCGGCATTGATGACGCCGCAGGTGCCGCTTCGCACGCTGCAGGCATCGGTTCTCCTGTTGGAAAAAAGGCAGCGCTTTGATCTGGATCAGCTCTCCGAAAGGCTTCTGCAGCTGGGCTACGAAAAGACGGTGCAGGTGGAGGAGCCGGGACAGTTTTCCATTCGCGGCGACATTGTTGACATCTTTGACCTGACGGAGGAGAACCCCTGCCGCCTGGAGTTCTTTGATGATGAGATCGATTCCATCCGGAGCTTTGATCTTGAGACGCAGCGCTCCATTGAACAGCTGGAGTCGGTGCGGATTTATCCGGCGGCAGAGCTTGTCGTATCGGATGCGCGGCGCCGGGACGGGCTGGCCAGAATCCGCACGGAGCAGGAGGAGACGGTCCGCACGCTCCGGGATCAGGGCAGAATGGAGGCGGCACACCGCCTGTCCCAGGAAACAGAATCCGCACTGGAGCGGGCAGAAGAGCTGCAGGACTATACGGGACTGGAAGGGTATATTCATTATTTTTACCCGCAGACGGACAGCTTTCTGGAGCTGTTTCCGAAGGATCAGGCCATGGTCTTTCTCGATGAGCCCGCGCACATCCGGGAGGAAGCGGACGCGGTTGAACTCGAGTTTCGCGAGAGCATGATCAGCCGGAGCGAAAAGGGATATGTCCTTCCCGGCCAGATGGAGCTGCTCTCCAGCGCCGAGGTCATCGAAGCGAAGATGAAGGACTACCGGTGTCTCGGGCTGACGGAGCTCGCATCGGGAGATTCCCGGCTGCTGCCGGAGTGCATTGTATCGGTGCACGCCAGAAGCGTGGCGGCGTACAACAAGAGCTTTGACGCGCTGACGGAGGACCTCCGCAAGTACCGGCTGCAGAAGTACCGCTGCATCATTATTTCGGCCTCCCGGACGCGTGCAAAGCGCCTGGCGGCGGATCTGACGGCGAAGGGCCTGACCAGCTTCTACAGTGAGAATCCGGACCGCGTGCTGGAGCCGGGTGAGATCATGACCTACTACGGGAGCATCGCACACGGCTTTGAATACCCGCAGCTGAAGTTCATCGTGATTGCGGAGACCGATATTTTCGGTGCCGGGATCCGGAAGAAGCCGAAAAAGCATCGCTACGAGGGCGAGTCGATCCGTGATTTTGCACAGCTGAAGGCAGGAGATTACGTGGTGCATGAGGACCACGGCATCGGTATTTACCGCGGAGTGGAGAAGATCGAGGTCGACGGCATTGCCAAGGACTACATCAAGATTGAGTACGGCGGAGGCGGAACTCTCTATATTCTGCCGGGTGAGCTGAAGGTATTGCAGAAATATGCCTCCCAGGAGGCGGCGAAGCCCAAGCTCAACAAGCTCGGCACGCAGGAATGGACCGCCACCCGCAATAAGGTGAAGGGCGCTGTTGAGGAGGTGGCCGCAGACCTGGTGCAGCTCTATGCGAAACGTCAGGCAATGAAGGGACATGCCTTCGAGAAGGACACGGTATGGCAGAAGGAGTTCGAGGAGCTGTTCCCCTTCGAGGAGACGCAGGACCAGCTGAGCGCCATTGCGGATACGAAGCGCGACATGGAGTCGGATAAGATCATGGACCGCCTGATCTGCGGCGATGTGGGCTTTGGCAAGACGGAAATCGCCATCCGCGCGGCCTTCAAGGCGGTACAGGACGGCATGCAGGTCGCGGTTCTGGTGCCGACGACGATCCTGGCCCAGCAGCACTTCAATACCTTTACGGAACGCATGAAGGAATATCCGGTGTGCGTGGAGATGCTCTCCAGATTCCGCACCGCTGCCGAACAGAAGAAGACCCTGGCCGGCATCGCTTCAGGACGGGTAGACATCGTGATCGGAACGCACCGGCTCCTGTCCAAGGATGTGAAATTCAAGAGCCTGGGCCTTCTGGTGGTTGATGAGGAGCAGCGCTTCGGCGTTGCCCATAAGGAAAAAATAAAAAAGCTCCGGGAGAATGTGGATGTATTGACGCTTTCCGCCACCCCCATTCCCCGCACGCTTCACATGAGCATGATCGGCATCCGTGATATGAGCGTTCTGGAGGAGGCACCGCAGGACCGCGTCAGCATTCAGACCTATGTCATGGAATACAACGAGGAAATGGTACGCGAGGCTGTGCTGCGGGAGCTCTCCCGCGGCGGACAGGTGTACTACGTGTACAACCGCGTGAATGACATCGCAGAGGCAGCGGCCAGACTGCAGCAGCTGATTCCGGAGGCCAGAATCGGCTTCGCACACGGACAGATGAATGAGCAGGAGCTGGAGAAGATTATGTACGACTTCATCAGCGGTCAGGTGGACGTGCTGGTTTCGACAACAATTATTGAAACCGGGTTGGATATTTCCAATGTCAATACGATCATCATCCATGATTCGGACCGCATGGGGCTGTCACAGCTCTACCAGCTGCGGGGGCGCGTCGGTCGTTCGAGCCGGACGGCATATGCCTTTTTAATGTACAAAAAGGACAAGCTCCTGCGCGAGGAGGCACAGAAGCGCCTTGCTGCCATCCGTGAATTTACGGATCTTGGCAGCGGCTTCCGCATCGCCATGCGGGATCTGGAAATCCGCGGAGCAGGAGCGGTTCTCGGAAAGGCGCAGCACGGTCATATGGCGGCGGTTGGCTATGATCTTTACTGCAAAATGCTGGACACAGCCGTGAAGGAGGCAAAGGGCCTTCCTGTACAGGAAGAGCGGAACGTTGTCGTGAACCTTTCCGCCGATGCATTCATTCCGGGCAGCTACATTCTGAACGAGGCACAGAAGCTGGATATTTATAAGAAGATTGCGGCTGTAGCGTCGCTGGAGGACTGTGAGGACATCCGGGATGAGCTGCGCGACCGCTTCGGAGAGAAAATTCCGGCGCCGGCAGAAAACCTTCTGCGTGTTGCGCTCATCCGAAGCGTTGCCGAAAAGCTTGACATCGCTGAGATTGCAGGCGGTGATGGGACCATTCGCTTCACGCTGACACCGGATGCCGGCATTTCGGTAGCCAGTATTCCCACCTTCCTTGCCAGCAGGAAAGGAAAGCTGACCTTCTCACCGAAGGGGGCTCCGAAGGGCGAACGCAAGGGACAGCCGTTCTTTGAATATCGCTACGCGGTCAGCGGCGTAACCATCCGTGATGAGGCGGAGCTTCTGGCTAAAACCGAGGAATTTCTGGTGGAATTCAGCAGATTCCTTCGATGATAGGACGCTGCGATTCGGCGGCTGCCGGATTTTACAAAAGAGCTGTTGTGAAGAGAAAGGAAATGTTAAAATCAGATCAAGTGTGCGTTAATGAAATGTAAAAACAACAGCGGAGAGAATAAAAGATGAGCATATACGGGATTCTTACCATTGTCGGAGGACTGGTTCTGTTCCTCTACGGCATCACAACGCTGGGCGAAGGCCTCAAAAAGGTGTCCGGAGGCAAAATGGAGCAGATTCTGCAGACCCTGACCTCCAACAAATGGAAGGGAGCACTCCTGGGCATGCTGGTGACGGCGGTCATTCAGTCCTCCGGAGCCACCATCGTCATGGTAGTCGGCTTCGTCAATTCGGAAATCATGTCTCTGAATCAGGCGGTCGGCGTCATTCTCGGCGCCAACATCGGTACGACCATTACCGCATGGCTTTTGTCCCTGACAGGAATTGAGAGCAGCAACCTGCTGATGTCCATGCTCAAGCCCAAAAATTTCTCTCCCATCATCGGCTTTATCGGCGTCTTTATGATGATGTTCTGCAAAAAGCAGAAGCAAAAGGACGTCGGCGGCATCATGACGAGCTTTGCGGTTCTCTTGATCGGTATGACGACCATGTCGGAGGGCGCGGCTCCGCTGGCGGACAATCCGCAGTTCGTGGGTCTCCTTACTGCCTTTTCCAATCCCATTCTGGGCCTTCTGGTCGGACTCATTGTAACTGTCATCCTGCAGAGCTCCTCTGCCTCCATCGGCATTCTGCAGTCCCTTTCTCTGACCGGTGTTCTGTCGATGGGAAGCGCCATTCCCGTCATCATGGGCGAAAACATCGGCTCAGCCATCACCGGCATCATCGGTGCCATCGGTGCCTCCCGCAATGCGGTTCGCGCCTCTCTGACGCAGCTGTTCTACTGCATCATAAAGACGGGCGTCTTTATGATCGGCTTTTATTCCCTGAATGCTTTTCTTCATTTCCCCATTATGGAGCAGACGGCAACGCCGGTAACCATTGCCGTCTTCCACAGCGTGTTCAATATTCTGGCGGTTGCCTGCATGCTGCCGGTTTCCGATATCCTGGTGAAGCTGGTAACGAAGGTCCTTCCGGTTACGGATGCAGAGCGCGCGGTCAGTGAACGCCGCAAGGAGCTCCAGATGCTGGATCCCCGGTTCATCACATCCACAGCCTTTGCATTGGAGCAGTGCCAGAAGGCGACGAGGAAGATGGCGGAGTATACGCAGGAAGCGCTGAATACAGCGGTAGATCTGGTGCTGGAGTACAATGAGGAGAATGCGGAGCGCGTGAGCAGGCTGGAGCGCACCGTGGATGAGTATGAGGATCAGCTCAACAGTTATCTTTCCAGTCTTTCCAACAAAACCTTTACAGCGGAGAATTCCCACCAGTTCACACTGCTGATGCACTGCATCGGAGACTTTGAGCGAATCTCCGACCATGCATTGAACGTCATGCAGAAGGCCCAGGAGATGAATGAAAAGGGACAGCATTTTTCGGGAACTGCGCTGGAGGAGCTTACGGTTTTCCAGGAAGCACTGAAGGACATTCTGCAGCGCACGGTGCGGGCCTTCTGTGAGGGCGATCTGCAGCTGGCGGCGACCGTGGAACCTCTGGAGGAGGTGATTGACGGGCTGAACATGGAGGTCAAGCGCCATCATGTAAGGCGCCTGCAGAAGGGAAAGTGCTCGGTGGAAATCGGTGTTATCCTGGAGGACATCACGACCGATTACGAACGCATTGCCGACCACTGCAACAACATCGCAGTGCACCTGGCCCAGCGGACCGAGGACGGCTTTGATACGCATGAGTACCTGCAGCACTTAGAGCACAATGCCCGCGAGGATTTCCGCACTTATGTCTCCCTGTTCGAGGCCAGATACCGGCTGCCGGGCGAAGAGGAGGGCGCCGGACGGACAGGCAAGACCTTGGAACAGCCGCGGACGGAAGCTGCCTTGAATGAGAAGGATGGGAAAGAAGCAGGCGGAAAAGAAGAAAAGGCGGCTTCACCGGCAGAGAAGGCAGCGAAGAAGCTGAAAGAGAAAAAAGACCGCAAGAAGGACGGGAAAAAGAGAAAATCGTAGGAAGAACACGAAAAGAGAGCAGAAGCGGATCACACAGAAATGAGTAAGACAAAGGGACTGTCCTTCGGGACAGTCCCTTTTGATGATACGGGCCGCGCAGCAATTCGGAGCTCATTCGCAGAATCGCCGCTCCGCAGCTTTTTTTGCAGCCGGAATCCGGTTTATTTTCCGCTGCTGCGGTCCAGGAGCCGGAGCTTGGTGTCGTACAGCTTCTGCGACAGATCTACGTGGATTTCATGTGGGTTGTCAAGACGGCGGGATTCCTCCCACAGCGTGTCCTGCTCGGCGAGGCAGTAGGAGCGAATCTCCATGGTCGGCTTCGATTCATAGACGCATTTGCCTTCCCGGAAGAGCGGGACCAGCATTTCGCGGAGCGTAAACTCTCCGGGAGAGAGGAGCGTTTTCTTCCAGGGCTCATTCGGATCGAAGAGAAGAAGCGGCTCATCCTCACGGCAGCATTCGTCGGCAAAGCAAATCAGATCGGCCTTGATCTTGTGCGTGTCCTTTTCGTAAACACGGTAGATCTTCTTATCGCCGGGGTTGGTGATTTTCTCTGTATTTTCCGAGAGCTTGATCTTGGGAAGGAACGTGCCGTCCTCCTGCTGCACGGCGGCGAGCTTGTAGACACCGCCGAAGCTCGGATTGTCCTTGGCGGTGATCAGGTGCGTTCCGACGCCGAAGGAATCAATGCAGGCGCCCTGCTGGAAGAGAGAGGCGATCAGATGCTCGTCCAGGTCGTTGGAGCAGGTGATTTTCGCCTGCGGATAGCCGGCCTCGTCCAGCATGCGGCGTGCCCGCTTGGTCAGATAGGCGAGGTCGCCGGAGTCCAGGCGGATGCCGATGTGATCCAGAGGGAGTCCCTTTTCCTTCATATAATCAAAGGTTCGAATGGCATTGGGGATGCCGCTGCCCAAGGTGTCGTAGGTATCCACCAGAAGCGTGCATGCGGACGGATAGAGCTCGGCATAGGTTTTGAATGCCTCGAGCTCGCTCTCAAAGCTCATGATCCAGCTGTGCGCGTGGGTTCCGAGAACCGGAACATCGAAGAGCTCGCCGCACAGCACGTTGGAGGTTCCGACGCACCCGCCGATGACGGCAGCTCTTGCTCCGTACGTGCCGGCGTCCGGTCCCTGCGCTCTGCGGAGGCCGAACTCCATGACCGGAGCACCCTTTGCCGCGTAGCAGATCCGGGCCGACTTGGTGGCAATCAGACTCTGGTGATTGATGATGCACAGAATCGCTGTCTCCACCAGCTGGGCCTCCATGATGGGCGCCACCACCTTGACAATCGGCTCTCTGGGGAAAATAAGGGAGCCTTCCGGGATGCACCAGATGTCGCCGTGGAAGCGGAAATCGGCCAGATAATCCAGAAAGTCTGCATCGAAAATGCCGGTGCTGCGCAGATACGCAATGTCCTGAGAGGAGAAGTGCAGATCCTTGATGTAGCGGATCAGCTGCTCTACACCGCACATGACCGAGTACCCGCCCTCGAACGGGTTATTGCGGAAAAAGGCGTCGAAGATGACGGTCTTATTCTCGTCGCGGTGCTTGAAATAGCCCTGCATCATTGTGAGCTCATAGAAATCCGTAAGAAGTGTCAGGTTTTGCCTGTCCATGGGAGTTTGCATCCTTTCTCCGGCCTGTGTATTTTAAAAGCCGCTATGGGAATCATACACCATCCCGGGCGGCTTGACACGATTTTTGCCGCCGCCGTATAATCGAGAGGCTTGTCAATGGGCAGAAGGCCCGTAACACGTACCGCCGACTGACGAGAAAGGCCGGCGAAGGAGGTTCTATGTACAAAAAGGTAAATCCTGATCTGAATTTCGTGCAGCGTGAGGAGAACACGGCGAAGTTCTGGCAGGAGAACGACATTTTCAATAAGAGTGTGGAGCAGAACGAGGGACACCCGATCTATATGTTCTACGACGGCCCGCCGACGGCAAACGGCAAGCCGCACATCGGCCATGTGGAGACGCGAGTCATCAAGGATATGATTCCCAGATACCACACCATGAAGGGAGAGCAGGTTCCCAGAAAGGCAGGATGGGATACCCACGGCCTTCCGGTGGAGCTGGAGGTCGAGAAGGAAATCGGCATTGAAGGAAAGGACGAGATCGAGAACTACGGCATCGAGCCTTTCATTAAGAAGTGCAAGGAATCCGTCTGGAAATATAAGGGAATGTGGGAGACCTTCTCCCGGAAGGTTGGCTTCTGGGCAGATATGGATCACCCGTATGTAACGTATTACGACGACTACATCGAGTCGGAGTGGTGGGCGCTGCAGCAGATCTGGAACAAGAATCTTCTGTACAAGGGCTTTAAGGTCGTACCCTACTGCCCGAGCTGCGGTACGCCGCTTTCTTCGCACGAGGTTGCACAGGGCTACAAAACGCTGAAGGACCGCACGGCCATTGTCCGGTTCAAGGCAGCAGGTGAGGATGCATATTTCCTTGCGTGGACGACAACGCCCTGGACGCTTCCTTCGAATATTGCACTCTGCGTCAACCCGGAGGACACGTATCTGAAGGTGAAGGCAGCGGACGGCTACACCTATTATCTGGCTGAGGCACTCGCAGACAAGGTTCTCGGAGAACTTGCCGCGGAAGGCAAGCCTGCCTATGAGGTTCTGGAGACCTATAAAGGCAAGGATCTGGAATATAAGGAATATGAGCCGCTCTATTCCTGCGCCAAGGAAACGGCAGACCGCCAGCATAAGAAGGCGTTCTTCGTATACTGCGATGATTATGTTACCATGACCGATGGTACCGGCATCGTTCATATCGCACCGGCCTTTGGTGAGGATGATGCCCGCGTGGGACGCAAATACAATGCTCCCTTTGTACAGATGGTGGACGATCACGGCAGAATGAAGCCGGAGACCGGCAAGTTTGCCGGCATGCGCTGCAAGCCGACGCAGGCGGAGCTGGATGAAGGCGCCGTCAGCTGCGATCCTGAGGTCTTAAAGGATTTGGAGGAGAGAGGCATTCTTTTTGCTGCGCCGAAGGTGGAGCACGATTATCCGCATTGCTGGAGATGCGGTACGCCGCTGATTTACTACGCCCGCGAGTCCTGGTTCATCAAGATGACCGAGGTGCGTGATGATCTCGTACGCAACAACAAGGAGATCAACTGGGTTCCGCCGACCATGGGCGAGGGACGCTTCGGCAACTGGCTGGAGAACATTCAGGACTGGGCGATCTCCCGCAACCGTTATTGGGGAACGCCTCTGAACATCTGGGAGTGTCCGGACTGCGGCAAGCAGATCAGCGTCGGCTCCCGCAAGGAGCTGGCGGAGCTCTCCGGTGATCCGGAAGCAGAGCACACGGAGCTTCACCGGCCCTATGTGGACCGTTATGTGATCAAGTGCCCGGAGTGCTCCGGCAGCATGAAGCGTGTGCCGGAGGTAATTGACTGCTGGTTTGATTCCGGCGCATGCCCGTATGCAGAGCTGCATTATCCATTTGAAAATAAGGAGCTGTTCGAGAAGCAGTTCCCGGCTTCCTTCATTTCGGAAGCGGTCGACCAGACAAGAGGCTGGTTCTACTCGCTGCATGCTGAGGCAACGCTTCTGTTCAACCGCCCGGCATTCAAGAACGTCATTGTCATGGGCCTTGTTCTGGACGAAGAGGGCAACAAGATGTCCAAGTCCAAGGGCAATGCGGTGGATCCGATGGAGGCACTGGAAACCTACGGAGCCGATGCTGTTCGCTGGTACTTCTACACAGCCAGCGCCCCGTGGCTGCCCAAGCGTTTCTCCGGGAAATCGGTAAAGGAAGGACAGAGCAAGTTCCTCGGAACTCTCTGGAACACCTATGCCTTCTATGTGCTGTATGCGGATATTGATCAGTTCGATCCGACAAAATATGCGCTGGACTACGATAAGCTTTCCGTCATGGACAAATGGCTCCTGTCCAAGATGAATTCAATGATTCAGAAGACCGATGCCAACATGGCAGCCTATAAGCTGCCGGAGGCGGCCGCCGTTCTGGAGGAGTTCGTGGATGATCTTTCGAACTGGTATGTCCGCCGCGGAAGAGAGCGCTTCTGGGCAAAGGGCATGGAGCAGGACAAGATCAATGCCTACATGACCCTCTATACCGCACTGAAGAATGTCTGCCTGTGCGCAGCACCGATGATCCCGTTCATGACCGAGGAGATCTATCAGAACATCGTGCGCAGCGTGGATGCGGATGCTCCGGAATCGATTCATCTGTGCCGCTTCCCGGAAGCGGAAGAAGCACACATCGATGCGAAGCTGGAAGAGGACATGGATGAAGTCCTGAAGATTGTGGTGATGGGACGTGCCTGCCGCAATACCTCTGGCCGCAAGAACCGGCAGCCGCTTTCCAAGATGTATGTGAAGGCAGACAAGAGCCTCGACCGCTTCTATCAGGAGATCATCGAGGACGAGCTGAATGTAAAGAGCGTGGAATTCGCAGATGATGTGCGGGCATACACAACCTATGCCTTCAAGCCGCAGCTGCGTACGGTAGGACCCAAGTACGGCAAGCACCTGGGCAGCATCCGCAAGATTCTCTCGGAGCTGGACGGGAATAAGGCCATGGATGCGCTGAACGCAGACGGTGTGCTCCGCTTTGAGGCAGACGGAGAAGCGATCGAGCTGACAAAGGACGATCTTCTGATCGAAATGGCACAGAAGCCGGGCTACGTATCACAGGAGGACGGCGGTCTTACCGTTGTGATTGACACCAATCTGACACCGGAGCTGATCGAGGAGGGCTACGTTTACGAGATCATCTCCAAGATTCAGACGATGCGCAAGGATTCCGGCTTTGAGGTGATGGATCACATTCATCTGTCGCTGTCTGGCAATGACAAGCTCTATGAGATCGCCGGCAGGAAGCAGGAAGCCATCTGTACAAAGGTACTGGCAGATGCAATTCAAAAGGACGTTTCTCTGGCCAATGAAAAGGAGTGGGACATCAATGGCGAGACAGTAACCATTGGCGTAGAGAAGGCATAGGATACATCGGACTGCCCGGCGGGCAGTCCGGTATAACACACGCATGCAGAAAGGGAAACGGAATGAGAAAGACGAAGATTAACTTTGACAAGGATCTGTTCAAGCGCAGTGTGGAATACAATGTCCGCACCATGTTCCGCCGCGAGATCGCGGAGGCCAGCAAGGAGCAGATCTTCCAGGCAGCAGCGTATGCGCTGAAGGACCAGATCGTGGATGACTGGATGCGCACGCAGAAGGAATTCGACGAGAAGAACCCGAAGACACTGTACTATCTTTCCATGGAGTTCCTGATGGGAAGAGCCTTCGGCAACAACCTGATCAATCTTCAGGCTTATGAGCCGGTTGCAGAGGCATTAAAGGAGCTGGGCTTCGACATCAATGCCATTGAGGATCAGGAGCCGGATCCGGCACTTGGCAACGGCGGACTCGGAAGACTGGCTGCCTGCTTCCTGGATTCCCTTGCAACGCTGAACTATCCTGCCTACGGCTGCGGCATCCGCTATCGCTACGGCATGTTCAAGCAGAAGATCGTGGATGGCTATCAGGTGGAGGCACCGGACAACTGGCTTGAGAACGGAAATCCGTTTGAGCTGCGCCGTCCGGAGTACACCCAGGAGGTTCATTTCGGCGGTTATGTGGCTTCTTACGTGGCTGAGAACGGACGCACCATGTTCCGCCAGGAGGGCTATTCTGCGGTTAAGGCGGTTCCCTACGATATGCCGGTGGTCGGCTACGGCAACGGCTTTGTAGATACGCTCCGCATCTGGGATGCCGAGCCGGTGAACAGCTTTCATCTGGATTCCTTCGATAAGGGCGATTACCAGAAGGCGGTTGAGGAGGAGAACTTGGCCAGAACCATCTGCGAGGTGCTGTATCCTTGCGACGATCATACCCAGGGCAAGGAGCTTCGTCTCAAGCAGCAGTATTTCTTCGTATCGGCTTCGGTACAGCTGGCAATCAAGAAGTTCATGTCCCGCAACAAGGACATTCATGATCTTCCTTCCAAGGTTGTGTTCCAGATGAACGACACGCATCCGACACTGACCGTGCCGGAGCTGATGCGGATCCTTCTGGATGAGTACCAGCTGGAGTGGGATGATGCATGGCAGATCGTGCAGAAGTCCACGGCATATACCAACCACACCATCATGGCAGAAGCACTGGAGAAATGGCCCATCGAGCTGTTCTCCCGTCTCCTTCCCCGCATTTACCAGATCGTGGAGGAGATCAACCGCCGCTTTGAGCAGGATGTTCACGCCAAATACGATCACAGCGGCGCCGATGTCGGCTACAAGATTTCAAAAATGGGCGTCATCTATGACGGCCAGGTCCGCATGGCGAACATGGCAATCGTGGCAGGCTTCTCTGTCAACGGTGTTGCAAGACTTCATACCGAGATCCTCAAAAACGAGTCCCTGCATGACTTCTACGAGATGTTCCCGGAGAAGTTCAACAACAAGACCAACGGCATCACGCAGAGACGTTTCCTTCTGCATGCCAACCCGCTGCTGGCTTCCTGGATCACCGATCACATCGGCGATGAGTGGATCACGGATCTCTCGCACATCGGTGAGCTCAAGCCCTATGCGACCGACGAGAAGGCGCAGCGTGAGTTCATGCAGATCAAGTACCAGAACAAGGTGCGTCTGGCCAACTACATTCTCGAGCACAACGGCGTAGAGGTGGATCCCCGGTCCATCTTTGATGTACAGGTAAAGCGTCTGCATGAGTACAAGAGACAGCTCCTGAATATCCTGCACGTTATGTACATTTACAATCAGCTGAAGAAGAATCCGGGCATGGATTACCCGGCCCACACCTTCATTTTCGGTGCAAAGGCAGCTGCAGGCTACCGCAACGCCAAGCTCACCATCAAGCTGATCAACAACGTGGCAGATGTGATCAACAACGATCCTTCCATTAACGGCAAGCTGAAGGTGGTCTTCATCGAGGATTACCGCGTCAGCAACGCAGAGATCATCTTTGCGGCAGCCGATATTTCCGAGCAGATTTCCACCGCTTCCAAGGAGGCGTCCGGAACCGGCTGCATGAAGCTGATGCTCAACGGTGCGCTCACCATCGGAACCATGGACGGCGCCAATGTCGAGATGGCAGAGGAGATGGGCAAAGAGAACATGTTCATCTTCGGCCTGTCCTCGCAGGAAGTTATTAACTATGAGAACAACGGCGGCTACAACCCGAACGAGATCTTCAACAACGATCAGAACGTCCGCGAGGTTCTCATGCAGCTGGTCAACGGCACCTACTCCAGAGAGAATCCGGAGCTGTTCCGCCCGCTGTACGATTCTCTCCTCAAGAATCAGCCCGGCTGCCCTGCAGACCGTTACTTTATCCTGAAGGACTTCGAGTCCTATGCGGCAGCACAGCGTGACATCGTTGCTGCATACCAGAACAAGGAAAAGTGGGCGGAGATGGCCATCATCAACACCTCCTCCTGCGGCAAGTTCTCCTCCGACCGCACCATCGAGGAATATGCGAAGGAGATCTGGAAGCTGGATAAGGTAGAGATTCCGGCACCGGCTCCGAAGAAGGAAGAGGTTAAGAAGGAAGAGACCCGGAAGGAAGAAATTAAAGAGGAAATCAAGGAAGAGCTGAAGAAGGATGCAGCGGCAGCCAAGAAGACGGTGGCATCTGCTCTGAACGCGGCTGTTTCCAAGAAGAAGTGATGGCGCTGGCTGGCGATTGACAGATACGCGCAATTGTATACAATCTAAGAAGGAGCCCACAGACGGAATTAACCTCCGCGCTGTGGGTTTTCCTGTAGAAAAGGGTGATTCACAGCACCCTCTGATGCATAAAAGGCGTGTTGGTTGTGTGCGGCGGGAGCATTTTGCCCTGCTGTGTACAGGGAGCAGGAAAGGGAGAAAAGACGATGGTAGAGCTGCATAAGGGTGGCGCATATTATCTTGGAAACGGACAGTGGATCTGGGACGGACCGGAGGCAGGGGCTGCGCTTGCAGCAGCAGGACTTTCCGGAGACAAGGAAGAGGCCAGGGACAAAACCATGGCCTGGGGAATCCTTGCAGCGCACAATACCAGCGGCAGGAAGGATCAGCTGCGGATTAAATTTGATCAGCTGACGAGCCACGATATTACCTATGTCGGCATTATTCAGACCGCAAGAGCTTCCGGCTTGGAGAAATTCCCGATCCCCTACGTGCTCACGAACTGCCACAATTCTCTTTGTGCAGTAGGGGGAACGATCAACGAGGACGATCACATGTTCGGCCTTACGGCTGCACAGAAATACGGCGGCGTCTACGTGCCGCCGCACCTTGCAGTCATTCACCAGTATGCGCGGGAAAAAATGGCTAAGACCGGAGGCATGATTCTGGGATCGGATTCGCACACCCGGTACGGCGCTCTTGGCACCATGGCGATGGGCGAAGGCGGACCGGAGCTGGTTAAGCAGCTCCTCGGACAGACCTATGACATTGCAAGACCGGACGTGATTGCGGTTCATCTGACCGGCGCGCCGCGGCGGGGCGTCGGCCCGCATGATGTCAACATCGCGCTGATCGGAGCGGTGTTTGAAAGCGGCTTTGTCAAGAATAAGGTGTTGGAGTTCATCGGAGAAGGCGTCCATAACCTCTCGGAGGATTACCGCATCGGCATCGATGTTATGACCACGGAGACAACATGTCTTTCCTCCATCTGGGAAACGGACGATGTGACCAGAGACTGGCTTGCACTCCACGGAAGAGAAGAGGACTATGCACCGCTTGCGCCGGAAAAGGGTGCTTACTATGACGGCGTTGTTGAGATTGATCTTTCCAAAATAGAACCGATGATCGCCATGCCTTTCCACCCTTCCATGGCGTATTCCATTGACACCGTGAACCACAACCTGGCAGATATTCTCCACGAGGTGGAGCTGCGGGCGAAGGTATCCTTTGGCGATAAGGTAGAGACGCATCTTCAGGAGAAGATTGTAGACGGACGGCTCCTGGTGGATCAGGGCATCATCGCCGGCTGTGCCGGCGGCGGATTTGAGAATATCTGCGAGGCAGCAGGCATTCTCGACGGAGAGAGCATCGGAAGCGATAAGTTTACGCTTTCGGTTTATCCGGCTTCGCAGCCGGTCTATGCCGAGCTGATCCGCAACGGCGTTGCCATGAAGCTGATGGATGCAGGAGCCGTGCTCAAGACGGCGTTCTGCGGACCGTGCTTTGGCGCCGGAGACACACCGGCCAACAATGCATTTTCCATCCGGCATTCTACGCGCAACTTCCCGAACCGCGAGGGCTCGAAGCCGCAGAAGGGCCAGATTTCCTATGTGGCGCTGATGGATGCGCGGTCCATTGCGGCAACGGCAGCCAACCAGGGCTTCCTGACAGCGGCGACGGATATGGATAAGGACATTCCGAGCTACCACTATCACTTTGACGGAGCCATTTACGAAAAGAGAGTCTTCGATTCCCACGGCAAAGCCGATCCGGACACAACGCTGCAGCTCGGCCCGAACATCAAGGACTGGCCGAAGATGGAGCCTCTTCCGGAGAATCTGGCACTGCGCGTCGTGGCTGAAATTCATGACCCGGTCACCACAACCGACGAGCTGATTCCGTCCGGCGAGACCTCCTCCTATCGCTCCAACCCGGAGGGACTTGCAGAATTTACGCTTTCCAGAAAGGCACCGGACTATGTGGCGCTTGCTAAGGAGGTACGGGAAGGCGAGCGGGCACAGGTGGCCGGCTGCTGCATCGGGAAGGCACTTCCCGGCTTCCATGACATCATGAGCACAATCCGCACTCGGTTCCCGGAAGTGGGACGTGCCAACATCGGCATCGGATCGACGATTTACGCCGTGAAGCCCGGAGACGGCTCTGCAAGAGAGCAGGCAGCCTCTTGTCAGAAGGTGCTCGGCGGCTGGGCGAATATCGCAGGTGAGTATGCTACCAAGCGCTATCGCAGCAATCTGATCAACTGGGGCATGCTTCCGTTTATTTTTGCAGGCGAGGAGCTTCCGTTCCATAAGATGGACTATCTGTTCTTCCCGAAGATCCGGGAGGCTGTGGAGAATAAGGCAGAAGAGATCACCGGATATGTGGTACGGGAGGGAGAGCTTCTTCCGTTTACCGTGACACTGGGAAGTCTGACGGATGAAGAACGGCAGATCATTCTGGATGGATGCCTGATCAACTATAACCGAAGATCTCTGGAAAACCAGTAATACAGCATGAGCCCGGTACAATGCATCATCGCGGTGACGTTTGCGGCGGCGCTGTGCGTCACCATGCGCTGTTATCTGAATATGCTGCGGGAACAGAACTGGCAGGCGGAGGACTATTTTCGCCTGCTGATGAGGGACAGCCTTCGCTGGCTGCCCCTTCTTTTCGTGCTGGTGCCTTCAGCGGCATTGTGGATGGATTACCAGGGCCTTGGGAAATTGCTGCTGCAGCTGTATCTGCTGGGAATTCTGCTGCTGTATGGTTTTCGGCTGAAGAGATCCGGAGGCCGGGCGGAAAAATCATACAAAGCAGAGAACGAGAGCATTCGCCATCTGCTGCATCCGGGACGAAGGATGGGAGCGCTTTTGGGCATCTGGATCCTTTTGTGGCTGTGCATCGGACTGATCGGTCTATGGATGCAGAAAAGGCATATGAATTCCGTGAGTCTTTTCCTGGGCACGGCCTTTCTGCTGCAGCCGCTGGCACCGCCGCTTCTGTTAAAGCTCCTGCGGCCTGCGGAGTGGATTCTGGGACAGCGGTATGTCAAAGCGGCCTGGGAGGTTCTGCAGCGGCGTCACGGACTGAAGATTGTTGTTGTGACAGGAAGCCGGAATCTGGATGAAATGGGACGGATTCTTGCGGCGTTTCTGTCCCGATGCGGTACCTGCCGTCTGGAGGAGAAGGTGCTTCACACGGCAGTGGACGCTGCACAGGTGATCCATGAGCTCCCGGGACTCCATCTGGAGGTTCTGATCTGCCTTGTGCAGGCAGGGAGTCCCAAGGATCTGCAGGAGATAGCAGATATTCTTCATCCGGAACTTTTGCTCGAGGCGTCAAGGGATGCAGGCACCGGTGGTAAAACAGCGGAGCTGTCGGGACTGCACGGAACAATATTGATCAATGGGGATGACCGGGAGCTTCTGCAGGAGGAGCATGGGAAAAGGACGGTAACCTTCGGCTTTGGCGAACATTGCAGCGTGAGAGGGAAGATTCTGGAGTGCAGCTCAGAGGGAACGCGGTTTACTCTTTCGAGAGGAAAACATGTTCCAGAGGAATATACGACCATCCTGATCGGACAGCAGCAGCTGCGGTTTCTGATCGGTGCTATTACGGCGGCAAGGATCCTCGGCGTTCCGGGAGAGGAGCTGCCCTACCAGGCGGCGATGATCCCTCCGACGCCGCACCATATGCAGCTGGTGAACATACCGAATGCGGCATGGATTGATGATACTGCCAATGAGGATCCGCTGCAGGCCATCGAGGCGTTGCAGACCCTGAAATGGTTTCCGGGGGATCATGTTCTTCTGACCTCCGGCCTGCTGGGACTTGGGGAAGCGCAGGAAAACGTGAACTACCGCCTTGGATACGAGGCGGCGCAGACATGCAGTCATATCCTTCTGGTGGGCAGTGATGTTGCCTTCGGTGTAAAGAGCGGCATTCTGGATGCCGGGTTCCGGCCGGAAAATCTGTGGGAGGCGGCAACACCGGAGGAGGCAAAGGAGCTGGAAAAAGCGCTGGGAAGTGCGCCGGACGGCCGTGTTTTTCTGGCGGAGGCAATCCGCACGCAGTGAATTGCAGGTCGTGCTATGATTGTGGTGTAATTGCTGTCGGAAAGGGGAATCTGTAACTATGACCATTCGAACTATCTGGGCTGCTCTGACAGCAGCATTTTTCTTCCTTTGTTCATTGCCGGTCATGCTGATCGTGTGCATTGCAGGAAGGTTTGCGCCGCAGACAGCAGACCGCATTTCCTACGCTGTGGTTTGCTGGGGACTGCGCATGGTATCGGCAGCGACGGGATGCCCGGTGACGATTGTCGGACTGGAGAACATTCCGAAGGATCGTCCGGCGCTGTTCGTGGGCAATCATCGTTCGATTTTTGATGTGATTCTTATGGCGCCGCTTCTTCCGAGACCGTTTGTCATCATTGCGAAAAAGGAGCTTGGAAAGATTCCGCTCCTGCATTTCTGGATGAGGCGGATCCACTGCCTGTTCCTGGACCGCACTGATATTCGCGCCGGAGCGCAGATGGTAACGGATGCGGCCGGCAGCCTGAAGGCGGGGAGCTCGGTCCTTATTTTCCCGGAGGGCACCAGAACAAAGGAAGAAGGGTGCCTGGGGGAATTCAAGGGCGGGAGCTTTAAGATCGCTATTCGTGCCGGCGCACCGGTGGTTCCGATCACACTGATCGGAACAGGGAATATCCTGGAGGATCACCCGATGAAGGTCTATAAGACGCCGGTGACCATTGTGATCGGAGAGCCGATCGAAACCGGCAGTCTTTCGATTGCAGAGCGTAAGCTCCTGCCTGAGAAGGCCGAGCAGGTGATTGCAGCGGCCTATCAGCAGTATGCACCGGAGAAATGGAAGGGAAGAAAGCAGTAAGCGGTTTACGGAGAGGCATAGTATGACGGAGAAGAAAACCAAACGAACACTGAGAGTGGAAGAGAGCACGGCGCTTTCACAGGGAGTCTTTTCTCTGACGCTGGAATATGCGGAGGGAGAAGCACCGAAGACGGTGAAGCCGGGACAGTTTGTAGGAGTCTACCCGAAGGATGCAGCAAGACTCCTTCCGCGGCCAATTTCCATCTGCGGCTGGGATCCGGAAAAACGGCAGCTGCGGCTGGTGTACCGCGTGGTCGGAAACGGAACGAGGGAGTTCTCCGGATGGAAGGCCGGTGACCCGGCGGAGGTTCTCGGAATACTGGGAAACGGATACGATGTGCCGGAAATGACGGGGAAGAGAGTACTCCTCTTGGGCGGCGGCATCGGCGCTCCGCCGATGCTGGGCCTGGCAAAGGCACTGTATGCGGCAAACCTGCAGCAGGGCCTGGATGCGGCGGCAGCACGGGAAATGGTGACGGCGGTAATGGGATACCGGACAAACGATCTGTTCCTGGCGGATGAATTTCAGGCAGTGAGTCGTCTGGTCGTTTCAACAGACGATGGAACGGCCGGCTTCCACGGGAACAGCGTGGCGGCAGCCAGAGACCGGATCGGAATTTCAGAGCCGGAAGAATCGAAGAGAACAGCAGAAACCACGAAGCAGCAAGCATTCGATGTGATCTGCTCCTGCGGCCCTCTGCCGATGCTGCGCGGCGTAAAGGCACTGGCGAAGGAGATAGGAATCCCTGCCTACATTTCGCTGGAGGAGCGCATGGCCTGCGGAATCGGTGCCTGCCTTGGCTGTGTTGCCAGAACGACAAAAACGGACGGGCATTCCAGAGTACATAATGCACGGATCTGTACCGAGGGACCGGTGTTTGCTGCAGAGGATGTGGAGATCTGATACGGGGACGGAGCGGTTTCGGACGTCTTTGCGGCAGAACTACAGTGCTGATCGGATATGACGTCTGAAACGTCGCGGCGGAAAGAAAGAGGACGAGAGTGATGAACGAAGAAATCCAGAACAGGGACAGCAAAAAGCCGGATATGTCCGTACAGATTGCAGGAATTACCTTTCAGAATCCCGTCATGACAGCATCCGGGACCTTTGGCTCCGGCATGGAGTATTCGGATTTCGTGGATCTGAACCGGCTGGGAGCAGTAGTAACCAAAGGTGTGTCAAATGTGCCGTGGGAAGGGAACCCTGTGCCGCGCGTGGCGGAGGTATACGGCGGGATGCTCAATGCCATCGGGCTGCAGAATCCCGGCGTAGAGGTCTTTGCGGCACGCGATCTTGTATTTCTGAAGGACTTTGACACGAAGGTGATCGTGAATGTCTGCGGTCACAGCGAAGAGGAATATCTGGAGGTTGTAGAGCGCCTGTCTGACGAGGAACGCGTGGACATGCTGGAGATCAATGTCTCCTGTCCCAATGTGAAACAGGGAGCCATTGCATTTGGAACGAAGCCGGAAAGCCTCTGCCATATTACGGAGCAGATTAAAAAAATCGCCCGCCAGCCGGTTGTCATGAAGCTGACGCCCAATGTGACCAGCATCGGAGAGCTGGCAAGGGCAGCAGAAGCCGGCGGAGCGGATGCCATTTCCCTGATCAATACGATCACCGGGATGAAAATTGATGTAGAACGAAGACGCTTTGTACTGGCCAACAAAACGGGAGGAATGTCGGGACCTGCCATTCATCCGGTGGCGGTTCGAATGGTCTATGAGGCAGCACATGCGGTGAAGCTCCCGATCATTGGTATGGGAGGTGTTTCCTCTGCGGAGGATGCGCTGGAGCTGATGCTGGCCGGGGCCACGGGCGTTGCTGTCGGTGCAGCGAATTTTCACAATCCTTCGGCGGCGGTGGATGTGCTGGAGGGAATGGAAGCCTATGCAGAGCGCCACCGTCTTGGCTCCATTACGGAGCTCGTGGGTGCGGTTGAGTAGCTCCTGCTGAACGTGATCCGGGCGGAAATAGCAGTAACACTTGCCGGTCAAATGTCCGGGCGGCGGACAACTCCGCCGGGACCCGCCGCGGCTTGGCGCCTGTACAGTGACGGGCGGAGCGCCTTGCGGAGGCGAAGATTCCGTGGAATGCCGCAGCAAAACAGTGGGATGGAGAGAAAATCATGCAAAGCAGTATTACAGGAAAGGCATACGGCAAAATAAATCTTTCGCTGGATGTTACCGGAAGACGTGCGGATGGATATCATCTGGTCCGCATGATCATGCAGACGGTCGATATATTTGATACGGTGACAATTACAGAATCCGAAGGCGCCGACATCGTTCTGACCACGGACAGCGGCGCGCTGCCGTCCGGACCCTCGAACCTGGTCTGGCGTGCGGCGGATGTCATGCGCAGGGAATACGGTCTCACCGGCGGTCTTCAGATACATCTGGATAAGCGGATTCCGATTGCGGCCGGAATGGCGGGGGGGAGCGCCGATGCGGCGGCGGTGTTTCGCCTTTTGAATGCAATGTATGAGCTGGGTGCCTCCGATGAGGAACTTCGCCGCCTTGCGCTTCCTCTGGGAGCAGACATCCCTTACTGCGTGACGGGCGGGACCTGCCTTTGCGAGGGGATCGGCGAGGTGCTGACCAGACTCCCGGCGCCGCCGGAGAGCACGCTCCTGGTGTGCAAGCCGGCACTGGATGTATCCACGGCATGGGTCTACACGGAATATGACAGCATTCCGGAGGCGGAAATCCATCATCCGGATGTGGACGGCATGGTGAAGGCGATTTGTGAGGGTGACCGGAGCGGCATGTGCGCGCGGTTTGGGAACGTTCTGGAGCAGAAAACCGGAGCGGAGTATCCGGTCATTGGACGTCTGGAGCAGTTCTTCCTGGAGAACGGGGCACTCGGCAGCATCATGACCGGGTCCGGACCTACCGTATTTGCAGCCTTTACAGAGAAGAAAGAGGCCCAGAAGGCCTTTGCAAGGCTGGAACAGCATCCGGAATTTTCGGAGTTCCAGCGGTTCCAGACAGGCTTTGCAGATGGAATCTGAACAGTTATAAACATAAATTCATGAAAAAGGCTTCCGGCAACAGCCGGAAGCCTTTTTGCTTTTTGGAAGTTTTTTTATTCGTTTGCTGGTTTAACGGAACCCGCCTGCAGCATCGCGCTGTTCGTAAAACAGGCTTACTTGCCGGTGGGGCCGGCGCTGCCGACTTCGCGGACCTTGTCCATAAAGCGTCCGATGAAGTTCTTCTTTTTTTGCTCCGGCTTTTCCAGCTTCTGGCCGTGGAGGCCCTTCACTTCAACAATATAAATTCCGCTGACCATGGCGCGAACCTGCTTCTTGACCGGAATCTCATCAAAAATCTTGTCGTCCGCCACCAGGTTCATGATCTGCGGACCAACCTTGGCCTTTACAATGGGGAGCTTGGCTCTGCGCAGGTACTTGGGCGTGGAATCCATAACGGCCTGCGGCAGACCGGCCTCCTTCAGCTTCATTTTCTTCTTGTCAATGATCAGCATGGTGACAGGCTGTTTGGTCGACTGAACCGTCGCCTCCTGCTCCTGCTGCTTTTTCTGCATTCTCTTGCCGAGAAAATACAGCGCAACCACGGCACCGACCAGAACGGCCAGAATGATCAGCGTTACGATAAGGGAAGTACTCACTCAAAAATCCTCCTGCAATTTGCGTAATACAGTGCTTGCACTGCGGCTTTTATTGTAGCACCCGTCTTGTTGTGAGGGCAAGGAAAAGGTCGGCAAAGGGGTTTAATGGCCTGAAACATTGTGCTAAACTGTAGTCTATTATGGACTTGCTGCCGGAAACGAAGAATTCGGGGTTCCGACGGTATGGACGAATGAAAGGACAGAAGGAATATTCAATGAGAAAGCAAACAATTCTGGCGTCTGCAGCAGCGGCGCTTCTTGCAGTCAGCGTAACGGGATGCACGAGCAATGATGCAGCATATCTGAGCGGCCTGAAGGCCTCCAACTTCGTGGAGCCCTGCGATTACAGCGCTATTCCGGTCGAAGAGACGGCACCGTCTGTGTCGGATGACTATGTGAATTACATGGTGCAGTACCAGCTGAGCAGCTCTGCCACAACCGAGGAGATCACGGACCGGGATGACGTGGAGGATGGTGACATTGTCAACATCGATTATGTCGGCAAAAAGGACGGCGAGGAATTCGACGGCGGCAGCGCCACCGGCTATGACCTTACCATTGGCTCCGGCTCCTTCATTGACGGCTTCGAGGACGGACTGATCGGACACAAGGTGGGCGAGACGCTTGATCTGGATCTCACGTTCCCGGAGGACTACAGCAATTCGGATCTGGCCGGGCAGGAGGTTGTTTTCGCCGTGACCATCAACAAGATTCAGCAGAAGGTCACCCCGGAGCTGACGGATGACTGGGTTGTGAGCCAGGACATCTCCGGTGTATCCACTGTGGAAGAGTACAATGACTACATCTACGATTACCTGATGCAGCAGGCACAGAGCTCCTACGACAGCGATGTACAGTCGAAGGTGGCGCAGTATGTTGTGGAGAACAGCACATATCTCCAGGACCCGCCGCAGAAGATGATCGATCGTCTTGTGGAATCCGTGAAGACGTATTACACCAATTATGCAACGCAGTACGGGATGGAGCTGGATGATTTCCTGACTACATTCCTGGGAGCGGACGAGGATGATCCGGAGCAGGTCCTGACGGACAACGCAACGGACTCTGCCAAGGAGCTCCTGGTTATGAAGGCCATTGCGGATAAGGAAGGTCTGAACCCTTCCCGCACGGAGTTCAACACCCAGCTTTCCAGCTATGCTGCGCAGGCAGGCTACAGCAGCGTGGATGATTTCAAGAAATCGGAGGATGCCGAGTCCGTCCGCGAATCTCTGATGCTGCAGAATGTTCTGGAGTTCCTGCAGAAAAAGGCTGTCGTGAGTGAACCGAGCGACGACGAGGAAACCGAGACAACCGAAGACGCAGCAGAAGAGACCACCGAGAGCACTGAGGATGCGGCGGCAGAAACGACCGAAATCTCTGAGGATGCTGCGTCGAATACAACAGAGACTGCTGAGAATGCTGCGACAGAAACGACAGAAGCCGCTGAAGACGCAGCAGAAGAGACCACCGAAACAAAGTAAGCAGGCAGAGGAGGCAACAATGAGAGAGAGCTATAAGCTGGCAGAGATCCGGGATATTTTCAGCAAGCCGGAGAACTATTACGATCAGGAGGTTACGGTAGCAGGCTGGATCAAGTCCAACCGCGATTCCAAGTCCATCGGCTTCATTGCGCTGGATGACGGCTCCTGCTTTAAGAATCTTCAGCTGGTATATTCTGCAGAGATTGAGGATTTTGCAAAGCTTGCGAAGCTGAACATCAGCGCAGCGATCATTGCGACCGGAAAAATTGTTGCAACCCCGGAGGCCAAGCAGCCTCTGGAGATGCAAGTGCTGCGGGCAGAGGTTGAGGGTGAGTCGACACCGGATTATCCGCTGCAGAAAAAACGTCATACATTTGAATATCTTCGCACCATGCCGCATCTGCGTGTTCGGACCAACACCTTTGAGGCGGTAATGCGCGTCCGCTCCCTTGCGGCATATGCGATTCACCGCTTTTTCCAGGAGCGGGATTTTGTCTATGTTCACGCGCCGGAGATCACGGGCAGCGATGCGGAGGGTGCCGGTGAAATGTTCCAGGTTACAACGCTGGATCTGAACAACATCCCGAAGAAAGAAGACGGCACGGTGGACTATTCGCAGGATTTCTTCGGAAAGCCCACCAATCTTACGGTTTCTGGACAGCTGGATGTTGAAACCTATGCGTTTGCGTTCCGCAATGTATATACCTTCGGACCGACATTCCGCGCGGAAAACTCCAACACAACGCGTCATGCGGCGGAGTTCTGGATGATTGAGCCCGAGATCTGCTTTGCGGATCTGGAGGATGATATGGAGCTGGCGGAGGCAATGCTCAAGTACATCATCCGCTATGTCATGGAGAACGCACCGGATGAAATGGCGTTCTTCAATCAGTTTGTAGACAAGGGGCTCCTGGAGCGTCTGGAGCATGTTGCATCCTCTGATTTCGGACGGATCACCTACACGGATGCAGTGAAGATTCTCGAACAGCACAACGATGAATTTGAGAACAAGGTGTACTGGGGATGCGATCTGCAGACGGAGCATGAGCGCTTCCTGACGGAGAAGGAATTCAAACGTCCGGTTTTCGTGACGGATTATCCGAAGGACATCAAGGCCTTCTATATGAAGCTCAATCCCGATGGAAAGACGGTGGCGGCCTGTGACTGCCTGGTTCCCGGAATCGGCGAGATCATCGGCGGATCCCAGCGTGAGGATGATCTGTCCATCCTGGAGAGCCGGATGGATGAGCTTGGCATGGACAAGAGCCAGTATGAGTTCTATCTGGATCTGCGCCGCTACGGCTCTGTGCGCCATGCGGGCTTTGGCCTTGGCTTTGAGCGTGCCATCATGTATCTGACCGGCATGGAGAACATTCGTGATGTGCTGCCTTTCCCCAGAACCGTGGGCAATTGCGAACTGTAGTTTCCGGCTTCGAAAGGCTTTTCCATGAAGTTATATTCAAAAATAAAACGATTCCTGCGCCGGGAGCTGCTTCCCCTGTCGCTTGCGGTTGTTTTCGCGGCCAGCGTTCCCGCCGGTGTTTCCGCGGCTTCGGTTGACAGTCTGCGGAAAAAGACAAATGCGACCAAGAACCAGCTGAGCGCGGCGCAGAGCGAGGCTGCAAGTCTGCAGAGCCAGGAGCAGCAGATCAACGAGGAGCTGGAAGCCAAAAACGCACAGCTCGTAGAGAATCTGGCCAGCATTCAGCTGCTCGAGGAGACCATTGCGGATCTGGAGGAGCAGATTGCAGAGAAGCAGAAGGAGTATGATGCAGCGAAGGCGGATGAAGAGGCTCGATATGAGGCCATGAAGGAACGCATTCGCTACATGTATGAGCAGGGGAATGCGACCTATGTTCAGATTCTGATGAAGGCGTCTTCGTTCTCGGACATGCTCAACAAGGTTGGCTATGTAGAACAGCTCTATGAGTACGATCGGAAGAAGCTGGAGGAGTTCCAGGAGGTACAGAGAAAGGTTGCGGAGGTTCAGCAGCAGCTGGAGGAGCAGAAATCCGAACAGGAGGAATCCAAACGAGGCCTGGAGGAGGAGCAGGAGGCACTGCAGCAGACGGTCGATGAGCTGGAGGCACAGAACGCGGACGTTACTGCACAGCTGGAGGAAGCAAAGGCTGCAGCAAATGAGCTGGCAGCGCAGCTGAAGGCACAGAATGCAGAGTTGTCGGCTGCTGTAGAGGCAGAGGCGGCAAAGGCGGAGCAGGCGCGGCAGGAGGCTGCAGCGAAGGCAGCGGCAGAGGCGGCGGCCAAGGCAAGCTCGGAGAGTGCGGCACAGAGTCAGGACAGCTCCGACCAGGAGGAGAGCAGCTCGAGCTCCGAATCGTCGAGTTCTTCAAGCTCCTCAAGTTCCTCGAGCTCTTCTGCGCCGGCAGTGAATTCCAACGGTGTATCCGGACAGTCGGTCGCCAATTATGCGACGCAGTTTGTCGGAAATCCCTATGTCTACGGCGGCAACAGCCTGACGGAGGGGACGGACTGCTCAGGATTTACATCGCTGGTTTATGCGCACTTTGGTTACTCCATCGGCCGTACGGACGTTTCCCAGAGAAGTGCCGGGGTTGCAGTGGATTCACTGGCCGACGCACAGCCGGGAGACATCATCTGCTATCCGGGACACGTTGCACTGTACATCGGCAACGGAACCATCGTGCATGCGAGTACGGCAGCAACCGGAATCAAGTACAGTGCGGCGACCTATCGGCCGTATGTATGCATTCGAAGAGTGATTTATTAAGGTATGGGATCTGCAGCTGTTCAGAGCCGGTAAGCTTGTGAATGGACTCTGAACAGACAGCTGCGGAAATTTACTAGACAGAAAGGAAAGCGGAGTATGGAGCGCGAACTCATTGTTGTTCTCGATTTCGGCGGCCAGTATAAGCAGCTGATCGCCCGCAGAGTCCGTGAAAACCAGGTATACTGTGAGATCCATCCGTATACCATTTCACTGGATAAGCTCAAGGCCATGCACCCGAAGGGAATCATCCTGACGGGCGGACCCAACAGTGTATACGAGGAGACATCCCCGACCTATACAAGGGACCTGTTTGAGATCGGAGTTCCGATCCTGGGCATCTGCTATGGCTCTCAGCTGATGGCGTACCGTATGGGCGGAACGGTTGCTACCGCACCGGTCAGTGAGTACGGACATACGGATACGACGGTGGATGACACAGCTTCGGCTCTGTTTAAGGACGTGAAGGCTGTATCCACGGTATGGATGAGTCACACTGATTACATTGCCGGAGTACCGGAGGGCTTCCACATTACGGCGCATACTGCGGATTGCCCTGTGGCGGCCATGGAGGATCCGGAGCGCGGCCTTTATGCCGTGCAGTTCCATCCGGAAGTGGTTCATACGGAAGAGGGAATGAAGCTCCTGCGCAATTTCGTGCGGGATATCTGCGGCTGCAGCGGCAGCTGGGAGATGTCTTCCTTTGCAGAATCAACCATTCGGGAACTTCGGGAGAAAATCGGAGACGGAAAGGTATTGCTCGGTCTCTCCGGCGGCGTGGATTCCTCGGTTGCTGCGGCGCTTCTTTCCCGCGCAGTCGGCAAACAGCTGACCTGTGTGTTTGTTGATCACGGTCTTCTCCGCAAGAATGAGGGCGATGAGGTTGAGGCGGTATTCGGCCCGAAGGGAAATTTTGAGCTGAATTTTGTCCGCGTCAATGCAGCAGACCGCTTCTATGGTCTCCTGGCTGGAGTTACAGATCCGGAGCAGAAGCGTAAGATCATCGGCGCTGAATTCATTAAGGTGTTTGAGGAAGAGGCCAAGAAGATCGGAACGGTGGATTTCCTCGCCCAGGGAACCATCTATCCGGATGTGGTGGAAAGCGGCGCCGTCGGAACCGGCAGCGCAGTGATCAAATCGCATCACAACGTCGGCGGTCTTCCGAAGAACGTGGATTTCAAGGAAATTGTGGAGCCGCTTCGCGATCTGTTCAAGGATGAGGTACGCCAGACCGGACTGGAGCTGGGACTTCCGAGAGCCCTGGTATTCCGTCAGCCCTTCCCGGGACCGGGCCTGGGCGTTCGAATTGTCGGCGAGGTGACTGAGGAGAAGGTTCGCATTGTGCAGGATGCGGACGCAATTTTCCGGCAGGAGCTGGAAAAGGGCGGCATCGATATGGGGAAGGGTCAGTTTTTTGCAGCTCTTACCAATATGCGCAGCGTCGGCGTCATGGGAGATGGAAGAACCTATGACTATGCGGTGGCACTGCGCGGCGTTCTGACATCGGATTTCATGACGGCAGAGGCTGCGGAGATTCCGTGGAGCGTGCTGCAGACCTGCATGCGGCGCATCATCAATGAGGTTAAGGGTGTGAACCGCGTACTCTACGACCTTACCAGCAAGCCGCCGGGAACGATTGAACTGGAATAATCCGGGATGTCGGAAAAACCAGTATTCATGACAATGGGGAGGACCGCTGCGCAGCAGGGGAGGGACCCCATTGTATATGCGGGGTTGCGGCATTTCGGAAAGTCTTTTGATAACAATTTGATAACAGTTGCATGAGCATCATTATTCTTGTGATCCGGTGGTTTCCGGGTTAGAGGATGATTGACAAGTGGTTGTGCAACAGGCGTTCAGAGCCATAGAGTCTAAACTCTAACATGCTCCTGAACGAATCCATATTATAAACGAAGCCCTTAGCTGTGGGAAAACTCACGGCTA
>CAVJLL010000002.1:0-107992 GCA_963650385.1 Clostridium sp. CAG:508 | reverse complement strand
GCTCAGCTTCACTTAGTCAAATGACAAAATTCGAGCGGGCCCCAGGTTAACACCTGGGCTGAAAATAGCATGGTGAATAATTCAGGATAAACAATCGGGAGGTTATCCCTTCAGAATGGGCAGCAAAAGGAAAACAGTGATTAAGAACTCATCGATCGGCCTGATCAGTCAGGCCTGTGGGATGCTGTTTACATTTGTAACCAGAAGTCTGTTCATTCGGTGCATCGGAGTTGAGTTACTGGGACTGAACAGCACGTTTTTTTCGGTGCTGAATGCGCTGTCTCTGGCGGAGCTGGGATTCGAGACGGCGGTTGTCTACAATCTGTATCGGCCGCTTCATGATCATGATGAGGCGGAGATCAATGCAACTCTGAACATTCTGAAGTACCTGTACCGCGGGGTGGGGATTTTCCTCATCCTGGCGGTAATGGTGCTGACACCGTTTCTGCGCGTGATTGTGACGGGAATACCGGTGACGGCGGCTGTATATGCGTTCTTCTGGCTCCAGGCGGCGGCGACGGTATGTACGTATTTCCTGGCATATAAGAGGGCAATTCTGTATGCGGATCAGAAGGAGTACGTGTCCAAAACGGCGGACATTGTGTGCTCGGTTCTGTTTAATATCATCCAATGTGTGGTACTGGTTACCTACGGATCTTATGTGGTCTATCTGATCCTGAAGGTGGTCCAGACCTGCACGTCAAATCTGGTGATCCATTTCTATTGCTCACGGCATTACAGCTATCTGCATCGAGTGCCTTTGGACAAGGCGCGGCTACTGAAAATCCTGCGGGATGTGAGGAACATTTTTGCCGGGAAGGTGGCCGGATTTATCTACAACTCGACGGATAATCTGGTGATTTCTGCATTCGTATCGACCGTTACGGTCGGCTATTTTGTCAATTATACAACGATTACGTCCGGCCTGAAGGCTCTTAGCAGCAGCATTTTGTCCCCGATTGTGCCTGTGCTGGGGAGTCATCTTCTGGATGAGGAGGATGGTGATAAGCGGGAGCGGGTTCTGGCATTGAACACGTTTGCCCGCTACCTGCTGGCACTTAGTACCGTGGTTCCGATGTCGGTGCTGGCCGGGGATTTCATCATCTGGTGGGTCGGCGAGGATATGGTGCTGGGGAATGCGGTGGTGCTGCTGCTCTGCATGGATTTATACATTCATCTGGTGCACGGCGCGGCGTCGGATTTTATCAATAGCGCAGGGCTCTTCCGGTCGGAGAAATACGTCGAGATGCTGGGGGCACTGTGCAACATTGTAATGTCTGTGGTGCTGGTAAGGTACTGGGGGATTGCGGGCGTTCTGATCGGGACGGTGGTCAGCCAGATCGTCTTCTGGATCGGACGAAGTGCTGTGGTGTATCGGGAGTGCCTGAAGGTCGGAGCCGGAAGGTATGTTCGGTACTGGCTGTGGAATTTGTATTTTATCCTGGCTGCGGTGCTCATGGCCTGTGTTGTTCGGCTTGTATATGCGCAGGTGCATATACCGAATGTGCTGGTGCGGTTCATTGCCGGCGGGGTGATTTCGGAGCTGCTGATTGTTATTATGGCGATCCTGCTCTTCGGGCGCCGGTGGGAAATGAAGGAGCTGAAGCGGGCGTTCCTGCGGGGCAGAGATGACGCTCGGGCGGGGGAGCCTCGGAAGATCGTCTTTTTTATCAACAAGTCGAACGGCTTTCCCGGCGGGATGATTTCCTACATGGAGGAGCATTTTCCGGAGCAGGAGATGCAGTTCTACACCGTGGACCGCCGGTGTGAGGAGGAGCTGCCGGCGCTGCCGAATGTGCACCGGATTCGTTCTTACCGGGAATTTCTGCGGAACGCGGAGCTGATTCGGCACGTGCGCCGGGCGGATAAGATCATCGTCAGCGGCGTGTTCACGCTGCAGTATGTGCTGCCGATTTATGGGAAGTCGGTACTGCAGAAGACTTGGTGGCAGTTCTGGGGAGGGGACTATGAGGATCTGCAGAGGGACGGCCGCAGTATCGACTGGAGAGATCGGTTTAATGAGCGAGTGATTCGGCATGACCTGAAGCGTGCGGCGGGGATTATTCTGCTGACGCGTCCGGAGCGGGAGACGTTCCTGCGGATTTTCCCGTTTGCGGAGGGAAAGCGCATGTATTATGTGCCGGTTCCGGAGAGCAAGGAGAAGGCGGAGGCGGTGCGGCGGATTGTGCGGGAATACGAGGACGGTGATAGTCCGCTGCGGGAGAGCAGCAGGGAGAAGGATGAACGGAAGCAGCAGGTGATCGTTCGGGATTCTGAAGATGATGGTGATGATCGGCTGCGGAAGGACGGCTGGGAGAAGAGTCAGCCGGTGCAGCGGAACGTGTGGGAAACTGAAGCCGAAGAGGATGGTGACGGCCAGTTACAGAAGAGCGGCACAGAGAGAGGCGAGCGAAGAGTGCGCATCGTCATTGGAAATTCTGCTACAGAATCCAACCGGCACCTTGAGCTGTTCGAAATGCTGCGGGGGCTGAATACGGACAGCATGGATACAGATGAAACGGATACAAATGGAGTGGATACAGATGGTCCGGAGCTGTGGTGCCCGTTGTCCTACGGGAATGCGGCTTATCGGGAGGAGGTTATCCGGCGGGGGCGGGAGCTCTTCGGCGAGCGCTTTCATCCGATCACGCAGTACATGTGCTTTGAAGAATATATGCGTTTCCTATATTCCTGCAGTGTCGGAATCTATTATAATAGCAGGCAGCAGGCTCTGGGGAACATCAGCCGAATGCTCGCGATGGGGAAGAAGGTATTCCTCCCGGAGGGCCTGCGCGCATATTTTGATGAGTATGAATTTATTACCTTCCGGTCGGAGGATCTTGCAGAATGCGATGTGAGGGAGCTTCTGCAGTTCTCAGAGGAGGAGCGCCTCCACAACCTGGACTGCGCGGGGAGGCAGAGGCAGGCGATGGACCGGACCTGGAAGGATATTATTGAGGGCTGAATGAGAGTTGCAATCGTAAATGTGACTGCCATGTCGGGGAGCACGGGGAAAATTGCCTACGGCATGTACCGGCGGTTAAAGGAAGACGGACATGAGGTGCGCCTGTACTACGGGAGAAACGATGCTGTGACGGGGACCGAGGAGATCTGCATGGTCACATCGAAGGCATCGGTGTATCTGCATGTCCTTCTGGCCCGGCTTACCGGCCTGCACGGCTACTATTCCGCTGCAGCAACCCGGCGGCTGATCCGGGAGCTGGAGCAGAATCCGCCGGATCTGGTGCAGCTGTACAATCTCCACGGCTATTATCTGAATATCTGCATGCTGCTGGAGTATCTGAAGGCGAAGAACATTCCGACCGTGTATTCGATGCTGGACGAGTATCCGTATCTGGGGCGGTGCTGCTATTCTTTTGACTGTGATCAGTTTCAGACAGGATGTCAGCATTGCCGGCAGAAGCTTAAGGAGTATCCGGCCACATTCTGGTTCCGGCAGGCCAGAAAGGCGCTGCTGGATAAGAAAAAGGCCTATGACGGCTTTGCGCAGCTTTGTTTCACGGCGCCGCAGTGGGTACTGGAGCGGGCGGAGAGCTCGTATCTGCTGAAGGGCAAGCGGATGTACTGCGTGGATGAATACGTGGATACGGACCGTGTATTTTACCCACGGGAGGATTATCACGGGCTGCCGGAGGAGCTGCTGCAGGCGAAACGGGATGGGAAGAAGATTGTACTGACGGTGGCGCCGTACTCCAATGCCAGAAAGGGCGGACATTTCTTTATCGAGATGGCGGAGCGGTTTCTGGGTGAAGCCGGGCAGAAGGCGGAGCAGGTGAATGGAGCATCATCGGATGTCCAGCATGCGGCAGATGCAGCGAATGTCGGAGCGGATGCTGGCATATTGTTCGTCTACGTAGGAATGGATGATCCGAAGGCGGTCATCCCGGGGAATTGCTATGCCGCGGGCTTTGTGAAGGATCAGGTGCTTCTGGCGGAGTACTATTCCATCGCGGATGTGTTCGTGTGCACGAGCCTTGCAGATACGATGCCGAATACGATTCTGGATGCGCTCGCATGCGGAACGCCGGTCATCGGATTTGATAATACTGGCATTCCCTACACTGCGCAGGAGCCGATCGGGAGGTTTGTTCCGACTGGAGATGTGGATGCGCTTTGCGAAGTCGTGAGAGTTGCAGAGAGGAAGACCAGGGAGTTGTCCGATGCCTGCCGGAGCTATGCACTGAGCCGGTATTCGCCGGAGGTTTATTACCAGAGCATGCAGGAGGTCTACCGGGAGGCGCTGCGTGGATAACTGTATGAGGATGGATAGCGCGCATAACTGTAGGAAAGCGGATAACGCGCATAACGTAGGGAAGATTGTGCACGTCTGCCTGTGCGGGCCTACAACGGATGGGTTTAGCTACCAGGAGAACCTGCTGGCCAAGTATCACCGGCGCATGGGGTATGAGGTGACGCTGATCGCCTCGCAGTGGATCAATGACACGAGCGGCGGGCTTACGACAACCGCAAAGACGGATTATCGGAACGAGGACGATGTAAAGGTGATCCGCATTCCGATGCTCTTCGGCACCATTGATACGCGGCTGAAGGTATATCCGGGGATCATTTCTGTCATAGAGAAGGAGGCTCCGGATATTCTCTTTGTGCATGCGTGCCAGTTCCTGGACCTGTGCCGGATTGCAGGGTATTTAAGACGTCATCCAGAGGTTCGATGCTATGTCGACAATCATGCGGATTACTCCAACAGTGCCTCCGGATGGCTCTCAGAAAACGTTCTGCACCGGATCATCTGGCGCTTTTGTACGCGTCGCGTGGAGCCGTATGTGCGGTATTTCTACGGCGTGATGCCGGCGAGGGTCAATTTCCTGAGGAATCTGTATGCTCTTCCCGAGGAGAAGTGCAGGCTCCTGGTGATGGGAGCGGATGATGTGCTCGCCGATGCGGCAGGCACGGAGGAGCAGATTGCAGAGACCAGGAAGCAATACGGAATTGCAGAGCAGGATTTTCTGATCGTCAGCGGCGGGAAGATTGATGCCTGGAAGCCGCAGACGCTCTTCCTGATGGAGGCGGTTCAGAAGCTGCAGGAAGAGGATGGGCTGATGGATAGCGGCAGAGTCAGGCTCCTGGTGTTCGGCTCGGTGGATGCTAACCTTCGCGAGCGGTTTGATGCGCTTACGGATGGAGATGCGGTGCAATATATTGGCTGGCAGGACAACGAGTCGTCCTATCGGCTGTTTGCGGCGGCGGAGCTCGCTGTTTTCCCCGGAAGACATTCGGTGTATTGGGAGCAGGCGGCCGGGCAGGGTGTTCCCTTAGTGGTGAAGGACTGGGAAGGGACGCACCACGTGGACCTCGGCGGAAACGTGCGCTTTCTGCAGGAAGATTCCGAAGCGGAGGTTCAGAGAGTTCTGACGGAAATCATTGCCGAGCCGGCGGTTTATGAAATGATGAAGACGGCTGCGCAGGAGAAGGGGCCGAGGGTCTTCCGGTACGGGAGAATCGCGGCGGAGAGTGTTGAGACGGGGAGGAGAGTTTGAACTTTTTAAGCTGGAGTTTTGCCGGATTTATCGCGGCGTTTGTGATCGTTTATTACTGCATTCCTGCCAGATATCGTTACATCCTTTTACTGGCAGGCAGTTTTATTTTCTATGGATGGAGTGACTGGCATTATCTGCCGATCCTGGGTGGTGTGATTCTGATTTCGTACACTGGGGGAATGGTTCTTTTCCGGCATAAAAACCGGCTGATCTATTTGCTGTTTTTTGCTGCAGATCTTGGTGTACTGGCCTTTTTCAAGTACACCAACTTCTTTATCAGCAATTGGGATGCTGCGACGGGAATGTCGCTTGCGGCGCTTGACATCATTCTGCCGGTCGGGCTGTCATTCTATGTGTTCCAGTCCATTTCTTATCTGTCGGATGTGTACAGGAAGGGATTGACGCCGGAGAAGAATATCCTTCGTTATGGCGCGTTTGCCTCCTTTTTCCCGACGATATTATCCGGACCGATTCAGAAGTCGAGAAACCTTTTGCCGCAGATTCGAAATCCGAGATTTGACAGTGAGCAGGCGATCAAGGGGACGATTCTGTTCATCTGGGGAGCGTTTGTTAAGATCTGTGTTGCCAATCGTCTTCTGACGATCGTGGGTACGGTGTTTACGTCGAATGCGTATCTCACATACGGGACAGCCTATTACATTGCTGCCGCTGTCAGCTTTTCGCTGTATATCTATGCGGATTTCTCATCGTATTCCGATATGGCACAGGGACTTGCCAAGGTATTGGGCATCGATATCGGCAGAAATTTCCGGAATCCGTATCTTTCGACAAGCCTTTCCGAGTTCTGGCGCAGATGGCATTCCTCACTCAATGACTGGTTTGTCGAGAATATCTACATTCCGCTCGGGGGGGGCGCATAAGGGAAAGCTTCGCAAATACATCAATGTCATGATCGTATTCCTGATATCGGGACTGTGGCACGGAGCAGCGTGGCATTTTGTGGTTTGGGGCGCGGTTAACGGCGTTCTCGTGATCATCGGACAGATTCTTCGCCCGATCAAGACGCACTTTTACAGATATATCCGTGTTGATGAGCAGAGCGCTTCCGTCGTATTGATTCGGAGATGCATTGTTTTCTGGCTGGTTACCTTAACATGGGTATTCTTCCGTAACAGCGTGGGAGAGTCGTTTCATATTATTTACCGGATGGTCCTTCTCAGTCCGACGGAATTGTTTGTTCCTGAGCTCTGGACGATCGGCGGATCGGTAACACAGACTGCGCTGACGATTCTGCTTACCGCTGTTTTCTCAGTGGTTCAATGCAGAAGATATGATGAAAAACAGACTCTTTC
The DNA here is from genome assembly GCA_963650385.1 of Clostridium sp. CAG:508. GTDB lineage: Bacteria > Bacillota > Clostridia > Lachnospirales > Lachnospiraceae > CAG-791. Next base: position 101,160 of record CAVJLL010000002.1, on the reverse strand, counting down.
CTACCAGACGTTTATAAAGCGGCCGATGGTTCTGCAGTGCATGCTTCTGGGATTTCTTATTGCAGTGACGGTGTTTACCGGTCTTTCCGGAACATCGACTGTCAATTCGCAGTTCCTGTATTTCGATTTCTGATGGGGTGAAGCAGATGATCAAGTTTATCAAGTATCTGCTCGGCTGCATTCTTGCAGGAGTGGGTTTTATCGCAATCATTTTCCTGGCTATCGTCTGTACACCGCAGGATACATTCCGGTCCAGCTATCAGAGCCTGATTCAGGATAAATTCCGGATATTAAAGGAAATGGATGAGCCGAAAATCATAATAGTAGCCGGATCGAGCTCAGCATTTGGATTGGATCAGGAGATGCTGGAGCAGGCAACGGGATACAAGGTGGCGAATCTCGGACTGCATGCCGGGCTGGGCGCTGTATTCTATACGGGGCTGTCAAAGGCGAATATCAATGAGGGCGATATTGTCCTCCTAGGATATGAAGATGGCTGGAACCGGCCGGGGTATTTTGACTATATCGATGTGAAGCTGGTGATGTCCGCCATTGATAACCACATTGAGATGTATCGATACCTGCCGATTCGCGTCTGGCCGAAGATCATCGGATCCTTATTCGACTATGCATATACCAAGCAGGCGTTTCAGCCGGCGACCGGGAATTATTCGAGAGAGGCTTTTGATCCGGAGACTGCGCAGATGACATTCCCTCGGGACGAAATTATGTATGGATATCGGGATGGCGGAGAAATGTATGGCGGGACGATCAACATTGAGGATCCCCAGATTGCACCCGATGTCAAAAAATACATCACGGAGTATAAGAAATTTGTTGAGTCAAAGGGGGCGAGCATTTATTTTGTATCCGCTCCGAAGATCGGGGAAGGCATTGTCGGCGACCTGAGCAATCTTGAGACGCTGAAGGAAAATGAAGAAAAGGAGATCGGCATAGAGTATATCAGCGATCCGTGCGCCTATGCGTTTCCGGAGGATCTGATGTCCAATGCATTATTTCACTGCAATACCCGGGGAGAGAAGTATCGGACGAAGCTCTTGATTCATGAATTGTATGATGCCGGCGTGGTGGATGTTGCGAATATTGATGATTACGCATTCAGCAAGGATGATCAGGTTATCTTTGAGGAAGACATTGTTGAGTTTCTGAAGGATATCAATGATCCCGATTATGTAGTCTTTCTGTCTGCAATGGATGATGCGGCGGGGGCTATGACGGACGAGATTCAGAGCAAGCTGTCGGAGCTTGGTGTAAAAACGGATCTGCGCGGGAAAACGCAGAATAGCTTTTATGCGGTACTGCATAATGGAGAGAGCCTGGATGAAGCAATTGGTGCAGATTCGCCGGTTGAAGGTTCAGGAGAAATAGGGGATGTTGCCTACAGCATTTCAAGCGCCGGGGCCGACTGTGGTAATACAAGCTCCATCGTCGTCAACGAAACGGAATATTCCCGCGTGCAGAGTGGCTTGAATATCGTTATCTGGAACATAAAGGACAATTGTCTGGTGGATGCTGTGAATTTTGATACATCCGCCGATCTGGCCTGCAGAAGGTGAAAAAAAGGTTTTCGACTGGTTTGAGATCTTGTTAGTTGACACAGAACCTCCCGATATAATTCTGCAAAAGCAGTTCCGAATCATGAAAGATGGAACTATTCTTCCGATACCTGTGAAAAGCAAAATAGAACGCCTTAATACGGTAAAAATGTATTAATACTATTGTAGTATTGTGCTATTATTGAAATCGTGCGAGATGAAATGTGCGGAAATGGAGGAATCGCAATGGAGCATAACATCGTGCGAATCAACAAAATTGTGCTGCACAATTTTAAAAATGTGAAAAACGGCACTATTGAAATGCCTGCATGCAGCGAAAAGGAATTGTTTTCGGAAAAAGCAGATGTTCTGGGGGTGTATGGACAGAACGGATCCGGAAAGACATCCGTTATTGAGGCACTCCGTTTTGTAAAGAGACTGTTGTGCGGAAAAGAGCTCTCTGCTGATACGAGGGAGTATATTGCTCAAAACGAAGAAGAATGCAATATCGAGGTGAGTTTTTCTGTATCGGAAGAAGAGCGGAAAGAGACTGTAAACTATAGTGTGGCTTTCGGGAAAGAGAAAGATGGGTTTGTGATTTCGCAGGAACGCCTGTCTGTTGTTCCGAGAGGAGAAAACATCCGTGCAGTTGAATCAACCTTGATTGATTATCGATATGACAACGAGGACGTTACGTTTGCACCGGCATATCGATATAAGAAACTGATTGCAAATGATAAGAAGGTGCAGGTTGCCTTAAATGTTGCGCAGGCCATGTCCATTAAATCCCATCAGTCTTTCATCTTCGGAGAAGAGGGGTACCGGGTGTTTTCGGCGTGCCGGGAAGAAGTGATGGGTGGATATAGAGGTATTTTTGCAATATTGCGGAGATATGCGTGGTTGAATCTGTTTGTCATCAATAACGAGCATTCCGGACCGATCAGTATGAATCTGCTGCTGCCGGTAGCGTTTTATCTGCGAGACGGGAAGCATGTTACGGTGGGGGATTTGCTGATACGGATCGATCAGCCATCTGTTGTCACAAAGAAGCAGTTTCAGCTCGCACAGACAATCATTGACGGCATGAATATTGTACTGCGGAACGTTATCCCAGGCATGGAGGTGGATGTTCACAATTTTGGTGAGCAGCTGCTTGATAACGGAGATACAGGGTATCGGATAGAATTGCTGTCCAGACGGGGAGAAATTTCCATTCCGCTTAAATATGAATCAGAAGGTATAGTGAAGATTGTTTCTTTCCTGAATGTGCTGATTTGTGTTTACAACAATCCCTCCATGTGCCTGGCAATTGATGAGCTGGATTCCGGTGTGTTTGAATATCTGCTCGGCGAATTGTTGGCGGTATTTTCGGATGGGGGGAAGGGACAGCTTATTTTTACATCCCATAATCTGAGGGCTCTGGAGATGCTGGAAAAGAAGAGCATTCTGTTCTCCACAACCAACCCTGACAACCGCTATATTCGTCTGCAGAAGGTACAGACCAACAATAATCTTCGCGATGTGTATTTGCGCAGTCTAACGCTCGGCGGACAGAAGGAAGAGATGTATGAGGAAACAGACAGTGTAGCGATCGGGCGCGCGTTCCGCCGCGCAGGGAAGGCGGTGGCGGCGTATGTCGAAAGCTAAGAGGGTTATCTTTGTTATCGTAGAGGGTCCAACGGATGAAGATGCGCTCAGTCCTGCGCTGAAATCTGTTTTTGCATCCGCAGAGGTTCATTTTCAGGTGATTCATGGAGATATTACAGCGGAAAAAGAGATCGCTCCGACCAATGCGAAGAGCTGCGTGGCGAAGCGAATCGAAGCGGAAATGAAAAAGTACGCGTACAAGGAAAGTGATATCCTGCAGATTGTCCATCTGATTGATACGGATGGTGCGTTTATCCCTGAGAGTCTGGTAAAGGACGGAGTGGAAAGAGACATTCGTTATTTTGAAGATCATATAGAAACGGGTGATGTTAGATCTATTCAGAAACGAAATAAGAAGAAAAGCGACGTTGTTGCGGTCCTGTGTTCCACCGGAAAAATGAAGGCGCGTATCCCCTATTCGATTTACTATTTTTCAAGAAACATGGAGCATGTTCTGCATAATGTATCTGAAAATTTGACAGATGAGCAGAAAGTGGAACTGGCCGATGCTTTTGCAGAACAGTACGAAAAGGAGCCTGAGAAGTTCATTGAATTTATGGAATCGGAGGAGGTCGCTGTCGCCGGAAGTTATTCACAGACATGGTCGTTTATTCAGGAAGATACAAACTCTTTGAAGCGTCATAGCAATCTCAGAGTGCTCCTGGAGCAGGAGGACCTGATGAGGGGGCAAGAGGAATAACTTTGCGATGCACGGATGAAGATAGAAGGGGGCGTGGACATAATCAGCGTTTTCCTAATACAGCAATGAGGAGTTGGAGAGTGAGGATAACAGGAAGTATGAATCAGCAAAATGGATCGGAATCAGTCAATAAGCAAAATAACCCCGGCAGTGAAATGACAATGAAAAAGGCTTTGGCGGCAGCCCTTACGGCTGGGCTTTCACTCAGTCTTCTGGTCGGCTGCGGATCTGGAGCGGGCAGCACCTCGAATGCGGGTGGTGCAGACGGCACCGGGGCCTCGAGTGCAAACGGTGAAAGCGGTGCAAACGGATCAGGTAGTGCCGACAGCACAGGCGGTGCCGGCAGCACGGATGGCGCGAGTGCAGCTGCGGACTTAGACGACACCGTGACCACGGTAAAGCTTGATCCGAACAACCCTGTATCGCTGACGATCTGGCACTACTACAACGGTGCGCAGCAGGCGGCGTTTGACGATCTGGTGTCGGAGTTCAACGGGACCGTGGGTAAGGACGAGGGCATCTATGTCGAGGGCTACAGCCAGGGCTCGGTGTCGGATCTGGAGACGGCGATTACGGACGCGGTGGCCGGCAAGGTGGGTTCGCAGGAGCTGCCGGATCTGTTCTCGACCTATGCAGACACGGCCTATGCCGTGGAGCACGAGGGCAAGCTCGTGGATCTGACGAAGTATTTCAGCCAGGAGGAGCTGTCGGAGTACGTGGATTCCTATGTGCAGGAGGGATATTTTGACGACGACGGCGCGCTGTATCTCTTCCCGGTGGCGAAGTCGACGGAGATCATGATGGTCAACACGACCGACTGGGAGCCGTTTGCCCAGGCAACGGGGGCGAGCCTGGATGACCTTGCTACCACGGAGGGAATTACCGCGACGGCGAAGGCCTACTACGAGTGGACGGATTCCCTGACGCCGGATGTGGCAGACGACGGCAAGGCCTTCTACGGCCGGGATTCGATGTCCAACTATTTTATCATCGGGATGAAGCAGATGGGGACGGACATCTTCTCCGTGGAGAACGGACAGGTGACGATTCAGGCGACGAAGGACCAGATCCGGCGGCTGTGGGACAACTATTATGTGCCGTACGTGAACGGGTATTTTGCCAGCGCCGGGAAGTTCCGCTCGGACGATGTGAAGACGGGCGAGATCCTGGCCTACACCGGCTCGGCGGCATCGTCCATGTATTTCCCGGATCAGGTGGAGGAGGCCGATGGCACCAGCAAGGCGATCGGCTATGTTGTGCTCCCGGCTCCCGTCATGGAGGACGGCGATCTGGTGCAGGTGCAGCAGGGCGCCAGCATGGCGGTGACGAGCTCGGATCCGGAGCACGAGTACGCGGCGTGCGAGTTCCTGCGCTGGTTCACGGCGAAGGAAAACAACCTGCGCTTTGTCTGCGATTCGGCGTATCTGCCGGTCCGCAAGGACGCCAATTCCGTCGAGGTGCTCGACCAGGTGATCCAGGATCAGAACATCGAGATCAGCAGCAAGGCCTACGACTGCCTCGCCAGCGTGCTGGGGAGCGCGGAAGAGATCACCTACTACACGCCCAAGTGCTTTGCGACCGGATATGACACCAGAAAGGTTCTGGATTATAATCTTTCCGATAAGGCAACGGCAGACAAGGCAGCCATCGATGAGGCCGTGGCACAGGGAACCTCCCGGGCGGACGCGGTCGCGCCGTATGTGACAGACGAAGCGTTTGACACCTGGTACGAGGGCCTGGTGCAGGCCCTGAACGAGAAAGCGGGTCAGTAGAAAGTGCATGATAAACGTTCAGCCCCCATCTCGAATTTGCTCCGCAAATCCTCGATGTGGCCAGACCGCGGTCCGATTTTCGAAGGCGCTGTCGCAGCCTTCTCTTATCTGACCGCGGCCGCCTGCCGATTTCAATCGTGAATCCGCCTGCAAGCAGGCTGCTCACGTTGAAATTCGGCAGGTGCTGAACAGATAATAGACAGGACAGCGTATGGGAAAACGGAAGCGATCCTTGATGTTCATCTTGTTGGTTCCTTTGCTCTTTGTGGTGCTGATTGAGGGCGTGCTGCCCTTTTCGGCACTGTTGATGAGCAAGACCAAGGAGACCATGATCGATGCCGAGGTGAACATCGACAGCAATATCGTAGAGAACCGCAGGATGGTCCTGGAGAATGCCATGGACGATCAATGGAGCACGGTGCGGAAGGAGAGTTCGTTCCTTAGCACGAAGCTCCAGCGGTACCTGGCAGACAACGGGGTCAGCCAGGAACAGTTTATAACCGACCGGGATGCCAAGCTCGCCTATTGCGAGGAGGTGTTCCCGGAGCTTTTGGATTACCTGCAGAGAGACAGCTCCTGCGGGGTATTTTTGATTCTGGCAAATGCGGAGGCAGCCGGCGGCGATTACACCGGCTTTTTCCTGCGCGATTCCGATCCCACCACGGAGACCGTCACGAATTCGGACCTCCTCCTGGAGCGAGGGAGCAAGCTCCTGGCGCAGGAGGCATCGATTTCACTGGATAATGCCTGGACCACGAGCTTTCGGTTCGAGGATCCCGGCGAGCGCGAGGCCGATGCTTTTTACTATGAGCCGTATCTGCTGGCGCTGGAGAATACGGACGTGGAGATGAGCAGCATGGCCTACTGGTCGCTGCCCTTCGTGCTGGAGGACAGCCGGCTGGACAGTCATCAGATGATCACCTACTCGGTGCCGCTCATCTGGAACGGGACGGTGTACGGCGTCCTGGGGACCGAGGTGTCGCTGAGCTATCTGCTGAAGTCGTATTTTCCGGTGCAGGATCTGGATCAGAACCAGAACGCGGGGTATGTCCTTGCCATTCAGAGGGAGGACGGCACCTATTGCGAGATTGCCGGAAAGGGCGCGCTGTATGAGGCGCTCGGCGAGAAGAAAAACGGCTTTGTGCTGGAGGGGACGCCCCATGAGGACCTGTGGAAGGTCAAGGGCGCGCAGGTAGGGAGCCAGGGCATCTATGCGGTTCGCTCCGAGCTGCCGCTGTATAAGCTGCAGGTGCCTTACGAAAATAAGAGCTGGATCCTGTGCGGCCTGGTGACGGAGGACTCGGTCTTCGGCCTGGGGAATCGTCTGTACCGCACGGTTCTCATGACGGTGCTGGCGTGCGCGGCGGCCGGCATGGTTTTGATGTTCGCCGTGGTGGCACAAGTGCTCCGGCCGGTTCACCGTTTGATGGACAGCGTGCGCGGCGGAATCGCGGGACTTCGGTCTTTCCAGAAGTCGGGGATCACGGAGGTGGATGAGCTGCATGACGTCGTCGAGAACCTCTCGGAGCGCGAGCTCCAGATCCGCAATCAGCTGACGGATGAAAAAGAACGCTACCGCGTTGCCATCAAGAGCTCCAGTGATATCTTTTTCACCTATCGGGAGGCATCCCAGACGCTGGAGATCGTCAACAGCAGAAAGTGCGACGGAATCTGGCACATGCAGGACTTCCGGGAGCAGGTGATCGGGACAAGGCTCTCGGAGGAGGACCAGCGGCGGTGCGAGCATATTTTCCGCGGAGAGAGTGGGAGCCTGTCCGGGGAGATCTTCCTGCGCGCAGAGCCCCGCTCGGAGGGTGCTGCCGGAGGGACGGCCGGAGAAACCGGCCCGGCATCTGCTGGGAAGACGGCTGGAGGAATCGGCTCGGCGTCTGCAGAAGGGGGCGTCGGTGCAGCAGCCGGAACGTCTATGGAGCACTGCTATTCCGGAATGGAAGAGAATGAGCCGGAGGGACGCTGGTACTCGTATAAGGGAAAGGTGATCGCCGATCCGGAGAGCGGAGAGCAGCGGATCATCGGCTACGTGCGTGACATTCATGAGGCCAAGATGCGCATCCTCGAGCAGGAGGCGCGGGAAATGCGGGATCCGGTGACGGGCTTTTACCGTCTGGAGCCGGGCATTGAGGCCATCGACCGGGCGCGGGTACGCATGCCGGAGGGAATTCTGGCGGTGCTGGACCTGAGCCGCTTTTCGTACCTCGTGGGTCATTGCGGCCTGACCTTCGGAGATGTTCTTTTGGAGGAGTTCGCGCGGTCTCTGCGGAAGCTGACGATGCAGGGCGTACCGGGGAAGACTGTCTATGTGCGCGCCGGCTCGGATGAGTTCCTCGTGTGGATGCCGGGGGCAGCGCTGGAGGTGCTGGAGGTCTGCCGAGAGATTCTGGACGATCTGCAGAAGCGCTATGGCGCGTTGGTGAAGAATAGTAACTTAGAGCTGCGCTTTCATGCGGGGCTTGTCGTGAGCGCGGCAAGGATCGCGGCGGTTCCATCTGTTGAAGATGCAGTGATTGTCTCTACCGACGAACTGATTCGCCGCGCCGGCATTGCGCTGGCGGAGGCCAAGCGCCAGAACCTGCGCTGTATCAGCTGGGAGGCGGTGCGGGATTCGAAGGAAACGGCCCGGCCCTTCGGCGAGATTGTGTCGCAGGGGTACAGTGTACAGAACGGACTGGCCTCGCTGGCACTCAACCTGTTCGACCGGAATTATGCGCTGGAGGCGGCACTGGATCTCACGGCGCTTCGCATGGAGCGCGAGTTCGGTCTGCAGAATCTCGTGGTCACGCGGTTCCACGAGGACTACCTGACCGGCAGCGTGGAGTATGCCTGGCGTTCGAAGGAGGACGGGAGCACATGGGCTTCCATTCTGCCCTGTTCCGAAGCGGATTACAGCCGGCTGAACCGTCTGGCGGGCGAGCGCAGACTCCAGCCCTTCGCTGGCAGCGGCGGGGAGACCGGTATTTTCCTGCCGATGACGGACAACGGACAGTACGCCGGGGATATTCTCCTCCTGGGACTGCCGGTGTCCATTCTGGAAAATACGGCGCAGAATGCCATGCTGTGCGAGATTTGCACCATCATCCAGAACAGCATCAATCAAAGGCACCACGACCAGTCGGCACAGGCGAAGTCGGAATTCCTGGCCCGCATGTCCCACGAGATCCGCACGCCCATGAACGGCATCATCGGCATGACCCAGATCGCGCTGCAGGAGGGGCAGACCGAAGGCCGGCGCACGGACTGCCTGAAAAAGGTGGAGAGCTCCTCCCATTACCTTCTGGGGCTACTCAACGACATCCTGGATATGTCTAAGATTGAGAGCGGCAAAATGACGCTGGCTTCCGACCCGTTTGACCTGCAGGAGCTCCTGGGAGGCCTCCACGCTGTGATGGACGGGCGGTTTCTGGAGAAGAATCAGAGCTTTGTTATGGAGACAAGGCTGACCCACACGGGCTTCCGGGGAGACGGCCTGCGCCTGAGCCAGGTGCTGGTGAATCTCCTGGGGAACGCCAGCAAATATTCGGAGGACCACACGCAGGTAACGCTCATCGTGGAGGAGAGAGAAGAGGACGATGGCTTCTCGCAGCTGTATTTTGCCGTCGAGGATCAGGGCATCGGCATTGCACCCGAGGATCAGCAGCGAATCTTCCGGCGGTTTGAGCAGGTGGACACGCTGGCGGCACGCCAGCAGGGAACGGGCCTTGGGCTTGCCATCAGCAACCGGCTGGTCCGCCTGATGGGGAGCCGGATTGAGCTGACGAGCGATATTGGGAAGGGAAGCCGGTTTTATTTTACCCTGCGAATGGAGCAGGCCGCGGTGGAGAAGGCGGCCGAGAGGGAAGCGGAAAAGCGCCGCACCTTCCCCGGAACCCGCGTCCTCGTTGCGGAGGACAATGCGCTGAATATGGAGATCCTCTGCAGCTTCCTCGAGACGCTGGAGTGCATTCCGGAGAGCGCCGAGGACGGGCGGCAGGCAGTGGATATGTTCAATAAGTCCGAGGAGGGCTATTATCAGGTGATCCTGATGGATGTAATGATGCCGGTGATGAACGGCCTGGAGGCTGCGCACCAGATCCGGCTCCTGCCGCGCGCGGATGCGAGGAGCGTGCCGATCGCGGCCATCAGCGCTAATGCCTTCGAGGAGGACATCCGCCGGTCGCTGGCGAGCGGCATGAATGCACATCTGTCCAAGCCCGTGGATCTGGAGAAGCTCCGCGAGCTGTTGGAGGAGATGGTGGGAAATGAGTGATTGTATAAAATGCGTGTGGCTTCGCCGCGCAGCCAAGGTGGTATCACTGGCACTGGCCATTCTGCTGGTCATGAACGCTGCCTGGAATCTGCTGTACATCCACCGCAACTACGATGAGGACCGGATCATCGGCTTTTATAAGGAGCCGGAGGATTCGCTGGACGTGGTGCTGATCGGTGCCAGTGATATCAGCCGTGCCTATTCCTCGGGGCTTGCGTACAGGGACTACGGCATCACGAGCTATCCCTTTACCATCAACGGCGATGCGGTGCAGGTGTGGCAGGCACAGCTCGATGAAACAATGTCCCGCCAGGATCCGGACGCGATCGTGATCGAGGTGAACGGTGCCCTTTACAGCTCCTCAGAGGAGAAGGACTACCACATGCATCAGACGGCCGTGGAGCGCATGGCGCTGCATCTGCCGCTCCTCTCACCCGCGAGGCTCGGCGTCATAGACGATTATCTGGTACAGACCGGTGACTGGGGCTCGGCACTGGGACTTCTCCTGCCAATTTATGCGTACCACTCCAACCAGCCGGGCGGCCTTGGCAGTGCGGCGGCCACGATATGGGATAATCTCCACTTTGGCACGGACAATGAGGGAGTGTCGACGCTGCGCGGCTTTGAGACCATCACAGGACCGGCGGTGCAGTGTGATCTGGTACAGGGACTGGAGAACAGCGACGAGACTGAGGAGCTGGATCCGGCGTACGAAAAAGCCTTGCGGAAGTTCCTGCAGCATTGTCAGAAACGCTATCCGAAGGCCAGCATCCTCTTTGTCCGCACACCGCACTTGTTCGCGAAGGGCGATGAGCGGATGCTGCGGATCTTCAAACGGACGAACCGGATCGGAGAGATCCTGGAGGAATACGGGTATACGTTCCTCAACTTTGAGAAGAAAAAGGCGGAGATCGGTATCGACGAGACGACGGACTTCTACGATGCGAACCATTTGAATGTCAGCGGCATGCGCAAGTTTACGAAGTATTTCTCAGAGTATCTGCTCGCACACGGCGTGACGCCGCGTGCGGAGAATCTGGAGGAGCAGCAAAAGCGCCAGTGGGAGCATACGGCGCAGTACACGGAGCTATTCCTGCAGTACTATGACCGGCTTCAGGCGGAGGGCGTCGTAAACAAGGACCTGTACGAATGCAGCGATGTACTCGATGTGCTGCATGCGATGGAGGAGTCCGGCGGGGAGGCGGTGTCATGAGTTATGTTTCGTTCCGTTTTCTGCTGTTCGTGGCGGGAACGGTCCTTGCGTATTTCCTATATCCGATGGTGTTCCGAAGATGGAGGGATCATCAATGGCTGGTGCTCTTGGCGGCCAGCTGGCTGTTCTATTGGATCTGCGGCGGAGGGTATCTCGTTCTGATCGTATGGACGAGCTTTGCCGTCTACCTGGGCGCACGGCTCCTGCAGCGGCTGTCGGATGAGCAGAAGAGGGCACTGGATGCACTGAAGAAGGGCGATAGCATCGGGAGAAAGGAAAATGAATCAAAGGCGTGCGTGACGGATGAAGGAGCTGCTGTTAAGAAAAGGACAGCGACGGAGGGAAAGACGGCTGCGGCGCTTCTCCGCGAGGAGAAAAAGCGTATTCGCACTCGCTTTCTGCGCCGCAAGCGGCTCGTCCTCTGGAGCGTTCTCGTGATGAGTTTCGGGATTCTGGCCTTTTTCAAATACGTTCCGTCACTGATCAGCACGCTGACCGGTGGACAGAGGAGCTTGTCACTCCTGATTCCTGTCGGCATTTCCTTCTACACATTCCAGGCGGCGGGCTACCTTATCGACGTGTACAACGGAAATGTGGAGGCGGAGAAGAGCTTCCTGAAGGTGGCGCTGTTCACCAGCTTCTTCCCGCAGATCATGCAGGGCCCCATCGGCTTTTGGGATCCGGTGGCAGGAGACCTGTTCGCGGAGCATCGCCCGGAATGGAATCGGTTCAAGCATGGAATGGAGCTCATTTTGTGGGGGTATCTCCGCAAGATGGTGCTCGCCGACCGGATTGTGAATGATATTTATCTGGTGACAAACGACTACCAGAGCTACTCTGGTTCTATGGCAGTGTTGGCAGTCCTTCTGTATGCGCTGCAGCTCTATACGGACTTTGCCGGCGGCATTGATATCTCGAGAGGGATTGCTGAGATTCTGGGCATCTGCCTTCCGGAGAACTTCCGGCAGCCGTACCTCGCAACATCGATCAACGACTACTGGCGGCGCTGGCACATCACGCTGGGCGCATGGATGAAGAAGTACATTTTCTATCCGTTGGCGCTGACGCCGCTCTTTGCCGGTGCAGGAAAGAAACTGGGAAGGACCCGTTTCGGGAAAACAGAGCTCGGCCGCCATGCGTCGAAGGTCCTGCCGGCCAGTCTCTCGTGTATTGTTGTGTTCCTCGTGGTCGGGATCTGGCACGGTGCCGGCGGACGATACGTTGCCTTCGGACTTTGGAATGGACTGATTATTTTCGCCTCGATGCTGCTGGAGCCCTTGTTCCCAGTGCGGAGAAGAGCACTGGGAATCGAGGCCCTGTGCCGGTACCGGATCGGCGCGCGGCTCTGGCGACTGTTCCAGATCCTGCGGACGTTCGTATTGGTGTTCATCGGCTATGTTTTTGACGTGGCACAGAGCTTTCCGGCGGCAATGGGAATGATGAAGCGGATGGTGACGAACCTGACCTTCAGTCTCGGAGCGTTCTACCACGAGATCAACGGCACATATCAGCAGTTCAACAGCTGGACGCTGCTGATCGTACTGGGAACGGCCGGCGTCATGCTGCTCGCGGACCTCTACCATGAGCGGCACGATCCGCACCTTAGCGGTGATGGCGTCTCCCTGCGGGAGCGAATTGACCGGGGGAGCTTCGTGAAGGAGTGGGCGCTGCTGCTCGCATGCATCTGCGCCATCCTCCTGCTCGGCGTTTATGGACCGGGATACGATCCGGTGAAGTTCGTATACGCGAACTTCTGAATGGGGTATAATGAACCATTAGTTGGATGATTACAGTTCATTCGCCAGCCAAGCGACAGGGGAGCAGAGAACGTCCTCGAACCGGACAACTCCGCTAGGACCCGTTGCTGGATGGCGCCAGTACAGTAACATTGAGTGCATGGGAAACAGAGCATAGGTAATTCTATGAAACAGCAGCTGCAGGGCAAGTACATATATCGCTTTTGCTGCGGGACGATTCTGACCGGAATCGCTGCCGCCTTATTTCTGGCGTTCTGGTACGACTTCGTCGAGGTGAACAACCAGACGGGACACCTTCTGGGGCTCGGCAACCTTTCCATGTCTGTTCTCTTATACATCGCTGTGTTCGTTATCGTCGGGCGCTGGCTGCATGCCTTTAAGATCGGCGTGGAGCGCAAGGCAAGCGTCATGGCATCTCAGGTTCTGACCGTTCTGGTGACGGACGTCATCGAGGTCTTCCTTTCCCTTGCCATCACCGGCCAGTTTCGATTCCTTCATGAATTCGTTCGGCTTTATGCACTGCTGTTCCTGATCCAGGCGGTGATCGACAGTCTCTTGGTCATTCCGATGATCAACTGCTACCGCAGGCTCTTCCCGCCGCTCCTCGTAGTGGAGATCGTGGGCGATTACCCGGATCACCTCATGGAGAAGCTCGACGGCGTGCCCTATAAGTACCGCGTGAAAACAGTCCTGCACTACAAGGAGCCGGTGCAAAACATCCGTGCAGCCATCCAGCAGCACGATGCGGTACTCATCAACGACCTGCCGTCTGCGGATAAAAACCGGCTGCTCAAGCTCTGCTTTGACATGGATAAGCGCGTGTACTTCGTACCGAAGCTATCCGACGTTATTGTCAAGAATTCAGAAGAGCTGAACCTCTTTGATACGCCGCTCTTCTTGTCACGGAACCTCGGCATTTCCGGGCTGCAGTACGGCATTAAGCGAGCGTTTGACGTCGTGCTGAGTTTGCTGGCACTGGTTGTGCTGAGCCCTGTTTTCGCCCTGACGGCGGCAGCGATTAAGCTGGAGGACGGGGGACCGGTGTTCTACCGGCAGGTGCGCTGCACCATCGGCGGAAAGTGCTTCTCCATCCTGAAGTTCCGGTCAATGATCGTGGACGCGGAGAAGGATGGCCGGCCGCACCCGGCAGGCGAGCAGGACGACCGGATCACGCGGGTTGGGCGCATCATTCGTGCCTGCCGCGTCGATGAGCTGCCGCAGCTCGTGAACATCATCCGCGGCGAGATGTCCATCGTGGGACCCCGGCCAGAACGCGTTGAGCACGTGGAGAAGTACACGGCAGACATCCCGGAATTCACCTTCCGGACGAAGGTCAAGGCCGGACTCACCGGCATGGCACAGGTGTACGGCAAGTACAATACGACCGCACTGGATAAGCTGAAATTCGATATGATTTACATCACGAGCTTCAGCATCCTGCTCGATCTGCAGATCATCTTCGAGACCCTGAAGATTCTGCTCCTGAAGGAGAGCACCGAAGGATTCTCGGAGGAGCAGGCGAAGGAGATGCAGGATAATGCGGGCAAATGAGGAACGTTGAAATCTCCAGATGGATACAGCAAGACATTCATTCCAAGCTGTATACACAATCGAAATGGGATGAATTTGCAAGTGCACATGGATTTAAGCGGTAATGTAAAAGTTAACAAAATGGAAGAGAATACCCCCAGCATCACCTTCAGCATCGTGACCCCGGTCTACCAGGGCGAGGCGACCATCGCGAGGACCATTGAGTCGGTTCTGCACCAGACCGTAGCTCCGTTGGAGTACCATATCATTGACGGCGGCTCCTCCGATGCAACCGTCAGCATCTGTGAGTCCTACCGGGATGCCTTTGCAGAGCGCGGCGTTCGATATACGATTTCATCGGAGAAGGACAACGGCATTTATGACGGCATGAACAAGGGGATCCGCAAATCTCAGGGAGATTTCATCGGTATCATCAATTCGGACGATTGGTACGAGCCGATTGCACTGGAAGCGATGCTGGCTCTTTATCAGCGGACACCCTTCGACATGGCCTATGCGGATATTCGGATGCACAACGGAGAGAGCACCTTTATCAAGCGTGCCTCAAACCCGAAATTTGTTTCCTCCCGCACCTGGAACCATCCCACGCAGTTCACCTCCCGGGAAATCTATCAGAAGAAGCTCTACCGCAACCAGTCTGTGTTCGATGATCTGGACATGCTCCTGTGGATTCACCGAGGCGGCTATCGGATCGCATTCGTCAACGAGGTGCTGGCGAACTTCACCATGGGCGGCGCCAGCAACAACGAGAAGGAGTGGAGCCAGGTCCGGAAGCGGATCTGGATGAAGGCAGAAATCTACCGCGAAAACGGATATTCCGGAATCTATGCACTGGACGCGGCCGCCGTCGAGATCGCAAAAATGCTGCTGGGGAAGTGAGCAGAGGCGGAATGGAAGTACCGGAAGAGACAATCACCAGAGGGAACTACTCATGTTAATGAAGTTTGAAACGGAAAATTTTAAGAACTTCAAGGATCGTATCGTCCTGGATTTTTCCAATACATCCGATTATTCATTTAATTCAGAGGTGATCTCGGAAAAATACAGATGCCTTACCAAAGGAATCATCTACGGGCCGAATGGGAGCGGAAAGTCTAACCTGGGACTTGCGCTGTTCGATATTGTAGTGCATCTTACGGATTGGAATGTCATTCCTGACAAGTACATCATTTACAGCAATTTGAATAACGCGAGCAGGAGAGTTTGGTTCCGCTATACGTTTCGTTTTGGTGACAGTGAGCTTACCTATGAATATTCCAAACAGAGCATGAGACAGCTCCTGCATGAACGGGTAAGCATTGATGGACGGATCGTGCTGGATTTTGATTATGAAACCAATTGCGGAAGCTCCAGCCTTAAGGGATCGGAAAATCTTAATCTGTCTGCTGTTAAAAATAATCAGATCTCCCGTGTAAAATATATAATCGGCACGGCACTGCCGGCGGATAACCTGGAAAACAAGGTGTTTTCACAGTTTGCTTCCTGGGTTGATCACATGCTCCTGTTTTATTCACTGGACAATCGGGGATATGAGGGATTTTCAGCCGGATCTGAGAAACTGTCAAAGGGAATCATTGAGCGCGGAAAACTGGAGGACTTCCAGAATTTTCTGGCAGAGAATGGCATTCACTATGAACTGGCTGCAGGCAAAGACGGCATGGGAGAGCCGCAGATAATCTGCCGGATGCCCTATGGGGAAGTGGATTTCTTTACAATTGCCTCTACAGGAACCAGTTCGCTGGCTCTGTTTTACTTTTGGTATATCCAAATGGAACAGGCTTCGTTTGTCTTTATTGATGAATTTGATGCCTTTTACCATTTTGAACTTGCCGAGTCCCTGGTAAAGCTTCTTCGCAAGCTGAAGAATACGCAGGTCCTTCTTACGACACACAACACAGATCTGATGTCGAACGACCTTTTAAGGCCGGATTGCTATTTCCTGATCAGTGACAGCCGAATTGTATCGCTGACCGATTCCACAGAGAAGGATCTGAGACAGGCGCACAACCTTCAGAAAATGTATAAAGCAGGAGCGTTTCAATGAATAAAGCTACCATTGCCTTTATTGTGGAAGGCGAGGCAAGAGAACCTGCAATCATTCGAAACATGAAGTCTTTTTTCTTCAAGGGTGATCAGATTAAGATCATTACGCTTTCGGCTGCAGAGAATATTTACATGCTGTGGAAAACGCTTAAGGAAGATGACTTTGAGACCGATATCATTGAGGTGTTGAGAGAGTCAAGTCCGGAAGCAGCGGAATCTCTTCAGGGATTGTCGAGAGAGAACTTTTCGGAGATCTATCTGTTTTTCGATTATGACGGCCATCAGGTGAATTTGAGGGAAGGCACAGATGGTCGGCAGGTTCTGACCGAAATGCTGGCGAATTTTGATAATGAAACCGAAAACGGAAAGCTGTACATCAGTTATCCGATGGTGGAGGCACTTCGAGATCTTGCCGATGATGGGTGCGCCGGATATACCGAATGCGAGATCGAGCAGGAGAAGTTCAATGATTATAAACGAGTAAGTGCTGCAAATCAGCACATGGCACAGTTTGATCATTATGAGATCAATGATTGGGGGCGGTTGCTGGAAGTATTTGCAATGCGAGTCTCCTGCCTTTTTGGAAGCGAATCGGTTCTTTCTTTTCAGGAATACAGAAACGGAGTGAATCCGGGCAGCATCTTTGAACAACAGATGCTTATCCAGAACGGAGAAAGAGTTTTCATTTTGAGTGCCTTTCCTGAATTCCTTTTAGACTATCAGAGAGAAGCATTCTGGAGAAGTAAAGTGAGGAAAACCCATAATCAGCGCGCGAAATGCAATCGATCTCGCTTTTAACGGGATGCATGGTGACGAAGATGATCGAACAGAAAATCCCGATTGGGATTTCAAATTTTGCCAAAATCCGAGAGGATGGCTATTACTATATCGATAAGTCCGGCCTGATTTCGGATCTTCTGAGGAGGCAGGCGGAAGTGACGTTGATCACTAGGCCTCGGCGCTTCGGCAAGACCTTGGCCATGAGCATGCTGGAGAGCTTCTTTGACATCCGAAAAGACAGCAAGGCACTGTTCGAAGGCCTGCAGATAACGAAGGACCGGGAGCTGTGCGACGCATGGATGAATCAGTATCCGACGCTCTTTCTGACCTTTAAGGACGTGGACGGCCTGACCTTTGCATCGGCCAAAGAAATGCTGCGGCAGCAGATCGCGCAGATCTGCGATGAGCATTTCTACCTCTTATCCGGGGACAGTGTCAGTGAGAACGACAAGGCGGCGCTCCGGCAGCTCGCGGATACGGTTCACGGGACACCGACCGATGCAGCATTGAAAACGAGCCTGGCCCTTCTGATGCGGATGATGCAGGCCTATTACGGAAAGCCCGTCATCCTCTTGCTGGATGAATATGACGTTCCGATGGCAAAGGCCAGCATACACGGTTACTATGCACCGATGCTGGAGATCATCCGATCGCTCCTGAGTACCGCTTTGAAGGACAACACCTCCCTGAAATTTGCGGTTGTGACCGGGTGCCTTCGGATCTCGAAGGAGAGTATCTTCACCGGAACCAACAATTTTGTCTCGGACACGGTTTCCGACACCAGGCTGGATGAATACTTTGGCTTCGTCGCCGGAGAGGTGGACCGGCTCCTGAAGGACATGGGGCAGGAGGAGAGAAAGCCCATCCTCCGGAAATGGTACGACGGCTACCATTTCGGTGAGTTCGATGTATATTGCCCGTGGGATGTTCTGAGCTATCTCTACAAGCTGCAGCTGGATCCGAAGGCGCAGCCGGAGGGCTTCTGGAAAAATACGAGCGACAATGCCATTATTCGCTCCTTTATCGATCAGAAAGGCAATGCCATCTCGGAGAAGCTGGAGATCCTTCTGGCCGGCGGCTACATCCGGCAGGAGATTGCTGAGGACCTGACCTATGATTATCTGCATGCCTCGGAGGACAACCTATGGAGCGTTTTGTATCTGACCGGATATCTGACAAGACTCCGGGAGTCGGACCTCTCCCCTGAGGAATGGAACAGTCTGACGGGAAACGAGCTCGCACTGGTGATTCCGAACGAGGAGATTCGGGATATCTTCCGGACCACCATTCAGAAGTGGTTTGCAGACTATGCACAGACATCGGATCGTCGGGCGCTCTTTGACGCAGTATGGGATGGGGATGCATCGGTACTTACGTCGCAGATGAATACCTTACTGCGCCAGACCATCAGCTATCATGACTATAAGGAAGACTTTTATCATGCGTTTCTGGCCGGTATTTTTGCCGGCGGCGGGTTCATGGTGGAATCCAACCGGGAGCATGGAGAAGGGCGGAGTGATGTCGTCGTGAAGGATAAGCGCGGCGGACGGATCGCAGTTTTTGAGGTGAAGTGTGTCCGGGAAGCGGATCAGATGGCGCGCGGATGCGATGCTGCACTGCATCAGATTGACGAGCGGATGTATGCACAGGAGTATGAGGACTCCTATGAGCAGGTCCTGTGCTACGGTATTGCGTTCTATAAGAAACGGTGCATGGTGAAGAGAAAATAAGCTGCTGGGAATATAGTGGCTTGCATAGATTTACAAGTGGATAAGGAAATTTGCTGTTTCGCAGTGCAAATCCAGCATGAGAAACGCTTGAATCTGTGCTTCACTAAAGTCTGGCGATAGTTGTAATCATGAGGCAAGATGGCAAATGAGTATCTGTAAAATCATTGTTCCAATTATATATAGTCTGTTTATTGGGGGGGCATATGGAAGTGTTACAAAAAGACGTTTCGGACATTCTCTGATGCTTGCTTACTGTATCCAGGTAATATTGCTGCTAGTGAGCGGGATGGTGTTTAAAAACCTGATTGTTGGGATTATTGGAGGTGTATTTTTTTCGATCCTTGGATATGTGTATGGAATTTGGCGAGACCGTTCAGGATTTGGCTTAAAACTGCGAGAACTTGTATGGGATCGTTCGGTTGTGGTGTTTGTTATGCTTGCACTGATTGTTTTTGTGATGAACTATGGCAAGCATTATTTTAAGTGGGATGAGTTTTCGCATTGGGGACGTTTTTTGAAAGAGTGCTATAGAATAAACCAATTATATGTGATGTCTCCGGCTTCCATGGCACACAAGGATTACGTGCCTGCTGTTACGCTTTTTGAATATCTGTGGTGTAAGTTGTCATTTGCATACAGTGAAGCGAATGGATACCGAGGAATTCAGATGTTGTTAGTTGCCATTGCAATCGGCGTTGCAGATGAGATTAAAACGGAAGGGAAAAGAGCATATCAGAATCTGATATATGTAGTATCGGTTGTTGTATTGATGGGACTGCCGCTCCTGTTCAGCACATTCATTTTCTATCATTCGATTTATCAGGATGCTATTTTCGGAATACTCATATTTTACAGCGTTTGGATTGCCTCGCATGATGGGGAAAGTGTGCAGTATCGGTCACTCTCTTTGATGTTGTCATTGTTCATATTGATTATGTGTAAAATGACAGCGGTGCCGTTCGTGTTTTTGATTTGGTGTTTTTATTTGTGGAATGAGCAGAAGATAGGAAGATATTTTCGGAAGTATTATGTGTGGCAGTTGCTGCCGGCAGTAATTCCATTTGGAATGTGGATGATCTATAACTGGTTCGTTTCATTGTATATGAGCACGGAAGGAACCCAAAGTTATAGCGGATTTACGCTGCTTGGTGCTTTGAAGGTTCTCTTGCATGACGGTTCTGTTCCATATCAAAGCGACGTGGAATTGAGCTTCTGGAAGGCGGTTTTTACGAAAAGTGTGTTGGGAGGTGCATCATATGCCTTTGTTGCAGGGGGACTTCTCTTGCTGTGCATTGTGTCTCGCCAGTTTAGTTATGACGGTGATGCGCCGTATTTAAACCATGTGACGGGAAAAGAACTTTTTGTATGGTCAATTGGTGCAACAGCTGCTTACACTCTGATGATGTGTTTTTTGTATGACACTGCGTTTTCTGAGTATGAGGCGAGGGGACTTGCCAGCTTTGATCGATATATGTGTACGTGGTTGATTGCCTTGGTATATTTGGCGGTGTCTCTTATGCTTGTTCGATATGCGGGGGTAAGTATAATCCAGCAAAGTGCATTGCTCATCACGTTGTCGGTTGTGGTTATTTCAGATAATCGTGAGTTGATGATATCCGGCTTTAGTGGGACGGATCAAGAGGACAAGCAGTGCTTTGGACGATCAGAGTTCATTAACTCCGTTGTTGATGAGGACAAATCCATTCTGATATTGGACAGGGGTTCGGACGGGAATAGTGCTACAAAGGTTGGCTATTATTGTCTCCCCAGAAAGATTGATTTCAGCAGCCCGGGACCAGCTGCTTATGATGGAGATGAGTGGAGTACCCATATGACGAGCGATGAATTACTTGAATTCGTCGATGCGTATGATTATGTGTATGTTTTTCATGTGGACGACGATTTCGTATCGCTGTATGGGAATGTCTTACCGGAGATTGATGAGAAAACGGAAAATGTACTTTTTAAGGTAAACCAAGATGGCAGCCTTTTGCGGGTGGACGAGTAGCCTACTGTAAACTGTACCGGAGGAATGGCAGGTATGCTGATATACGTTGGTGTTATTGCGATAGCACTTTCAATAACAATGATTTATAAAAAGGCAATGGCAGAAACGATTCCGCTTGCTGTGACAGCTATTGCAATGGTGCTGTACATTGTGTCTCGATGGTGCTCGTTGGAGAATACAATTTACGCGGCAATTGCATTCATGTTGGTTGCCGGTGTCTACGTATTATACCGCCTGGTCAGAACACCAAAAGAACTGCTGCAGAGCGTTTTTACTCCCGGCCTGCTTGGTTTTCTTTGCCTTCTTGTCTTTTTTTGCATGTTTGACACGGGAAGAGGGTTAGTTCACTCGGATGACTTCACCTTTTGGGGATATGGCGTTAAGTATATGTACACTTATGGAGTTATGTATACTCCAAATGCAGGATATCCGCCAGTTCCATTTCTGTGGATGCTGTTGGCAAACCGTACATGGATTGGTTTTTCGGAAGGAATCTGTATAGCATCAATGACAATGTGGGGCGTTTCGATGCTTCTGCCATTGTATTGTGAGGTGCGAAATTCTTCCTGCGGCATATTGAAGTGGAGTCTGGTGACAGCTTTTATTCTTGTGCTTCCCATTTCACTGTCTATTGAAGCATATGATGCTCTTACACCGGATTTATTGCTTAGTACAGCAACGGCATATGCTGTTGTCTATATTTATCGATTCATCTGTAATAAATCCAGATTTAATTTTGTATGTATATGGTCTGGTTTGTTTGCGTGCACGTTCAGCAAGAGAATCGGAGTGGTAATTGCTGCATTGCTGATTGCAGTGTTGGCTGCTGCAGTTAAATTGCAATATAACCAGAAAAAAACAGATCTTGCCGTTGGAGCGGCAACGGCTGTTTTGATGGCTGTTTATTGTATGTGGCCAGGGCAGAGGGCGTATGTTGTTGTACCCATTTTAATGTGCGTATTCGGCTGGTGTGTGACGAGGGTAATCAGGCTTTTTATTTCTTCGGGAAGAAAGCAGGATTGGATAGGAGCGGCGGTATTGCTTTCTGGTGTATTTCTGGTGTGTATTGCATATTGGGGAATACATCATGAAGATGCAACACCGATCATTCGAAATTATTTGTCCTGCTTGTTCAGTACAAATACAAGTGCAATTGGCAGCGTCATACCGATTTCCTCGGGAAGCTTTCTCCTTGGTACGTCTTTGTTCATAGTGTGGTATATAAGAAGAGATCCTTTGGAACAGTTGCCAGAACCAACAGCAGAAGGTAAACCAGCAGGAAATACGCTTAGACACAGATATAGATTGACTATGTGTGCAGTTTTGCTGATGTGTGCAGCATATGTGATTATTTTAGGATATCTTTATTTCGATATAGCCAACAGTAATGAGGGATTTGGAATATATATTCCGTCCTTTGAACGATATATATTGCCTTGTTACTATTCTGTTATTGTTTTAAGCGTTTACTATTTGATGGAACATTACTCAGAGCGGATTGCATTGTCGGGATTAGCGGTATCCATACTGCTGTTGGGCAATCTTTCTGATTTTAGTTATTACATGATGGGCGGAGTCAAACCGCAGCAGTTTTATGGTTTTGATAAAGCAGGAATATCTTTAACGGAGGCGGATAAGATCTATTTTGTTGATGAGGTTGATACCTCAGAAATAGTCAGGACGGGACTCGCCTTTATTTATGATTGCATGCCGGCAGAATGTGATGTTGAGAATGATTTATATGGAACGGATGAACAACCGGTTCGGAACTCTATAACTGCAGAAGAATGGGGGAACATTCTTTCTGAAGGGTACACATATGTATACCTTCAAACCCTGGATAACAGTTTTGAAGAAGATTATGGAGAATTATTCGATGGAGAAGAGATAACGACGGGAGCAGTATACCGGGTTGTTGTATCAGATTCGGCTGTGCATCTGGTGAAACAGTAATGTCTATGTTACAAAGTGCAGAAAATTATACATTTCAAGGTGTCCACGGATATGGGGACGGGGCTTTTTGATAAAGAGAATTCCAGGAAGTGACAGGTTGAGGAAACATTTAAGTAGAATTGCATTATTTATCTTGCTTTTTCTTGCAACAGAAATGACACTAACATTTCTGTTGGAGCCATATACGATGCAAATGCAGATTGAACGTCAAATCGCGTATAAAAAAAAGCAAGGGATAACTCCGGATACAATTATACTGGGAGACTCGACCGTTGGGAGCGGGATTGATCCCGCGATATTGCAGGAGAAAGTAGAGGACATTCAGTGTGCTGTAAATGCAGCCTCGGGAAATCAACCATTACAGGGTTCTTATTTTTACTTACGTTATTTGAAAAAAGCATTCCCCAGCGTACAGCGAGTGATATTGGGATTGGCCTATGATCAATTGATCGACTCTCAGACAAATATGAAAAAGAAACTGATTGTATTAGATCGAATCAGAGATCCTTTTTTAAAGCTGGCGTATGCAAGTACATTTGTCGGAATTGAAGATCTTCCGTTGCTGCTGAAGAGCTATCGTTATCGTGATGAAAATGTTGTTCAGAATCTTAACGACAAATGGAATGGGTTCATTCACTTTGAGCCGACAGACAGCATAGGGTATTCTCCATACACAACTAGGTTAGATCCGGAAAAGGGAGAAGTTGGAATGGGGGCGCTTGACTGGGATGAGACACTGGTGGATGCTGAGTCCCGGAATGCTTTAGAAAATATAATTTCTTTCTGCAGCAATAATGACATACAGCTGTACATCGTGACAATGCCGGTGGGAGATGCGCTGTTATGGACAAATGAAGGCTGTGAGGAGTCACATAACTATATTGCCACAATAGCAGAGAAGGGAAGTGTTCCTTATCTGGATATGAACTTGTGGAAAAAAAGGGAAGCAGCAAATTCTGATAAACGTATGGCTGACAATGTTCATGTTATGGAAGACCTGGCATCAGAACTGACGGCATCTCTTGCTGGGATCATTGACAGTGGAGCTTCTTCCGAAGAGCTTTTTGAGAGTGTGGCAGAAGCCAGAGATCAGATACATGGAATACTATGGCTGACATTTACGACAGAAGCTAATGAAGATGGAAGCCGCAGTGTAAAGGCAGAGAGCATTTGCACTGACGGTATGATTCCGACGTATCAGTTTTCGGTGTATGATTCAAACGGCAATATTCTGCAGGAGCTTTCACAGACAAAAGAGGGACAGTTTGTCCTGTCAGAGGAATATGTGGGGCAGAAGTTGGAATTGAAGCTTGCCGCGCAAGCATCGTTTGATTCAAAGGAATACAGCAGGACATATTCAATTACAGTAGATCAGAACACGTGGAATTAGGGAATGTCATTAGTTACGATTAAATTTGCAATTTGGGCAGCATTGTTTTTGGCGGTCTACTATATTGTTCCGGAACGGCATCAGTGGAAGCTTATTTTTATTGGAAATCTTTCATTCCTTTGGATGTCTGGCTTAATCAGCGTGGTATTTTCTCTGTTAATTGCCGGAACGGCATATGTTGCAGCTTGTTTATTGGATAAAAATCAGAAAAAAAACAAGAAAGACAGAGACAGAATTGCTGCCGACGCACTGGATCGAAAGGAGCGGATTCGGGAACTTAAGAAAAAGAGTAAAAATGTAAATACGGGGATAGTGGGCGTTTGTGTATTGCTTGTAGTTGGATTGTGGCTGCTGTACAAAGGAGGGCAGATAACCTGGATTACACCATTAGCGATTTCCTACTATTCCTTTGTTGCGATCAGTTATGTCGTAGACGTTTGTCAAAAAAAAGTCAATGCAGAAAAAAATTTCATTCGGTTTTATACATTTCTTACCTATTTCCCCCAACTTGTTGAGGGACCTTTCAGCAGATATGATGTTTTGCAGGAAAAGCTTATGTCTGGACATCGGTTTTGCCTGTCAAATTTTTCAGAAGGAATTCTTCGGATGCAGTATGGATATATTAAGAAGCTCCTGCTGGCAGATATGCTGCTGACAGTTATTACTCCGATGTTGAATGCTGAACCAGGAAATGCTTACTATACTGTGTTATTGATAATTCTGCTCCCGCTGCAGCAATATGCTGATTTTTCGGGATGCATGGATATTGTGTTGGGATTGTCGAAAACAATGGGAATTCCGTTGACGGAAAATTTTCGTTCCCCGTTTTTTTCAAAATCAATTGAGGAAATATGGCGTCGTTGGCATATAACGTTAGGAGCCTTTTGTAAGGACTATATTTTTTATCCGGTTGCATTGAGCAAGAGAATTGTTGTATTTGGCAAGCGTCTTGGCAAAAAAATCCCGGAATGGGGGAAATTATTTCCAACACAGTGTGCCTTAATTGCAGTATGGACATTTATCGGGCTATGGCATGGATTTGCCTGGAAATATCTATTATGGGGGTGGATGAATCTGTTTATCATCATGCTTTCCGTAATGTTGAAAGAATGGTATGAGACAATCAAAGGTAAGCTTCGGATTACAGACCAGAGCGTACTGTGGAATGTGTTTTGTATGGTTCGCACATATTTACTGTTTGGCATCATGGAATTTGTTGCGGATGTCAGTTCAGCAGGAGTGGCTTTGCATGGATTTGAAGCGACTTTATCGAAACTTGCGTGGAAGAAAGAAAACTTCGAAAATTTCACAAAATTGCTTGCAGATGGTAAATGGTGGCTTATTTTAATCGTTGTATTGCTCGTTTTAATCGTTGATATTGCAAAGGAACGTGGGAAGAATATCTATTCCTGCATTCATGCACAGCCGATTTGCCTGAAGATGATGATATATATTGGTTTATTCTATATGATTCTGCTGTTCAGTGACGGCGGAATTGATATTAATGCGGGGTTTGCGTACGCTAATTTTTAATGTACATTACCAGGCTCTGAGTTGAAAATCCAGGAGAGAGATGTGCAAACAGATAACTATGTTTTTGTTGTCCCTGAGATTACGGGAGGAGGCGCAGAACGCGTTGTGAGTTTGATCGCAAGTGAACTGGCCGTTTTAAATCATAACGTTCATGTTATTGCGGAACATCAGGCTTCTCAGGAATATCCGTTAAACGAAAAGGTTACGGTTCATTATATAGAACCGGTACGTATAAAGAAAAGATCGTTCCGACAAAAGGTTCATAAATTCCTGTTTGTCCGAAATACCATTCGGGAAATCGCTAGAAAGGGAACGACAACGGTAATTCCTTTTCTTCCGGGATGTATTATTCATACTTATTATGCGACTTATGGATTACCGGTTTTCTTTATTGCAACGATTCGAAATAATCCAAGATTTATAGATGAGCGGTTTAAAAAGAATAATGATCGCTGTATATGTAAGGCTGATCTGCTGTGGACGCAAAACGAAGATCAGCAGCAATACTATGCGAAGTTGGGCCAAAAGCGTTCATTTGTTTTAAGAAATCCTGTAAATCCGATTGCGATGGACGGAGAACACATATACAAAAAGAAACTGCGTAATCTTATAGCAATCGGTAGGTTAGAAGAGCAGAAGAATTATGAGCTATTGATAGATTCATTTGGTGAAATAATACATATGCGTGGCGATGTCATCCTTCATATCTACGGCGAAGGCTCCTTGCATGAAAAACTGGATAAAAAGATACAAAAATTGGGATTGAAACAAAATGTAATTTTGCACGGCAGAGTAAGCGATGTCTTGCCTGAGCTGCAGAAGGCTGATGTTTTTGTTATGTCATCCGACTATGAGGGGATGCCGAATGCACTGATGGAAGCCATGGCCTCAGGACTTCCTTGTATTGCAACAGATTGTCCATCCGGTCCTGCCGAATTACTTTCAGAGGAACGGGGCTGGTTGACAAAGTGTGGTGATGCGGCAATGCTTACAGAGAAGATTTTGGAAGTGATAGATCATCCTGCGTGGGCAGAACAGCGTGGAAGAAATGCCAGACAATTTATGATTAGGAATTACTCTTTGGAAAAGGTTACATTGGAATTGATTGCCAAATGTAAGAGAGAAAATTGCACGAAATGATGGACAAATCAGAAAAGAAACGGATTACAATTGTGGCACCCAGTGCAGCCAATGGCGGATCAGAACGTGTTGCTGTGGAACTGGCCAATTATCTGCATCGAAAGGGATATGCGGTTCAGTATATTGGCGTTTTTTGGGACAAAATCACGTATACGCTTGAAAACGGAATTGTATATCATGCCTGCTATACCGAGGATACGAACAAAATTGTTAAGGCTTATAAGCGGTGTTCACAGATTAAGAGATATGTGCAGAGCTTTTGTTCTGATGCATTGATTTCGTTTGTAACGTTGGAACATATCCTTGCATTTTCTGATACAAGGGTGAAAAAGATAGTGACAATCCGCAATGATCCATCGAAAGAATTCTCTTCTGTGTGGATGCAGCGGCTTCGAGCCTATGTTTTGAGCCAAGCAGATTGTGTTGTATTTCAGACGCAGGATGAAATGGATTATTTTGGTAAGAATATTCGGACCAAGGGGTATATTATCGAAAATCCAATTAAGGAGGGACTGCCGCAGTGGAATCGTAACAGTTGCAATCATGAAGTGATCGCTGCGGGACGTCTTACAGAGCAGAAAAATTGGCCAATGTTGATACGGGCTTTTGCTAAATTTCATAGAAAAAATCCGGGCGCGCATTTGTCTATATACGGGCAGGGAGAACAGCAGGAAGAACTGCAAAAACTTATTTATGATCTGAAGGCGGGAGATTATGTATTCCTTAAGGGGTTTACGGATTTTATTCATGAGAAGATGAAAGAGGCAATGATTTATGTGTCTTCATCGGATTATGAGGGGATTTCGAATGCAATGTTAGAGGCTCTGGCGATTGGAATCCCTGTAATTTGTACAGATTGTCCGGCGGGAGGCGCACGAACTTATATTCAGAATGGAGTTAACGGATTTCTGGTGCCGGTGGGAGATGAAAACGCTCTGTGCGAAAAACTTGATGAGCTTTATAAAGATGCGAATATGCGGGAAGGATTCAGTGAGTATTCAAAAACAATACGAATGAATTTGAGCATGGAGAAAATTGGCGCAAAATGGGAAATGCTATTGTAGAGGTAAGTAGGAGAGTGTTATTTGAACTGTCATATAGAAGTCATCTGTTGTTTCCGAAGCATAACTCCTATCGAGTGATGTCAATCGATGAAACCATTCGCAGGGTAAAAGAAGAGAGATTAAGCCTTGTTCGTTTCGGAGACGGAGAATTGGCGATAATACGCGGAAGGAACGCAGCCTTTCAAGAAGCAGATAGTGAACTCTCTGAGAAATTAAAGGAAGTGCTTGTCTACCATGACGAAGGTCTGGTGGTCGCTGTTAATGATATTTTTGGCCGACTATCCATGTATCGAAAATCCTCACGTCTATTTTGGAAAGAGCACTTATTCTTTTATAGAAAATATTACAGAAAATATCTGTGTGAAGACCGACTGTATGGAAACACTTTTTTTTCCAGGGGCTACATAACATTGGAAGATCGTTCAAAGAGCGGTGAGTGGTTTTCTGAGATTCGTGACATATGGAAAAATCAAAGCGTGCTCTTGGTGGAAGGATGCAGCTCTCAAAATGGAGTTGGAAATGATTTGTTTGATGAAGTTCGCGACCTGCATCGAATATGGTGCAGGGAGAAAAACTGTTATCAAAATTATAGGGAAATTGCTGCCGCGTGTTTGAAAGAGGCTGAACATGCAGATATTGTCCTATTGTCAATCGGAGCTGCAGCAAAGCCACTGGCGTTAGAATTATATATAAGCGGAAACAGAGTCATTGACATCGGTAATCTCAATCTGGAATATCAGGCTTTTCTTGATGGAATTGAGGAGAAAAGGAGAAGCTGTGAAAAGAAACGTCCGGTTGAAGAGAGTGTTTTGCGGCAGGTTGTAGCTGATTTTTCAAAATAACAGCAACGCTGATACAGGATGTGAGTATGATAAAAAAAGTATGGGAAGTATTAACAACCGGCGAACGTATAAGGCTAATAGTCGTGTTTATAATGGTAGGGATCGGAAGTGTATTAGAACTTCTGGGAGTATCCGTTTTTTCCCCACTGATAACAGTCATCACAACACCATCCGTTATCGAATCAAATAAGCTGCTGAATGCAGTTTATTGTTTCATGGGTTTCAGGGATTCAAAGTCTTTTCTTGCATTTCTAATCCTGGCAATCATTGTCATATATATTGTTAAAAATTTATACCTTATCTGGGAGAAAAATATAGTATATCGGTTTATATATAATGTGCAGCGCCGAATTTCTGTAAAATTGTTAAGAAGCTATATGTCTCAGCCGTACAGCTTTTTTCTGACGCACAATACAGCAGTACTGCAAAGAAGCTTGCAAAGCGATACAGATGGATTTGTAAAGGCAATTAAACATTTTATCGAGTTGACCATCGAAATTATCACGTGTATAGCGATTATTCTATACCTTTTTGTTGTCAGCAGATCTATTACCATAATGATTGCAGGAATCATGACATTTATGGTTATGTTTTTTGCACTGACAACAAAGAAGAAAACACGCCGATTGGGGTTGGAAAGTCAGGAATATAAGGCCCAGATTTATCAGTACATGAATCAGGCTCTGGGTGGAGTGAAAGAGATAAAGGTTTTAAACAGAGAAAGCACATTTCTTGAAAAATATGACAGTGCTTTTAAGGAGTTTACTTATGCAAGCAGAGTAAGTGAGATTATTGGCATGATGCCTAAATATTGTGTCGAAGCCAGTGCCATGACGGGAATGCTCCTTGCTATTTTGATTAAGTTGTTCTGGGGACGGAAGGAACTGATGGATTTTGTTGCGCAGCTGTCGGTATTTGCTATTGCATCGTTCCGTTTACTTCCATCTGTAGGACGAATTAATCAGTATTATACATGGCTGCTTTATGAACAGCCTTCGATTGACCTTGTATATCATGACCTTAAGGAAATCGAAGATACGGAAAAGAGTACAAATATAATCGATGCAGAATGGAAATTGCATAATTGCATAAGGATATCCAACATTACATTTCACTATCCCGATACGGAAAGCAACGTACTGAAGGATGCTTCTTTAGTGATTCAGAAGGGAACAACGGTTGCCTTAATCGGTTCGTCAGGTGCAGGAAAATCCACATTAGCAGACATAATTCTGGGCTTATTAACGCCTCAGATGGGCAAAATATATGCTGATGAACTTGATGTATTGAAAAATATAAATACCTGGCAGCGAGAAATTGGCTATATACCTCAGACGATTTATTTATCAGACGATACAATTCGGAATAATATTGCGTTCGGCATTCCTGAAAAAGACATTTGTGACGAACGAGTAAAATACGCGGCGGAACAGGCACAACTGGCATCGTTCATTGATATACTGCCTGAAGGATATGATACTTTTGTAGGAGACAGGGGCGTTCGGTTATCTGGAGGCCAGAGACAACGAATCGGAATAGCAAGAGCATTATATAACGATCCCGAGGTGTTAATTCTGGATGAAGCAACATCTGCTCTTGATAACGAAACAGAGTCAGCTGTTATGGATGCTATCAATCATTTGCATGGAAAGAAAACACTTATTATTATTGCACACAGATTATCCACGATCAGCCAGGCAGATGAGATCTATGAAGTCCGAGAGGGAAGCGTTTGCAGGCGTGATAAGAAAGAGGTTCTAGGTGAGTGAATCGATAAAATTGAGAGTGATGTACATTGCTCCGCGACTTCACCCGAATCAGAATCCAATTCTTAAAGGGTGGCTTGAAAAGGGAGATCAAGTATGTTTCCTGTCGAGAAAGGAAGGAGCCATAGAAGATCATTCTGTATTAGAACCAATAATCCTTGGAATCAGTACATTATGTAAAAGAAAAAACGATAATAACACCTCGGAAAGCAATATACAGTACAGGAATTACTTAAAGGATCAAAATTCATTTCCGCCCGTACGAAAGCTTGTTGTCTTGATGAAGGAATTCCGACCGAATATTGTAATCATCAGAGATCGATCAATATACATGTTTTTTTGTTACTGGATTGCCAAATGCATGGGAATACCTGTGATTCTGTACAACCAGTCACCGATATATACGGACAATAGGTCTTCGGCAGTTAAGCGATGGGGACAGCGTGCGTTCTTCCCAAGAGTAAGGATTACACCTGTATTACAGCGTGGGAGATATGTTCCAATATCAGAACTGGAACAAAAGAAATATCGGGATAAAGAGGCACATTATGTCCCATTCGTTATGAGAGGACATTGCAGGCCAGAGGATAAGACGTATTTTCAGAATGACAGAATAAATTTATTAGTGGTCGGGAGATTTGAAGAACGAAAACAGCATTTTCAGATGCTGGAAGTGATGAAGCAAGTTGTTCAAAATCACAGGGATCTTCATATGCGTCTTGTGGGAGAATGCTCAAACGAACAGCAAAGTGCATATGTGATTCGTTTGCAAAAGTATATCCTGGAAAACGAACTGCAGGAATATGTTTCGCTTCTGCAGAATTTGAACAGTCAGCAGATGGAACAGGAATATCAAAGTGCCGATGTTTTTGTGTTGCCAAGTATAGAGGAACCGGCGGCAATTTCCCCTCTGGAGGCTATGTCGTACAGTGTTCCCTGTATTTCCAGCGATGATAATGGAACAGCATCCTATATTGTGCCGGGAAAATCTGGTGAAATCTTTCATGCCGGAGATACAGATGATTTGAAGTGCAAACTTCTGTGGCTCCTGGAAAGCAGAGATAGAATTTGTGAGTGCGGGAAAGAAGCATATTGTTATCTGGAAAATAATTGCGGATTTGAACAGTATAGGAATGCTATTACGGACATTCTTAAGAACAGATAACAGTTTGTAGAAGCAGAGATGGTTGTTGGAGTTGTTGTTTTAAATTATATCAATTATAAGGAAACGCTGAACTGCCTTTCTTCGTTAATGGTGCAAAAGGAAGTTCAGTTTTCAATTGTTGTCGTAGACAATGGCTCGGGTAATAACTCATTGTTTTATATCAAAGAGCATGTGAATTCATTTGATATGCGCAATGGTGAGATTACATTTGTTCAGTTGGAATCTAATGTGGGTTTTGCCGGAGGAATGAATTGCGGAATACAGGTCCTTAGAGGTAAGGGAATCGATTATATTTTTCTGGCAAATTCGGATCTCTGCTTTAGCACATCGGGCATTCTGTCTGAGCTAGTGAGTGGCTATGAAAGCGGTGTCGGGGTATTGAATCCTTGCGTCTATAACATTGATGGCAGCTTTGCAAAACCAATCTTTTTTAAGAAAAGGTTGATGTGGATGCGCATGGTGAAGTCTTTTATGCTTTCTCGACATAATAAGCGGAAGGCTCGAAGACGATGCGATATAAAAAAAGATTGCTCAGAAACAGACGAAAGAATGGATAGGTCCAATAGCTATGAATGCGAACAAAGAGATCGTGCTTGTTTTCGAGTTTGTGGGATGGGGTACATGCTGACACCTGATTTTTGGGAGCATTACAATTATGTGTACCCTGAAACTTTCTTGTATAACGAAGAGTATGCTTTGATGTTGTATCTGCAAAAGGCAGGATTGGATACAAAAACAGTACATACCGAGGCTGTTATTCATAAGCACGGTGCCTCAACTCCTGCAAAATCGAAGAAAAAGAGAAAGATTAGCGGAGGACACTTTGAAATATTAAAACTGATGCCGCTTTCGGAAGCACAGATTAAAAATGGGTTTGATTATCCGATAGCGACTCGTTATAGAAAATCCTGAATTCCACACAATTATTGATCACGTAGAGGGCGTTTTATTAGAGCCACCCTCACGCAATTCGGATAGTTAATAATGAATAAAAAGACAAGGCCAATATTGAATACTGTCCATATCTCAGTCCCGGAAATCATGTTTTATGGCTACTATATCACATTGCTGTTGGTTAAAGGGTTTGGATTTGCCGATGGAAGCATTTATAAGCTTGGACTTTTGATTGCAAGTGCGTTTATATTTGGAAAACTGATGGTAACTGCATTTACATCAATGGAGTGGATAGCAGTTCTTGGGGTATTGTCACTGGCTGTAATTAACAGACTGAATACAGGAATGGATTCGTTATGGCTTGTTTTAAGCATGCTCGTCATGATGAAAGGTGTTCCAGTCCGGCGGGCTATGAAGATAGGGACTGTTTTTTGGCCTGCCTGTTTTATTCTTCAGATCTGGACACATCTTTTGGGAGTTCGTTCGTTTGATTTTGTCGTACATAACAAGTTTGGATTAGGCTATGTGTTTCGTTGGGCCATGGGATATGTGCACCCCAATGTGCTCCAGATTTCCTATAATGTTGTGGTATTTTACTTAGTCTATGTGTATTGTGTGAAGGATGTCCGACGCTTATGGAAGGCTTTTGTCCTATCAAGTGTGTGGGCAATTTATATTTTTATGTATTCCCTGAGTACAACAGGGATGATTATGTTCATTGCATTCTGGATTTTTGTGATGGTTTTGCTGTTTGACAGACGACAAAACTCGTATCGCGTGCATAGAATGCTGAGAATTACAGTAACTGCATTGCTTCCGCTGGAAGCAGGAGCATCTATATTATTGCCCCTGATCTTAAAAGGAGATGCATTTAATTTTATAGAAAAACTGATGACACATCGTCCATCTCTGACAAGGTTTTTCTTTACCAATTATGGAATTTCTTTGTTTGGACAGAATCCCAACGGCTTGCTGTATATCTATACATTGGACTGCTCCTACGCTAATTTACTGTTTCATGGTGGAATTATCGCATTTGTCCTATTGGTTTTAGGGTATTTTTTTTATATCCATAATGAACTTAAAAGAAATGAATATGTATGGACAGTGGAAAACGTTTTAGAGCTGGCAATAACGTTATCGTGTTTGGTCGGTGCGATGTCAGAACCATTTGCATTTAATACATCTTTTAAAAATGTGTCATTGATTTTTCTGGGGCATTTTCTTTTCGAATTATGTAAGGGAAGGAACACCTATTGTGTACTGAATAGATGGAAGAAAATACCGGAAATACAGATGGAGATACCTGTTGTAAAAGCGCGGACATGGATTGCAGATGTAAAACAAGTGGGGCACAGGGTTCGAGCCGCAGCTTTTATCATAGGGGCAGTAACCTGCATCGTATGTGGATTACTATATATCAAGCAGACAAAGGTTGTTCAGGCCTATTATGTCTGTCGGACAGATACGGATGCGGGAGAAGAGCAAAAAGAGGGAACATATCTGTCATACGAAGAAGAGAATCGGTTACAGAAAGATGCAAGTGTACGTGTATTAAACTATAAGAATCCGGAAACTCAGATGGTGAAATTTGAAGGAAAAATCGGGAGAGTTGAATATGTTCGTGGCTTAGTGAGTACGGGGGTGTGGACGTATATATTCGGCTTTTATGGGAGTATTGTTGCTGCGGCAGCTATAGAGTGTTGTAATTCCCGAAAAAAAACAATATAGGCCTGCTGTTATACTGCAGGCGAGAACGGAGAAATACGTGGATTCTTATTTTATGGATTTATATCGGACCAGATTATACCTTCCCTTAGTGGTGCTTTTGCTGGCATATTTGTTTGTCCCGGCTGTTCGGAAGGCGGTATCCGGAGTGGCACACTGGATTGATGCAAGAAAAACGCTAGCTGCTGCACTGGTATGTGCTGCGGTGTCGTTTCTGTTCTGCATTGGTGTGATTTATCAAGGTAAAAGTTGGGGGGGCGATTTCAGCCAGTATTATGCGCAGGCACGTGCAATTGTGACGGGGACGATACCGGAATGGTATGAGAAGAATATTTTCATTATTGATCACTCCTGCGTAATCGGTGCGGATGTATAT
Source organism: Clostridium sp. CAG:508 (assembly GCA_963650385.1). Taxonomy (GTDB): domain Bacteria; phylum Bacillota; class Clostridia; order Lachnospirales; family Lachnospiraceae; genus CAG-791. Next base: position 66,288 of record CAVJLL010000002.1, on the reverse strand, counting down.
CCCTGGATGTGGGCGTTGATGATTGCACCGGTCTATGCTATATTTCACAGTTTTCCGATCATGCTGCTGAAGGTGTATGAATCAGTTGTTGTGGCGGCGGGTGCAGCGTTTCTGGTGTATTTCATGAGGCGGAGAGTCTCTTTATCCAGGGCGGTGTTCATCAGCTGCTTTGTGCTGTGGAATTATGTCTATATTTCAGATGTCAATTCGACTGAGGCGGACCTGGTCAGCTTTTTCTGGGGAATGGCTGCGCTGAATTGCATTGACTTGTATATCAGAGAGCGAGAGAAATCGGGCTCGGCCAATTTGCAGAAAATGTGTCTCCTTGCTGTTGGCAGCGGGATGCTTATTTGCTGTTCTGTCATGACAAAAACATTGTGCGAGGGGCTATTACTGGCACTTCTTGGGTACGATGTCATTCAGGTCGTGCGATTCGTTATACAGCGGAAGAGTATCAACAAGGCGGGCTTAAGAGCTGCGATTTTATGCTTACCGTACGCTGGCTATATCGTGTGCATGCACATTGCAGATTACTTTCTCCTTCCTTCCGGCGGCTCGTATAAGGATTATTTCACGTTTGAATCCTGGAGATTCTTGAACGGCGTGCAGCGGTATTACGGCATTTTCCAGGGCTTTTTCGGGAGCGGCGTTCGTCCGATTATTGCTGTCATTGTGTGTGTATGCGGAACGGCACTCTTAATTCTGACTGCGGCAGGCATTTTAATCAGCGTTCTATGTGAGAAACGCTGGCATGAGCTATACTTTGGGTTCTATATCTGCGGAATGATTCTGATGCTGCTGTTCTATGATTATTACCGGTCTTCGTTTGTTCTGACGTTTTATCCTTTGATGCTGCTGTTTGCCTATTATGCAGTTCGGTATCTGATGAAGGTTGTACGTCACCGGTTGGCAGAGCGGCCGGCGGACTTCTTCTGCAGGTTTTGCTGCGGGGCAGGCATGACGGTGCTGCTGCTAACACTTGCACAGTCCTTGACAGCCGTATACGCAGTACAATGCCGTGGATACAACATGAATGAAGCGATGACAGCGGATGCGCAGGAGGCGTTTGAGTATATTCGTACCAATCTGGATTCAGAGGATGTAGTTTACTTCCTGAAACCGAGAGTGCTCTACTATTATACGGATGTGTATTCTTATTACTGGGATGACGATGATCCGGAGCGACTGGAACTGGCGGATTATGTATTGATGAGTGTGTACAACACGCAGCCGCGTATTCAGGAAGAGCTGGATGACACAGGCAGTTATGAGATTGTGTTCCAAAATGACCGGTTTACCCTGTACCAGAAGGCAGCTGTATGAAAAAAGAGATGATGCCGGAAGGCGAGACCGTTAAAGAACAATTGGCCGCGGCAGGCAGGAGAATTCTCCTGCTGGTGGTGTGCGGCATTGTTGGAATGCTGCTGATTATTCTGAGTTATCTGCTGCCGACAGAGCCGATGCGCAGACATATCAGCAATGGCGCTTATATTCTGCTGCAGGAAACAGCGCAGTATCAATATGCGGACGGATATGTGAGTGCCACATTGGACAATTCTACTGAAGATTTGATTTTATCCAAGGTTGTCTATTCCTCGGATGATCCGCTGCAGGATGCTGTGTTGGTGCCGAATTATTCCTTTCCGGGGCAGGATGCGGGCGGTCTGATCCTCTTTGGAACGCTGAACGGGAATTCAATGGATGAGGCACAGATCGATACCTATCCTATTTACTGGCATGGATATCTGGTGATTTTAAGACCTTTTTTTGAGCTTTTCAGCTACGCGGATTTCCGAATTCTGAATCAGATTCTGGAGCTGTGTCTGCTGATCACGGTTGTATGTGTGATGCAGAAGAGGAGGCTGACTAGGTATATCCCAGCCTTTGCTGCGATGGCTGCATTCTGGAATATGGGAACGATGGGTGTCAGTCTCCAATATGCGCCGTGTTACTATCTGTCCATGGGAGCGGCGCTCTTCCTGCTGATGAAAAACGGAAAGCTGAGGAATATATGCACCTTTTTTATGCTGGTGGGAGCATTGACGTCTTATTTTGACTTTCTGACCTATCCTGTTGTGACCTTTGGAGTGCCGCTTGTATTTCTGATTCTGTTGGCGAGAAAACAGAGATCGGACGGGAGGCCGCACCGAGGTCTGATTTGTAGAATATGCAGAGATGTCCTATGTCCGGGAATCTGGTGGGCAATCGGTTATGCCGGTATGTGGGCGGAGAAATGGATTTACGGGTCTGTTTTGTGCAGAGTCAATATTCTGACCGCGGCGGCAGGGAAAATCATGGAGCGCTCGGGGACACAAACCGGAGAAGAACAGCTGTCCCGCATGGGGACGGTCGTGTATCTGATTCGATATGCTCTGGGAAAACGCGCCTATGTGGTGTTGTTCATGTTGCTTGCTGCAGTGATATTAGTTATGTTCCTACGGCAAAGGCTTCAGTCGATCGCGGCTGTGAGCAGTGGCAGGCAGACAGAGGCATCGTTTGAGCAGAGAGTCTTTTATGCGGAGCTGTTGGTTATAGCGATGCTGCCGCTCGTGTGGTATTACTGCACTGCCAATCACAGCTACATTCATCCGAGACTCGTATATCGAGCGCTTGGCGTGACCATTTTCACAGTGCTGGCGATTGTGACCGGCACTGTGGAGAAATTTGCAGCAAAAACGAAGGCACAGGAGTGAGAATGAAGGTTAGGCAGCTTGGAAAGAAATTGATGAACCTGGGGGGGAGAGCGGGGAACCGGCTTGTCCTGCTGCTCGCAGGCTGTGTCATTTTCTATCTGCTCTATCTGGCAGGATTTTCCACATCGGTGATGAATGCAGCAGAGCATACCTGGCTGGTGCGTGATTCATTTGTGTGCAATATGCTCTTCGTTATTCTTTTTCTTGCGCTCTTTTGTCTTCTGCGGAGCAAGGCGGAGTGGCTTCGCAGATTTGAGATCCGCATTAATGAAGACGATGAATTTTATGGCCGCTGTAGACGAAATGTTCTGGTTTTGCTGGGCATCGTGTGCGCTGCGGTCCTGTTGATTTTACAGAAGATTCCCGTGAATGATCAGCGCACCGTTTGCGATATTGTCAATTCTATGATGAATCATGACTTTTACGCGTTTGAACGGGGAGGATACATTGACGAATATCCCAATCAGCTTGGCCTGGTTCTGATTCTGTATCTGTTTGCACATGTCTTTGGATCTTATAACTACCTGCTGTTTCAGCTGTTGAATGTCTTTGCCCTGATTGTGATTTACCAGACGATGACGGTACTGGCAGAGCGAGAGGGGTATTCGCATTTGGCCCAGCTGGGCCTTTTGGTTATCGGCTTGATTTTTCTGCCGGCTGTTCTATATACCGCATTTGTTTACGGGACGTTGATTGGCTTGTGTTTATCCCTGCTGGCGTTTCGGCACACATTGGAACTGGCGGATGCATGGGGAATGGGGCCGACTTCTGCAAATGGGGGAAGGAAATCCTGCCGCCGGTATGAGCTGCTGCGGCAGTGGGGAAAGCTGGCGCAGATTATTCTGGAGGCATTTCTGGCCGTCGCATTGAAGCAGAATTACATGATCAATGTAGTGGCATTGCTGATCGTTGTGATTCTGCTGGTTATGAAATCCGGCAGTGATCGATGCGAAGGAATGGCGAGGGATGGGCAGGAGCCGTGGCTATCAAGGCTCTGCATGGGCGTGCAGCTCTTTTTACTGGTGTCTGCGCTGGCAGGGATTTTACTGTTTTCCGGCCGAGCGATTACAAAGTGCGCGGAAAAGGCCACCGGAATGGATCTGGGAAGCGGTATTTCGTCGCTGTCCTGGGTGGCGATGGGACTGCAGGAAAATCCGGGACGATTCAATGGCTGGTACAATGGCTATAATGTGAATTCCTACCATGATGCCAATTCTAGCAAGGAACGTCAGGATCCTGTGGTGAAGGAGTATCTGAAGGAACGCCTGACGGAGTTTCGGGAGGATCCGGCAGGGGCGCTTTCGTTTTTTGCGGGGAAGAATGCTTCTCAGTGGAATAATCCGGATTTTCAGTCGAGTTGGTGTGTCAATTCCATGCGAAGCGCGGTTGTCTATCCGCGATGGATTCGGTCTCTGCTGTCCGCGACGGGGACGGGAATGGTGAGCAGTGTGCTGAACCGGCTGCAGTTCTTCATTCTCTTTGGCTGTGCGGCGTATTTCCTGCAGGGCATAAGGAATAGATCTGCGGGTTGGGAACCTTCGACGATGTATTATCTGCTGACGTTTCTGGGCGGATTTGTGTTTCATACGTTCTGGGAGGCAAAGGCGCAATATACCTTCCCGTATTTCATGCTGCTGATTCCGATAGCAGTATGCGGCTATGCGCATGTATTGAAAGAGCATGGGACATATGATTGCGCAGCCGGCGGCAGACCGATTGTTTCTCGGCTGGCGCATTTGAAGGACTGGAAGAATTGCGAACTTGGTGTAGTGATTTTGATTGTACTGGTCGGCGGAGGAATTATTTTTGCTGGTTCAAGGAATCTGGGGTGGATGCGGTCGCTGTTTGTGCAGACGGAATGCGAGGGAGGTACCGCGGCATACCGGAACTATCAAAATGAGCATCGATATGTGCGGTTAAGTGAAGGACCCTATGTTCTCGAGGCGGCGGATGCTGCAGACGAGTCTGGATGGGAACCGACTTCTGTTCGGGTCATTTTGTCTGAATACGGTGATGACTGCTGGCTTGTGACGGAGGAAGGGGAGACACTTACGGCAGAGGATGCTGTAATTCGCTATTCGTCAGATTCATCATTTCCTGCTGTACTCAGCGGAATGGTGCATTCGAGTGAGCAAAGTGTATATGTGCGGAGAACAGAAATCGATGATGTATATTATCTGATCCACGTGGTAGATGCGAAGGAGCTGGCGGTAACGCGGGATCCGGAAGGGGCCGGAGGGCTTTCCTTGTCGGCCTGCACGGGGGAAGAAGATCAGCGGTGGCGGATTGTTCGGAAATAGCAGAGCGATATGCAGAATAAAAGAAAAAGAATCATAAAACGTGCAGCGCAGATCGGACTTTTTATCGGGCTTTTTGTTCTGGCAGAATGGCTGATTGCGCTTCTGCTGTGCAGGGAACCTTCTGCCTGGGGACGCCGCATTCTGAATCAGATGTATTCAGACGAGCATATTGATACGTGCTTTGTCGGTGGATCGCAGGTTTTGCAGGGAATTGATCCGTCGATTGTATCCGAGCGGATTGGAGGAACGGCGGTGAATATTACATCTTCGCAGCAGCCGCCGGCGGCAACGGCCGCGCTGGTGCGGGAAGTACTGAAGGTGCATCCGGAGATTTCCAAGATGTATGTATCTCTGGATTATTCGCTGCTGATGGCAGAGGATGTGAACCTGGAGAGCATCTATATCGTTTCAGATGCAATGAAGCTCTCATGGAATAAGGTGAGGTATCTCTTGCGAGCAACGTCACAGGAGTACTACGTCAACAGCCTTCTGCCGCTTCGAAAGGGAGAGCAGTATGCATCGTCCTTGTCAGAGATAAAGGAAAATATCAGAACGCTTTGCTCAGAGGATTACCTGAACCGCATTGCAGCAGGCGGATTTGTGGCAAAGGATGGTATGAGCTCAGAGGAGTTTCAATCTCTGGAGAAAGAGGTACTGGAGGATGATTCCTTTCATGAGCTAGCGGATGAGAGTGGACAGGTAGTTTTGCCGGAGAGATCCCGGCAGGCGATGGAAGATATTCTGGATATGTGCCGGGCAAATGGCGCTGAGCTTGTTTTCTTTGCAACGCCGATGCCGGATTTCATGACGGAGGCAGTGCCGGATTATGACCGGTATGCAGAAATGCTGGAACAACTCTTGTCGCAGGAAGGGGCTGCATATTATGACTACAATACACTGGTTTCGGATGCATCTGCAGAGAGTGTTCGCCGGTTTGACCGGAGTGAGGCCGGAAATTTCGCGGATGAGTGGCATTTGAGCGGAGAAGGGGCACAGAGATTTACGGAGCTTTTGATGGAGGAGACTGTTGGTACGCAGGTGTATTGACAGAAATGTTGGTCAAGAAGACAGTGTGCAGGGCGGCACGGTTGAGAAAAATTACTGTCATTCTGATGTAGAAAAAGCCGCGATGGAGAGTGCATCATAACGGTATGAATAATGTAGCAGAAAGAGAGAATAGAAGGATACAGCTGGTTCTGGCTGTTTTATTCGGATTGATTTTTGCTTTGTCGTTGCTGCCAATTGCGATGGTCGCACCCTATGCGCGCGCAACGGGAGATGATCTGAATTACGGGGCCGGTGTGCGCCAGGTTGTCTTAAACGGCGGAAACATTTTTGCAGTCTTTCAGGCTGCTGCGGCGACGGCAAAGGGAGCGTGGTTTTCCTGGCAGGGGACGTGGTCTTCGGTTATGTTGTTCAGCCTGCAGCCGGGCGTATGGGGAGATGCCTGGTATCCTGTGACGATTGCTGTGGCGCTCCTGAGCATTCTGGGCGGGACATGGTATTTTCTGGATGTTGCCGGGAGGAGACGGAAGATTTCGGCGGCCGGTCGGTGGAGTGTTTTCTTTCTGACCGGATTGCTGCTGATTCAGTATATGCCGAACATGAAATGCGGCGTTTTCTGGTGGACGTCGGTGGCGCATTACTGTATTCCGTATGGAGTGGCACTTTTGAGTATGGGCTGGAGCCTGCGGTGGCTGGAAACCGGCGGATGGGGATTCCTGGCAGGGATGCTCTTGGGAATGGGGTACCTTGGCGGCGCGGGCTATCCGGAGGTGGTCCTGGCGGCGGTGTGGTTTTTCTGTCTGCCGTGGTACCAGTATTGCGTGAGTCGTAGAGGAGCGGCCTGCCGGGAGAAGCGTGATAATGATAATAAAGGAAGAGCGTTTGTCCCGTGGATTCCTCTTGCAGTGGAAATGGCGGGCTTTGCCGTCAGTGCGGCGGCACCGGGGAACAAAAAACGCGGCGGAGAGGACTTTGGATTTTCAGTTCAAAGGGTGATTCGGACGCTGGTTTCCTGCGGCCGGGAGGGAATCGAGGAGACAGTTCGGTATTTTCTGTCGGTTCGGGCTCTGTTGCCGGTGCTGCTGGTAATCGTGCTGCTGCTCATACTGTGCAGCGGTGCGTTCTCCGGCAAGAGGACGGCCCTGGGATGGAAACGGTGGGGACTGGCTCTGATCGGCGGACTTGCTATGGTATGCATTGTTCGCGCTCCGGTTATTTATGCCGGCGTGGATGCGTCGGGGGGGTGTCCGGATTCCTATTGGTTTATCACGGTGGTTGCCATTGTCTGGTGGCTGGAGATTCTGGTCAGTGCAGGGGTGAAGACGAGCTGCGATGAGAGCAGAAGAAAGACTCGGAGACAGAAAATCTGTCTGGCAGGTATTGCAGGGATCATGGTGCTGCTCCTTCTATTGTCACGGCATTTGGTTGGCGGATCCGTGGATTATACCTGTGTTCGGTTTATTCGGGGCGGTGCGCTGGCGGATTACCATGAGCAGATGGAGGAGTGGCTGTCGATTCTAAATGATCCGGATGTCACGGATGCGGAGCTGCCGGAGATGAATGATGAGCAGGGACCGTTTATGCTGATGGTACCGCTGGATGATCCGACGGCCTGGTCGAGCGAAGTGTATGCCAGGTATTATGGCAAGCAGTCGGTGATCTGTGTGCCGCGAAATACGATACGTTGAAGTCGGGATAATACAGGGAACGGAAAATTAATTTGCAGCGGATTTGCGGTCGGAAGCGATATTAATTTGCTGCATGACACTGAGGAATTGAGATTCTATGGAACGCAAATCGGAAACTAGCAAATTGAAGAAGCAGTTCTTCTTGTTATACCTGGGCGGGCTCCTGATATATCTTCCTCTGATCCTCCTGCGGCTGACGAACGACATGGACGGCATGTGGGATCAGGATGACCACATGACGGGGGCGGCGGAGCTGCGGATGGGACGGTGGTTCTGGCCGATCCTGGATAAGCTGCGGGGGAATGTGTCCCTGGACCCGCTGCCGGCGGTTGTGGCGCTGGCGCTGTTTGCGGCCGGAATTCTCGTGTTGTTTGCGCTGTTCGGGCTGCGCGCAGAGACGAGAAGAGAGCGGGTATTTGCGTGGGTGATCGGGATGCTGGCACTGGCATCGCCGACGGTGCTGTGCCAGCTCTCGTACAGCCATATGTCGATTAACGATGCTTTCTCTTTCCTGCTGGCGGTTTTGGCAGTATGGGCGGTGCGGGATCGTACGGTGCAGGGGAAGACGGCCGGTGCAGCAGAATGCACAGAAGCGGCCTGCCTGACGGCGGTGATGATGGGCTGTTACCAGGCAACGCTGGGCGTGTTGTGTGTGACGGCACTGTTTTATTTTCTTTGGCTCCTGCAGAGGGATACCGTGAAACGGGCGCTGGCCTTTGTGGGACGCATGCTGGTCTCGGTGGTGCTGGGGGCGGTTTTGTATGAGGCGCTTCTGTATGCTTGCCTTGCGGTGACGGGAGAGACGCTGTCGGATTACAACGGCGGGAATGCGGTGACACTGGGCGGTATGCTGAAGGGACTGCCGGAAAATCTGCGGCACACGTACACAGCATTTGGATTTTATTTTGGCGGGAACGGGTATCATTTTAATCTTCTGCAGAGTCACCGGTGGTTCCTGCTGGTGTATCTCCTGCCGGCGGCGGTGCTGGTGCGGCTCATCTGGAAGCTGTGGAAGGAGAAGGGAGCGGCTGCTGCGGCACTGGCGGTGCTGGCTATTCTGTGGATTCCGGTGTTCGCGAACAGCTTTTTCCTGCTGGTGTATTCGGATACGATGATGCAGATGACCATGGGAATGGCGATGGTGCTGCCGTTGACATTGTGCCTGTGGGGCGCGCAGATGCAGGAAGAGGGTGCAGAAGCCTCCCGGTTCGAAGGTGCCGTAGGGGACAGGATTCCCGGGGGCAGGGATGACAGCAAAGCCGGCAGGGTTGAAGCCGCCCGAGTAGGACGTGGGAATTGCATAGGGGCCGGCAAGTGCTGCCGCGCAGCCGCGATTGGCGAGGGAATCGTTGTTTTCCTTCTCCTGTACGGGATGCTGGGGCAGACGGTGACGGACCAGTATGCAATGTACGCGGGGCGGCGCTTTTGCCAGACGCTGGGCGAGCAGGTGCTGAACCGGTTCACGGCGGCCGGGGCGGACTACACGGAGAATGTGGTGCTCGTGTACGGGACGCCGAAGGAGTCGCCGCTGTTCACGGCAACGGAGCTGTATGGCAGGGCGAATTCCTATGCGCAGTACGGCTCGTGGGCGCCGGGAACGGAGGGAAACCGCCTGTGCTGGTCACATTTTCTGGAACAGCAGCTGCGTGTCAACGTGAACTATGCGGAGGGCGATACGCTGGAGACGATTTATAATTCGCCGGAGGTGGCGGCGATGCCGGTGTACCCGGCGGCCGGGGCGACGGCGAATGTCTGGGGTGTGACAGTGGTGAAGGTGAGCGAGTAGGACATGAACAGTTTCATGGAGAATTGCGGCAACGGGAAGGCAAGGCGCATCCGGCGGTGGCCGGAGCTGGGGATGGCAGCGATATTGGCGCTGCAGATCGGATTGCTCCTGTATACGTGCGGGTATACGTTTTTTACAGCGGATGATTACTGGCATGCCGTGGAGGCCGGCGGAGCACTGGAGTCTGCGGGGGCGGTATGGAAGGCGGCTTTTGCGTTTATGCAGATGCGGTATGCGGGCTGGCAGGGGACGTATCTGACCATGTTCCTGCAGATCGCGCTCTGTCCGCTGAATTATGCGGGAGTGAATGCGTATGCGGCGCTGCACGTGCTGCTGATCGTGGTGTGCCTGGGATTTTTTCTGGCGCTGTATTTGTTTGTTCGGGAGCTGGCGAAGTGGACGGGATTTTCCTCGGAGCGGGGGATTGCGGGCATGTACGTGCTGGCGGTGACCTGTCTGTTGAATCTTCGCTCCTATGCTGAGGACTTCTTCTGGTTCTCGGGGGCGGTGAGCTACACGATTCCGCTGATGTTGGCACTGGCTGGGGCGGCGCTGCTCGTAAGAAGCCTGCGGCTTCAGCAGGGAGGCTGTTGTTTGCGATTGGCCGGGGCGACGGTTTTTATGCTGCTGGCCTGCGGCGGGTCCTTGCAGATTGCGGTGCCGGTTTGCTACGGAATGCTGGTGCTGGGCGTGTATCTGTTCATGCATCTGTTCGGATGGAAGAAGTGCGTTCGGAAGCGGACAGGGCGGAGAGGAAACGGTGCGCTCTGGTACCTGCTGCCGATCGCGGCGGCACTGATCGGAACTACGATCAACGGGCTGGCGCCGGGAAATTATGTGCGGCACGATGTGACGGCGGAGAAAAGCGGCATGCTGAAGACGCTGTACCATGCCGCGGGCAATACGCTGTTCCAGCTGTTCGATGAGACGGGGCGGGTGATGGACACTTCGGCTCTGTGCTTTATGCTGGTGCTGGCGGTGCTGGCAGGAGTGCTGCTGGCGCCGAAGACGGCGTGGGGGGGGCAATGGAGGAAGGCTTAAGAGGCTGTTTTGGCTCCTGCTGCCGATGCCGGTGCTGGCTATTTTCCCGGTGATTCTGGGGTACGGATCGGTGGGACTGCCGGAGCGGACGTATTTGATGCTGAACCTGTCGTATACGGCGATTACAGTTTCGGCGGGACTGTGGCTTGGTGGATATCTGGCGCGGATTTGGAGAGACTGCAGGGAGCTGGCGGCGGGATTGGCGCTGCTGGCAGCGGTGGTGATGATGCTGGACTCGGTTTGTGTGTACCGGGTTTATGACGGGGATTCCCGGACGCAGGCGCCGATGTCGGTTTTGGCGATGAATCTGCAGAAGGGCTGGACGCAGCAGTATTACCGGGATGTTCGGGAGTTCTATTCTGCCATTGAGAATGCGGACGGCGAGACGGTGCAGGTGGAGGCCGAGGAGCTCGCGGATGCGCCGGAGGGCGTGATGCCGCTGATCGTTTTGAAGGCGGATGCGGTGGCGGAGTATTATGGGAAGGCGGTGGAGTGAGAGACACGTAGGAATAGGCAACGCCGTTCAGGGGCGGGGCTGCAGCTTTGTTTTGTGCCTTTTAAAATCCATTTCTCTTTTATATTCATCGGCAATATAATCCGGTCCGTTCATCCACAGATCGGTAGAAGAGTCAAACAGCATTTCGCCGGTCTTGGATTTCATCAGTTTTAAGAAGGCATTTAATCTGGAGATCTTTTGTTCTCTTGCGAGGCATTCGGCTGCCATTCCGGCAAGCTTCAACATGGTGTAATCGTATTTGCTCTCATTCATTGGATTGGTACCTCATAGCATTCTGTAAAGTGCAGGCATGCAAGTGCTTTGTTCGTTCGGAAGCATTCCTGATCGGATAATTTCTCGGGTTTCAGAAGACTGATGGCAAATTCGATAGCGCGTCTGTCTTCGGGAAAACCGTAATCGCCGTTGATATAGTTTGTTATGACACGATTTGTGGTGTCATTTGCAATTTTCCCGGTGATGATGTCATAAGATTTCCATTGATCTGTTTCAGACTTGAACAGAGCTTTTTTTCTGTGAGCGCCGACGCATCGAAGCCACTCATCATTGGCTTCTGTAAATTCTAATATTGTCAGATTATCTGCCGGAACAAATCGGAAAACACTTACGAAACCTATGGCCTGCGGCTCTGTGATTTTTCCGTTTTTCAGAGCTTTTCCAACGGATGTTCTGCAAAAGCGCTCTGCCTGACTTCTGGATGTCGTCAGATAAAAGCCTTTTCCGAAATCTTTTCCGTCGGCACATTGGTGCAGGGAAGGATTTCGGATGATGCAATAGCTGCCATGGTATAGCTGCATTTCTTTCATCTTCGCCATCCTTTCTTTTTCAGATATTGATATAGGTCATCCATGTTTGCATCATCGCCCTGAACATGGAATTCTTCATAACAGATTTTGATGTATTCAAAAACATCATATTTTTGAAAAACAGCTTCTGCGTTTTTGGCGCTCAGATTCTCATTTACCTGAAACCGGCGGAATAATCGAATCTGAATCTGGAATAGATCATCTGTTTTTTCTCTGTTCATATGTCGTGGTTCTCCGTTGCATTGCTCAATCCGAAAACAGGAATTACAGCTGTGCATGCTGGTAAACTGCTGATTCTGATCCGAGATTTCCTTGTTGTCAATTATAGCGTGAACCAGCTTTTACAGCCACTGGTTCGTGAGAATTACTGTTGGCTGGCGCCTGTACAGTGCCCCTAAAATTATCCATCTTAAATCGTCTAATCTGCCCAATTGGCTTTCGCTGCGCTGCCTGCTATACTGCAGTCAATTGCATAACAGAGTTCATTTCTGTGGACGCCGCGGCCTGCAAGATTGGTTGCCTGCAAAGAAGATTGTCTTTTCTGGAGGATATGCGGGCGATACATTGTAAGATGCAGGCTGCGGTCACATCTTGATCTGTATCTGTTCAGCACCTGCCACATTTCAATGTGAATTGACTGCTTGCAGGCGAATTCACGATTGAAATCGGAAGGGGATCCGTTGAAAACTCATTAAAGACGATGTGCGAAGAAGGAGGTAAGAAACCTTGAATGACAATAACTACACCCCATCCAAGGATGCAGTAGCCATTCTTGATAATTACCGATTGTTGGATGACGATTTCATGACGCTGTTCTTCAATCAGAATTTTGAGGCAACCGCATTGGTCTTGGATGTAATTCTCAACCGTTCCGATATCGAAGTTAAGCTCATTGAAGTGCAGAAGCATGAAACGAATCCTGCTGTAGACGGGAGGGATGTGGTTCTGGATATTTTTGCAGTCGATTCGGATGGAAAGAACTACGATATCGAAATTCAGAGAGCAGACAGCGGAGCCGGGGAGAGGAGAGCCAGATTCCTGAGTGGCGTTGTGGATTATAACATGCTCAAGGAGAAGCAGAAATTTTCGGCCTTGTGCGACTCATACGTGATTTTCATTACAGAGAATGACGTAATGAAAAAGGGGCTTCCCATGTACCATGTGAACCGGTACATTAAGGAGCTGGACAATGCGCAGTTCGATGATGGCAACCACATTATATATGTGAATGGAGCTTATAAAAATGATTCGTCTGATATCGGAAAACTGATGCACGATTTCAGATGCACAAGTTCGGTCGATATGTTTTACGATGTATTAAAACGTGGAATGCATCATTATAAGGAGACGGAAGGAGGTCGAGCAAAAGTGTGTAAGGCGATTGAAATATACGGAGAAGAACGAAGGATTGAGGGCGAAACAAAACGTGCCATTGAAAACGCAAAGAAAATGATTGCGGACAACTTGCCTATCGAAAAAATAGCAGAATACAGTGGACTTCCTCTCGAAAAAGTAAAAGAACTGGCTGAAACAAAGACTGCCTGATGCAGCGCATTGCCATGAAAATTTTGATGATTAACAAGTTTCTCTACCCGAACGGCGGGTCGGAGACATATATTTTTAAGCTTGGCCAGCAGCTGCAGGCGATGGGACATGAGGTGCAGTATTTCGGTATGGAGCACGAGGGACGCTGCGTCGGCAACCGTGCGGAGGCCTATACGCCGGACATGGATTTCCACGGCGGCAGCAGGCTCGCGAAGCTGACCTACCCTTTGAAGACCATCTACAGCAGTGAGGCGAGGCGGAAGATCCGGCAGGTGCTGGACGACTTTCAGCCGGATGTCTGCCACCTCAACAATTTCAATTATCAGCTGACGCCGTCTGTCATTCTGGAAATTGTGAAGTGGAGAGAAGAGGCCGGCAGGAGATGCCGGATTGTTTACACGGCGCACGACTATCAGCTGGTTTGTCCGAACCACATGCTGAACAACCCGAACACGATGCAGAACTGCGAGCGGTGTCTGGGTGGTCACTACATGAATTGTATAAAGGGACGGTGCATTCACGGCTCAGCGGCGAAGTCTGCCGTTGGCATGCTGGAGGCGGAGTACTGGAACAAAAGGGGAACATACCGGTACATTGACCGGATCATCTGCTGCTCCGCATTTATGAAAACGAAGCTGGACAGCAATCCTGTTCTGGCAGCGAAGACGGTGGCAATGCACAACTTCATCGAGAGAGCGGAGGTATTGGAAGAATCGGGGACAAAGGGCGACTATGTCCTTTATTACGGCCGTTTCTCCGAGGAAAAGGGAATCCGCACGCTCCTCGAGGTTTGCCGGACACTGCCGGAGATCCCGTTTGTCTTTGCCGGCTCCGGTCCGCTGGAGGAGAACATAAAGGGGATTCCGAATATCACGAATGTTGGCTTCCTGAAGGGAAGAGACCTGGAGGAGACGATTCGAAGGGCCAGGTTTACCGTCTGCCCGTCGGAATGGTATGAGAACTGTCCGTTTTCCGTGATGGAAGCGCAGATGTATGGCACGCCGGTTCTCACCTCGAATCTGGGCGGCACGCCGGAGCTGATTGCAGAGGGGGAGACGGGAGAGCTCTTTGCGGCAGGCGATGCGAAGGAGCTGGCGGAGAAGATCCGCTCCCTGTATGAGGACGCGCCGCGGCTGGCACGCTATCAGGAAAATTGCCGGGAGGCTGCGGCCGGGAGAGGCCGCATTCACTTTGATACGCTGGCGGAGTACTGCGAGAAGCTGGTGCGGAAGATATACGCGTGAGATAACGCTGAATCCTGCCGTTACACATTGTCCAGGCGCGGGGGCAGTTCCGTCGGATCCTGTCTCCGGTATCCGCGCCGCAGAACTGCAGTGCAGTACAGCTCGGTCAACCTGCCCAACACCAACGCCAAAAACTGTGCATTTTACCGAACAAAAGTTAGCTGATGAAACAAATAATAGTCATGACTAACCGATTCTGACTGCCTGTGTGCAAAAAATGACAGGTTTTTCTAAATTTTACTGTTCATTATGTCGCTGTATAGGGCTATAATGAGAGCCGTAGCGGTCTGCGCTTGAAAGCGCTTACAAAGACCGCTGCGGCTATTCTATTCTATCCACTAGAGGGAGGTATCATACATGCTGTTTCAGAAGAAAACTCTGACGAGTATCGATGCCGGGCACTACAAGCACACGTGCGACAGCGCGACCAAGGTCATGCCGCTTCCTTCCGTTGTGAAGCTCTCCATGTCCGAGAACATCGGCGCGCCCTGCAAGCCGCTTGTCAAAAAGGGAGATACCGTCAAGGTGGGCCAGCTGATCGGCGACACCGACGCGTTCCTGAGCGTACCCGTGCATTCCTCGGTCTCCGGTACAGTTACCGGAATTGAGACAATTCGCAATGCAATGGGCGGACAGGACACGCTGGTCTGCATCGAGCCCGACGGCCTGCAGACGATGGACGAGACCCTGAAGGCTCCGGTCATTGAGGATCAGCCGGCGTTCATCAAGGCAATGCGTGCTTCCGGCCTGGTCGGTCTCGGCGGCGCTTCGTTCCCGTCCTGGGTCAAATTCAACCCCAAGAACCTGATTGACATCGACACATTGATCGTCAACGGCGCCGAGTGCGAGCCCTTCATCACATCGGACCACCGCACGATGCTCGAGGACGCGCAGAACGTCATCGACGGTGCGCTGGCACTCAAAAAGTGGCTGATCGCTGAGAACGTTTACATTGCCATCGAGGTGAACAAGCAGAACGCCATCGACAAGTTCAACCAGATGATCAAGGACCAGCACCTGGAGGGCTTCCACGTGTTCCCGCTTCAGTCCCGGTATCCGAAGGGCGCAGAGCGTGTCCTGATCTATGAGGTGACGGGCAAGCAATGCGATGCAGGTGTCCTGCCGGCGTCCCTGGGCGTTATCGTTTCCAACATCACATCGACGGCTTTTGTCGGCCAATATTTAAAGGACGGCATTCCGCTCGTGAGAAAGCGTCTCACGGTGGACGGCGATGCTGTGGCGGAGCCTGCCAATGTTCTGGTTCCCAACGGCGCGCTGGTGCACGACATCATCGAATTCTGCGGCGGCTACAAGAAGGAGCCGAAGAAGATCCTGCTCGGCGGACCGATGATGGGCCGCGCGATTTTCACGGATGCAGTTCCGGTTGTTAAGGCCAACAACGCAATTCTCGCCTTCTCGGAGGAGATCGCGAATATTCCGGAGGAGACGGCCTGCATCAGCTGCGGGCGCTGCCACACGGCCTGTCCGTTCAATCTGCTGCCGACGCACTTTGCCGATGCCTATAAGCGCGGCGATGTGAAGGAGCTCCAGGACCTGCAGGTCATGCAGTGCATGGAGTGCGGCTCCTGCTCCTACGTATGTCCGGCGCACCGGCCGCTCGCCTTCATCAATAAGCTGGCGAAGAACATGGTAAAGGAGGCTGGCAAGAAATGACAGAATTCAAATCCAATCTGAGTGTATCCTCGTCCCCGCATCTGGTGACGAAGCTCGATACCAGAAAGACCATGCAGTACGTGGTGCTGGCGCTCGTGCCGGCCATTGTGATGGCGACCGTTTATTTTGGCTTCGGCGCGCTCCTGCGCGTGGTGCTGGGCGGCGTGTTCTGCTGGGCATCCGAGTACCTCTACAACAAGGTCATGAAGAAAAAGGACACGACCGGTGACTGCTCCTTTGCCGTAACGGGCGTGATCCTGGCGCTGAACCTCCCGGCGAGCTTCCCCATCTGGATGGAAGCCATCGGCTGCGTGGTTGCCATCGTCATCGTGAAATGTCTCTACGGCGGCATCGGCAAAAATATCGCAAACCCTGCCATCGTCGGCCGTATTGTGCTCCTTCTGTCCTTTACGTCCTACATGACGACCTGGCCGCTGACGACCTTCCAGAAGGCCGCTGCCGGCGTGGATGCCGTGACCGGCGCTACGCCCCTCGGGCAGCTCTCAGACGGCGCAGCCGTTCTGCCGTCGCTGACGGATATGCTGCTCGGCAACATCGGCGGTGCGATGGGTGAGACCTGCACCATTGCCGTAGTGCTGGGCGGTGCGTTCCTGATCTGGAAGAAGATCATCAGCCCCATCATCCCGCTGACATACATCGGAACGGTCTTTGTTTTCTCATTGATCTATTATGCCTGTGTCGGCGGCGCAGGGCAGTACGGCGCGCTCGGCATGGCTGTGTTCGAGGTGCTGGCCGGCGGCGTGTGCTTTGGCGCGTTCTTCTGCGCGACCGATTATGTGACCTCGCCGATCATGGACCGCGGCAAGTATATTTACGCAGTCGGGTGCGGTCTGTTCACCATGATCATCCGTCTGTTCGCCTCCTATCCGGAGGGCGCATCGTTCGCCATTCTCCTTATGAATGTGCTGACACCTCTGATTGACCGCTTCGTGATCCGCCAGTACTACGGCGTTGCCAAGAAGGAGAAGGAAGAGAAGAAGGCGCAGAAAGAGGCCGAAGCGAAGGGAGGTGCGAAGGCATGAGTAAGAATCCACAGGCTGCAGCAAATGCAGCAGAGGAGAATTTCGGCAGGGAGTATGTGTACCCTGTAGTGATTCTGGTGGTCATCAGCGTCATCACGACGGCACTTCTTGCCATCACGAATTTCGTATCGGCACCGATCATCACGAAGAACCAGGAGGCCTCCGCAACAGCAACCCGCAAGGAGCTTCTGGCGGATGCGGATTCCTTCACGGCAGTGGATACCGAGTATGCCGTGTCTGAGGATCAGTCAGCGAAGGTGACAGAGGTCTATCAGGCCGACAACGGCGCTGGCTATGTTATGACCGCAGAGACGAAGTCCTTCGGCGGCACGCTGACCATGATGGTTGGACTTGACGCCGACGGCGCGATCACCGGCGTTCAGGTGACCGACAGCTCGGATACGCCCGGCGTTGGCTCCAAGGATGCACAGCCCGACTACCTGGCGCAGTACGACGGTCTGACGGAGCTGACCGCGCAGGATGTCAAAAAAGAAACCGTCACCACCCAGGATGGCTCAGCATTTGAGTACATCACCGGCGCTTCGGTATCCGGTACCGCCATCCACAAGGGTGTCTATGTGGCACTGGAGCAGTACAAGATGTTAGGAGGTGCCGACTAATGGAAGCAGTTCAGAAGAAATCCAAATTCAGTATCCTGACCAACGGACTGATCAAGGAGAACCCGGTTCTGGTGCTGGTCATCGGTACCTGCCCGACCCTGGCCACCTCGACCTCCGTTGAGACGGGCCTTGGCATGGGACTTGCGGCAACCGCAGTTCTGGTGTGCTCCAACATGGCAATCGCAGCACTCCACAAGCTCATTCCGGACAAAGTCCGCATTCCCTGCTTTATCACCGTAATCGCAGGCTTTGTTACCATCGTGCAGATGCTGCTGCAGGCGTTCGTGCCTTCGCTGTATTCGGCACTGGGCCTGTACCTGCCTTTGATCGTTGTTAACTGCATCATTCTGGGACGTGCAGAGATGTTCGCCTCCAAGAACACCGTGGGAGACTCGGCGCTGGATGGCCTCGGCATGGGCCTTGGCTTTACGCTGACGCTGTGTGTCATGGGCTCCATCCGTGAGATCCTGGGCTCCGGCACCTGGCTTGCCGGCGACTGGTTCGGCCTTGCCACTGGCTTTAAGGGAATCCCGATCCTCTCGAACTTCATCCCGGGCATGTCCATCATGACGATGGTACCGGGCGGCTTCTTTGTTTTTGCCTGCGTGATGGCCTTCGTGCATTACATCACGAGAGACAAGTCGAAGATCCGCAAGGACTTCGGGTGCAGCGCATGTGCGAATGAGAGCGCCTGCTCCCCGGAGCGCAAGGCGGCTGAGAGCGGCTCCTGCGGCGGCGAGCTCGATGAGAAGACCAAAGAGGCCATGAAGATCGCAAAGGCGGCAGAGGAGAAGGCTGCAGCGAAGGAGGTGAAGTGATCATGAGCTTTACGAAACTGATTCTGATCATCATCTCGATGGTCCTGGTTAACAACTATCCGCTGGCGCAGTTTCTGGGTATCTGCCCGTTCCTGGGCGTTTCCAAGGATCTCGACAGCGCCAAGGGCATGGGCATTGCGGTTACGCTCGTCATGGGTCTTGCCTCCATCGTTACCTTCCCGATTCAGCAGCTCCTTCTGTCCTGCGGAATCGAGTACATGCAGACCGTTGTTTTCATTCTGGTCATCGCAGCACTCGTGCAGTTCATCGAGATGTTCATGAAGAAAAATATGCCCTCACTGTACACGTCGCTGGGCATTTACCTTCCTCTGATCACCACCAACTGTGCCGTTCTGGGCGTGTGCATCTCCAACACCGAGGACTACACCGTAGCGGCAGTCGGCTCCTTTGGCGCAGCATATGTATATGCTATCGTTCAGGGCTTCGGCGGCGGCCTGGGCTTCTGGTTTGCCATGATGATCATGGCCGGCGTCCGCACCAAGCTCCAGGATCAGAGCGCGGTGCCGCAGGCGTTCCAGGGCGTACCCATCATTCTGACCACGGCAGCCATCCTGTCCCTGGCCTTCATGGGCTTCTCGGGGATGATCTAGGAAGTTGCTACGTTTATCTAGGTATCTGTTTAGCGGAAAGGAAACATAAGTTATGGGTATCATAATGACAGCAATCATTCTGATCCTGGTGGTGAGCCTGATCGCGGGCCTTCTGCTGTCCTATGCCTCAAAGGTATTCGCAGTGAAGGAGGACCAGCTCTTCCTGGATTTAAGAGAGCAGCTTCCCGGCGCCAACTGCGGCGGCTGCGGCTATGCGGGCTGCGATGATTATGCGCATGCGCTGGCTGCAGGCAAGGACGCTGCAGAGCCGGTTCCCTGCACGAAGTGTGCCGTCGGCGGACCTGCTGTAGCGGAGAAGCTGGCAGCGGTTCTGGGAACCTCTGCAGGAGATGTGGAGCGCCAGGTTTCCTTTGTTGCCTGCAACGGCACGAAGGACAATGCAAAGGCACTGTATGAGTATGCCGGAAGAGTGGAGAGCTGCAAGGCGGCCAAGACTTTGTTCGGCGGCAGCAAGGAATGCGCCTACGGATGCATCGGCCTCGGAGACTGCGTCAAGGTCTGCGAGTTTGATGCCATCCATGTGGTAAATGGTGTGGCAGTGGTGGATGCTTCGGTATGTACTGCCTGCGGCAAGTGCATCAAGACCTGCCCTCAGCACCTGATCTCCTTGAAGCCTGCATCGGAGAAGGTTCTGGTGAAGTGCTCCAACAAGGACCTCGGCAAGGCAGCCATGGCGGTCTGCAAGACCTCCTGCATCGCATGTCGCATGTGCGAGCGCACATGCCAGCACGATGCCGTGCACGTGGTTGACAATGTCGCCGTCATCGATCCTGCAAAGTGCATCGGATGCGGTGACTGTGCAGCCAAGTGTCCCAAGCACGCCATTCTGGATCTGGCCCTCAAGACCGGTGCAGCAAAGGCAAGCGCATAGAGAAGAAAATCGTCATAATGCAGCAGTTGTATCGCCTCCGCTCGTTTTACGGGCGGAGGCGATTGTTGTCATCTGCCGATAAATGCGGGTATACTATAAAAGTATGTGCCTTCATGCGTTCAGATGGATGGTGTGTATTTGATGCAGAGTATGAAAATGGTATATGACAAGATCATAATCGGGGCGGGGCTGTATGGATTATATGCAGCCTTATTTTGCTGTCAGAAGGGGCAGCGTGTGCTGGTCCTGGAATGTGACAGTGAGCCGTTTATGCGGGCTACCTATATCAACCAGGCGAGGGTCCATCAGGGCTATCATTATCCGCGGTCGTTGTCTACGGCGATGAAGTCGGCGGGATATTTTGCACGTTTTAACCGGGACTTTGGCTTCTGCATCAACCGGGAGTTTGAGCAGATTTATGCAACCTCGAGTCAGTATTCGTGGTCGGACGGGCCGCAGTTCAAGCGCTTCTGTGAGGCGGCAGAGATTCCCTGCGAGGAGCTGGTGCCGGAGAATTATTTTCGCACCGGCATGGTGGATGGTGCCTTTCGGACGAGGGAATATACCTATGACGCGAGGATCCTGCGCGACTACTATATGGAGAAGCTCGCGGAGTATCCGAAGGCCTGCAGGATGACATTCGGTGCGCGGATTGACCGCATCGAAAGGGAAAGTGACGTCTATACGGTGCATTATGGAGACGGGAACCTCGCATCGGCGCCGTACGTCTTGAATGCGTCCTATGCGGGTACGAATCAGGTCGCGGGGATGGCAGGCTTCCCGGGGTTTGGGATCAAGTACGAGCTCTGCGAGATCATTCTGTGCGAGGTGAATGAGGCGCTTCGTGAGAAGGGCTTTACTGTGATGGACGGACCGTTTTTCTCCATTATGCCGTTCGGCAAAACCGGCCTTCATTCGCTGACCTCTGTGACCTTTACGCCGCATGCGACGAGCTACGAGAGTGTGCCGACCTTTTCCTGCCAGGAGAAGGCAGGCGAATACTGCACGGTGGAGCACCTTGGCAACTGCAATGGGTGCGCTGCCCGGCCGGAAACGGCGTTTCCTTACATGGCGAACCTGGCAGAGAAGTATTTAAAGGACGAATACCGGTTTACCTACAAGAGCTCGCTCTTTTCGATGAAGCCCATTCTGATGAGCTCGGAAATCGACGATTCCCGGCCGACCGTGGTGCGGGTTTATTCGGAGAATCCGACCTTTGTGGGAGTGCTGTCCGGGAAAATCAATACGGTATATGACCTGGACGAGGTGCTGTAGAGTGGTTATCGTTTGCATGCCGTCGGGCAGCAGGGCGGCCGCAGTGCGGGCACATTTTCCGAGAATTGCCGGCAGGAATCCGAATTGGACGGAGACGGCAGAGGGATAGGGAACGGATGGAGCGGCCGGGAGACGGTCGGAGGAATTGGGTATATGGAGAAAAATTTCGCCTCAGCGGTGATCTATGTTCATAATGCAGAGGACCGGATCGGAGGGTTCCTCACGACGGTTGCCGGGATTCTGGAGCAGAACTTCGAGCATGCGGAGCTGATCTGCGTGAACGACTGCTCTCGCGACGGGAGCCTTGCCGCCATACGCAAGGTCCGCGAGCACGTGCCGGGGATCAGCATTTCCGTGGTGAACATGAGCTATTTCCACGGCCTGGAGCTCGCGATGAACGCAGGGATGGACCTGGCGATCGGCGATTTTGTTTTTGAATTTGATCAGACGGTCATGGACTTCGAGCCGGGACTGGTGATGGATGTGTACCGCCGGTGCCTGGAGGGCTTTGACATTGTCAGCGCCTCACCGGATAAGCGGGAAAAGCTTTCCTCGCGCCTGTTCTACCGGGTGTTCCGGCACTACGCAGACATTCCCTATGAGATGGCGACGGAGTCGTTTCGTATTCTCAGCCGCCGCGTGATCAACCGCATCAGTTCCATGAATAAGACGGCTCCCTACCGAAAGGCCGTCTATGCCAGCTGCGGATTAAAGACGGACACGCTGCGCTATCAGGTGCAGGAAACGGTGCAGCTCCTGGGTGAAAACGGGAAGGCATCGGAAGCGGGAGAAGTGCAGGTTGGAACGGGAAGCGCAGGGATTGGGACAGACAGCGCACCTGCAGGCTCAGGAAGTGCGCGGACAGGAAAGGGCAGTGCACGGGCTGACCGGCAGGAGAAGAGGTACCGCTTCGAGCTCGCGGCGGATGCACTCCTTCTGTTCACGCAGGTAGGCTATCGCTTCTCCATGTCAATGACCATCCTGATGATGCTGATCTCGGTGTTCATGATCGTGTATTCGCTGGTGATGTACTTTGTGATCCACCCCGTCGAGGGCTGGACGACGACGATCCTGTTCCTGTCCGTGGCGTTCTTTGGACTGTTCGGGATCCTCACGATCATCATCAAGTATCTGCAGCTGCTGATCGACCTCGTATTCAAGAGGAAGCATTACAGCTTCGAGAGCATCGAGAAGCTGTAATGCTTCCTCGGCGACGGGTTCTGGCGGAGTTGTCCGCCACTCTGTCGCCGTCGGAAGTTCTCACAGTCATATTAAGGAGAAAACATGCAAAGAGCACTGGTAGGCTATACCGGCTTTGTCGGGAGCAACATCTGCGCAAAAGCCGCATTTGACGGCCTTTACAATACGAAGAACATCGAAGAGGCGTACGGGACGGAGCCGGATCTCCTGATCTACGCGGGGCTTCGCGCGGAGAAATATCTGGCGAATACGGCGCCGGAAAAGGACATGGCACTGATCGAGGAGGCCGAGGAGAACATCCGGCGGATCCGGCCCCGGCGGCTGGTTCTTATTTCTACGATTGATGTATTTAAGGATCCGGCGGGTGCCGATGAGGACACGGAGATTGTGACGGAAGGGCTTCACCCGTACGGATACAACCGGTACCGGCTGGAGGAGTGGGTGAGAGCGGACTATCCGGATGCATTGATCATCCGGCTTCCGGGACTGTTCGGGCAGAATATCAAGAAGAATTTCATCTATGACTACATCCACGTGCTCCCGTTCATGCTGCGGCAGGATAAATTTACGGAGCTCTCGGCCCGTGAGCCGATGCTGTTGGATGCCTATGAGAAGATGGACAACGGCTTTTACCGGCTGCGGGCGGAGAAAAAGGATGCAGAGGAGCTGAAAGCGTGCTTCTTGCGGCTGGGCTTTTCGGCACTGAATTTCACGGACAGCCGCAGCCGCTACCAGTTCTACGATCTCTCGCGCCTTGCAGGAGACATTGAACGGGCGTTGGAGCTGGACCTTCGGCTCTGGCATCCTGCGACGGAGCCGGTCTCCGCGGGGGAGGTGTACGAGTTCCTGTGCGGCAAATCGTTTGTCAATGAGCTGCCGGGGACGCCGGCCTTTTATGACTACCGGACGAAGTACGTAGAGCAGTTCGGCGGGCAGGGCGGATACATTATGGATAAGCGAGCAGTGCTCTCGGCAATCCGCGAGTTCGTACAGCAGGAAGGCGCATGATCGGGACAATTCCGGAAGTGGAGTTAAACATCGAATGACAGAAATGAAGAAAAAAGAGGGCGGCAGTACGGACGGCGGCCGCAAAACAGCAGGGATCGGCAGCCTTGGGATGCGGCGGCTTGCGGCAGGACTGGGCATGGCGGTTTTGCTGGTGTTTTTAGTTTTGCTGGATGTCCTTTGCTGCTTCCATCACGGATATTATACGGATGCAAGGCCCTATGAAAACGTGGGTGTGAGCAGCATTCTGGGCACGTACAGCCTGGCAGACGGGGCCTATGAGATGAGCTTTACGCCGGCAAAGGACTATCTGGCCGGCGCGGTTGTGTATCTGGCTGCAAATGAGCAGAACAATGCCGAGGGCACGGAGGCGCAGCAGCAGGGGACGCTGAACCAGGGGATGCTGCACTTGGAAGTGCTGGATGCAGACGGAAGGGTTCTTGCTGAGGGAGAAAAGGAGCTTTCGGAGATTCCGGCGGAGCACGCCTACAAGCTCTCGTTGGAGTCGGGCGGCTTTGCAGCGGGGCGGATCCGAAGGGGCGAGACCTATACGCTGCGGATTTCGGCTGAGGGAGACGGGGCAGGTGCGTCCCTCATCCTGGTGGACGAGGGCTTCCGCATGACGGAGAGTAAGGACGATCCGCTTTTGATCGCTTTTGCCTATGGCGAGGCGGATTTCACGACGCAGGAGAAGGTGCTGATCACGATCTTTGCGTTCGGTGGGATTCTGCTGCTCCTGTCCTGGGGATGGGGCGCCGGACGGGACGTTCCCGGCCGGAGATCTGCTGCAAATGCGGCTGTCGGCAAGGCCGCCGGTGCCGGTGCGGATTCCGGATGCGGAGCGGCTGCTGTGGGGGACAAAGACAGCAGTAATACCAGACGCGGAGCAGCCGTGGGAATACCTGGTATCTTTTCACCGGCTTTTGGCAAACTGGGGCTGTGCCTGATTCTCACAGCAGGTCTTGCGTGGAACTACAGCTTCAACTCCATGGACGGTGACAACGACACCTTCGAGAACTTTCAGGCCGACAGTGAGGCGCTGGTCACCGCGGGGATCGAGGCCGTGTGGAAGGGCATTCCCAATCCGTCGGGCACGGGGCTGATCAAGCTGGAGCGCCTGGACGGAGAGAGCGGGGCGCAGACGGCGTTCCCGGACGATGAGGATTGGAACCAGGGCTACCACAGAACGGACCCTGCCGTTCGCTTCCCGGCTTCGGAATACGCAGAGGAATACGTCGTTCCGGGCAATTCGATTCGCTTTGCAAATGGCGAAGAGCATGCGATTCTGGCGGTGCTGGAGGCCGACAGCGACTGGCTGACGGTGGTTCTGGATGCAGAGGCTCCGATGGATGCCCAGGCGCTGGGCAGCCTTTCGAATGCGAGCGTTGTCCTGGCCGACGGGACGCCGGCACCGGAAGAGACAGCAGCTCCCTATGAGAGCCAGTATGGCCTGCAGGGCAAGATTTTCCAGAAGCTTTCGGTCCTTTTGCGGGACGAAGGAACGCTGCAGACACAAGGACTGACGCAGGCCCTTTCGGACTGCGAGGACGTGCTGCGGCTTCTGTGCGCGCTGGCAACGGCGGGAACGCTGCTCCTTATCAGCTTCCTGATCCTGCGAAAATACGGGCGCCTCATGGCCGGGATTTTCTATGCGGTCTTTCTGCTCTCGCCGTGGGTGGTGAATTTTGCCAACAATCTCTACTGGGTGGAGTTCACCTGGTTCCTGCCGATGGCGGCGGGGCTCTGGTGCAGCCTGCGCACGGAGCGGCGTTTTGCGCGGGTCGCGAGTTATGTGCTCGTGTTCATCACCATCATGATCAAGTGCCTGTGCGGCTATGAGTACATTTCATCTGTGATGCTCGGCGCCATTCTGTTCCTCCTCGTGGATTTCTTCAGCGCGGCAGCGGAACGGAATGCAGGGAAAACACGGCTCCTCGTGCGCACCATCTTTTTCATGGGAATCGCAGCACTCGCCGGATTTGCGGCGGCGATCTGCCTGCATGCACCGGTCAAGTCCGGCGGCAGCCTTACCGAAGGAATCCGTATGATCATCCAGGAGGATGTGCTGCGCAGGACCTACGGCGCTGATTTAAATGCCTTTGAAAGCCTGCCGGACTTCGAGCAGGCAGGACTCAATGCCTCCGCTTGGGCGACACTGTGCAAGTATTTTCACTTTAAAACCGAGGTCATCACCGGGATCGCCGGGAATCTGTTCCCGCTCCTGTGCCTGGTGCCAATTGTTCTGTTCGCCTGGGATTATAAAAAAGAAAAGGTTAAGTGCGGGGAGCTGGCACTGTACGCTGTGAGCTTCCTGGTACCCGTCAGCTGGTTTATCCTGGCCAAGTCCCATTCCTATGTGCACACGCACATGAACTTTGTGCTGTGGTACATGGGCTACGTGCAGGTCTGCCTGTACGTGATCGCACGGCACCTGCGGGACTGGGTGCAGAGAAGATGATCCGTCGGAAAAGCGCGTTGGGCAGTGTCCGGGTGACAGGATAGCGGAGAATGCAGAAAAACTCCGCCGGGACCCGTCATGGCTGACGGCGGCACAGATGAAAGAGGTCAGACATGAAGCTATCGATATCTAACATTGCATGGACCTGTGAGCAGGACCGGGAGGTGTACGACCGTATGCACGCCCTGGGCTTTGACGGTCTTGAGATTGCGCCGACCAGAATCTTTCCGGAGGCTCCCTATGAGCACCTGCAGGAGGCCGCCGCGTGGGCTGAGAAACTGCGGGAGGAAGAAGGCTTTGCTGTTCCCTCCATGCAGTCCATCTGGTACGGGAGAAGCGAGCAGCTCTTCGGCAGTCCGGAGGAGAGAGATGCGCTCCTGGACTATACGAAGAAGGCCATCGCCTTTGCAGCGGCGATCGGCTGCCGGAATCTGGTGTTCGGCTGCCCGCGGAACCGGAATGTTCCGGGGGAGAAGCTCCGGGAGCCCTACAGGAGCCGAATCGCGGACGAGGCCATTGCATTTTTTCACGCCATCGGTGAGGAGGCCTGCCGGCAGGGGACGGTCATCGGCATGGAAGCCAATCCGCCCGTGTACCACACGAATTTTGTCAATGATACACAGACGGCGATTGCTCTGATTGCAGCGGTGGATTCGGCCGGATTTTTGCTGAATCTGGATCTGGGGACCATGCTGCAGAACGGAGAATCGCTTTCCCTGCTGAGGGGGAGTGTCGGCCTCATCCATCACGTCCACATCAGCGAGCCGGGACTGGCACCTTTGCAGGAGCGCAGCCTTCACGGAGAGCTCGCAGAGTTCCTGCGCGCGGAAGGCTATAAGGGCTATGTCTCCATTGAAATGGGACGGCAGGAGGAGCTTTCGGAAGTGTTCCGCTGCATGGAGTACGCGGCAGATATATTCTGATAGGAGCATACGGCCGGCCCGGCTTTTGCGTCAGATGCTTGTCCAGGCGGCCTCTGTACCGTAACGGCCCGCCGGCCGGCATTTGTGCAGCATCAGCAGCCGCATGGAACAGCAGCAGACATGGAGTGACTGCAGGAGAGCAAAATGGTTGTATATGAAAAACGTCCGGGCGTGCCCCGGTTTGAATGCAATGAATATCAGAAGAAGACCAGGTCTTACGTAGTGCTGATCCCTGTCATCAACGAGGGGGAGCGGATTCTGCATGAGCTGCAGCGCGCCAAGGACAGCCGGATCGACCTCTACGCGGACATTGTGATCTGCGACGGCGGCTCCACGGACGGCTCGATGGAGGAGGAGCGCCTGCGCATGCTGGGTGTGAACGCACTTTTGGTAAAGCGCGATGCGGGCAAGCAGGGCGCGCAGCTGCGCATGGGCATTTACTGGGTGCTGCAGCGCGGCTACCAGGGGATTATTACGATTGACGGAAATGATAAGGACAGCATCGAGGATGTGCCGCGTTTTATTGAGAAATTAAAGAGCGGCTATGATCTGGTCCAGGGATCTCGCTTTGTGAAGGGCGGGATTGCCGTCAACACGCCGTGGATCCGCACGGTTTCCGTTCGGCTCCTGCATGCACCGGTGATTTCGCTGACGGCGGGGCAGCATTTTACGGACACGACCAACGCGTACCGCGCGTATTCCAGGCGGTACCTCACGGACGAACGGGTGCAGCCTCTGCGCGATGTGTTCATGACCTATGAGCTCCTGGCGTATCTCTCCGTCCGGGCGACGCAGATTGGGCTTCGCGCCTGCGAGATTCCGGTGACAAGGGCCTATCCTGCAGCAGGCAAAACACCGACGAAGATCAGCTTCTTCAAAGGGAATGCGGAGCTTCTGCGGATCCTGCTTGCCAATGCAGGGGGAGCCTATAATCCGTCCGGGAATTCAGAGCCGGGCGAGAACGCCACATGAGTAAAAGAGAAACTTCGAAGCAGCGATTCTGCGAATGAGCCGATTTGCAAATGGGCGCTGAATCGTTGCTGCACGATCGGGAAAAAAGAAAGGGAGCGGCCTGCGATGCCGGAGAAAAAGGAAATCAGACAAAGCGGAAACCATCCGAATAGCAGAATCTGTCGGCCGGATGCACAGAAAGCCGGCGTCCTTCTGGCGGCGCTTCTGGGTGCAGCGGCCTTTCTGATCGTGTACGGGCAGACGCCGCTCCATGTGACGAATGACGCCTGGATTATGGCCGGCTACGACGAGACGGACATCATCCAGCACTATTCCGGGTGGGCTGCGTTCCGGAATTCGGACTGGACCTTCCCGCTGGGGCTGGCTTCGGATATGGCATATGGCGAGGGAACGGTCATTTCCTTTACCGACAGCATTCCTTGGGTGGCCGTATTCTTTAAGCTTTTCCGCAAAATACTGCCGGAGACCTTCCAGTATTTCGGTCCGTATGCACTGCTGTGCTATATGCTGCAGGCGGCAGCAGGCTACCTTCTGACATTCCGGAAGAGCAGAAATGCCGTGTATTCCATGCTGGGAGCCGGATTGTTTATTTTCGCTCCGGTTTTCCTCGAGCGGTCGATTCGGCATACAGCGCTGGGCTCGCAATGGCTGCTCCTCTTCGCAATCTATGTGTGGCTGCAGCACCGGGATGCTGCCGCTGATGAAAAAACGGTGCAGACGCGGCAATGGCTGCGGACCTATCTGTCTTATCTTCTGCTGCTGGTGCTGGCCATTGGGATCCATCCGTATTTTCTGCCGATGATCGCAGTGTTCCTGCTCCTGTGCGTGCTCGGGGATCTGACAAGAGGCAGGAAGAGTGCTCTCCGTGCCCTGTGCGGCCTTGCGGGAGCGCTTGCCGGCACCGGTGCGGCAGGCTTTTTACTGGGGGCGATCGGGAGCGGCGTCAGCTCATCGAGAGACGGCTATGGCTATTATTCCATGAACCTGAATGCGCTGTGGAATCCGTCGAGCCTCGGCGGATATACGTGGTCGGCCTTTCTGAAGGTGCTGCCGCAGACGCTCGGTAATTATGACGGCTTCAATTACCTGGGAGCCGGTCTGATGGCCGGGATTGTCCTGGCAGCGGCAGCGTTTATTTTACGTAGGAAACGGATGCAGGCTGCTGTGCCCGGAAAGGAATGCAGCGCAGAAACGCAGCAGGAGGCAATGCGGCCGGCGCGGGAGAGAAGAGCTGCATGGATCAGGCGCAACGCAGCGGCGTGCGTGCTGCTCGCTTTGTGCACGCTGTTTGCCGTCAGCAACGTGGTGACCTGGAACGATGCGGTGGCTGTGACCATTCCGCTGCCGGAGAAGCTCCTGGAGCTGTGCGGCATCTTCCGGGCGAGCTCGCGGATGTTCTATCCGGTGTATTACTGCCTGATGCTGTTTGCAGTATACGGGATCTGGCAGCTGCGGGAGCGGATCCGGGAATGGGGAGCCTGCGCGGTGCTCCTGCTGGTCCTGGCCCTGCAGCTCTTTGATATCCACGGCTGCATTGGTGAGAAGCATGCACAGATGGAGGCGAACAGGGATTATTCGTCGGTTCTGCAGGAGCCGGAGCTCAATGACATCATGGCGAACACGGACGAGTTCCTTCTGGATGCCTACTACGACGGCGTGAGGGTCTTGTCGGTTCCGGCTTTAAAGCACCGCATGAAGCTGTATTTCTCGACGGCCAACAGCGGCAGCTATGACCGCTGCAGCGAGCTCGCGGCCGAGAAGGAAGCGGACATCAAGGCTACGGGCGAGATCGGCACGTGTCTGATTCTGACGAGTGAGTGGGATACGGCGCTGGAATATCTGCAGCATGAGAACATCGGATATTATGAGAGAAACGGCGCATATTATCTGTGCGACAAGAGTCTGACCGGCGTGGTGACGCGGGACGGTCTGGAGTAGAGGGCTTTTCTGCGGCGTACTCGCCAAATAAATTTGCAAAAATGGGCTCGTTAATGCAAGCATTACTCGCGCATTTTATGCAAATTTGCTTGGCTCTGAATAGTTACGTACAGACAGTGAAAGGTGAAACAGGAAGCATCAGATGGCATCGGCGGGAAATCAGAAGGCAGACAAAAGGGAGGACCAGAGAACGTATAACAGAAGCGGGCGGCACGTGCAGCGGGCGACGGCACTCTGGGCGGCCTTGGCTGCGTGCGCAGCTTTACTGTCTGGCTCGTATGTGTTTCTGAATCTGTTTCGGTTTACAGCGCAGATGGATTCGGACATTGCGGCGGAGGCGCTCAATGCCCGGGCGATCTGGGAGCATGGCGCGCTGATTCCTGCCACGTTTTATCCCAGCACGGAGCGGCGCATTCTGAACGTGAACCTGATCGCCGCGCTCTTGTATGGGCTGACCGGCAATATGAATCTCTCCATGGGCATCGCCTGCTGCATCATGATGGCCCTGCTGCTCGCACTGTACGGCCTGCTGCTGAAGCGCCTCGGCGTTTCCGGGGCGCCGCTCTGGGCGGCGATGGCGCTCCTTCTGGCCATCCCGGGGAGCATGCGGCACAGCCAGCTCCTGTACCTGTATGCGGTTTATTATGCGGTTCACTGCGTATGCATGCTGGTATCTTTACTCATTTGGCAGGATGTTCGAAGAGAAACCAGTCACTGGAAAATAAAGGCAGCAGCGGCTGCGGTTCTGGCTTTTCTGATCAGTCTCTCCGGCCTTCGGGCGGCTTTGATCTGCTATGCACCGCTCGCGGCGGCAGAGCTCGTGAGAGCGTGCTGCGGCGCGATTTGCGGCAGGCGGACGGGAACCTTCAAATCCGGACGGCAGTCGGTAAATCGGCCAGGCTCTTTACAGAACAATACTGCAGAAAGCAGCCGATTGGCAGACGAAGGACAGCAGGGAAATGGCGGTCCGGCGTGGCGGAGCGTTTTCTATGCGTTTCTTCTCCTTTCGGCGGCCTTTGCGGGCTCGAAAATGCCGACCGCGGTCGGCGTGGAAACCTCGAGGAATCTGCGGGGCGGCATGTCGAAGCTCCTGCACACCGTGATTCCGGATCTGTTCGGCAGTGTGTACTGCGAGAATCAGAGCATGCTGCGGACAATCCTTATGCTGGTATTCTTTGGGGCAGCAGGCGGAATCGCTGCGTACCTGCTAGTCAGCCGGATCGGCCGTGGACGGAGCGCTGCTGCAGAGGGTGTCTGCAGGGATTGTGATGAGGCGAGACAGGAACGCTCGTTTGTGCTGTTGTTTTTCTGGCTCTCAGTCCTTTTGTCGATGGCGATGGGTGCCTTTACCACCACGGACTCGGTGTGGCGGTATTATTTTATGATCTACTTTGTCCTGTCCTTTTCGGCGGCGTACCTTCTGCAGGAATTGTCCGGACAAGGAACACGGGAACCGCAAAGGAGTCAGGGATCTCCAACGGAGGAGTCCCGCGAATGCGGACGATCCGCGGGGACTGTTCTGGCCGTCTGCATCGTGATGTTTGCACTTCTCGTATGGAAAGAGGAGCTCTGGCCGTCGATGCAGCGGGGCACCGGCAGCGCGGAATATGCGCGGATTGCGCAGTGGATGCAGGAGAAGGACTGTCATTATGGCTACAGCACCTATGATTCGGCCAATGCCATCACCGGCGCCTGCGACGGCGCAGTGCAGGTGTCGGCGGTGGCGGATCTGGGCACGCTTGAAATCTGCAGATGGCTGACCGACAGCGACTGGTATGTGCCGAGTCTTCCTGTGGAAATGAAGACGGCATATATCGTGCCGAAGAGCCTGGAGGAGCGCTTCTCATCGAGCAGGGAGGCGCACGCGGATATTACCGTTGGACTGGAGACAGAGAATTATACGGTGTACATCGCGGAACACAACTATACAGTGTCTTGAGGATTGCGGGAGCGCATAGCGCGCAGCAATCCGATATCAGTTGGGGGCAAAAGACATTTTGCCCCCAACATCCTATACAACAGAGTAACGAGGCCTTACATTTCGATGAATCAATTACATATATCAGGAAAAAGAAAAAGCATTCCCTACGCGCTTGCAGCGATCCTTCTGATCGCACAGACCGGCTGCGGGGGCGTGCAGACGGCAGCAGGCAAGGCGGCCGCGGCGGCAGATGCCGACAGCCAGCCTGTGACGAAGGAGAGCTTTTATTTTGATACAATCTGTCAGATCACGGTGTACGGGATGAAGGAGGACGATTCGTCCGAATCATTTTCATCGATGGCAGAGAGCGCGATCACAGACGCCTTTTCCCTGTGCAGCGAATACGAAAAGCTTCTGAGCAAAACAGTGGAAGGGTCGGATATCTGGAACATCAATCACGCAGGCGGCGAACCGGTTTCCTGCGACAGCCGGACGATCGAGCTGATTCAGCGGGGAATTTATTACGGGGATCTCTCAGACGGCGCCTTTGATATCACCATCGGAAAGGCAGAGGATCTCTGGAATTTTCATGCGGACAGCACTGAGGCGGCGGCACTGCCGGATGCAGAGGATCTGACGGAAGCGATCTCTCACGTGGATTATACGTGCATCCTGGTAAATGAGGAGGAGCAGACTGTGCAGCTGACGGATCCGGAGGCGGAGCTGGATCTGGGCGGCATTGCCAAAGGCTACATTGCGGATGCGGTTTGCCGAGGACTGGAGGACGAAGGCGTCACATCGGCCATTGTGAGCCTTGGCGGCAACATTGAGTGCATCGGCGGCAAGCCGGAGACGACCGGATTTATGGCGGATGATGCAGTCTCTACGGATTTTACGATCGGCATAGAAATGCCGTATTCGGATCGGACAGAAATCGTGGGTGCCTCCGGCCTTCAGAACGGAACCATGGTAACGTCGGGCGTATACGAGCGGTACATAACCGTGGATGGGAGGCAGTATCACCATATTTTGGATGTGAAGACGGGGTACCCTGTGGATACGGATGTGCTGGGCGTCACCATCAAGGGGGACTTTGGCAGCTCAGCAGACTGTGATGCGCTTTCCACAACCTGTCTGATCCTGGGATCGGAGAAGGGGAAGGCATTGATTGAGAGTCTGGACGGGTACGAAGCGCTGTTTATCCTGCAGGACGAGTCACTGGTAACTACGAGTGGGATGAAATTAAATTCGTGATGATTGTGACTTTGCATGCTATTTGCGTCAAAACAATGTATAATTGATTCAAATAGCGAAAAGGAGGGACTTTAAATGAAAACGATCAGTATCAGATTAGAGGATTCCATTTACGAAGAACTGGGAGCAATGCTTGATGCAATGGGGCAGACGAAGCAGACCTTTTATGAAACCTTTACAAGAACAGCATTAAGAGAGAGGAGTATTCCTTTCATTATCAAGGCACCGATGCCGAATACACATGTGGGCAGCAACACTAAGATGGAGGCTTTTGCGAGACTTGAAGCATCCAGAAAGGCTGCTACAGAGACTGTTGACTACGATGCTGAGAGAGAGGAAGCAATGAATGCGAAATACGGTGTTGTTGATTGATACGAATATCCTCTTGAATTACCTTACCAACCGTGATGACCCATATCTTGAGCAGTCTGTGGAGATCGTAAGAAAGTGCGCAGATGGTGAATGTACTGGTTACATCGCGTTTCATACACTTTCGACGCTCTGGTATGTACTCAGGAAACGCAGTGACAGCATCCGCAGACAGAATCTGAAAGATATATGTGAGATCTTTACTATTGCAACTGCATCACAGAAGGAGATACTTGATGCAATTGAAAAAGACTCTTTTGCAGACTTTGAAGACTGTTTGCAGGACAAATGTGCAAAGGATGTCGGAGCAGATTATATTATCACCTGTAACGTGAGAGATTTTGAAAATTCAGAGGTCCCTGCGATCACACCGGATGATTTTATGAAATTGTAGCGGAAGTTTCTGGAGCAGGAGTCGCGCAGCAGCTCCGTTGATGAATCCGGTCACGATGCCGGAGAGGATCATGACGGGAAAGTAGTAGATCAGGTTCAGGCTGGAGACAAACAAAATGGCAATGACCAGCTGTCCGAGGTTATGGAATACGCCACCCGCCATACTGATGCCGAAGATGGAAAACAGGTCTGCCTTCCCCACAGCCTCGCGTCGGCGGTTCCAGATTCGGAGACCGGCCATCACTGCAAGGCTTACGGCACCGCCTGCCATGGAATAAAGTGTTCCGAACGGACCGGAAAAAAGAATACCGGCCAGCAGAATCCGGACTGCATTGATCAGAAATGCGGACCGGACGTCCATGCAGCAGAGTGCGAAGACAATGACCAGATTGGCAAGGCCGAGCTTGACGCCGGGAAGCCCCGGCTGAAAGGGGATCAAGGATTCCAGCCAGGAGAGCGCCAGAGCGAGGCTGGAGAGCATGGCGATGGCAGTCAGCGTTTGGGTGGGAATCCTTTTTTTATTCTGCTGTTGCGAAGGTACATTTTTCATATATCTTGTGCCGCTTCAGCGGACAATGGCGTCGTAGAACGGTGCATCACCGGAGACAGATCCGCCGGAGGTGATTTCTATACTGAGCCGGTGCGGGAGACACACAATCTGTTCGCCGGCATCCGAAATGGGACTGTGCTGCACACAGACCTGATTCCGACAGTCGGAGTATGCGACAGAGACGGTTTGATCCTTAATGACAACCGTGTTGGAACCGTAGGATGTCTGTATGGCGAGCTCCTGCTCCTCGGAAAGGGGATACTGTCCATAGAGCTCTCCTGCGACACGGACGGTGACCATCTTCCTATCGGAGGCATCGGTACCGTGTGCCTGATATCTGCCAAAGAGCGGAGACAGTACAATGCCGGCTGCCAGAGCCAGAAAGCAGATCAGAAGAATCCAGTCGCCCTTTCGAAATTCCTGCATTAGTGATGAAGAAGAAAACAAATTCTGCAAAATAAAAAGGCCTCAAATTTGGATGTTGAATCATTTGCAGCACTTCTAAATTATAGCACAGGCCGGAGACTCATAATGAAAATGATACGGATAAAGGCTTTGCGAATCTGACAACACAAGAAAAGAACATGGTGCAGCATGTGATGAGCATTTGGGCGGAGAGGAAAGATGATGTCTGGAACAGGTGGAAGAAACGACTTGGTTAAGCTTACATGGGATCGGTTTCAGCTATGGCAGCGGTGGGATGAGTACCCGGAAAGAAAGGATGATCCGCCGATGACGGTGGACATGACATTCTGGTATGAAGATGAATTGTATTATCTGGATACCATAAGCCGTGAATATGCTATTCTGACAGAGAAATGTGAAACGGTAGCAGCAGACCCTAATTTTCTGGTTTTATTAAACAAGCCGGTACAGAAATGGAAGGGAAGGTCATTTCACGAGCTGATAGATGAAATGATTTTTAAAAATTGAGTATGCGAAGGAGAACATGAGTATTACGAGCTGGAGCTTTGCGCTCTTTCTGGCAATTGCATTGATTTTGTACTACACGGTGCTGGCGGGCAGGCGGCAGTGGATCTGTCTGTTGGCGTCGAGCACCGCGTTTTACCTGTTTTGCGGGCCGAAGAATCTGGTGTATCTGGTGCTGACGGCCTTTACCTGCTGGCTTGGCGGCCGACGGCTTTGTGCGCTGGATGCGGCCGGACGGGAACGGCAGAGGGAACTCTCGGAATCCGGCGCGGGCCGGGAGCAGAAGAAACTGGAGAAGCGCCGGCTCCGGGCGCGTAAGCGGCGCCTTCTCTGGCTGATTCTCCTGATCAATTTCGGAATTCTGGCGCTTGTCAAGTACTGGGGCGTGGCATATAAGGGCTGGCTTTTGCCGCTCGGCATTTCCTTTTACACCTTTCAGTCGGTGGGGTATCTTCTGGACTGCTATAACGGCAAAATACAGCCGCAGAGGAGCTTTCTTCGCTATTTTTTGTTTGTCTCCTTCTTTCCCCAGCTGATTCAGGGGCCGATTGCGCGGTTCGATCAGCTCTCACCGCAGCTCTTGCAGGAGCACCGGTTTTCCTTTGAGGGCTGCAAGCGCTCGCTTCTGGTCATCGGTCTGGGACTTGTCAAAAAATACGCCGTCGCCAACGTACTCGCGCCCTGCATTGCCGTGCTGTTGGACGACCACATTTCGCAGATTCCGGGATCGGCCGTGATGGCCGGAATTCTGATGTATTCGTTTCAGCAATATGCGGATTTCTCCGGCGGAATCGATATGGTAACGGGCTTTGCCGGGCTCTTCGGCATTTCACTGGCTCCCAATTTCCGGCAGCCCTACCTGGCAGTGTCACTGGGTGATTTCTGGAGACGCTGGCACATTTCTCTGGGAGCCTGGATGCGGGATTATGTGTTTTACCCGTTTGCACTGCTAAGGCCGGTGCAGCGGCTTGGGAAGCGGATTTCCAAACGCTTCGGCAGGCATCTGGGCGTCGTGCTGCCTGCGTCGATCGCGAACCTCCTGGTCTTTTTCCTCGTCGGCCTCTGGCACGGCGCGCAGCTCCACTATATTCTGTGGGGGGTGTACAACGGACTGGTGATTGCGCTTTCGGATATCTGTTCGCCGGCAATCCAAAGGCTGGGAGCTGCCGTGCATTTTCGGGCCGAGAGCCGGAGCGGGAGGCTGTTCTGCATTGTGCGGACCTTTCTGATTGTCAACATCGGATGGTATTTTGATCGAATCGAACGCTTCGGCGACTGCCTGCATGCCTTTTATGTGTCGCTCGTGCCGGGAATGATCCGTTTCTCGGAGTTGGGACATACACTGCAGGCGCTGCTCCTGGATACGCAGACCATCACCGGCAAGGGGATTCTCCTAGCGGCAGCAGGAATTCTGCTGATGGCGGCAGTGGATGTGCTGCATGAGAGGAAGCAGTCGGTGTACGACATTCTGGCGCTCCGCCCGCGCGCGGTCCGCTGGGCAGTGTTTTATGCCGGGATGCTGCTGATCCAGCTGGCGGTAGACTTTTCGAATGCATCCTCGGCGTTTTTGTACGCAGGGTTCTGATAAATTAGGATTTCACTGCTTCGGTATGAAAATCTGTGCAAACATGGTATCATTGGTTCGTAAAACACGAAAAAGCGATATTGCGAGGGATGCGAAATGGTTGTCTTAAATCTTGTGCTGAAGGATATATATGGATTTCGGGACTTTGCTATCAATTTCAGCTACCCGAAAAAGATTGTGAATTCGATCATTGATCAGGAACATCTGGAGGGAAGAGAGCGGTTTCGCTATAAGAAGGCTGTAATTCTCATGGGGAGCAATGCAACAGGCAAGACCAGCCTTGGTAAAGCACTGCTTCGGATTTTTGGATTTATGGCGGATGGGAATCCGATGCCGCTCTATGAAATGACGGCAGGCGAGAAGGGTTATTTTTGCATTGATTTCGTAAACGGCGATTACAGGCTGCAGCGTCTGGCGGTACGAATCGATGCGGCTGCTCAGGATTATGAAATCGAGTATCAAACCGCAGAGATTGATGCGATGGACTCCTATGAGAAATGCGTGACGAAACTCCGGGATCAGACAAAGGAGGCAGCGGGGGCGGCCTCATCCTTAAGGAAGCTGGTGGGGGATGTACGCTGCCGCTTTGCATATCCGGAAATTGAGAAGTCTCTGAAACTTACGGGGGCAAATAAAAAAGTCCTGTTAAAAACACTGCGTGCTGTAATCGGGACACTCGATCCGACGCTGCAGGATGTAAGCGTATCAAAGGATTTAAAGGATACGTTTATTATCCGACGCGGCGGAACCGAAATCATTATTCAGGACGGCAGGCTGCTGAACCGTGAAATCCTGTCCAGCGGGACGGCAGAAGGCATTGATGTGGCGATGTTTCTTGCTGCAATGGCGGCAAAGGAGAGCAGCTTTTATTATTGTGATGAGCATTTTTCTTATATTCAGAGCGATATCGAAAAACGCATTTTCGGCATCATGCTGGATCGGATTGGAGCGAATGAACAGCTGATTTTCACAACGCACAACACGGATATGCTGGATTTGAATCTTCCAAAGCACAGCTATATTTTTTTGCGCAAGCGTCTGGAGGAGGATGGCTGGCAGGTTTCTGCTGTTTCCGCCTCGGATGTACTGAAGCGCAATACGGATTCTCTGCGCTGTGCAGTGGAAAATGATGTGTTTGCCTCCCTTCCGCAGGAATCCTTGCTGGATGAACTGGAAATGGGGTGGGAAGATGGTCAGTAAGTGCATTTATTATGTAGAGGGTCCCTGTGAACAGCAGCTGATTTCTGCACTGAAGGAGGCTCCGGAAAAGCTAATTCCGGGAAAGGTTAAAGTGTTTAATGTGGTGCAGAATCTGATCCCAAAATCACAGATGCTGTCCATTCAGGCAGGGACAACCGTGGCTTTGGTATTTGACACGGATGTACCGCAGTCAGCAGTTTTGAAGAAGAATCTGGAGCTGTTGGCCCGATATTGCGGAAAGCTGAAAATCGTTTTTCTGCCGCAGGTTCTGAATCTGGAAGAAGAACTGGTTCGCTGTACAGATGTTAAGACAATCCTTGAACTGACGAAAAGTGGGAGCGTTAAGAATTTTAAAACGGATTTCTGCAAAATGAGGACAAAGGATTGCCGTTCTATGCTGGAACGTCATAGGTTAGACTGCGGGCGGCTCTGGATGACGAAAGTGCCGGCTGCATTTGGCTTTGTCGACAATAACGGATCTCAGATAAAACGAAGCTGATAATGGGTGGCAGAGGTTTTCCTTTGTGGTACAGAAGGGAATTGGATATGAAACGATTGTCGATGAGAATGCCGGGGCGGCGTGCCTGCTGCGGAATACTGGCAGGGGTGCTTGTATTTTTGCTGGCGTTTGCATTGTTAAAGCCAAGGTATGATGCGTTTATTGAGGAAGACGAGAAGGGCACCTGCTATGAGGCGATGTCCTGGATCACAATCTGGTACCATTGTGCCATTCATGAGGTGGAGGCGCTGGGGGCCTCAGAGAAGGATATTGACTACGAGGAGCTGGTGCGGCAGATCTGCAGGGAACGGTTTGCATTCACACTGCAGGATGATCTTACATCGGACGATTTCTGCCGGGCCGGCGGGCACGTGACAATCACTGTGGATGCGGCAACACACCGGCTGTCCTTTACCTGCAGCACACCGGGGCATGTGCAGTACGTGGACGACGTGACGGACGAGTTCCTGGACGGACTGGATGGCGTAGACTCCGGGGTGGACTGGACCGGAAAACAGTACCTTCGCCAGAGGTGATTGGGCGGCAGTGGGTTGGATATTCTTCGACACCCTGTCGGTTGGCTTGCGAATGAACTGCAGCGTTGACAGATGCCGGTACGGCACTGCGGTAGCCGATGCCTTTGCAAATGCGGCTTGTAACGAGTATGATGGCGAGTGGTACTCGGTTTTGGGAAAAGTATTTTTCCAAAAACCATCATGACATAGAAAGGATGCTATGAAACAGAGAATAAAAGGACAGGCGGTGACAGCGGCCATTGCGGCGGCAGCACTGCTGGTGGGATTTGGACTGGGAAGGTTTACGGCAGGAAGCAGTGCGAGTACGGCACCTGCTGAAGCTTCGAGTGAGGCGGCATCTACAGCGGAGGAGGCATCTGCGGAAGCATCCACGCAGACAGAAGACGCTGCGCAGGCGGACACGGCTGTCACTCAGGAGCAAACGGACTATGAACAGCATGAGAAGGATCTGAACTCAGATCTCGTGGACGCGGCGGATCAGAGCTACGCCTCTTCCTCGTCAGATGCCGGCACAGCCTCCTCGCAGGTTACGCATGAGGCACAGGTGGTGGAGTCGCAGGAGGAGGTTGTCGTGGATCCTGCGGAAATTGAGAATCCGACGCTTGCGGAGGCACAGCTCCCGGAGGGCGTTGCATCGACGCTGTACGGCAAGCGCGGAACGGCGCTGTTCCAGGTGGTTGTACTGGGCGATTCGCAGTTCGGAAATTTCCTGGGCGAGGACGGCCTTGCCTACCTCCTGTCCCAGAAGCTTCATGCGAATGTCTATAACCTGGCTCTCGGCGGCAAGTGTGCGGCAGCGGAGCAGGAGGACGTGGGAAAGGATGTATCCCAGTGGGGGACCACCTGCGGTGTCAACCTGATGAAGGCGATCTGTGGGGAGCTCGATAACTCCTGCCTCAACGGCTGGGACTATCAGATGAACGTATTCAACAGCTGCGATTTCTCCAAAACGGACCTGTTCATCCTGGAATACGGCGCAAATGATTACCTTTCCAAGAAGCCGATGTACATCGATGACCAGCCGAGCAGTGTGTACACTTATTACGGCGCACTGGAGTCCATGATTCTGGATATCCGCAATTATTTCCCGAATGCGCAGATTCTGGTCTGCACGCCGACCTATGCTCAGTTCTGGCAGGGCGGTACCGGTGCTTTCCTGGGAGATTCCAACATTGTCAGCAACGGATACGGCACGCTGTTCAACTATGTGGAGACGGCCACGCATCCTGCAGGGGGACACAAGAACACCACCACGGTAAATGCGTATGAGAACGCCGGCATTGACACCTATTCCGCTTCGGAGGACCTGCTGGACGGCCTTCATATGACGGAGGCGGGACGTGTGAAATATGCCAATCTCGTGAGCCGCGTGGCGCTGCGGGTGATGGGCTATGACATCGGCGAGGGTGTGGATCCGGATACCGTCGACTGGGTGAGCCAGAAGCCGCAGGTGCAGCAGTAGAGTTCCTTGCGCGCTTATTGCTTTTCAAGAACGTGGTGTTTAAGATATTCATAGAGAGTTCCTCTCGGGCTGTTGTGACTTCACTCCAAACATCGTACAGGTAAGGAGTAACTTTGAAAGGCATAAGCTATACTAGGGAAAAGGGGGTGTTAGATATGGCAACTTCAAGCATTACCAAAAACTTTGTCATTTCCGGTCAAAGACAGGCGGAGAAATTTGCAAATGCCATAGAAGAATCCTATCAGGAATCTCTTCACAGAGTCCCAACGCCGGACTTAAAAATCACTTATTTAAGAGGCTCTGATGAAGTAAAGAAGTTTATGGCAAAAAGGAAGAAGGCAAATGCTTAAGGACATAACTGTCTTTAACATTCGTGAATACTTGTCTGCCACTGATGATAAAGATCTCGGAGAGGATGAGTTACGGTACATCCTTTCCGATTTTTTGTGCGGTAAGAATCCGGATGTAGAGAGATTTTTAAAAGAACAATCGATTGAATTTACCAGGAAAAATCAGTCGGTAACGTATCTGGTGTTTTCTGATGAGGATGCATCGCTGGTGGGGTATTTTACATTGACAATTAAGCCGATTACCATCAATGCAGATGGCTTCAGCAATACCATGAAAAAGAGAATTGCCAGGGTAAGTGAATTGGATGAAGAGAATGGTACATATACGTTGTCGGCATATCTTATCGCGCAGCTGGGAAAGAACTACAGTGACGGCACAACAGTCTCACCAATTGATTCAGTTGCTGAAAGTGATGTGAGAAAACCTGAGAGCACCGGAACGACATACAGAACATTTGCGGCAAATGAGAAGCATCTCCAGACGGACAATTTCGCCAGGACCCGTCGCTGGCTGACGTTTGTGCAGTAACGGCGTGATGGCAGCTTGCCGGAATCGTCGTCGGGCAGCGGTGGCAGATAAGAAATTAATCGCTTTGTCAGATAATTGCGGTAAAATTCAGAACAGCAAAGCGCCCATTTGTGTTTGACACAGGGCAGGATGTGCGGTAGTATACATCTTGCTTGCAGAAGTGGCGGAATTGGTAGACGCGCAGGCTTCAGGTGCCTGTGGCAGCAATGTCGTGAGGGTTCAAGTCCCTTCTTCTGCACTGCTTTTATGAATCGGCAGTGCCGGTTGGAAGCATATAATTGAATATGCGGGAGTGTCGGAATTGGTAGACGAGCAAGATTAAGGTTCTTGTGACTGCAAGGCCGTGTGGGTTCAAGTCCCATCTCCCGCAGAGAAGAGAGCGTCCTGGTTGAACAAGCCAGGGCGCTTTTGTAATTATTGTATCTGTTTAGCACCTGCCACATTTCAACGTGAATTGACTGCTTGCAGGCAAATTCACGATTGAAATTGGCAGGCGGCCAAGGCCAAACAGGAGAAGGCGGCGATAGCGCCTTCGAGTGTCGGCCTCATGGCCAGCCGTATCGAGGATTTGCGAATGCAAGGAGAAATCCGCGTATGCGGTTTCTCCGCAGCACGGAGTGTATTGGCGGCTTTGCCGGCAATCACTCCAAGATAGGAGAAAATGCCATCGGGCATTTTCGAGTATCAAATTCGAGATGGGTGATAAATAGACAATTATTCAGAACCTCACCACAATAACCCCATCCACAATCCGTATGGATCCGCCTGCGGGATACCGCGGCATGTCCTGCGACACGACGTAATCGTCATACTGCCCGTAGTCCTCCGCCACATCCGGCGCGAATCCGCAGTGCACCCGCAGAAAGCTGACCCAGGAATAATCATTGATGATCTCGCTCCCGCCGTAGGGTGTTAAAGACACGCGGGAGAGCTCCTCATCGGCGGCAAAGCCGGTCGTATCCTTCTCGAATTCATTGAGGAAGCAGACAGGAAGTGAAGGATCGTAGCCCTCCAGTGATTGAATCCTGGCGATCAGCACATTGCCGTAGGAGACGGCGGCCTCCTGCATGCGTCCGGCCTTGTAATAGCACAGATTGTCATAGCGGACATAGAAGAGGACCGCATACAGGACCAGAGCGGCCGCGGCGCAGGAAAACCGCTGCAGAAGCCGGGCCGGGGCGGCCGAAGAGCCGGAGAAAAGCGTCTGCATCGCCTGCACCAGCCAGATTGCCAGAACGAAGATCATCACCTCGCCGTACAGCATCAGCGAGTAGACATCAAAATCCGTCATAACGAAAATAAAATTGGCGGCCGCCGGGAACACGAGGAGCAGAATCAGAAGTCGCGCGAGGGAAGTCTTCCGGAGGGAGGTCTTGCGGCACATCCGCAGAATCACTGCGGCGCTCATCAGGACAATGGCGGCGATCAGGAGCCGGTATCCCCACTTCATGGACCACATAAAGAGAAGGTAATCGTCGCTTCCGCGGTACGGCAGAAAGCTTTCCGGGTTAAAAAACATGCGGTAGGCCATGCCGATTCTGGTCAGATATCCGAAATGACCGGCTCCC
This sequence comes from Clostridium sp. CAG:508, assembly GCA_963650385.1. Taxonomy (GTDB): domain Bacteria; phylum Bacillota; class Clostridia; order Lachnospirales; family Lachnospiraceae; genus CAG-791. Next base: position 23,091 of record CAVJLL010000002.1, on the reverse strand, counting down.
AGTGTGTCCAGCCCGCGATAGGCATAGAGCTCCTTTCCGGTTGCCGAAAGGGACAGACGCATCAGAAGAAGATACAGACCGAGACTCCCTGCAGTGCCGGCAAGTGCCCGCAGCCATGAAAACCAGATGCTTTCCTTGATGCTCTCTCTAAAACTACGGTTGGGATTCCGATCCGCTGACGAAGAAGCGGAGGAAGCGAGGAGGCCGGCGGCATCCTGCTGAATGGAAACAATCTCCCGATCCAGGAGGAGCAGAACCTCCAGAGAGAGCATGACGGGAAGGTACGCCTGGTAGATGCCGATCATGAGCGCCCCGAGGAGCACGGCGAGGAGAAAGGTGAGGATGGGATGCGGTCCTCTTTTCGTCAGCCACACGCCGCAAAGGCATGCCATGAAGAATGCCAGCATGTAATAGGGAGCGGTAAACCAATAGGCAAAGGTGGCGGTGACCACAGGAAACACTGCCAGAATGCCGCAGGTCAGAATCTGCAGCAGCCGGTTCTCGATGCGCAGCGCACGCACGATCAGCCATGCGCCGGCGGCGATCAGAAGGAGCGAGAGGAGACCGTTGAACCAGGGGAGGCTGTAATTGCTCCCGCCGAACGGCAAGCGCGTCAGCTTCCCCAGAAGCCCCAGCGTAAAACGGCCGAAGATGTGCGTTGCACCGACATCGTAGGTGCAGACGACGTCGTCGTGAAAGGAAATGCCGCCGAGCATGCCGGCGGCGTGGGCCGCAAGGCCGATGGCCAGTGTGGAGAGGAGGCAGGTGGTGAGGGTCTTCTTGTTGGTGTTCATAGTTTAGAATCTCCTGATGTTACAAATTTAACACAGTTTTCCTTGTTTTATTTTGTTGAATATGGCCTAATGAGTTAAAATTAGTAATTACAAGTCATTCACCATTATAACTGCACACAGGAGGTTTGCGATGACACAGGAAAAAATGAAGGAGCTGCTGACAGAAGCCTGGAAGGAAGTGTTTCAGACGGAAGAGGTGTCTGATGATACAGATTTTTTTGAGGCCGGCGGAGATTCCATCATGGCTGTTCAGCTGTCTGCATGGCTGATTCAGAAGGGTGTGAAGCTGGACCTTGCTGATATTTTTACTGCATCTTCGTTTGGCGAGATTGCAGAGAAGCTGGTTGAAACGGAGCCGGTATACGTTCCGGAGGCAATGCTTACCAAGGACATTGCTGCAAAGGAAATGGGATTTTCGAGTGTAGAGGAGGCCGAGGCGGCAGAAAAGAGGGGACTGGCATTCGGCACTGTAGGGAATCAGCAGGCATGCACGCCGGCGGGAGATCAGCAGGCATGCACGCCGGCGGGAGATCAGCAGGCATGCACGCCGGCAGGGGATCAGCAGGCATGCACGCCGGCAGGGGATCAGCAGGCATGCACGCCGGCGGGAGATCAGCAGGCATGCACGCCGGCAGGAGACCAGCAGGCATGCACGCCGGCGGGAGACCAGCAGGCATGCACGCCGGCAGGGAATCAGCAGGCATGCACGCCGGCGGGAGACCAGCAGGCATGCACTCCGGTCTACGGTCAGCAGGTTTGCACACCGTTTTATGGCCAGCAGGTGTGCACTCCGGTCTACGGTCAGCAGGTATGCACTCCGGTCTACGGCCAGCAGATTTGCACTCCGGCCTACGGCCAGCAGGTATGCACTCCGGTCTACGGCCAGCAGATTTGCACTCCGGCCTACGGCCAGCAGGTATGCACTCCGGTCTACGGCCAGCAGATTTGCACTCCGGCCTACGGCCAGCAGGTATGCACTCCGGTCTACGGCCAGCAGATTTGCACTCCGGCCTACGGCCAGCAGGTATGCACTCCGGTCTACGGCCAGCAGATTTGCACTCCGGCCTACGGCCAGCAGGTGTGCACTCCGTTTTACGGCCAGCAGGTGTGCACTCCGGCTTACGGTCAGCAGACATGCACTCCGGCCTACGGCCAGCAAGTCTGCACGCCGACAGGCAATCAGCAGGCATGCACGCCGGCAGCAGGTCAGCAGGCAATGCCTCCGCAGATTCAGAAGTACCTGTCTCATCCGCTGGAAGCACCTGTCGATAATCCGAATGTGATTAAAATCAACAAAGCCAGCCTGACGGAGAAAAAGGTGACGCCGGAAGAGTCGCTGATGCGCGTCATGAAGAGCATTCTTCCGACCTTCAACAAGGATGAGGATTTCTTTGCGCAGGGACTCACCTCCTTTGACACCGTGAAGATGGTTACACGGTGCGCAGAGGATGGGTATCAGCTGGATCTTAAGGACATTTACATGCACTCCACCTTTGACGAACTGATTCCCTGCCTCAAATAACTGCACCTGAACAATCTGAGCCAGAGCCGGCTGTCCCGCATATGCTATGCAAAGGACAGCCGGTTTTGTACACAGGCGGGGTCAACCTGAACGGAAGGACGATGAAGGCATGGCACTATATGGATTTAATCCAAACAGCAGTTTACCGTATGCGGCACCGAAGAATATCTACACAGACCGGCAGCTCTCATCCAATGATCTTCTGAAAATCAGGCAAAAGTACGGGGAGAACATTCAGGATATTCTCGAACTGGAGCCGGGACAGAAGTGGATGCTCCAGGCGCGCAGGAACAATAAGTCTGCTTTTTTCCTGCAGATGCTGCTGCGGGCGGAAATGGAGCTCGTTCCGGAACAGTTTGAGAACAAGGTAAACAGGGTTTGCGAGGACCGGGAGGCCCTGCGGTTTGCCTATGTGTACAGGGGAATGGACCGGCCGCACTGCGTGGAGCTGAAAAAACGAAATGCAGAGATAATATTCCGGGATCTGTCCTCTGTTTCCGAGGAGGATCTGCCGGAAAAGCTGGAAGTTCTTTGTGAAGCAGACCGGCGCAGGGGCTTTGATCTTGAAAACGATTCTCTTTTGCGAATTACCGTACTGAAGCTGGCGAACAAGAATGAGTATGCCTTTATCATTTCCCAGCCGCACATCAACAGTGACGGGACCAGCATCGGAATTCTGATCAAGGATATTTTTATTGACTATGTACTGGGCATTGAGCATGCAGTGATGGCGGATGCGGACGGCGCCTTTAAGAGGCTGGCCGCGTACCGAAGCTCCGTGAATATTGACGAGGAGCTTGGCTACTGGAGGGAATACCTCCAGGGAGTGACGGAGGAAATCCGCCTTCCCGGAATCATTGACAGCAAGGACGAGTTTGACGAGCGGGTCTATCTTACGGGATTCTGTGAGGATACCCAAAAGGCGTTGGAGGGGGGGCAGAAGCGCTATAAGGTGACGCTGTACAACCTCCTTCAGGCGGCGTGGGGCGTCATGCTGAATCGGATCACAGGCAGATCGGATATTCTATTCGGGGCCATTACCTCCGGAAGAGATGCAGCAGCGCTGCAGAGCATGATGATACCGGGCGGCTTTATTCGGGTTGTGCCTGTCCGGGTACATGTAGAGGATGGGATGACATTTGGAGAAACAGCGAAGAAGGTGCAGCAGGATTTCGCCGCATCCATGAAATATTCCCACTGTACACTGGAGCAGATTGGAGAAGCGATCGGGAGGAAGACGCCTCTTTTCAACCATATTCTGAACTGCCACAATTTTACCGGAAATGAATCCATGCGGGCGGGGGGCCTGGAGCTTCCGGGCTTTAGGCTGCTGAGCGGTACAGCCTATGACAATCTGTCGGAGAACCTGGCAGTCTATATCCGGCAGGGCGCCGGAGGCCTGGAGCTGGGCATCGGCTACAACGGCGCGGTGTTTGCAAAGGAAACTGTTGAGCTGTATGCAGAAACCTATAAAAAGGTGATCGATCAGATTTTCCTGCAGGAAGAGGACATACCGATCGGCCGGATCGACAGAATTGATGCCGCATTGTTTGAATATACGGCGCAGCTCAAGCAGATGGAATATCTGAAAAAGACGATGCTGCTGAGCAAGATAGCCGTTTTCCGGAATGTGGAGTGGAATGAGCTGATGGCAGCGGCAGCAGAGGCGGAGCTTCGCACCTATCAGGAAGCGGACAGCATTTTCAGAGCAGATGCATGCCTTGACAGCCTGCCGATCATGATATCCGGTTATGCGGAGCTCGTCTGCAGGTCAAAGGACGGATGGGATAATCCGGTGAAGATCTGCAAAGCCGGTGAAATTCTCTCGATGGCCGGGCTTGTCGGTGCAGCCAGGGCGGAGATCGCAGCGATTGCCGGATCGAAGGAGGTAACCGTTCTGTCGGTTCCGTGCCGCGAGGTCCGCAGGCTCAGTGCAAGGTATCCGGAAATCAATGAAGAAATTATCCGGATTCTTGACAGAGAATCCATGAACTATAAAAAAATGTGGGTCAACCTGTAGTGCATACGTGAAGATGAAAGGAGCTTGGCATGAGTGAAGTGGTTCTTTCGATCATTACCCCTTTCCACAATGTAGATATGGAGCTTTTCGAGCGGACGGAGCGTTCGGTGTTGTCGGCGCTTCTTCCGGACTGGGAGTGGATCATTGTTCTGCATAATACAACAACGATTGCGCCGGAGGCCATGCGGGCAAGATTCCGGGAACATCCGAATGTCAGAATCATTGAGAAGCATGACCGGGTCTCCAATCCCTGCTCGCCGCGCAATACCGGGCTTGAGAATGCGGCAGGAAAATACGTGTATTTTCTGGACGATGACGATGAAGCGAACGGTGCATTCCTTCTGGAAGCAGTGAACAAGATGGAGAAGGAAGGAATCGATGTTGTCATCGGAAGGGCAGAGAGCCAGGCGGATACGGAGGAGGTGTTCGTGGTCCCGCTTCCGCTTGATTTCCCGGCCGAAGAGGCGGGGTATATGGTGCCGCGCGATGCCGACAGCATGGGAAGGCTTCTGTACGGAGCACCGATTATGCTGGCATGCAAGGTGATCCGCAGGGACCTGATTGCCGAAAACGGCATTCGGTTTGATGAAGATATCCTCCTGACAGAGGACGTGCTCTTCTCGCTGGAATGCTTTCTGAAGGCGAAGACGATCTGCGTACTGGGGAATACGACTGCATACACATACGTACAGCACGGCGATTCGCTGCTCCAGAGCATGATGAGCAAAAAGGGCTTTACGGCGGAGGACTATCTGAAGCCGGTGAGGAAAATTGTAAGCCTTGCTCTGGAGAATCACGTGTCTCCGGGAGGATATATCTGGAGCATGCTGGGAATGTTCGGCGCCGTAGCCGGGAATGCGGATATCGAAGAGGACAAGAAAAAACTGCTCATGACCCAGATCCAGCAGTACATTCCCTATGTGAAGCCGGAGCAGATGAAGAGCCACAAAACCTATGTCAGCCGGGAGCTTGAAACAGACACCCGAATTGTCAAGGAAGAGGCCGAGGAAAGGATCTGCGGACTGATCCGGGAATACAATGCCTGCGCACAGCTGAGGGTCAGCCTTCGGACGATCGGCATATTCTGCAAGGATATCTCGCATCTGTCGCCGGATCAGGCCAGGGGATTTGTCGATGGATTTCGGAAGGTTCTTGAAAAAGAGGATGCATATTTTTCGGCTGCCGTGTTCGTTATGCCCGGCGGGACCAGTGTGGTTTTGTTAAGGATTAACCTGACGCTTGCAAAGGCGGTCGGGATGGACCGGTTCATACAGGCGATGATCGGGCCGATGGAAGGGACAGAATGAGAGATCAGAAAGATCTGTTGGTGTATCAGAAGGCGGCGGAAGGCGGTGCGGAGCATACATTCCGGCATTACTTTTTTGCAAACGGCTGTCTTGTGCCGAATAAAACTGCACTGGAATGGCTTAATAAAGAAACCAAAAAGGTGGAGAGCGTTACCTATCGGGAGCTGATGCGGGATGTTGTTTCGCTGGGAGAGGCCCTTTACCAGTGCGGCCTGCAGGGAAAGACGGCTGCCCTGATCGGAGACAAGAGCTATTCCTGGGTGCTGGTATTCATTACTGCCATATGCTGCAGAATCTGCGTGGTGCCGATCGACGGCAGCGAGCAGCAGGAGGTGATCCTGGATAAGCTGCACGCATGTGATGCGTCGGTCTGCTTTGCAGACGATGATGTTCCTCTGACGGGCAGGAACGTGATCCGGCTTGCGGATGTCCGGAGGCTTGCAGGGGAAGGGCAAAAGGCGCTGGATGCCGGTGAGGATAACTGGCTCGAAGAGTCTGTGATGGAAATGGAGCCCTGCATGATGATGTTCACATCAGGAACCGGAGGAAAGCGCAAGCTTGCGGTTCTGCGTCAGGAAAGTCTGGTGCTGGAGAGAACGGTGTGGCAGGGACTTGGCATGGCCGAGAGCGGCAGCAAGTGTCTGATCACGCTTCCGCTTTTCCATATTGCGGGGCTGTGTGAGCTGCGCGGAGCCCTCATGCTGGGGGTGACCGTTTATTTAAGCTCCGGACTGAAATATCTGTTTGATGAGTATGCCTATGTGAAGCCGGAAATTGCATTCATGGTGCCGGCGCAGGCGATGCTCCTGTACAGCGTCCTTGCGGGGAAGGACAAAACGACTGCACGGGAAATGCTGGGAGGAAAGCTCCGGGCGATCCGCACCAGCGGCGCACCGCTTCCGCAGAAGATCCGGGATCTGTTCCTGTCATTTGACATTGAGGTGACATCGGATTACGGCATGACAGAGACCGCCGGAGCGGTATCGGTCTCCGTGAAAAAGGACGGCAGAGTTTTCACGAAGCCGGGATCGGTGGGACATATTCTGGACTGCCTGAACGTCTATGCAGAGAATCCGGATGAGAATGGGTGCGGCGAGATTGTGGTGGAAGGGCCCTGCGTTTTTTACACCTATTATAAGGATCCGGAGGAAGCAAAGGCCATATTGAGAGACGGAAAGCTCTATACCGGAGACATCGGCTATGTGGATGAGGACCGTTTCCTGTTCCTGGTGGGACGGAAGAAGAACATTATCATCCTTTCCAATGGGGAGAACATTATTCCGGAGGAGCTGGAAAAGAGAGTGTACCAGATCCCGGAGGTGAAGGAATGCCTCGTATATGCAGAAAATGACCGGCTGGCCGTGAAGGTCTATTCGGACAACTGCACGGACGAGGAGCATCTGATCCGCGCGGTCAGAAATCTGAACGCCGGTCAGCCCAATCATAAAGTGATTCAGATCATCCATGTGGAGCAGAATCCGCTTCCCAAGACGGAAACCGGGAAGGTGCTGCGGGGCAATCCGGAGAAAAAACAGACAGAGGCGAACCTATGAATGACGAAGAGTTGGTTCTTGAAGAGCAGATTCTTGATAAGAAAACCTGGCAGCAGGCGGTGCTTGCCTGCGGGGAATGGAATGCAGGGGAACCGGAGCGGATTGCTTTTGTATGCGGAGAAAGAAAGGTTTCCTTTGCGGAATACGAAGCGGCAACAGACCGCATTGCTGCAGCCCTTGCAGGGAGAGGAATTCATGCCGGAAAAACCGTGGTGCTGCGCATGAAGAGGACGGAAAGGCTGTTCCTTGCCCTGTACGGCGTCGTAAAGTCCGGCGCAGCGCTGCTGCCGATTCCGGAGGATATGCCGCCGAAACGGGTGGAGGACATCTATCATCAGGTTTCTGCAGACCTTACCATCACGGAGGAGGAATATGACGTTCTTCTCCGGGAGAAGCATCTTCCGGGGGATGCCTGCAGCGAGACAGGCACTGTATATGCCCGGCCGGAGGATACGGCACTCATTCTGTTCACATCCGGCTCCACAGGAAAGCCCAAAGGGGTCCTGCATACGCAGGAGAGCGTTCTGCGGCTTCTCGTACAATTCCCGTTGGACATAGAGAAGGCAGGAGTTGCATGCGGCGGTTTTGAAACAGTCATTGCCAAGACCAGCATTAATTTCTTGAGCATGTACATTTTTGAGGCTGCTGCGGCATTGTTCTACGGGAAGAGGGTTGTCATCCTGACGCAGGAGGAGCAGAATTCCGACCGCAGCGTCGGGAACGCAATCGAAAGCTATCCGGGCACCTGCATTTTCCTGACGCCGTCGCAGGCGGAGAGCTACCTGAAGTCGGAGGACTTCTGCAGGCAGTTTAAGTCTCTTCGGGTACTGATTCTTGCAGGAGAATGCACGCCGGATCGGGTTCGAAGCCGGCTGATTGAACAGGCAGATCCGGCATTGCGTATTATCAATGCCTATGGCTCGACGGAATGCGCGCTGCTGTCCTGCCGGGATGAACGGCTGGATGCCGGCGGTATGCGGCAGATGCCGGATACCGAGGTGATACTTGCGGATGAAAACGGGGAGACGGTCGGTGAGGGAGAACCGGGCGAAATTGCGGTTTTTTCCGGGCACCAGTTCAAAGGCTATGTGGATGCAGAGGCACGCACCGTTTTAAAGGATGGCGTCCGTTACTTCTGCACGGGAGACATCGGCATCCGGAATGCGGATGGGACCATTGTGCTCAGGGGCCGCAGAGACCGGATGGTCAAGTACCACGGAATGCGGGTAGAGCTGGCGGATATCGAACAGAATGTCTGTCGGTTTCCCGCAGTTCGAGAGTGTGCGGTCGTGATCAACCGGACGGAGAAGGGAACAGAGATTCTGTCTGCATTTTATGTGAGTGCAGACGGCGAGAAAATTGATGTCGGAAAGCTCCGGGAGTTCCTTGCAGATTACCTGCCGGTCAGCCTGATTCCGGTCGGCATGACGCAGCTCGATCGCCTTCCGCTGAACGCAAACGGGAAGAGAGATTATAAAGAGCTGGAACAGCGGATCTATCTTCCGGAAAAGGCATGGGAGGGAGCATACGCAGGGGGAAATCCGGAACATACAGAGCTTTTGTGCAAGATTGTTTCATCCGTAACAGGAGACCGGGCCCTTCCGGAGGACAATCTGTTCCGGCTGGGCATGGATTCGCTGATGGCCTTCCGCATCATCAGTGAGCTGCGAGAGGCCGGACTGACGGTTACGGTGGGGGAGATGTTTGCCAATCCGGTGCTGCGGGATCTGGCAGGCCTCCTTCAGAAGGCGCAGGGAATCGAGGATACGGATGCAGCCGACCGTTATCCTGCTACGGGCATTCAGATTTACTGGGGAACAGACATTGATTTTAATAAAAAAACGCGCGGACTGTATGTTACAGAAGACATTCTGACGTCGGCGGTCTATACCGAGGAGGAATTTGACGCCCGGATTCATACGCTGCTGAAAAAGCATCCGGCACTGCGCATGCAGGTCTCCTTTGAAAACGGCATGCCGGGTCAGGTAATCCGCGAAATGGCGGATGTGCATTTCGCTTCGGTAAAGGATGCGGCAGAAGGATCCGATGTGCCGGAGGAAAAAGCCATCTTCTGTCTGGTGGATTATGCGGATCTTCGGGACATGCAGGATGAGTCCGAAGGGACGGAGGAGCCCGGCAGCAGGCAGAAGGCTTACATTGAGAATTTCAAAAAAATGCTGCTGCAGACGATGGCCGGCAGTAAGAGAGTTTATGCATTTGAGGCAGCGTATTTTCGGATAAGAGAGGATGCCGGTGTGATTGTCTTTACCGGAAATCATGCGTCCATTGACGGCACGAGCATGAACATCCTGATCCGGGAGCTCGTCTGCAGGCAGCTGGACGATCGGGAGGACTGTTACCGGGAGTTTCTGTCCTACATCGGTAAAAAAGAGAATATCGGAAAGGCCATCGGCTTCTACACACAGTACCTGAAAGGCGCGGAGTTCTCAGCCCTTCCGGAGATCGGGACGGCAGAGGGCGGGGAAGAGCCGGAACCGGTCTTTAAGGGAATAACCATATCTCTGGGTGAGAAAGGGACCGGGAATCTCTATGCGAAAAGTCTGGAAGAAGGGGTTTCACCCGTTGGCTATCTGATGTTTACCTACGGGCAGGCGCTTCTGGAGGTGCTGGAGAAGGATGCTCTGATCATGCAGATTCTGACCTTCGGCAGAGGTGTGCCGGTAAGCGGAATGGACCGCGCAGTCGGCTGCTTTATTGAATACGTACCGGTGGTGATCCGCAGAGAGGATACGGTCCGCAGCTTTCAGAACGGCAATCTTCTGGCGGAGCAGAGCAGCTTTGTCCCGCTCCCGATCATATGGAAGAAGGCTTTCGGTCTGGACATGCCGCCGAAGCTGGCACCGTTTCTGATCTCAGAGGTTTTCCCGGACATTTCGGCGGATGAGAGCGTTCAAAAGCGCACGGAGCTGGATTATGAAAAGATGTTCATGGGAAACTTTATTGCTAAAAAGGACGGGGTACTGAACATATATTTCCATTTCAACGCGGCAAAGCTCCTGGAGGAACCGTTTTACAGGATGACGGACGCTGTGCACAGGCGCCTGAAGGAAAGCTGCGGGGAAGCGGTATTGCGAAGGGACGCGGCAGCGGCGGCAAAGTGACAAAGGCACCGGTGCATCGGCCGGAAAGCGAGGAACCAGATGAAGACAGAAACAATCGTGGAAATGTTCTTAAGAACAGCGGAGAAGTATCCGGAGAACAAGGCAGTTTCGGATGAAACAGGCAGCATCACCTATCGGGAGCTGAACGCGCTTTCGGACCTTGCGGCGGACAGAATTCTCAAAATGCTTCCGGGGATTTCGAAGGCGGAGAGCAAGGACGAGGGGGAAGCGCGAACATCCGCTGCGGCATATTGGAATGTCGGGGTCCTCTTTCCGAGAAAGAAGGAGGCGCTGGCGGCATTTCTGGGCGTTTTGAAGAGCGGCTGCAGCTACGTGTATGCATCACCGGATGTCCCGTCGGATCGCTTTGATTTCATTATGCAGGATGCAGAGGCGGTCTGCATTGTAACGACCAGGGAGGCAGCAGCGGCGTTTGCAGGGAGCGCAGAATATCCGCTGATCTGCATGGAGGACATTCTTGCAGACTTTCATGCGATGCATGCGGCCAATGCGGCGGATTCGATGAGAGGTTCGATAAAGGCGGAGCATATCAACCGTTCTGATTTTTCAAGGCCTGCCTTTTTAACCTATACCTCGGGCTCGACCGGAAAGCCGAAGGGAGTTGTTGACACGTATTACTACATCAACAACCACATTGAGGCAAGACACAGCTTCTATAAGCCCGGGCCGGATGAATGCATCGGCAACATCGTGAGCTTTTCCTATGCGGCATCGACCTATGATCTTTTCTCCGGCCTCACGGTGGGATGCAATCTGTATATTTTCAGCGACGAGGAGCTCCTGAATCAGTCCGTGACGGTGAAACGGGTCATAGACAACAACATCACGACGATGTTCATGATCCCGAACATGATCTCTGTGGTGTTCGCACCGGGGGCAAAGCTCCCGATCCGATGCGTGATTACGGCAGGAGAAAAGGCCAAGCAGATCCCGGAGATTTCGGCGCAGATCGCGGAAATCTACGGCTCCTCCGAGGCGGCTGCGGTCATCGGCCGTGTGGCCAGGCCCGGCGATCCGTGGAATCTTCTGGGAAAAGCGATGCCGGGAAACACGCTGTTTTTGCTGGATGAGGATGGCAATCGGATTACGCAGCCGGGGACGCCGGGAGAGCTGTGCATTGTCAACGATGCGCTTGCACTGGAGTATCGGAACCGGCCGGAGGATACCGCTGCCAAATTTGTGGACTGTCCGTTCCTTGCCGACGCCCGGATGTATAAATCCGGTGATCTGATGCAGTTTGATGAGAACGGTACGTTCTATTACTGCGGCCGGAAGGACAACATGACCAAGATCAACGGGCAGCGTGTGGAGATGGGAGAGATCGAATCCAACATTGTTGCCATTGACGGTGTGAAGGACGCGGTCTGCGCGGTTATACAGAGGAACAATGCGGGAATGCTGGTCTGCTATTACATTCCGGACAGGGAAAAGAAGGCGGTGACGGCCGCAGAGCTTACGGCCTATGCGGCTGCGAGACTCCCGCGTTATATGGTGCCGCTGTACTGGATTGCACTGGATGCATTTCCGCGAAACGTCAACGGAAAGGTCGACAGAAAGGCCATGCCGGTGCCGGATTTTGGTGCTCTGACTCTGAATGCTGCACCGGAGAACGACGTCGAAGAGGCGCTTCTTTCGGCGGCAGCAAAGCTCCTTCCGGATATTCGCTTCGGTGTGACGGATGACCTTCTGAAGCTCGGAATGGACTCCATCCTGGCGGTGCAGTTCGTCACGGAGGCCGAAAAATATGCTCCCGGCATTACGGTTTCGGATGTCCTTCGCATCCGGAATATCCGGGATCTTGTGAGTGCACAAAAGCAGGTCTCCTGGTTTTATGAGGAGTATGATGCGTCAAAGGACGTCATCGTCCTGATTCACGGCATTATCCCGGTAAGCGGCCTGGGCATGGTCTGCGAGAAATGGAGCCGGTATTTCAATATCCTCGAAATTGAGCCGTACCTGGATCACATCCGGGATGTCTGCGAGGAGTACGACTACGACAGGCTGATTGCCTTTTATCTGGAGGAAGTGGGACGAAAGCTTCCGGAAGGGTGCAGGCTCTGGGGCTTTGCCGGATTTTCCTTCGGAGGACAGCTGGCGCTTTCGCTGGCAGCGGAATGGGAGAAAAAAACGCATACCAGGACACACGTCTTCCTGGGAGATTCTCTGATTCAGCTGATGTATCCGGGGAAGAAGCTGCCGGTTCTCACGGAAAAGGATCCGTATATTCAGATGGTGCAGAAGAACAGCCAGAGGTACGGAAACTCCTCCGTCCGCGAGCCGCTGGATCAGATTATTAAAAAGCAGAATGCCGTCCTTGATCTGATGCGGACCATCAAAGCCAATACGAAATATGAGGGGCCGGTTCTCTATCTGGATGCAAGACTGGATTACGACGACACCACGCAGGCGGTTAAGATCGGAACGGTTAAGAGCCTCTGCAGGAATATCACCATTCTGGAGTTCCACAAAAACTTTCACAATGATCTCTATATGACGGGAGAGGTTGTTGCACAGTATGATGAGATACTTTCCCGGTGGCTTGCCGGTGCCTATGACAAAGTACCTTTTGAACCGGACACCATAAAATGACCCGGCGAAGAGAACTCTTGTGACGGAAAAGTAAAGCGACTCTGTGGGAGAGAATGCGATGACTGAACATGAAATGCTGGAAATGAACGGGAAAATCGAATCGCTGGTTCAGAAGGTGAATCAGCTGTATGCAAAGCTGAATTCCCTTTCCGCTGCAAACGGGCAGGAAGCTGCTCCGGCAGCGAATAACCGTCTGGAGGACAGGCATGTGGAGAAGGGCTATTACCGGAATTTTCCGGTTTCCGAGGAGGAGGACCCGCTCTTTAGGGAGAAGTTCCTCGCACTCGTCCGGGGACTGGATGAGGAGAGCATCCGGGAGGTAACCCAGATCATCCGCCGGCTGCAGCTTCTGAAGGCTTCCGAGGATCACCTTCTTCCGCCGTTTACGGAGGAGGAGATGAGGCGGCTTTCCTTTATCGAGGAGCACTTCGAAAAGGAAATTCTCCGGCTTTCGAAGAGCTGCTATTTCTACAACGGCTATCTGCTTCCGACGCCCCGGTTTGAGCCCTGTGTGTTCGTAGACGGCTGCGGGATCGGAGAGATTGAGCATCCGGAGAAGCTGGCGGATAAGGACATCATTGATGCCGGTGCCTATATCGGGGATTCCGCGCTTTTGTTTGCCAAGCTGACAGAGAAAAAGGTATATGCATTTGAACCAACCGCCGGCAACTACCGGGATATGCTGAAAACCATTGAAATGAACGGACTGTCCAATGTGGTTCCGTGCAGGTATGCCCTTGGAAAGGAGAAGGGAACGGCGGAAATGACCAACGCGGTGGTCAGTGCAACCAATGCCTATGTGGACAAGAGCACGATGCCGTACATCGGGACGGAAACGGTAGAAGTCACAACGGTGGACGATTTTGTAAGAGAAAACCATCTGAACGTCGGGCTGATTAAGACCGATGTAGAGGGGGCGGAGCAGCTCCTTCTGGCGGGAGCGATGGATACCATACGCAGTCAGAAGCCGACGCTCCTGATCAGTATTTATCACAATGCCTCCGACTTTTATACGATCAAGCCGATGCTGGAGGAGCTGGGGCTTGGCTACCGGTTTAAAATTCGCCACCCGGTCATCGGGACCGTCCTGATGGAAACCATGCTGATTGCGCAGGTGCAGGACTGACGGATTGGGATGATTCGGAGGCTGACTGCATAAAGCGGCGGCGAGGCTGCGGCAGATCGGGCAGCTGCGACAGAGGAGAAATGATGACGGACAGTTTTAAGGAAGATTCCAACAGGGCCTTCGAGACAGCAAAGCTTACTTCATACTGGCTGTATCTTGCCGGAATTCCGGAGGCTCTGGAGTTTGGCAAACAGATCGGACTGGATAATATGGATGCCTCGGCAATCCCGTATTCGGAGGAAATGTGCTTCCTCAATCCGATCATTCAGGAGATTCGTTATAAGTCAATCAACCGGTATATCCGTGCGTCCGGCTGCAAATCGGTACTGGACATTGCGTGCGGATATTCTCCGCGGGGCATGCAGCTGGCCAGGGAAGGCTACCATTATTACGGTGCGGATTTTCCGGTTGTGACAGAGGAACTTGCACCGGTTGCCCGGAAACTGGGACTTGAGAACTGCGAATATCACGCGGCGGATGCGACCAATTACGCATCACTGGCGGCGATCACTGACCGCATTGACGGGGCACTCTGCATCGTGGTGGAAGGACTCGGAATGTACCTTACGGCAGCGGAGGCCCGGACTGTACGTGAGAACATTGCGCGGATCATGCGTGGGCACAAGGGCTCCGTTTATGTCACGACCGATCCCGGCAACGGCTATCTGTTTGCCAATGTAATCCGTTCCGTTTACCCGTTTGGAAAGTTCATGCCGACCATCGGGATGATCTTCCGGATGTACAACTGGGCGTCAAACGGCGGAATTACGAGGGAGACTGTGAAGCGCCCGCTTCGAATCGACGTGAAATTATACAGAAGAGCGGGGCTGGAGGCAAAGCGCTGCAGACTTCTTCCGGGAGATACGGAGCTTCTGGCGTTCTCCGGGCTGCCGGATCCGGTCGTTCGAAAGCTTCGGAGGGTCATGGAGAAACGGTTTACCTTCGTGTCGACGCTTCTGCCGCAGAAGAATCACCTGCTGCAGCAGGAACAGGAGAAGCCGGAAGAATCCGATCCGGAGGATTCATTTTCTCTGGAGTCCTCCCTCGAGGGGGACACTCTGATAATCCGTCTTTCCGGAAGAGTTGATACACTGAGCGCACCGAAAATTCTGGAGTGCTTTGATGAATACAAGGCGCAGGCGCGTAAAGTTGAGGTTAACATGAAGAGAGTCACATACCTTTCTTCTGCCGGTACAAGGGTTCTGTACCTGATCCGAAAGAACCTGGAAAAGGAAGAGCTCCTTACCGTTCTGGAGGTGCCTTCGTGTGCTGCCGAGAACGAACTGGATGATGAAATCATAGAACGGCTGTAAGACGAATGGAGTATGTAATGAATCGGAGCCGGGTGATTCTGCAAATGGGCTCTGATTCATGAATGGAGGATGCATAAGTGACAGAAATTACCATACAGAAGCTGGTTCTGGAAAAAAAGGGAGCCTTTGATCCGCAGGCCCCTGCACTGGAATGCGGGGGGCAGAGATTCACCTACGGCGAATTTGACCGCCTGACGGACCGGATTGCGGCCAATCTGAGAAAGAAACAATGCGGGCCGGGCAGTCCGGTCATTGTACGTATGGGACGCACGGCAGAGATGGTGCTGTCCATGTACGGCGTGTTCAAGGCGGGGGCCGCTTTTGTGCCGGTTATGCCCATTATTCCGAAGGCGCGCTTCGAACTGATCAAAAAGAGCGTAAAGGCCGCCTGGATCATTGATGCGGACAGCTACGGGGAGCTTGCAGGGGAGCCGGAGACAGATGCCGCGGCAGAGCCGGAAACGGAAGCTGTGTCCTTTGCAAACGGAACGGATCCGGCAATGATTCTGTATACCTCGGGTTCTACGGGGGAACCGAAAGGGGTGGTGCAGAATCAGCATTCTGTCGGATTTTTATTCGATCAGTTCCCGTACAAACTGGAGGAGACGGGAGCGGAGCTTGGAGAATTTGATTCAATTCTTGCACGGCTCAACAACGGATTTGCCGGGGCTTATCATTATGAATACGGCGCAGCGCTTCTGAACGGAAAGCGGCTGGTGCTCCTGGAGGAGGGGAAAACCGGCTCCATTGAAGAGACCAGCCGGATTCTGGAAGACGGCGGAACATTCTGTGTAACGTTTATTCCGTCCCAGCTTACGTTTTTCCTGGAAAACAAACGCTTCTGCAGGAGCCTGTCGGCGGTGTCCTGTCTGTGCTTTCTGGCGGAGCCGGTTTCGGCACCGTTGCAGGAGCAGCTGGAGCACATGGAGAACTTTCATGGGAGCATGGTCGATCTTTACGGACAGACCGAGTGCTACGGGATTACCTGGCAGGACCTGCGGCACGGCGGGAAGAGTATGCCTTCTCCCTGCGTGCGGATCTGCACCGCGGATGAAGATGGAAGGCTCGTCGGCCCGGGGGAAAAGGGGGAGCTGGTGGTTTCTTCACCGACGATGTTTGACCGGTATCTGCTGAGCGATGCCGAGGAAGCTGCAAGGATTTTTGCGGGTAAAAATCTGGTGGCTGACGGTCAGAGATTTGTGCGTACCGGTGATGTGGGCGTGGTGAATGAGGACGGCAGCATTCGGCTTTGTGGCCGCAATGACCGAATGGTCAAGTATCATGGCCAGCGGATCGAGCTTCCGGAGATTGAAAAAGCCATGAAAGCCGTATCCGGCATCAGAAACTGCTGCGCGTTAATCGCCCATTCGGAAAACGGAAGCGAGCTTCTTTGCGCCTACTACGAAGGGGAAAACGGACAGGACGCCGATGTTGACGCATTGTGCCGGCACCTTCGCAGCAGCCTGCCGCCGTATATGATACCGGTTTACTATAAAAGGCTTGATCGGATGCCGGTCAACGCCAATGGGAAAACGGATTACAAGGCGCTTGCAGCCATCCCGGTAGAATTAAAAAGAGAGCCGCGCGGCGCATCGCGGGCGCTGTCGCAGAAGGAGCAGCTGATTGCAGATGCCGCAGCAGGACTCCTTCAGATATCGGCAGATTCCATCGGCGCAGAGTCAAACCTGATGGTTCTGGGCGTGGATTCGCTGAATGCCGTGCTTCTGATCAGTGACCTGGCGGAGGCGGGATATTCCTTAAGTCTGGAGGGATTTGTAAACGCGGCGAGTGTGGAAGAGCTGGCCCTGAAGCTAAGAGCAAGGGACAAGGCGAAGGTGGGGACTGCTCCGAAGGTGCAGAAGGAGGTATCCAATCTGGTTCGCTGCAGCGATATGCAGACCCGGTGGATTCAGGCGCCCATTCAGATTGTTTCCGGCATGATGGCTTTTCGCGGAATTGAGAAGGAGGAGCTGGGCAGAAAGATGCAGGAGCTGGAGCATTGTCATCCGGCACTTCGCAGCAGCTTCATTGAGGATCAGGGCAAGTGGTATACGAAGGCTCTGAAGACGCGTCCCATTCGATGGGAGTATACCGATCTGCGGAAGATCGGAGATGGCTCCGGGAATCTGACGGAGAGGCAGAAGCGCTTTGCGGCAATGAAATTCAACCTGCTGCAGAGTAAGCCGGACATGCGGGACCTTATTTTTGTCAGCGCGGTTCGAACGGCGGATGACCGCACGGTCCTGCTGCTGCGCGTGGATCATCGGATTATGGACGGAATGAGTGAGAAGCTGATCTGGGATGAGCTTCTCATGGAAGCACCCGTTGAGAAGCCGGACAATTATATTTCCTATCTCGACAGCACGGGAGAGGAAGCGGTCCGGCAGCAGGCGCAGGAATTCTGGGGAAAATATCTTGACGGCGCAGCCATTCCCTGCGTGCCGCTGAATAAGAACCGCTCCGGACGGCCCCGCTACAGGCAGTTCCATGTTGTGATTGACGGAGAACAGGAACAGAAAATCCGGGAGCGCTGCCACTTGCAGGGGGTCTCTGTATCGGCCTATATTCTCTGCCGGTACGGGAGAGCAATTATGGATGTTCTGGAGCTGCCGGAGGCGATTCTGAATGTTGCTGTTTCCGGCAGAAGCATGGATGTGGAGAACATGAACCGGGTCGTGGGCTGCATTGTGAACACGGCGCCCATCCGCATTCATAAAACGGATACGGAAAAGGATTTCATGAATTCGTATCTGCAGGTCGACCGGTACAGCTTCCTGAATGCCGGGGATATCTACCGGGCAGCGTTTGGCCTGGAGACGGAGCCGGAGCTCCTCCCGTTTGTGGTTTCGGAGATTTTCCCGGATACGCTCATCCGGGAGCCGCATGAAATGCTGTTCCGGGTGCCCTTTGGGATGTTCAGACGGGGCGATTTCCTGTGGGAGGACGAGAAGGGACTGCATCTGATGCTGCATCCGGATGTGGATCACTGGGAAGAAGAGACGATTGTCCGGATTGTCCGAAGGACAGAAGAATTACTGAGGATGTAGCAGTACAGTAGCAGCCAATGTTTGCTCTTGCATTCGCTGGCCACCTGTGGTAGCATCGATTCGTTATGTGGTTTCCCATGCTCAGAAATCGGTACTCCGGCCGCGCATCAGCGGTACAGCACATCGCGGCAGCCATTTCTTAGGATCGGGAGGTTGTAGAAGACCCGCAGCAGCTCCTGCGTTTCACGCAGCGAATGGACGGGCAGAAAGAGGAGACAATGATCGCACAGGAGAAGAAAGCAGAAATCATCAAGGAGTTCGGCCGCAAGGAAGGCGACACCGGTTCACCGGAGGTTCAGATTGCAATCCTTACTGCCAGAATCACTGAGCTCACCGAGCACATGAAGAAGAACCCGAAGGATTATCATTCCAACAGAGGACTTCTGAAGCTCGTTGGTCAGAGAAGAGGACTTCTGGACTATCTCAAGAAGACTGACCTGGAGAAGTATCGTGCTCTGATCGAGAAGCTGGGCATCAGAAAGTAATTTTTAACAAGTTAAATGGAAGGCGGCGTACGGGCCTGGTGACGAGCCGGTCCGGCGTCGCCTTCTGTGATCAAAGAGCACCGGATGCACGGTGCCGCGCAAGTTGTTGCAGTCCGGGGACGAAGGACCCCCGGAAGGAAGAGCAGGAGAACGAATGAATTACAACGTAGAGAAAAAGGAAACGTACACGACCTATTCCATGGAGCTGGCAGGCAGAACGCTGGCAGTAGACATCGGAAGATTCGGCAAGCAGGCAAACGGCTGCGCATTCATGCACTACGGAGAGACGACGGTGCTGTGCACGGCAACCGAGTCTGCAGCTCCCCGTGACGGCGTGGATTTCTTCCCGCTGTCCGTAGAATACAGCGAGAAGTTTTATTCTGTCGGCAAGATCCCCGGCGGCTTTAAGAAGAGAGAGGGAAAGGCAAGCGACAATGCAGTCTTAACGAGCCGTGTCATTGACCGCCCGATGCGTCCCCTGTTCCCGAAGGACATGCGCAACGACGTTACGCTGGAGTGCATGGTCATGAGCGTGGATCCGGAGTGCCGTCCGGAGCTGGTTGCCATGATGGGCGCACCGCTTGCAACCACCATTTCCGACATTCCGTTTGCTGGTCCCTGCGCAGCAACACAGGTAGGACTCGTGGACGGCAAGGTGATCATCAACCCCAGCCAGAAGGAGTGGGACGAGGGAGACCTTTGCCTGACCGTGGCATCCTCCGCAGACCGCATCCTGATGATCGAGGCAGGAGCCAACGAGATTCCTGAGGCAGATATGATTTCCTATATCTACCAGGCAGACGCTGTCAACCAGGAGCTCATTCAGTTCTATAACTTCATCCAGAGCGAGGTCGGCAAGGCCAAGCAGGAATATGTCTCTGTCGCAGTTCCGGAGCAGATGTTCGAGGATATGAAGAAGATCGTTCCGCAGGAGGAGATGGAGAAGGCTGTCTTCACCGATGACAAGCAGACCCGCGAGAAGGCGGTTGCTGAGATCACGGAGAGACTCAAGGCCGCATTCGAAGGAAACGATGCATACCTTGCACAGCTCGGCGATGCGGTTTACCAGTACGAGAAGAAGACCGTCCGCAAGATGATCCTCAAGGACCACAAGCGTCCGGACGGCCGCGAGCTGACACAGATCCGCCCGCTGCACGCAGAGGTCGGCCTGATCCCGAGAGTGCACGGCTCCGCTATGTTCCATCGCGGACAGACACAGATTGTGGATGTCTGCACACTGGCTCCTCTTTCCGATGCACAGCGCGTAGAGGGCCTGGACCCGAACATCACCGAGAAGAGATACGTACACCAGTATAACTTCCCGGCATACTCTGTCGGCGAGACCAAGGTCTCCAGAGGACCGGGACGGCGTGAAATCGGCCACGGCGCTCTGGCAGAAAGAGCCCTTCTTCCGGTGCTTCCGTCCGTAGAGGAGTTCCCGTATGCCATCCGCTGCGTGTCCGAGACCATGGAGTCCAACGGCTCCACCTCGATGGCCAGCACCTGCGCTTCCTGCATGGCTCTGATGGATGCCGGCGTTCCGATCAAGAAGCAGGTTGCCGGCATTTCCTGCGGACTGGTAACCGGAGAGACCGACGAGGAGTTCGTACTCCTGACCGATATTCAGGGTCTGGAGGACTTCTTCGGCGATATGGACTTCAAGGTAACCGGAACCCATGACGGCATTACGGCCATCCAGATGGACATCAAGATCCACGGACTGACCAGAGCCATCGTAGAGGGCGCATTTGCACGCTGCAAGGATGCCCGCGAGTTCATCATGAACGGCGTTATGAGCCAGGCAATTGCAGAGCCTCGTCCGGAGGTCGGCCAGTACGCACCGAAGATCGACATGGTTCAGATCGATCCGGAGAGAATCGGCGACGTTGTCGGACAGCGCGGCAAGACCATCAACGAGATCATCAAGCGCACCGGCTGCCAGATCGACATCAGCGATGACGGAAAGGTTTCCGTGTGCGGCACCGATGCCCAGGGCATGGCAGATGCCAAGAGAATGATCAGCATCATCACCACCGACTTCTACGAGGGCCAGGTTCTGGACGGCGTAGTCGTATCGATCAAGGACTTTGGTGCATTCCTTGAGTTCGCACCGGGCAAGGAGGGAATGGTTCACATTTCCAAGATTGCTCCCCGCCGCATCGAGCACGTCGAGGATGTGCTGACACTGGGCGATAAGGTCCGCGTCATCTGCCTCGGCAAGGACAAGCTCGGCCGCGTTTCCTTCTCCATCAAGGATGCGCCCAAGGGCGAGCAGTAAATGATATCTGTTCAGCACCTGCCATAGTATGGCGTGAACCTTCGGCTTTGCAGGCAAATTCGCCGTTGCAAAAAAAGTCGAGAGCGGTGCTGAAAAAGGGCCCTGCACTTTGTGCCTCCCAACCGGGATCCGCAAAAGCGCAGGGCTTTTGTCCGCAGACGCCACATATTCGTTGGGAGCAGAAGATCTGTTTGCTTCCAATATCCGAGCATCGGCACAGGAGAAAGAAATTCAAATGAGTACAATTGCAGAAGAAATCGGACGCCGCAGGACGTTCGCCATTATTTCACATCCGGACGCCGGCAAAACAACGCTGACCGAGAAGTTCCTTCTGTACGGCGGCGCCATCAATCAGGCCGGCTCTGTAAAGGGAAAGGCAACCGCCAAGACAGCCGTTTCGGACTGGATGGAAATCGAGAAGAAGAGAGGAATCTCCGTCACATCCTCGGTTCTCCAGTTCGAGTACGACGGCTGCTGCATCAACATTCTGGATACGCCGGGACACCAGGACTTTTCGGAGGATACCTACCGCACATTGATGGCGGCGGACTCCGCGGTCATGGTCATCGACGGCTCCAAGGGCGTGGAGGCACAGACCAAGAAGCTCTTCAAGGTCTGCGCGATGCGGCATGTGCCGATCTTCACCTTCATCAACAAGATGGACCGCGACGCCAAGGACACCTTTGATCTTCTGGATGACATCGAGAAGAATCTGGGCGTCGAGACATGCCCGGTGAACTGGCCCATCGGCTCCGGCAAAGAGTTTCAGGGAATCTACGACCGCCGCTCCAACGAGGTCATTCAGTATTTTGACACGCAGAAGGGCACGAAGGAGGGAAAGGAAACCCACGTCGCTCTGGACAACCGCGACGCCGTTGTCGGCGAAATCGGCGAGGATGCCTACGAGAAGCTGATGGGAGAAATTGACCTTCTCGACGGCGCCTCGGCGGAGTTTGACCTGGAGAAGATCCAGGCGGGAGAGCTGACCCCGGTATTTTTCGGTTCTGCGCTGCAGAACTTCGGCGTGGAGATCTTCCTGCAGGCCTTTCTGAAGATGGCACTGCCGCCGGTGGCACGCATCAGCGACGGCACACCCGTGGACCCGGTCAGCACCGGATTCTCGGCGTTTGTGTTCAAGATTCAGGCCAATATGAACAAGGCACACCGCGACCGCGTGGCGTTCATGCGCATCTGCTCCGGCAAGTACGAGGCCGGCATGGAGGTGCGGCATATGCAGAGCGGACGCATTCAGCGCCTCTCCCAGCCCCAGCAGCTGATGGCCAGCTCGCGGAAGATCCTGGACGAGGCCTACGCCGGCGATATCATGGGCGTGTTTGACCCCGGCATCTATTCCATCGGCGATACACTCTGCCTGCCGTCGGACCGCCTGCATTACGAGGGCATTCCGACCTTCGCGCCGGAGCACTTCGCCAGAGTCCGCCAGGTGGATACCATGAAGCGGGACCAGTTCGTCAAGGGAATCCGCCAGATCGCACAGGAGGGCGCCATTCAGGTCTTCCAGGAATACAATACCGGTATGGAGGAGATCATTGCGGGCGTCGTCGGCGTCCTGCAGTTCGATGTGCTCGAGTTCCGCTTAAAGAGCGAGTACAATGTGGAGATCCGGCTGGAGATGCTGCCGTACGAGAATATCCGCTGGATCACAAAGTGTGACGGCGATGTCAAGAATATCGTCGGCACGACCGATATGAAGCTCGTCAAGGACATGAAGGATCAGCCGCTGCTCCTGTTCGTCAATGCATGGAGCCCGCAGATGGTGCTGGACCGCAACAAGGGACTGGAGCTGGAGGAATTCTCGCGCAACTGAATGTTACAGTTCATTCGCCAGCCAGGCGATTGTTACTGTACAGACGCCAGCCACGACGGGTCCTGGCGGAGTTGTCCGGTCCTGGG
>CAVJLL010000001.1:19229-135462 GCA_963650385.1 Clostridium sp. CAG:508 | reverse complement strand
ATTCCGGTGCATACCGAGCGCGAGAACGTCCCGCCCGCAGCGGACGCAGCACCTGCAGAACAGAATTCCGTTGCCGGGACGCCGGGAGCGCCGGAAGCGGGCAGCCGGGCGGCGGACATATTGTCCAACCAGACGAGTGCGCCGCAGGAGGAAAAGCGAGAGGCACCCGTTTGCCGCGAGTATGTGTTCCCGCCGATTTCGCTCCTGCATAAGGGTGAAGGCACCCTGGCGGATACGGATGATGAGCTTCGCGAGACTGCGCAGCTCCTTCAGACGACGCTGCGGAATTTCGGCGTGAAGATCACCATTACGGACATTTCGCAGGGTCCCTCGGTTACGCGGTATGAGATGCTGCCGGAAATGGGCGTCAAGGTCAGCAAGATTGTCTCTCTGGCAGATGACATCAAGCTCGCGCTGGCTGCAACGGATATCCGCATCGAGGCGCCGATCCCCGGCAAGTCCGCCATCGGCATTGAGGTTCCGAATAAGGAGGCGGCGCCGGTGGCGCTGCGCGACATTGTAGATACGGATGAGTTCCGGGCGCAGAAATCCAAGCTGGCGTTTGCGGTCGGTAAGGACATCGGCGGCAAGCCGGTGTTCGGTGATATCGCCAAAATGCCGCATGTCCTGATCGCCGGTGCGACCGGCTCCGGTAAATCGGTCTGCATCAATACCATCATCATGAGCCTTCTGTTCCATGCAAAGCCCGAAGAGGTCAAGCTCATCATGATCGATCCGAAGGTGGTGGAACTCTCGGTTTACAACGGCATTCCGCACCTGATGATTCCGGTGGTGACCAATCCGCAGAAGGCGGCGGCAGCGCTGAACTGGGGCGTTGCGGAGATGGAGGCGAGGTACCGTGCGTTTGCGGATGCGCGGGTTCGCGACATCAAGGGCTACAACGCGTTGGTACGCCAGCACCAGCAGCTCGAGGGCGGCAGCGGAAACGAGGCAGTCATGCACTTTATGCCGCAGCTGGTCATCATTGTGGATGAGCTGGCGGATCTGATGATGGTCGCCAAAAACGACGTGGAGACCGCCATCTGCCGCCTTGCCCAGCTGGCAAGAGCAGCCGGCATCCACCTGATCATCGCCACGCAGCGTCCTTCCGTGGACGTCATTACGGGACTGATCAAGGCTAACATGCCCAGCCGCATTGCATTCCGTGTTTCCTCCGGTGTGGATTCCAGAACCATTCTGGATATGAACGGCGCAGAAAAGCTCCTGGGAAAGGGCGACATGCTGTTCTTCCCCCAGGGACTTCCGAAGCCGAACCGCGTGCAGGGCTGCTTTGTCTCGGATGATGAGGTTACCGATGTCGTGAATTTCCTTGTGACGAACAATCCTGTATCGGACGAGGAGTCCAGGCGCCATCAGCAGGAAATCGACGCCATTGAGGCAGGGAGCGGCGCGCCGTCCTCCTCATCTGCAGGAACGGAGAGCACGCAGGAATCGGATGTGGACGAGCTGTTTGCAAGTGCAGGCCGCTTTATCATTGAACGGGGCAATGCCTCCATCGGACTTCTGCAGCGCAAGTACCGCATCGGCTTCAATCGGGCGGCCCGGATTATGGACCAGCTCTGTGAGAAGGGCGTGGTCGGCGAGGCAGTCGGAACGAAGGCCCGGGCCATTTTGATGACGCCGGAACAGTTTGAGAGCTATTGCAGTGAAAATGGATATGAGAGTGTCGATTGATGGCGAGGCAGAAGGGATTCTGTTACTGTACAGACGCCATCCTGTTGCTTAGCTGGCGAATGAACGGTAATGGATTTTGCCACAACTGATACCGGATCTGTAGTTTAGAACGATAAGGAGAGAACAAATGGCAGCGATCATCAACGGAAAGGAAATTTCTACGCAGATTAAGGCGGAGCTTCGTGAGAAGGTTCAGAGGATTCAGGAGGCAGGCGGCAGCGTCACGCTTGCCGTCATCCTGGTCGGCGAGAATCCCGCCAGCAAGGTATACGTCCGGAACAAAATCCGCTCCTGCGAGGAGTGCGGCATCGTGAACCGTGAGATTCTGCTGCCGGACACCATTTCCGAGGAGGAGCTTCTGGACAAGGTGGACGAGCTGAATCAGGATCCGAAGGTAAACGGCATTCTGGTCCAGCTCCCGCTTCCGAAGGGAATGGATGAGCAGCGCGTCATCCGCCGCATCGATCCGTCCAAGGACGTGGACGGCTTTCATCCGGCCAGCGTCGGTGCGCTTTCCATCGGACTTCCCGGATTTGTCTCCTGCACACCGGCAGGCATCATCGAGCTGCTCCATCGCAGCGGCATTGACTGCACCGGCAAAGAGTGCGTGATCGTAGGACGCAGCAACATCGTCGGCAAGCCGATGGGCATGCTCATGCTGCGGGAGAATGCGACGGTTACAATTGCACATTCGAAAACAACGGACCTGCCGTCCGTCTGCCGCCGGGCAGACATTCTGATCACTGCGATCGGCCGGCCGAAGATGTTCACGAAGGAGTACGTAAAAGAGGGTGCTGTCGTCATTGACTGCGGCATCAACCGCGATGAGAACGGCAAGCTGTGCGGCGATGTCGATTATGAGGATGTGTTCCCTGTGGCCGGTGCCATTACGCCGGTACCCGGCGGAGTCGGCCCGATGACCATTGCCATGCTGATGAATAACTGTGTAGAAGCCTATGAAATGTCCAACATGCGGCAGTGAATTGCCGGACGGCGCGCTGTTCTGTGAGAAATGCGCCGGAGAAATCAAAATAGTACCGGAGTACGAAACCAGGCTGGAGGAGCAGATCAGCATCAGCATGGAGAGCGTAACGAAGGTCATCGAAGAGGAAAAGGCAGTCGAGGCTGACACGGTTCCTATTGATACCGCCGCTGTGAAGGCGGGCGTATCGGAACAGCTCGCCCGGGAGGCCGAGGCTATCCGGGCGAAGGAAGCAGCCGAGCAGAAACGCCGGCAGCAGCGCGAGGAAGCGAGAATGCGCCGCCGCGCGCGCTATGCCTCCCGAAGACGCTACGTGAAGTTCATGCTGGTCTTTCTGGTGGGCGCGCTGTCTATGGGCGGCTTCATCCTGCTTTTGTGGCTGGGCGGCTTTCTGAATGATTTTCGCTCCCAGTCCTACTATGTGGGAAGAGCCTATCAGTTTGCCAGCAACGGAGAGTATCAAAAGGCAGCCGACGAAATTGACAAGGCCATTGCACTGGATAAGGGGCAGGCGGAGGATGACGATGCTGCCGATGAGCAGGCTGCGGCAGAGGGCACCTCTGAATCCGAAGACAGCGCCGCAGCAGATGCAGCTGCCATTGCCGATAATGAAGCGCAAAAAAAGGAGCCCCAGCACCAGACCGTGGCAACGCTCTACCTTCTGAAGTCGGAATATCTGCAGAAGGCCGGCGAGGAAGGTCTTGCTCTCGGCGCGGCCAGCCTTGCCATGGAGGATCCCAGCTCCACTGAGGAAGAGGACATTGCAGCCTACGGCCGGATGATTGCCATCTACGCGTCCTATGAAGAATATGATAAAATAGCAGAGCTTCTCTCCAAATGCACCAGACAGCAGGTGATTGAGAGCTATCTGCAGTACGCCTTGTTCGAGCCGGAGTTCTCGGCAGAGGAAGGGACCTATGACGCTCCGTTTTCGCTGGAGCTCAGGGACGAAGGAGAGGGCTCCATCTTCTATACGCTGGACGGGTCGGCTCCGACCACATCGTCTGCGCTGTATACCGGATCCATCGAGCTTTCCGAGGGAACCTGGAAGGTCTCTGCCATTTATGTCAACCATTTTAACCTCAGCAGTCCGGTTGTTTCGAAAACCTATCGGATCCGCCCGCAGAGCGATGCGCAGGATACGAACTGATTTTTGCAAATTGAGGCGAATGAACACGGAATGATTAAGATTCACGTAATTATTCAGCATCCATCTCGAATTTGCTTTGCAAATTCTCGATGTGGCTGGCCAAAGGCTCTTCGAGCCTTGGCCGCCTGCCAATTTCAATCGTGAATTTTCCTGCAAGCAGTCAATTCACGTTGAAATATGGCAGGTGCTGAACAGATACAGATTCACTAAGGAAAGGGGAATAGAGAGTATGTTTGAAATTACCAGAAAAGAGCTTCTCGGACCTAAGGTCTACCGTATGGATATTACGGCACCGAGGGTTGCAGAGCGCGCAATGCCGGGACAGTTTCTGATTGTCCGGGCCGATGCAGAGGGCGAGCGGATTCCGCTGACGATCTGCGACGATGACAAGGAAAAGGGACAGATCACGATTGTGTTCCAGACGGTAGGCGCAGAGACCACGCGGATGGCCGAGCTCGAAGTCGGGGACTGCTTTGCAGACGTCGTCGGTCCTCTCGGAAATCCTTCGGATCTGGTGGACATTCCGATCGAGGAGCTTCGCCAGAAAAAGCTCCTGTTCATCGCCGGCGGCGTCGGAACGGCACCGGTTTACCATCAGCTGAAGTGGCTCCACGAGAACGGCGTGGATGCGGACTGCATCCAGGGTGCACGGTCCAAGGACATCCTGATTCTCGAGGAGGAGATGAAGGCAGTTACCGGAAACCTTTATTTTGCAACGGATGACGGCTCTTATGGCATTCACGGAAATGTATGCGTGGCACTGCAGCAGCTCTACGACGAGGGCAAGCGCTACGACCACTGCGTGGTCATCGGACCGATGATCATGATGAAGTTCGCCTGCGCACTGACCAAGAAGCTGGGCATTCCCACAGCTGCCAGCATGAACACCATCATGGTGGACGGAACAGGAATGTGCGGCGCATGTCGACTGATGGTCGGCGGCAAGGTGAAGTTCGCCTGCGTGGACGGCCCGGAGTTTGACGGCTGGGAGATCGACTTTGACCAGGCAATGCAGCGCTCCAGACTCTATAAGACCGAGGAGGGACGCCTCCTTCTGAAGCTGCAGGAGGGCGATACCCACGAGGGCGGCTGCGGCCACTGTAAGTAACTTGGCATTTTTATCTAGCGCCCATCTCGAATTTGCTTCGCAAATCCTCGATGTGGCGGGCCATAGGCGCTCCGCGCCTTGGCCGCCTGCCAATTTCAATCATGAATTTGCCTGCAAGCAGTCAATTCATGTTGAAATATGGCAGGCGCTATATAAACGGATCGATATGGAGAATACAGGATATGGCAATTCAGGTTGATATGATGAAAAAAGTGCCGGTCCGGGAGCAGGATCCCGCAGTCCGTGCAGCAAATTTTGAAGAGGTTTGTCTGGGATACAACGCAGAGGAGGCGCAGGCAGAGGCTTCCCGCTGCCTTAACTGCAAAAATCCCCAGTGCGTACAGGGATGTCCGGTATCCATCAACATTCCCGGCTTCATCTCGGAGCTCAAGACCGGCAATGTAAAGGGCGCGTATGACGTGATCAGCGAGTCCTCCGCACTTCCGGCCGTCTGCGGACGCGTTTGCCCGCAGGAGCGCCAGTGCGAAGCCAAGTGCATCCGCGGCATCCGCGGCGAAGCTGTTTCCATCGGCAAGCTCGAGCGCTATACGGCAGATACAGCAAGAGAGATGGGCATCCGTCCGGAGAACCACTCCACACCGAACGGCAAAAAGGTTGCAGTCATCGGTGCCGGCCCTTCCGGCCTTACCTGCGCCGGCGATCTTGCGAAAATGGGATACAGCGTCCATATTTTCGAAGCGCTGCATAAGGCCGGCGGCGTGCTGGTCTACGGCATTCCGGAATTCCGTCTGCCCAAGGACCGCGTCGTTGCCAAGGAAGTGGAGAACGTGAAGGCGCTCGGCGTAACCATCGAGACCGACTGCGTGGTGGGACGCTCCACGACCGTTGACCATCTGATGAAGGAAGAGGGCTTTGACGCCGTCTTCATCGGGTCCGGAGCGGGCCTTCCGCGCTTCATGAACATTCCCGGAGAGCAGGCGCTCGGCGTATTCTCCGCCAATGAGTTCCTGACCAGATCCAATCTGATGGGCGCGTATTCGGAGGAGTCCCGCACACCCATCATGCGCCCGCAAAAGTGCGTGGTTGTCGGCGGCGGCAATGTGGCTATGGATGCTGCCAGAACGGCAAGGCGCCTCGGCGCGGAGACGCACATCGTATACCGCCGCAGCGAGGAGGAGCTTCCTGCCAGAAAGGAAGAGGTCGGCCATGCCAAGGAGGAGGGAATTGTATTCGACCTTCTGTGCAATCCGACGGAGATCCTCGTGGATGAGAACGGCTGGGTAAAGGGCTGCCGGTGCGTCCGCATGGAGCTGGGAGAGCCCGATGCATCCGGCAGACGCAGCCCTGTGGAGATTCCGGACTCTGCATTTGAAATCGAGTGCGACGCCGTCATCATGGCGCTGGGAACCTCGCCTAATCCGCTCCTGCACCGGACCACAGAGGGTCTGGACGCAGACAAGAGAGGCCGCCTTATCGTAAAGGAAGGCACAGAGGAGACATCCAAGCCCGGCGTATTTGCCGGCGGCGATGCCGTAACCGGCGCTGCAACGGTAATCCTGGCAATGGGAGCCGGTAAGCAGGCTGCAAAGGAAATTGACGAGTATCTGAAGAACAGATGAAGACAGAAAAGCTGCAGCTGAGCGCAGATATTCAGCGCGAAATATTCGGAAGAGGGGACAGCTTTGTCCGCAGAATCGAAGAGGAGCTGGGCGTTGCGGTGGTGACGCGCGGCGGAGAGCTTCAAGTCTCCGGGGAATCTCCGGAGGCGGTTTCGCAGGCAGTGCTGACCCTTCGGCAGCTGGCCGGGCTCGCCGGAAGGGGGACCATGATCGAGGATCAGAATGTGAATTATCTTCTGGATGTGCAGAAGGAGGCCAGGGACAACCCGGACCTTCTGCCGGCGCTTGACAGCGATGTGATCTGCCATACGACCTCCGGAAAGCCCATCAAGCCCAAGACCATCGGACAGGAAAAATACATTCAGGCCATCCGGGATCATCTGATCGTTTTTGCCAACGGCCCGGCAGGCACCGGCAAGACGTTCCTGGCGATGGCGATGGCGATTACGGCCTTTCAGAATCATGAGGTGGAGCGCATCATTTTAACGCGCCCTGCCATCGAGGCCGGGGAGAAGCTCGGCTTTTTGCCGGGGGATCTCCAGAGCAAGGTGGACCCGTATCTGCGGCCGCTCTACGATGCGCTGTATCAGATTATGGGAGCCGATAAATTCCAGGCCAATATGGAGAAGGGCCTCATTGAGGTGGCCCCGCTCGCCTATATGCGCGGACGCACGCTGGACAATGCGTACATCATTCTGGATGAAGCGCAGAACACGACACCCGAGCAGATGAAGATGTTCCTGACGCGCTTTGGCTTCGGCTCGCACGCAGTCATTACAGGCGATGCCACCCAGAAGGACCTGGCGAGAGGAACCGTATCGGGCCTTGATGTTGCCACGAAGATTCTGGGCCGCAAAAAGATCGAGGGCCTTTGCTTTGTGTCGCTGGATGCCAGGGACGTGGTCCGCCATCCGCTCGTGCAGAAGATTGTAAAAGCCTATGAGGAGTATGAAAAGCATGCAGGTGCAGCTGATCGTCAGCGAAGAGAATACCGCAGATCCCAGTCTTGAATTTGACTTCGATAAGGAAGCCGTCGCAAAGGCGGTCTGCGAGAAGGTTCTGGAGCAGGAGGGGTGCCCGGTGCCGGCGGAGGTGTCGCTGAGCTATGTCGGCGATGAGGAGATCCGGAGCATCAACAGCACCTGCCGCGGACTGGATCAGTCCACCGACGTTCTGTCCTTCCCGAATCTTCCGTTCGAGGGAGCCGGCGGCCCGGGAGACTGGGAGCTTCTCAAATCGGCGCAGACAGAAGGCGCCGCATCGGCGGATTTTATGGATCCGGAGACCGGATGCCTTCTCTTGGGAGATATTGTACTGAATTTGAACCGCACAGCCAGCCAGGCCAAGGAGTACGGACATTCCAGAAAACGCGAATTTGCCTTCCTCATTGCCCACAGCATGCTGCATCTGTGCGGCTATGATCATATGACGCCGGAGGATGCGGAAGTGATGTTCGCCCGGCAGGAGAGCGTTCTTTCGGCACTGCAGATTACGCGGGAGGTGTAAGGCGGGTGGCAGGTTCCAGAAAGCTTCGCAAATTCGATATCGGACTCACCTCGGTGCTCTTGCTGCCTGTGGTTTTGTGCGTTGTATCCGTGCTGTTTTCTCTGTGTCTTGGCAGCACGGTAATGTTTTATGCAGGGGTTCCGTTCCTGCTCCTTGCTGCGTCGTTTGTCGGCAGCTTTGTCGGCGTCAGCGGTTTTGTGCAGCAGCAAATGGAAAAGCGGCTGCAGCGGCATAAGTATGCAGATGCCGCTGCGGTCTTTTATGCCTCCCTGAAGGTGCTCCTTGTCACCTGCCTCGGAGGCTTTCTTCTGTGCCAGGCGGTGACGTTCCTTCTGCACAACACGCTGTATGCAGCGGTTCTGCGCACGTATCTTCCGGCGGTCTTTGTGCTGCCGTTTCCGGGGCTTATTCAGGGGCTTCTCATGGGAACAGGTACGCCGCGCGCGCAAAGAGGCGCCGCGCTCATGCCGTGGATCATGTCCATCGGGACTCTTACTGCCGGCGGCATTTTCTCGGTTACCGGCTATGCCAGAGGCGTGAAGGTCGGCGCACTTCTTCGCAATGATTCCATGGGCTGCATCTATGCCGCCTGCGGCATGGCCGTCGGTGTTTCGGTCATTGTCCTTGCGATGCTGATCCTGGGCGGAGCCGCCGGCTTTCTGGCACTGCGGTCTTTGCAGAGGAGTTCGCGCTTCCGGCAGGACGATCTGTTTCGTACGGACGGACGGGAGAAGGCATCGGAGCTCTTTGTCTATTGCCTTCGGCATCTGGTTCTGTCTCTTTCCATGCCGCTCTTCCCGGTCCTGGCGATTCTGATCGGGTCCCGCCTGTGGATGAATTCCCAGGAGGTTCGCTCCAATACGCTGGCATCGTACTGGGGCGGCTTTGTCGGAATCGGGCTCCCGGTCTGCCTGTGCCTTGCCTTCCTTGCGGCGATGCCGTTTACCGCGCTGGCCGTGCAGGTCGTGCGCACATGGAATGCCGGCAAAAAGAAGGCGGTGCGCATGCGAATTTCCCTTCTGCTGCGTCTGTCGGCGTACTTGGGGATTCCGATGTCTGCCTTTGTGTTCGCCTCCGCGAAGGAGATTGCGGCGATGTTCCATGAGCTTACGTTCAAGGCAGAGGAATCGGCCATTCTCTCGTTGAAGTCCGGGAGCTTTCTGATTTTCCTGCTGCAGACGATCATTCTGGCAGTGGTTGTGTACTGGAACTGCAAGGGAAGGCGGATGATCTTTCTGGCCGGCTGCATTTCCTTTTTTGCAGGAATTGTTCTGCAGGTACTGCTCCATCTGTTCGGTGTAGGCATCACCATGAATATGTGGCCGCTGGATATCATGGCGGCGGTGTTCCTGCTCGCACTGTATTTCGGAGGGCATTCGCTGTTCGGCCGGCTGGATTCAAGCTTCTGGTATGACGATCTTCTGATTGCAGCGTGCGCAGGCGTTTCGGCGATTCCGCTGATCCTGCTCAACGATTATCTGATTCTCGTGCTGCCGGCAGCGCTTGCCCTTGTGCTGATGCTGGCGGTTTACTGCATCCTCTTTGCAGTTCTGAGCATCCTGCTGCGTGCTGCTGACCTTCTGAACATTCACCGGGTTCCGTTCGGCGGCTGGATTTATGATCTGGCACTTATTCTGGGCGCGGTGGCTCCGGAGGAGGACGAAGAGGATGCGTAGGCGGCTTGTGATCATCGGCGGCGGCATGGCGGGCCTGACCGCGGCCGTTTATGCAGGGATTGCGCGCGGGGAGAGCACGGAGCCGGAAATTGTGGTTCTGGATGCGAATCAGGAGCCGGGGAAAAAGCTCCTCGCAACGGGAAACGGGCGCTGCAACATCACGAACCGGGTGCAGAACGAAGCGTGCTACCGAACGAGCGCAGAGCCGGCGGTAAAGGAAGTGATTTTTGAAGGCTGTGAGAACTGGGCAGAGCAGGTGCTGGAGTTCTTTCACAGCGAGCTGGGCGTTCTGACGCACGAGCGGCAGGGCTATGTGTATCCGCGAAGCGACCAGGCGGTGACCGTGCAGAGGGCGCTTCTGCGAAGAGCGGATGAGCTGGGCATTCGGATTCTGTCCGGCGTGCGGGCGGAATCGATTGATGTGATGGAAGTGCGACCGGACGGAGCCAGCAGTGAAAATGAATGCAGGCGGTTCCGGATTGCGGCATCGGGACTTCCCTCCGGAAAATATGTTTCCGCCGATGCCGTCATTCTGGCGGCGGGGGGCATGGTATCCAAAACGTACGGATGCGCGGGCGATGGGTACCGCCTGGCGGCGGCGCTCGGACACCGGGTGACCGCACTGTCCCCTTCGCTGTGCATGCTGCTCGCAAAGGATGCCGGCTTGAAGCGCCTGGCGGGCCTTCGGACGACGGGAGAGATCCGACTGTTTGATGGTCCGTGTTCCGAAGGCAAGCTCCTGGCATCCGGCCGCGGAGAGCTCCAGTTCACGGCGGACGGAATCAGCGGAATTCCGACCTTTCAGGTATCAAGATACGCAGCGGGAGCCTCTTTGGAGCAGCCTGTAACCGCCGTTATTGATTTTCTTCCGGAGCTGTCGAACGCGGAATGGGACCGGATCGCCTCGCAGCGTTTGCAGAAGGCGCGGGAGGAGATCGCGGCGGCAAAGCGCGCGGTGCAGGAGGGACACCCCTTATGCGGAACGTCCCTTCTGCAGGACTTTCTGTTGGGGCTTGTGCCGGACAAGGCGGCGGCCTTTCTGGTCGAGCGGTGCGGCGAGATTCCGGAGAGGAAGCTCTATAAGGTGCCCGATCCGGACCGGACGCTGTGGCACCTTCTCTCCATGGTCCGGCATACAGAGTTTGCGGTTACAGGGACGCCCGGCTATGAGCGGGCGCAGGTGACCGCCGGCGGCGTTTCGCTCTCCGAGACCACGGCGGACATGGAATCCGGAAGGGTTCCCGGACTGTTTCTGGCGGGGGAGCTTCTGGATGTTGACGGCCTCTGCGGCGGCTACAACCTTACATTTGCCTTTCATTCCGGTGCGGCCGCAGGGAAGGGCGCGCTCAGACGGCTGAGGATGGAGAACGGAGACAACAAGTGCTGGAACTAAGTCAGATTAAACTCCCCTGCGGGACGGACCCGGGGATGTTGGAAAGCAGAATACGAAGGCACCTTCGGCTGTCCGCAGGCGCGCCGATGTCTTACCGCATCGTGCGTCATGCAGTGGATGCCAGAAAAAAGCCGGTCCTCTGGGACGTCTATACTGTGCAGATCCGCCTTTCCTCGGAGAAGGAGGAAGCGCGGGTGCTCGCAAGAGCGGGCAAAAATGCAGGGTCTCTTCGCCGAAAGGATGCGGCCTGCTATCGGTTCCCATCGCCGTCGCCGGATGCAAGGGCGCTGCAGCACCGCCCGGTGGTCGTCGGGTTCGGGCCGGCCGGTATTTTCGCCGGACTCATGCTGGCAAGAGCCGGCTATGCGCCGATCATTTTGGAGCGCGGACAGTGCATGGAGGAGCGGACGAGGAGCGTAGAGCACTTCTGGGAGACGGGCGAGCTGAATCCGGAATCGAACATTCAGTTCGGTGAGGGCGGCGCCGGAACCTTCTCCGACGGCAAGCTCACGTCCAATGTGACCGATAAAGCGGGGCGCGTGCAGGAGGTGCTGGACACCTTTTTACAGGCGGGTGCACCCGAGGATATCGCGTATGAGCAGATTCCGCACATCGGCACGGACCGGCTCCGGCATGTGATCCGCACGCTCCGGGACGACATCTGCCGCCTCGGCGGGCAGGTGCGGTTCGAGACCTGCGTCACGAGGCTCTCCGTGGAAAACGGACGGCTGCAGGGACTCTGGATTCAGGAAAAAGGGGAACAGAGCGAATCATTTCTTCCGGCGGAGGCGGTGATTCTGGCACCGGGACACAGCGCCAGGGATACCATCCGGATGCTGCAGGCAAGCGGGATTCCGATGGAGGCCAAGAACTTTGCCGTGGGCTTCCGCGTTTCGCATCCGCAGCAGCTGATCAATCAGAGTCAGTACGGAATTTCTGACCCTGCGGAGCTCGAACGCCTTCATCTGACACCGGCCAGCTACAAGCTGACGGCAAGGGCTTCTGACGGGCGGGGCGTGTATTCCTTTTGCATGTGCCCGGGCGGCTTTGTCGTGAATGCTTCCTCGGAGCCGAAAAGACTTGCCGTAAACGGAATGAGCGACTATAAAAGAGATGCGGCGCGCGCCAACAGCGCCATTGTCATGACCGTGGGTCCGGAGGACTTCGGCGGCACCGGCGTTCTGGATGGTCTTGCTTTTCAGGAAAGGCTGGAGGAGAAGGCTTATGCGCTGGCAGGCGGGAAGGTTCCGGTTCAGCGGTATGCCTCCTTTGCAGCAGGTAAAACCGATGCCGGCCTCCCATCCGCCAAGGAGCTCTGCATCAGGGGCGCCGCGGCACCGGCTCCGCTCCATACGCTTCTTCCGCCGGAGCTGACCGGGGACTTTAAGGAAGGCATGCAGCAGTTCGGACAGAAAATGAAGGGCTACGACGGCGAGGACTGCTATGTCATCGGTCTTGAATCTAGGACGAGCTCACCGGTCCGGATTCTGAGGGGAGAGAGCGGAGAGTCCGCAGCGGCCGGCCTTTTCCCGTGCGGAGAGGGCGCTGGATATGCCGGCGGCATCATGTCTGCCGCCGTCGACGGCATCCGCATGGCGGAGAAGGTGGCTGAGAAGTTTACTCCGGCGGCCGGCTAAGCCGTTCCAGACCGGACAACTCCGCCAGGACCTGTCGCTTGGAAAACTGTAACGTCCATGAGGTATGTATCATGCATTTTTGTCAGCAGCTTTTTGTAGAAAATGATGCCAGGAAAAAGAACCTGGAATACCGCGCCGGCCTCAAGGATCGGAAGCGGATTGTGGTGAAAATCGGTTCCTCGTCCCTGATCCATCCGGAGACGGGGCGCTTGGATTACCACCGGATTGATCATCTGGCGGGCGAGCTGTCGGACCTGAAGAATCAGGGAAAGGACGTCATCCTGGTAACCTCCGGCGCAACGGCCGTGGGGCGTGAGGTACTGGGTGAGAGCCGGCAGATTCTGGCGGGAGACAGCGGGAAGATGAGCCGCAAGCAGGCCTGTGCCTCGATCGGCCAGGCGCGCCTTATTATGATCTATCAGAAGTACTTTGAGGAGTACAACCAGCTGACCGGGCAGGTTCTGATGACGAAAACCACCATCGTCAATCCCTCGAGCAGAGAGAATCTGGAGGGAACCATCCGGGAGCTTCTGCACCTCGGTGTTATTCCGATTGTCAACGAGAACGACGTCGTGGCAACGCTGGAGTATCAGCTGGGAGACAACGACTCTTTGTCTGCCATGGTCGCATCCATCCTGCAGGCGGATCTGCTGATCCTTCTGTCTGATGTGGACGGGCTGTATACCGATGATCCGCGCAGCAATCTGAAGGCATCCTTCATTGAGTTCGTGCCGCAGCTCACGGATGAAATCATGGGGATGGGAAAGGAATCCACGGGAAGCGGCGTGGGCACCGGAGGCATGAACACCAAGCTCCACGCAGCCAGAATGGCAACGGCCTCCGGGTGTGACATGGTGATCGCCAACACCAAGAACGGCGTCGGCGTCATCGCGGATGTGATAAACGGCGTCAATGTCGGCACGCTGTTCTGTGCGGACAGGGACGATGCCTTTGATCTGATTCAGTATGTGGAGGAAACGTATTAATGATCACCAGTCAGATGGAATTTGACCAGGAAAAGGAAGCGCTGCGCCGGAAGATGAAGAAGCTCCGGGATGAAATTCCGGAGGAATCGCGGAACGAGCAGAATAAGACCATTACGAACATTATTCTGAATACCGCGCTGTACGAGAGTGCCGCCTTTATTCTGAGCTATGTGTCGTTCGGCTCCGAGGTCGATACAACGGAGCTGATCCGTCATGCCATCCGGGACGGCAAGAAGGTGTACGTCCCGAAGGTCCTCGGGAGCGGCGTCATGGACTTTTTCCAGTGCGAGGATCTTGCGCAGCTCCGTCCCGGTGCCATGGGAATTCTGGAGCCGGAGGCAGACCCGTGTGCCTTGTTCCCGTATACCACACACATCTCGCTGGACTCCGCGGAAAACTGCATGATCCTGGTGCCGGGGCTGGCCTTTGACAAAAAGCTTGGCCGCCTGGGCTTTGGCGGGGGCTTCTACGACCGGTATCTGTCCGGCTTCCGCAAGAAGATGGCGATCGGCATGGCCTTCAACGAGCAGATTGTGGACGAGGTTCCGATGGGGCAGGAGGACGTCTGCGTGGACCTTGTTGTGACACCCGAGCGGGCGTATTTTTGAGGATTGCGAGAACGCGAAGCACACAGCAATCCCGTATCGATAGGGAAAAAAACTTTTGACGCCAACATCATTTTCAGGGAGAACCATGAACGAAACAACCAGTCGTAAATACGAAGCGCTGCGGGACATTCTGCGGCAGATGGGGAGCGTCGCCGTTGCATTTTCCGGCGGCGTGGATTCGACGCTCCTTCTGCGCGTGGCCGGTGATGTCCTGGGCGAAAAGGCTGCTGCGGTGACTGCCGCCTCCGAGACCTTTCCCTCCCGGGAGGCGAAGGAGGCAGCGCAGTTCTGCAAGGAGCACGGCATCCGTCAGATTGTTTTTGAATCCGGAGAAATCGACGTGCCGGGGTACCGGGAAAATCCGGTAAACCGGTGTTATCTTTGCAAGCACTCTTTGTTCGAGGGGATTCTGAAGATTGCCGGCGAGAACCATCTTGCGTATGTGGCAGAGGGCTCCAATACCGATGACCTCGGCGATTTTCGCCCCGGCATGCTGGCGATCAGGGAATTGGGAATTCGGTCTCCTCTGCGCGAGGCGGGCCTTTGCAAGGCGGAGATCCGGGAGATTTCAAAGGAGCTGGGGCTTCCTACCTGGCGCAAGCAGTCCTACGCCTGTCTGGCATCCCGTTTTGTCTACGGGGAGATGATTTCCGAGGAGAAGCTTCGGATGGTGGATCAGGCCGAGGAGTTTCTCCTGGAGCTGGGCTTTCATCAGCTGCGGGTCCGCATCCATGACCGGTTGGCCAGGATTGAGGTGATGCCGGAGGAATTCCCGGCACTTCTGGAGAAACGGGAGGCCGTCGCAGAGGCCTTTCGCTCGTACGGCTTTGCCTATGTCACCATGGATCTGCAGGGGTACCGCACCGGCAGCATGAACGAGACGCTGGACAAGGCAGTGGTAGCAGGCGTCCTGCAGAAGGAAGCGGAGCAGCAGTAAGCATTCGAGAACATTTCAGTTCGCGGCTGCCTGCAGGCAGATGCACAGATGCAGCCGCAGGCATTTGCTGCGGAAGTGTGAGGTTGGAATGACATCCAGAGAGGTCCTGGAGAAGGTACAAAGGGGCGAAATGTCTGCCGAGGAGGCAGAGCGTTTTTTTCAGGAAAAGCCATATGAGGTTCTGGGCGAAGAGGGACACGGGTATGCAAGGCTCGACCTGCACCGGCAGGCCAGGTCCGGGTACCCGGAGGTCGTCTACTGCCCGGGAAAGGACGATGCATTTCTCCCGGAGATCTTTAAAACGCTGTATGAGAAAAACGGACGAGTCATGGGAACCCGAGCGAGTGCGCACCAGGCGGCGCTTGTTGCAGCGGTGCTCCCGGAGGCAGTGTACGATCCGGTCTCACGAATCATCACGGCGTCGGCACAGAAGGACTCCGGCGCTCCTGATAAAGAGGCGCTTGGGTGCATAGCAGTGTGCTGCGGAGGGACCGCAGATGTTCCGGTCGCCGAGGAGGCCGCGAAAACTGCGGAATTTCTCGGAAATCACGTGGAGCGCCTGTACGATGTCGGTGTGAGCGGACTGCACCGGCTTTTGACGCAGCTGCCGCAGCTGCGGCGCGCCAATGTCATCATTGCGGCGGCCGGCATGGAGGGAGCACTTGCCGGGGTTGTGGCAGGACTGGTGGAGAACCCGGTGATCGCGCTGCCGACGTCCGTTGGATACGGCGCGAATCTGCACGGGATTTCGGCCCTTTTGA
This sequence comes from Clostridium sp. CAG:508, assembly GCA_963650385.1. Classification (GTDB taxonomy): domain Bacteria; phylum Bacillota; class Clostridia; order Lachnospirales; family Lachnospiraceae; genus CAG-791. Next base: position 119,443 of record CAVJLL010000001.1, on the reverse strand, counting down.
CGATGCTCAATTCCTGTGCAAACGGCATTACAGTGGTCAATATCGACAACGGGTACGGCGCCGGCTATGTCGCCTCGCAGATCAACCGCCTTGCGATAAAGGGCAATGAAAGGAGCAGCAGGGATTCATGAAGCTGTATATTATCCGACACGGTGAAACGTCCTGGAATGCCAGGCATTTGTTCCAGGGACAGGTGAATACGTCTCTTAATGAAAACGGAGAGGAGCAGGCACGAAGGGCCAGGGAGCGGATCCGGGAGCTCGGGATTACCTTTGATGCGGTATATTCCAGTCCGATCGACCGGGCCGCAAGGACGGTGGAGATCATCACCGGGCTTCCCCGCTCTGAATTTATTCTGGATGATCGCCTCATGGAAATGAATTTCGGCCCGCTGGACGGAACGGCATTTGACAAGGATTCCCCGCTGGCGGGGCACCTGTTCGATCATCCGTCAGCCTATGTCCCGCCGGAGGGGGCGGAGTCCTTTGAGGAGCTGGAGCACCGGCTGTCCTCCTTCCTTGCGGATATGAAGCGGGAAAAGCCGGGAGAAAGTGTGCTCGTGGGGTGCCACGGATGCACAATGCGTGTTATTCTGGTTTTGCTTCATTACCTGGAGCTGGACGAGATCTGGAACCAGGGAATCGGCAACTGCAGCATCATCGAGGCAGAGCTTGCAGAAAACGGTGAATTTGTCGTGCGCACCATCCACGAGACACAGGACTGGTTCGGCAGCAGGTAACCCCGCATGAGCAAACGAGAAGTCTCGCAGCAGCGCTTTTGCAAATGAGCTGTGAACAGGTACAGGAACGTGAAAGACCTTAGGGAGGTAAGAATATGTCAGCATCCGGATATGTTGCCTATGTTTCGGCATATACCACTGCAACAAAGGATAATTTCGGCATCCGTATTTTTGATGTGGATATGGAAGCGGGATATTTTTATGAGAAGGACAAGGTGGAGATCACCAATTCCTCCTATGTGACCATTTCCCACAATCAGAAGTTTCTGTATTCCATCACGGACTTCGGCGTGGAGTCGTACCGGATCATCAAGGGCGGCGACCTTGAATTCATCAACAAGGCGTCCATCAACGGCATGCGCGGCTCGTACCTCTCGACCGATTACACGGATTCGTGGCTGTTCGTAGCAGGCTATCACGACGGGAAAATAACGGTTCTCCGGCTGGATCCGCAGACCGGCGAAATCGGCTCGATCACGGATGAGATCTATCACAAGGGCATGGGGTCGGTTGCAGAGCGCAACTTCCGCCCGCATGTGCAGTGCGTGAAAATGACGCGGGACAACAAATATCTGTGCGCGGCGGATCTCGGTCTCGATCACACCAACGTCTATGCCTTCAACCCGGTTTCCGGCAAGCTTAAGCAGGTGGACATCATTCACGGCGAGCTGGATTCCGCACCGCGGCACATCAAATTCTCCAAGGACGGGCGCTTCCTGTACATTGTCAATGAAATGAAGTGCACCATCGATGTGTTCCATTATGAGGAGCATCACGGAGAGCCGGATTTTGAAAAGGTGCAGACGGTTTCTACCCTGAACAATTACCATGCATCGGATGCAGCGGCCTCGGCACTCAATCTCTCCGAGGATTTTCACTATCTGATCACCTCGAATGCCGGTGACAACTCCACCGCGATCTTCTCGATCAATGAGAAGACGGGAGAGCTCTCGAGGATTCTGTGCCTTCCGGTTTCCGGCGACTATCCGAAGGACTGCGCGCTGTTTCCGGACAACCGGCATCTGGTGTCGCTGAACCATGAATCCAACACCATGACGTTCTTTACCTGCGATCTCAAGAAGGGACTGATCGTCATGAAGGGACGGGAGATTCACGTGGACAAGCCCAACTGCGTCATCTTCCACAAGCTGACGCAGGAACAGGAGTGAATTTGCCTGCAAGCAGAAGCGTCTTTTGTTTAGCGCCACATTTCGAATTTTCTCGCAGGCAGCGGGATCATGGTGGAATCTGCAGGTGCTGAACACAAATACAGAAAGGAAATTATGGCAGGATCATATTTTGGAAATGTTCTCCGGGTGACGACCTTCGGAGAATCACACGGAGCAGCCGTGGGGGCGGTGCTGGACGGATTTCCGGCCGGCATGGAGCTCACCGAGGAGGACATCCAGGTGTATCTGGACCGCAGAAAGCCCGGACGAAGCCGCCTTACAACGCCGCGCAAGGAAGAGGATCTCGTTGAAATTCTCTCCGGCACCTTTGAGGGCAAGACCACCGGAACGCCCATTGCGCTTCTGATCCGCAACAACAACCAGATTTCGAAGGATTACAGTGAAATCGCGGACTGCTACCGCCCGGGGCATGCAGACTATACCTATGACTGCAAATACGGCTTTCGGGATTACCGGGGCGGTGGACGCTCCTCGGCAAGAGAGACGGCGGCGCGTGTGGCAGCCGGGGCCATTGCTGAGAAGTTTCTGAAGGAGCTGGGGATCGATTTTTGTTTTTACACGGCGGCCATCGGAGACGTTGTCATTGGTCCGGAGCGGTTTGAGCGGGATAACATCTGGAATTCACTGACCGGCATGCCGGATGCGCAGGCGGATGCCGAGGCTGCGGCATTGATTGATGCCTGCAGACAGGAGCAGGATTCCATCGGCGGAATCATCAAGGGACGGATTTGCGGCGTTCCTGCCGGCATCGGCGATCCGACGCTCCAGAAGCTGGACGCAAGGCTTGCGGATGCATTGATGGGCATCAATGCCTGCAAATCGGTCGGAATCGGAGACGGGATGTTCGCCGCCTATGCAAGGGGCTCGGAAAACAACGATGCGTTCTATACCAATGAGGACGGCGTCATCTGCAAGAGAACCAACCATGCGGGCGGCATCTTGGGCGGCATCTCGGACGGGTCCGACATTGTGCTGACGGCAGCCTTCAAGCCGACGCCTTCCATCGCACAGCCCCAGGAAACGGTCATGCAGGACGGAACACCGAAGGCACTGTTCATTCACGGACGCCACGATCCGTGCGTTGTGCCCAGAGCTGTTGTGGTCTGCGAGACCATGTGCGCACTGACCATTCTGGACGCCATGCTCTCCAATATGTCTGCAAAGGCGGAGAATGTCCGTGCATTTTACGAAAGGGGTGCTCATGCCGCAGCAGGATTACACGTATAACATCATCAATACATGCGGAAGGGCCAAGCACGCGCACATGACCACCGTGCACGGCGTGATTGAGACGCCGGTGTTCATGAACGTAGCTACCGCCGGCGCCATCAAGGGCGGGCTCTCGGCGTCGGACCTTCGCAGCATTCAGACGCAGGTAATGCTCAGCAACACGTATCACCTCCATGTCCGGACGGGCGATGCGACCATTAAGGAGCTGGGAGGACTGCATACATTCACCACCTGGGACCGGCCGATTCTGACCGACTCCGGCGGATTTCAGGTGTTCTCTCTGGCACAGATCCGCAAGATCAAGGAGGAGGGCGTGACCTTCCATTCCCATGTGGACGGGGCGCGTATTTTCATGGGGCCGGAGGAATCCATGCGGATTCAGGCAAATCTGGGCTCCACCATTGCCATGGCCTTTGATGAGTGTGCACCGGCGCTGGCGGATAAGGAGTACGTGGCGGATTCTGTGGCACGCACCACCCGGTGGCTGGCCCGCTGCAAGGACAAGATGGCGGAGCTTCGCCGGGAGGAGGATGCGGTGAATCCGCACCAGCTCCTGTTCGCTATCAACCAGGGGGCCATTTATCCGGACATTCGCGTCGACCATGCCAAACGGATCGCGGAGATGGATCTGGACGGCTATGCCGTGGGCGGCCTTGCCGTCGGAGAAACGCATGAGCAGATGTACGGCATTCTGGACGAGGTAGTGCCGCACCTGCCGCAGAACAAGCCCACCTATCTGATGGGCGTTGGTACGCCGGAGAATATTCTGGAGGCGGTGGACCGCGGCGTTGATTTCTTTGACTGCGTGTACCCCTCGCGCAACGGCAGGCACGGAAATCTTTACACGGACCACGGAACGCTCCATATACGCAATGCAGCCTACGAAAAGGATATGCGGCCGATCGACGAGCACTGCGGGTGCCCGGTCTGCCGCGGCGGATACTCCAGAGCGTATATCCGGCACCTCATGAAGGCACAGGAGTCGCTGGGACTGCGTTTCTGCGTCATGCACAATCTGTATTTCTACAATCATCTGATGCAGGAAATACGGGATGCCATTGATGCCGGCATTTATCCGGTCTACAAAAAGAACAAAATCCAGGATCTGAAGGGGACGCCGTGAGCCTTAGAGTCCATTCGCCCGCAACGCGACAGGGTGGCGGGCAATATCGAAAACGCTATGTTTTTTCCATGGTTTGATGTATAGTAGTTGTTCAGAGTCCACAGACACTATTTCAGGAGGATGTTTCAATGACACTTAGTTTACTTAGTTCCACCGGAAGCTCCAGCATGATTGCGATTATCTACATTGTAATTCTGGTTGCTTTTTTCTATTTCTTCCTTATTCGTCCTCAGAGCAAGGAGAAGAAGCAGAAGGAGTCCATGCTCGCGACGGTTGCAGTCGGCGACAGCGTTCTGACCACAGCCGGCTTCTACGGAATCATTGTTGATATGAACGACGATACGGTCATCGTGGAGTTCGGCAACAACAAGAACTGCCGCATCCCGATGCAGAAGGCAGCCATTGTTCAGGTTGAGAAGCCGGAGGATGCTGCTGCAGAAGCCTGATAAAGAGTCAATAACGGAGAGAGCTTTCTCCCCTTATTCATGCAGAGCAGAAAGAAGGCGGATCGCCTTCTTTCTGCGTATATAAAGGAAAGAGCTACTTAAAAGGAGATTTCTGTTCTATGGAAATGAATATAGCAGTCATCAGCGGAGACGGAATCGGTCCGGAGATCGTTGCCGAAGCCAGAAAGGTTCTGGAGAAGACAGCGGACCGATATGGACACACCATCCGATTTACCGACATCCTGATGGGGGGATGCTCCATCGATCGGTACGGCGTACCGCTGACACAGGAGACCATTGATATTGCAAAGTCCAGCGATGCTGTCCTTATGGGCTCCATCGGCGGCGATGCCAAGACGTCTCCCTGGTACCAGCTGCCGCCGCAGCAGCGCCCGGAGGCGGGACTTTTGGCACTTCGAAAGGCCCTTGGCCTGTATGCAAATCTGCGTCCCGCGTATCTTTTCCCGGAGCTCGCCGCTTCCTGCCCGCTGGCATCGAAGGAGGGCGGCCGTAATTTTGACATGATTATCGTAAGAGAGCTGACGGGAGGTCTGTACTTCGGTGATCGCTGGACGAAAACGATCGACGGCGTGGAGACGGCTGTGGACACCCTGCAGTACAACGAGAATGAGATTCGCCGCATCGTGAAAAAGGCCTTTGAGATTGCCGGCAAGCGCCGAAGAAAGCTGACCAGCGTGGATAAGGCAAACGTTCTGGACACCTCCCGCCTCTGGCGCAGGATCGTCCATGAGATGGCGGCGGATTATCCGGACATCGAGGTCGAGGATATGCTGGTTGACAACTGCGCCATGCAGCTCGTCAAGAATCCGGAGCAGTTTGATGTTGTAGTGACCGAGAATATGTTCGGCGACATCCTCTCCGACGAGGCATCCATGATCACCGGCTCGATCGGCATGCTGTCCTCTGCATCGCTCTCGGACGGGAGCTTCGGACTCTACGAGCCCAGCCACGGCAGCGCGCCGGATATCGCAGGACTCGGCATTGCCAACCCCATTGCCACCATTCTTTCTGCAGCGATGATGCTGCGGTATTCCTTTGATCTTCAAAAGGAAGCCGATGCCATCGAGAACGCAGTAAAGAAGACACTGGCAGACGGCATCCGCAGCATCGACCTTATGCCCAAGGACAAGGCGCAGGCAGCCGGCCTGACCTCTGCAAACTGTGCGGAGATCGGAGATGCCGTTGCCGAGCGGATTAACTGATAGTAAATGTACAGCCGCCGGCCAGGCGACGGGGTGACGGACAGGCGACGGGGTGACGGACAACTCCGCCAGGACCCGTCGCTTGGTTGGCGAGTAGTGATTGAACAGCATTCATACATCTGAGAGAGGAAGTATATATGCGCAGTGATAATGTAAGAGAAGGAATCCAGCAGGCTCCGCACCGGAGTCTTTTCAATGCTCTTGGCTTTACCAAGGCCGAGATGAAGAAGCCGATGATCGGCGTTGTCTGCTCCTATAACGAGATTGTTCCCGGACACATGAACCTGGATAAGATTGCACAGGCAGTCAAGCTGGGCATCGCAGAGGCGGGCGGCGTTCCGGTTCTGTTCCCGGCTATTGCGGTCTGCGACGGCATCGCCATGGGCCATGTCGGCATGAAGTATTCCCTGGTAACGCGGGATCTGATTGCAGACTCCACGGAGTGTATGGCAAAGGCACATCAGTTTGACGGCCTTGTCATGATCCCCAACTGTGACAAGAACGTTCCCGGCCTTCTGATGGCGGCAGCCAGAATCAATATTCCGACGGTATTCGTCTCCGGCGGTCCCATGCTGGCAGGCCATGTGAACGGAAGAAAGCGTTCCCTTTCCTCTATGTTCGAGGCCGTGGGCGAGTTTGACTCCGGAAAGATCACAAGAGAGCAGCTCTCTGATTTTGAAGAGAACGTGTGTCCTACCTGCGGCTCCTGCTCCGGCATGTACACGGCGAACTCCATGAACTGCCTGACCGAGGCCATCGGCATGGGCCTTCGCGGCAACGGAACCATCCCGGCCGTGTATTCTGCCCGCATCCGTCTTGCCAAGGAGGCTGGCTATGCCGTGATGAACCTCATCGAGAAGAACATTCGCCCCAGAGACATCATGACCAAGGAAGCCATCACCAACGCCCTGACGGTGGATATGGCGCTGGGCTGCTCCACCAACACAATGCTGCACCTTCCTGCCATCGCGCACGAGTGCGGCTTTGAGCTCAACATGGAGTATGCAAACGAGATTTCCGACCGCACGCCGAACCTGTGCCACCTGGCACCGGCAGGCCCGACCTACATGGAGGATCTGAACGAGGCCGGCGGTATTTACGCGGTCATGAAGGAGTTGACGAAGAAAAACCTCCTGCACCTGGACGGCATCACCGTAACCGGTAAGACGACCGGAGAGAACATCGCTTCGGCCGAAAACCGCAATCCGGAGGTCATCCGCCCGCTCGAGGATCCGTTCATGCCCAACGGCGGCATCGCTGTCCTGAAGGGAAATCTGGCTCCGGATACCGGCATTGTAAAGAGAAGTGCCGTTGCACCGGAAATGATGACCCATGAGGGCCCTGCCCGCGTCTTTGACTGCGAAGAGGACGCCATCAAGGCGATTACCACCGGACAGATTCATGAGGGCGATGTGGTTGTCATTCGCTACGAGGGACCCAAGGGCGGTCCCGGCATGCGCGAAATGCTCAATCCGACCTCTGCCATCATCGGCATGGGCCTTGGCTCTACCGTTGCTCTTATTACCGACGGACGCTTTTCCGGTGCCTCCCGCGGCGCTGCCATCGGCCATGTGAGCCCGGAGGCTGCTGTCGGCGGACCGATCGCACTGGTCGAGGAAGGCGACACCATTTTAGTTGACATCCCGAACAACCGCCTGGAGCTGAAGGTTTCCGACGAGGAGCTGGCTAAGCGCCGCGCGGCATGGACGCCCAGAAAGCCGAAGATCACCGACGGATATCTGGCCCGTTATCAGGCACTTGTCACATCCGGAAACCGCGGTGCGATTCTCGAGCTTCCGAAGGAGCTGCAGGTCTGAGGAAAAACGGCGGCATAGGAGGTAAGCATGAAGCTTAACGGTTCAGAAATCATCATCCAGTGTCTTCTGGAGCAGGGCGTCGATACCGTGTTCGGCTATCCGGGCGGCGCAATCCTGAATGTATACGATGCGCTGTATAAAAACAGCGACAAAATCCGCCATGTCCTGACCAGCCATGAGCAGGGCGCAGCCCACGCGGCAGACGGGTATGCCAGAGCCTCCGGAAAGGTCGGCGTCTGCATGGCGACCTCAGGTCCCGGCGCAACCAACCTCGTAACCGGCATTGCGACGGCCTACATGGACTCGGTGCCGGTGGTTGCCATTACGTGCAATGTAACGCTTCCGCTTCTGGGTAAGGACTCCTTCCAGGAGGTCGACATCGCCGGCATCACCATGCCGGTGACCAAGCACGGCTTTATTGTTAAAAATATCAAGGACCTGGCACCCACCATCCGCAGTGCCTTCCGCATTGCAAGAGAGGGACGCCCGGGCCCGGTCCTCGTGGATATCACCAAGGATGTCACCGGTGCCACCGGCAACTATGAGAAGGAGACACCGGAGGAGGCAGCGGTTTCCGAGCGGAAGGCGCAGCCGCCTGTCCGCAAGCGTTCGGAGGAGAAACTCGCCTGTGCGCTTGACATGATCCGGAAGGCGAAGCGCCCGTATCTGTACGTCGGCGGCGGCGCTGTGATCTCCGGAGCAAGCGATGAGGTCCGGGAGCTCGACCGCATTCTGGATGCACCGGTGTGCGATACGCTGATGGGTAAGGGTGTGTTCGACGGACACGATCCGCATTATACCGGCATGATCGGCATGCACGGCACGAAGGCATCCAATTACGGCCTGTCCAGAGCGGACCTTGTGATCGCACTCGGAACACGCTTTTCCGACCGGCAGACCGGTAATCCTAAGAAATTTGCGGATAAGGCCAAAATTCTGCAGATCGACATCGATGAGGCAGAGATCAATAAAAACGTTAAAATCGACCTCGCGCTTGTCGGCGATCTGAAGGAGATTCTCGGCAGAATCAACGCCGCGCTTACGCCGGTTTCGCACAGTGAGTGGATGCAGGAGATTCAGGAGCTGAAGAGCCGGTATCCGCTTTCGTATGACCACACAAAGCTCACATGCCCGATGGCCATTGAGGCGCTGGACCGCGTTACGCAGGGTAAGGCTCTGATTACAACGGACGTTGGCCAGCATCAGATGTGGGCGGCGCAGTACTATACCTATTCCGAGCCGCGCACCTTCCTCACCAGCGGAGGACTCGGCACGATGGGATACGGTCTCGGCGCCTGCATCGGCGCCAAGCTCGCAAGGCCGGATAAGATCTGCGTCAATATTGCAGGAGACGGGTGCTTCCGCATGAATCTGATCGAGCTCGCAACGGCCAGCCGCTACCGGATTCCGATCATCGAGATTGTCATCAACAACCAGGTGCTCGGCATGGTAAGACAGTGGCAGACGCTGTATTACGGCAAACGTTACAGTGCAACGGTGCTGACGGATGCCGTGGACTACTGCAAGACGGCGGAAGGCCTTGGATGCCGCGCGATCCGCGTAGCGAGCAAGGAGGAGTTGGAGCCGGCACTTCGGGAGGCAATTGCCGCCGACGGACCGGTCGTGATCGAGCTGGTCATCGATGAGGACGATAAGGTATTCCCGATGGTATCGCCGGGAGCCTCCATTGAGGAGGCCTTTGACGAGCAGGACCTGAAGAGCAAAGAGCAGCAGTAACGCCTTTGGGCACGTGCAGTCAGAAAAAGAGCCGGTCCTTCGGGCCGGCTGTTTGATACAGAAGTATCGATTCAGGGGAGAGATAACATGATAACCAAAAAGAAGAAGCAGACCGCGCACACGGGCGCGGCCGGCTGTGCAGTCCGGATTCTGGCGAGCCTGGCACTTTGCCTTGTACTCTGCGCAGGCCGGAAACTGTCCGCGAAGGCTGCGCAGACCGCACTGCCGCCGGCACCGAATTGTATGATTACGTATGATTTCGGCAGCCAGGGGCAGTATGTGGTTACGCCGGAGCTGGCGATGACCGTTATGGTGACCAATGCAGACGGCAGCTATTACATTGATCCGGCAACCGGCTACTACGTCTGCGATTCCAATAAGCTCCGGAGCTTCTTCTCCGGTCTTCAGAATCTCTTCCCGCCGTCCGGAAGTGCCAACAACGCAGGCTTCCAGAAGACGGACGGAACCTACATTGCGCTGGACGGTACGTTCCAGAACACGGGCTATCTGGATGTAGAGTATGAAATCAACTATCTGGCTGCGGCGATCATGTACCAGAAAACAGAGACGCATGTTCCGGTGACAAAGTGCGGCGGGACTTATGTTGAGATTGACATTTCCAATCAGATTCTTTATTACTATGAGAACGGTACACAGCGGTTTACGACATCGATCGTAACCGGCAACCACCGGCTCGGACACGATACCCCCACCGGGGTCTATCGTATCCTCGGCAAGCAGCGGAACATCACACTGACCGGCAAGGGCTATGCGTCTCCGGTGAAATACTGGATGAATTTCATCGGCAACAGCATCGGACTTCATGACGCAAACTGGCGGTCGAGCTTCGGCGGCAGCATTTACCTGACCAACGGCTCCCACGGGTGCGTCAATATTCCGCCGGCTGTTATGCCGGAGCTGTACGGGATGGTTTCTGTCGGAACACCGGTTGTGCTGTACTAAAGATGTGCTGCCGCATTGGTATGTTGGCAGCAAGAGGAGGATGAAAATGAGCAGAGTGTATAATTTCTCAGCAGGTCCCGCAATGCTTCCGGAGGAAGTACTGCAGACAGCAGCCAGTGAAATGCTGGACTACCACGGATGCGGAATGTCCGTGATGGAAATGTCGCACCGCAGCAAGGTGTTCGATGCGCTCATCAAGGAGACCGAGGCAGATTTCCGGTCACTGGTCGGCGTTCCGGACAATTATAAGGTCCTGTTCCTGCAGGGAGGCGCTTCCACCCAGTTTGCAGCTGTTCCCATGAACCTTATGCGCAACAAAAAGGCTGCTTATGTCGTTACCGGACAGTGGGCCAAGAAGGCCTGGAAGGAAGCGCAGAAATACGGCGAAGCCATCAAGGTGGCATCCTCCGAGGATCAGAATTTCTCCTATATTCCGGACTGCAGCGACCTGCCCATTCCGGAGGACGCAGATTATCTTTACATCTGCGAGAACAATACCATTTACGGAACCGAATATTTCAAGCTCCCGAACACAAAGGGACATGATCTCGTGGCAGACGTATCCTCCAATTTTCTTTCCCGTCCGATCGATGTAACCAAATACGGCATGTTCTACGGCGGCGTACAGAAGAATGTCGGCCCTGCCGGCGTTGTCATTGCTGTCATCCGTGAGGATCTGATCCGGGACGATCTGGACAGCTTCGTTCCTACGATGCTCCAGTATAAGACCCAGGCGGACAAGGATTCCCTGTATAACACGCCTCCCTGCTACAACATTTACATCTGCGGTCTGGTCTTCAAGTGGATCATGAAGCAGGGCGGTCTGGAGGGCATTGCCAGACACAACGAGGAAAAGGCGAAGATTTTCTACGATTATCTCGATGAGTCCAGACTCTTTAAGGGTACTGTCCGCAGAGAGGACCGTTCCCTTATGAATGCACCGTTTGTAACCGGTGATGCCGATCTGGATGCAGCCTTTGTAAAGGAGGCGGCGGAGAACGGACTGGTTTCTCTGAAGGGACACCGCACCGTCGGCGGCATGCGTGCGTCCATGTACAACGCGATGCCGATCGAGGGCGTGGAGAAGCTGGTATCCTTCATGAAGGATTTTGAGGCCAGACACTGATACAGAGTGCCGGGAAAGGAGAGTATTGTGTTTCATTACGCAGAGCTGAACAACATATCTTCCGTTGGAACCGGACGGTTTGATTCGAATTTTGCCAAGACAGACAAGCTGGAGGAGGCAGAGGGCATTCTGGTGCGCAGCGCCAAGATGCACGAGATGGAGTTCTCCGATTCGCTGCTGGCCATTGCCAGAGCCGGTGCCGGCGTCAACAACATTCCGCTGGAGCGCTGTGCAGAAAAGGGCATCGTTGTTTTCAACACGCCGGGCGCAAATGCAAACGGTGTAAAGGAGCTCGTCATTGCCGGCATGCTCCTGGCATCCCGCGACGTCGTAGAGGGTGTTGACTGGGTGCGCTCCAACTGGAACAATCCGGACATTGCCGCCCAGGTGGAAAAGGAGAAAAAGCAGTTCGCCGGAACCGAGCTGGAGGGCAAAAAGCTCGGCATCATCGGACTGGGCGCCATCGGCGTGCGCGTTGCCAATGCCGCTGTGTACCTCGGGATGGATGTGTACGGATATGATCCGTATGTCGGTGTCGACAACGCATGGCACCTTTCCCGGAAGGTTACGCACGTAACGGATATCAATGAAATCTACCGCAATTGCGACTTCATCACCATTCACGTGCCGGCGATGGAATCGACGAAGGGATACATTTCGGCCGATGCCATTGCGCAGATGAAAAAGGGCGTCATTGTCCTCAACATGGCAAGAGATGTCCTGGTGGATGAAAAGGCCATGATCGCCGCCATCGACGACGGACGCGTGCGCCGCTATGTTTCCGACTTCCCGAATCCGGTCGTTGCCGGTCACCGCGGCTGCATTACTACGCCGCACCTGGGTGCTTCCACCGAGGAGTCCGAGACCAACTGCGCCATTATGGCAGTGGATGAGCTGCAGGACTATCTGGAAAACGGCAACATCACGCACTCCGTAAATTACCCGGACTGCCAGGTCGGCGTATGCACCAGACCCGGACGCGTTGCCATTCTTCATAAGAACGTCGCCAACATGATTACCGGCTTTACATCCATTATGGGCGGTGCTGGCATCAACATTGCGGAGATGACCAACAAGTCCAGAGGAGAGGTTGCCTATACCGTTCTGGATCTGGATTCTGCGGTTTCCGGCGACGTGGCGGATAAGCTCGCGGCTCTGGACGGCGTATTCCGCGTTCGTGTCATCAAGTAGTCGCAGCAATTGTAATCACCCGAGGTATTTATGGCAGTTATTCGAGCATTTCGTGCATTCCGGCCTGCAAAAGAGCTGGCACAGAGCGTAGCAGCGCTTCCCTATGACGTATATTCAAGAGCGGAGGCAAAGGCCTATGTGGCGAAGCATCCGAGGTCATTTCTGGGCATTGACCGCGCAGAGTCTACGCTGCCGGATGACGTGAGCACTTATGATGAGTGCGTGTATCAGCACGCAAAGGAACTCCTGGACGCAGCTGTTTCGGACGGAACCTTCCGGCAGGATGACAGGCCCTGCTTCTATCTCTATGAGCAGGTCTGGAAGGGACGGTCACAGACCGGCATCGTTGCCTGTGCGTCCATCGATGATTACCTGAGCGGCGTCATTAAGAAGCATGAGAACACCGTGGAGGCCAAGGAGCAGGACCGCATTCATCATGTGGACACCTGCAGCGCGCAGACAGGGCCGATCTTTTTGACGTATCGTGAGGATCCGGCGCTGGCGGCGGTAAAGCAGCGCATCAGGAGCACGGCGCCGGTCTACGATTTTGTTTCGGACGGCGAGGTTGCAAACCGCGTCTGGGTGATCGGCGAGGACAGTGATATTGCAGCCATTCAGAACGCCTTTGCCGGCATCGGGGGACTCTATATTGCTGACGGGCATCACCGCGCGGCATCTGCCGTAAAGGTGGGCTTAAAGCGGCGCAGCCAGAACCCGGATTATAATGGAGACGAGGAATTCAATTTCTTCCTCAGCGTTCTGTTCCCGGAGAACGAGCTGGAGATCCTGGACTACAACCGCGTGGTAAAGGACTTAAGCGGCATGAGCCGCGGGGAAATTCTGGGCGCTTTGCGTCCGAATTTCAACATCACACCCTATCGGAAGACGGTGGCCCGCCCCTCCGTGAAGGGCGAGATCGGCATGTATCTGGAGCACTCCTGGTTCCTCCTTTCTGCGAAAAACAACGTCAAGAGCGCCGATCCTGTGAAGGGCATGGATGTGTCCATTCTGCAGGACCGCGTTCTGAAGCCGCTTTTTGGCATCGAGGATCCCAGAACCGATGCACGCATTGAATTCATCGGCGGAATCCGGGGCGCAGAGGCGCTTACGGCCCGTGCCGACGAGACAGAAGGCGCCGCCTTCCTGATGCATCCCACCTCCATACGGGAGCTTCTGGCTGTTGCAGACGCAGGACTACTCATGCCGCCCAAATCCACCTGGTTTGAGCCCAAGCTCCTGTCGGGACTGTTCCTGCATCAGATTTAAAGAAAGTGCTTGCAATCCGTCTGGGCAGCCTGTATAATAACGAGCGTTCGGTTGCCGGTTCGCCGGAATTCAATCGAGCGCATATGCTGGAATAGCGCAGTTGGTAGCGCAACTGATTCGTAATCAGTAGGTCGAGGGTTCAAGTCCCTTTTCCAGCTCGAGGGAGCCCTGCTTGCGAAAGCGGGGCTTTTGTTGTATCAGGGGAATTTTCAGTTTCCCTCTTGAATTTGCCTGCAGGCAGCGGATTCACATTGCAGTGCGGCAGGTGCTGAACGGATACAAGTTTTTCGATGAATGCGGCAGCCTGTCTGCGGCATGGAAAGGAAACTATGGCGCAGCTTTGGGGCGGGCGCTTCACAAAGGCAACGGATGATCTGGTAAAGGCATTCAACGATTCCATTGGCTTTGACAAGCGTCTCTGGAAAGAAGACATTGAAGGCAGCATTGCACACGCAACCATGCTCGGTCGGCAGGGTATCCTGACGAAGGAGGAGTCCGAGCACATTCTGGAGGGACTTCTGGGCATCCGGGAGGACATTGCCTCCGGGAAGCTTGCGATTACCGATGAATACGAGGATATCCACAGCTTTGTGGAAGCCAATCTGATCGACCGCATCGGCGACGACGGGAAAAAGCTCCACACCGGGCGCTCCCGCAACGATCAGGTGGCACTGGATATGCGGCTGTTCACGAGACGGGCGGTGCAGGAGACCAGAGAGAACCTTCTGGAGCTGCTGCAGGTGATCCTGAGCATCATGGAGGCCAACACCGAGACCTATATGCCCGGCTTTACGCATCTGCAGAAGGCACAGCCGGTCACGCTGGCACATCACTTCGGTGCATATTTTGAAATGCTCCGGCGGGATGTGACCCGCATGGAGGACACGGCGCGCCGCTTAAATGAATGCCCCTTGGGAGCCGGGGCACTGGCAGGGACAACGTATCCCCTGGACCGGGAGTTTGTGGCGGAGAGCCTCTCTTTTGACAGAGCAACGCGCAACAGCATGGATTCGGTATCGGATCGGGATTATGCCATTGAATTCCTGAATGATCTCTCCCTTGTGATGGTGCATTTGAGCCGCATGAGTGAGGAGATTATCATCTGGAACAGCAATGAGTACCGGTTCGTTGAGATCGACGACGGCTACTCCACCGGCAGCAGCATCATGCCGCAGAAGAAGAACCCCGACGTTGCCGAGCTGATCCGCGGCAAGACCGGACGCGTTTACGGCGATCTGATGAGCCTTTTGACGACCATGAAGGCCATTCCGCTTGCCTATGACAAGGACATGCAGGAGGACAAGGAG
Organism: Clostridium sp. CAG:508; assembly: GCA_963650385.1. Lineage (GTDB taxonomy): Bacteria > Bacillota > Clostridia > Lachnospirales > Lachnospiraceae > CAG-791. The sequence goes on along the minus strand of CAVJLL010000001.1, from coordinate 104,085 downwards.
CCGGTGTTCGACGCGTTCGATACGGTTTCCATGTGCATCCGATTGATGAGCGGCATGCTCGCCTCCATGACCTTCCGGAAGGACGTGATGGAAAAGAGCGCACAGAACGGCTTTACCAATGCGACAGACGCTGCCGACTATCTCGTCGGAAAGGGCGTCCCGTTCCGCGATGCGCATGCCGTGATCGGCCGCATGGTGCTCCACTGCATCGATGCAGACAAGAGTCTGGATCAGCTGACGCTGGAGGAATTCCGAAGCTTTGCGCCGGAGTTTGATGCAGACATTTATGATGCAGTTTCTCTGAAGACCTGCGTGGACAAGCGCCTGACAGCCGGTGCGCCCGGCGCACGCGCGATGGAGGAAGAGATTGCCGCATCCCGCGCATGGCTTGACGAAGAGCTTGCCGCGGAGGAATCGGATTCGTAATTATGGTCCATTCGCCAGCCGGGCGAGAGGGTGACAGGCAGCTTTGCCGGGACCCATCGCCGGATGGCGCCTGTATAGTAACGTTTCACAGAGGGAGAACGATATGGAAAAGCTTAGAGTTGGTGTTTTGGGCGGAACCGGAATGGTCGGACAGCGTTTCATTCAGATTCTGGAGAATCATCCCTGGTTTGAGGTCGCTGAGATTGCAGCCAGTGCACGCAGCGCCGGCAAAACCTACGGCGAAGCCGTAGAAGGCAGATGGAAGCTGGACGGAGAGGCGCCTGCCTCCGTAAAGGACATTGTCATCCGCGACATCAATGAGGTGGAGGCAATTGCAGAGAAGGTTGATTTCGTCCTTTCTGCCGTCAACATGTCCAAGGAGGAAATTCGTAAGATCGAGGAGGCCTATGCTAAGACCGAGACCCCGGTTGTGTCCAACAACAGCGCACACCGCTGGACACCGGATGTCCCGATGATCGTTCCGGAAATCAACCCGCAGCATGCAGACATCATTCCCTTCCAGAAAAAGCGTCTGGGAACGACCAGAGGCTTCATAGCGGTAAAGCCGAACTGCTCCATCCAGAGCTACACGCCGGCCCTTGCTGCATGGAAGGAGTTTGAGCCCTACGAGGTGGTTGCCACCACCTACCAGGCAATTTCCGGTGCCGGCAAGACCTTCCGCGACTGGCCGGAGATGGAGGGCAACATCATTCCGTACATCAGCGGCGAGGAGGAGAAGTCGGAGCGGGAGCCGCTTCGCATTTTCGGTCACATTGAGGACGGCGTTATTGTTCCCGCCGAGTCGCCTCTGATCACCTGCCAGTGCATCCGAGTTCCGGTTCTGTACGGACACACGGCAGCTGCATTTGTACGCTTCAAGAAGGATCCTTCTAAGGAAGAGCTCGTAGAGAAGCTCGGGAGCTTCTCCGGCGTTCCGCAGGAGCTGAAGCTCCCGAGCGCACCGGAGCACTTCATCCAGTACCTGGAGGAGGACGATCGCCCGCAGGTTGCAAAGGATGTCAACTACGAGGGCGGCATGGGCGTTTCCATCGGACGCCTCCGCAAGGATACGATGTTCGACTGGAAGTTCGTCGGTCTCTCCCACAACACACTGCGCGGCGCAGCCGGCGGTGCAGTGGAATGCGCCGAGCTCCTGACAGCACTTCATTACATCGAGCATAAATAAGCCGCTGCAGCTGCGCTGCAGAATGTCCGGACGGACTCATCCATCCTGCACGGCGGGGACTGCAAGGCCCTGCTGTGCAGGATGTTTTGGCCTACGGCGAAGGAAGCGCATTCATCTGCGGTTCCCGGTGCGGATCAGCAGACGGGGCCGCGAGCCTTTCTGCATGCGGCAGTCGGTCAGCAAGGAGAGAACAGCGTTTGGGAAAGAGAGTATTCATCGCGGAAAAGCCGAGCGTGGCAAAGGATTTTGCCAAGGCTCTTCATGAGAACTTTGTCAATCGGGACGGCTATCAGGAATCCGAGACCAGCATTGTGACCTGGTGCTTTGGCCATCTGGTGACCATGAGCTATCCGGAGGTCTACGATCCCAAATACAAAAAATGGTCGCTGGACACCATTCCCTTCATTCCGGAGCATTATCTCTATCAGGTGATTGACGATTCCGGCGTCCGCAAGCAGTTTAAGACGGTAAAGAGCATTCTCACATCGGCCGAGGTCGACACCATCTACATCTGCACGGACTCCGGGCGGGAGGGCGAATACATCTACCGCCTGGTGGCCGATCAGGCGGGCGTTCAGGGCAAGCGGCAGCTGCGCGTATGGATCGACTCCTTTACGGAGGCGGAGATCGAAAGAGGCATCCGGGAGGCGAAGGACGACAGCGCCTACGACAACATGGGTGCAGCGGCTTACCTGCGTGCGCAGGAGGATTACCTCATGGGAATCAATTTTTCCCGTGCGCTCTCCCTGAAATACGCCGGAGGAATCCGCGATTTTCTGGGGATGGACCGGTGCGTGATCGCCGTCGGCCGCGTCATGACCTGCGTTCTGGGAATGGTCGTCCGAAGGGAGCGTGAGATCCGCGCCTTTGTGAAAACGCCCTTTTACCGCGTCATCGGCACCTTTTCTGCGGCCGGCGAAAATGACGGCCTGCTTCCCGGACCGGCAGATACCTTTGAGGCAGAGTGGTCTGCCAAGGAGGGGAGCCGCTACTATGAATCACCCCTTCTGTATAAGGAGAATGGCTTCCGAAAGGCGGAGGATGCCGCTGAGCTGATCCGGTATCTGCAGTCGGACGAGGACGGACCTCCGGCGCCTTTTGTGAAGAACATTGCACACAAGCAGGAAAAAAAGAATCCGCCGCTTCTGTACAACCTGGCGGAGCTCCAGAACGACTGCTCACGCTTTTTCAAGCTGAGCCCGGACCAGACGCTGGATGCCGCGCAGACGCTCTATGAGCGCAAGCTCACGACCTACCCCCGAACGGATGCACGCGTTCTGTCCACCGCGGTTGCAAAGGAGATAGACCACAATCTCAAGGGTGTCGGCGCATTGCCTGCCTACCGGGAGCTCGTGCGCAGCATTGCGCAGAGCGGCTCCTGGAAAACCATTGCGAAAACGCGCTATACCAACGACAAGGCGATCACCGATCACTATGCCATTATTCCGACCGGCGAGGGCCTGGCCGCCTTGAAAAGCCTGAATCCGACGCTGCAGAAGGTGTACGACCTCATTGTGCGGCGGTTCCTTTCTGTCTTTTATCCGGCCGCCGTGTTTGATAAAATGACTCTGCAGGTGGGCATTAAAAAGGAAACGCTCACCGCTTCGCTCCGGGTGAACCGGGAGAAGGGATACCTTGTCTGCCTGAGCCGCACCTCTGCAGCAGGAGGCACCGGAGAACATGACGGGCAGGCACAGGAGCGCGCACCGCAGGAGCCTTCCGCTTCGGCGCAGGCCGATAAGGGCGGCGAGGACGGCGCGGTCAATGCAAATCTTGAGGAGCTTATCAAGTCTTTGCGGAAAAAGGCCCCGCTGCGCACCGTTTCCTTCCAGCAGAAGGAGGGCGAGACCACGCCGCCCAAGCGCTACACCGGCGGCAGCATGATTCTGGCCATGGAGAATGCCGGACAGCTCATTGAGGACGATGAGCTGCGCGAGCAGATCAAGGGCTCGGGCATCGGCACGAGCGCCACCAGAGCCGGAATTCTCGAGAAGCTCGTCAACAATCAGTATCTGAATCTGAATGCCAAAACGCAGATCTATACGCCCACCCAGCTGGGCGAAATGATCTATGATACGGTTGCCGTTTCGTTAAAGCCGCTCCTCGAGCCCAAGCTGACTGCCAGCTGGGAAAAGGGCCTGACACAGGTGGCAGAGGGGACGACCACGCGGGAGGAATATCAGGAGAAGCTGAATGGCTACGTCTCCCGGAGAACCAATGCGGTAAAGAATTCGGATTATCGCGGGCTCCTGCAGAACATGTACCGGGACTGCGCGCAGAATTATCCAAAGCCCATGCATTTCAAGGCCAGATACTCGTATGGAAGGTCGGCGGGAGCAAAAGCAGCAAAGACGCCTGCCAAATCTTCCGGAAGAGCGTCTGGAGCAGCAAAGGCTGCAGATTCATAACAAAGGAGAACATCGACATGATATCGGATTATACGATTGCAAATCTGCTGGAGCTGGAGGAGTCCATCGCAGGGGAGGCATTGAAGGCCTATACCTATCCCTGGGAGGCGCTTCCCCACATTGAGGAGATCATTCTGGAGCTGGGAGCCTCGCTTCCGGGAGACCGCTTTGAAAAGCGCGGCGAGAACGTATGGATTGCCAAGAGTGCCCGGGTATTCGATTCCGCGTACATTGCCGGCCCCTGCATCATCGATGAAGACGCGGAGATCCGTCAGTGCGCCTTCATCCGCGGCAAGGCACTCGTCGGAAAGGGGTGCGTAGTCGGCAATTCCTGCGAGCTCAAGAACGTCATTCTCTTCAACAAATGCGAGGTGCCGCACTATAACTACGTCGGAGATTCAATTCTGGGCTTCCATGCACACATGGGTGCCGGCTCGATCACGTCCAACATCAAATCCGACCGCACCAATGTCGTCATTCACGACGGGGCCGAACAAGCGCCCACCGGCCTTCGCAAAATGGGTGCAATCCTCGGCGACTGGACCGAGATCGGCTGCAACAGCGTCTTGAATCCGGGCTCCGTTGTCGGCCGGCACTCCAACGTCTATCCGCTTTCCATGGTCCGAGGCTGCATTCCGGCGCAGCACATCTATAAGGACAAGGACCACGTCGCGGCCAAGGAAAAAAGAAACTCATAACGGGAGAGGTGCATGAACGAAACGATGGAGATGGCCGGCCCAGCCCTGTTTTTTATCATCCTGTTCGCGGCGGCTGTACTGGTGCTGATGCGTTCGCAGCAGAAAAAAAGAGACATCGCCCTGGAGAATAGGCTCCGGAAGGGCTTCGGACAAAAGCCGTCCAAGCAGATGACGCCGGAGCGCTTTGCAAAGGTACCGGCCTTTTATCGGCGGCGGGAAGGTGCCGGTGCTCCGGGGGAGGATCTGGATGACATCACCTGGAATGACCTTGACATGGATGCGCTCTATGCGCGGATCGACTGCACACTAAGCGCCGCCGGAGAAGAGTATCTGTATGCGCTTCTTCGAAGCCCGGCCGCGGGAGAGAATGCACCGCTTTCCATTCCGCTCTCGGAGATTCGTTATTTTGAAGAGGACGCCCATCAGGACATCCGAATCCGCCTGCAGAAGGCGCTGCACGCCTTCGGACACACCGGGCGCTACTCCCTGTATGAGTATCTGGATCTTCTGCAGGACGCAGAAAAAGAGAGCAATCTGCTGCACGTGCCTGCCTTTGTCCTCCCGGCTGCCAGCATCGGCCTGATGTTTTATTCCGTGCAGGCGGGAATCCTGTGCCTTGTCGGCTCCTTTATCCTCAATATGCTCACCTATTACCGGCGCCGCGGCCGGATTGAGCCTTTCCTTACGACCTTCGGCTATCTTCTCCGAATGATGCAGTGCGCGCAGAACATCATAAAAATCGACTGCCCGGCGCTGCAGGAGGAGCGTCGCCGGCTCCGGGAGCTCGCACCTGTTTTTGCGCAGTTTCGGCGGGGGAGCGGCATTGTACTTTCCGGGACGACCGCATCCGGCGGCAATCCGGCGGATTTTATCGTGGATTACCTCCGCATCCTTTTCCACCTGGATCTGATCCGCTTTAATACCATGCTTGCGCACTACACGGAGCATTCGAAGGAGATGGAGGAGGCGCTGATCATTCTCGGCCGCATCGATGCGGCAATCTGTCTGGCATCCTTTGAAAAAAGTCTTCCCTACACCTGTGAGCCGGTGCTGCATGCGATGTCGCCGGCCGGTGCGGCGCAGGAGAAACAGGAGTCGCACAGGAGCGTGCAGGATGCGGCAAATGCGGCAGCATGTCCGGAGGAAATGCTCCTTTTGGAGGAGGTGTATCATCCGCTTCTGGAGGACCCGGTGCCGAACAGCCTGCGCGTGACAAGGCCGGTCCTTCTCACCGGCTCCAATGCGTCCGGCAAGTCCACCTTCTTAAAGGCGGCGGCGCTCTGCGCCATTCTGGCACAGACAGCGGGCTTTTGCCCGGCAAGGCAGTACCGCGGCGCGTATTACTGCATCCGCTCCTCTATGGCATTGCGGGACAGCATTGCAGCGGGAGAGAGCTACTTTATGGCGGAGATCCGTTCATTGAAGCGGATTGCCGATCTTCCGGGGCAGACAGGCAGACCCGTTCTGTGCTTTGTGGATGAGGTGCTGCGGGGCACCAATACCATTGAGCGCATTGCGGCCTCCACGGAGCTCTTAAAGGCGCTGGCAGCGGAAGGCACGGTGTGCTTTGCGGCAACCCATGACATCGAGCTCACAAGGCTTCTGTCCCCGGACTTCGAAAATCACCATTTTGAGGAAGAAATGGCGGGCAGTGACGTTGTTTTCTCCTATCAGCTGAAGGACGGACCTGCAGTGACCAGAAATGCCATCCGGCTGTTAAGTGCCGTCGGCTTCGACCCGCAGATCATCAAAAATGCCGCCGAACGGGCGGAGCAGTTTGAAAAGACAGGACAGTGGATATGATGCATGTGACAGTTTACAGTGACGGATCGGCCAGAGGCAATCCGGACGGTCCCGGCGGATACGGGGCCGTACTGCAGTATACGGACGGGCAGGGCGTGCTCCACGAAAAGGAGCTCTCCGAGGGCTTTAATCCGACCTCCAACAACCGCATGGAGCTTCTGGGTGCCATTGCGGCACTGGAGGCCTTGAACCGCCCCTGCGAGGTAGATCTGTATTCCGATTCCAGCTACCTGATCAATGCGTTTCAGAAGGGGTGGCTTACCTCCTGGCAGAAAAAGGGGTGGATGACGGCCTCTAAGACAAGGGTTAAAAACCAGGACCTCTGGAAGCGGCTTCTGGCGGCTGCTGCGCCGCATTCAATCACATGGCACTGGGTAAAGGGCCACGCCGGCCACCCGATGAATGAGCGGTGTGATGCGCTGGCCACAGCGGCCGCCGACGCCATGTACCAGGTGAAAAAGCCGAATGTGGAGACCATTCAGAGCCCAAGCAGATTTGCATAAAATGTGTGAGTTATGCTTGCATAAATGAACACATTTTTGCAAATCTATTTGGCGAGAACGCCACATGAGCAAAAGGAAAGCTGCGCAGCAGCGCTTTTGCGAATGGGCTCTGAATGGTTACACAAGTTTTGAGGATTGCGGGAGCGCGTAGCGCGCAGCAATCCGGGATCCGTTAGATATGCAATACAGAAGGAGACAATACCGTGACACAAACGTCCAGCGAGAAAACCATACAGATTCTGTACCACAGCAAGGACATTGAACACTTAACCTACATCGACGGCAAGAGCGACTGGATCGACCTGCGCGCTGCAAAGGAGTACGTGCTCAAGGCGGGTGATTTTGCCCTGATCGACCTTGGCATCAGCGTGAAGCTCCCGGAGGGGTATGAGATGATTACCGCGCCCCGTTCCTCGACCTTTAAAAATTACGGACTGCTCCAGTCCAACGGAATCGGCGTGGTGGACGAATCCTACTGCGGAGACGGCGATGTATTGAAGATGCCGGTGTATGCCACAAGGGATACGGTGGTGCATGTCAATGACCGCATCTGCCAGTTCCGGATTCAGGAGCACCAGCCGCGCATTCACTTCGAGGAGGTGGAAACCTTAGGAGGGGAGGACCGCGGCGGCTTTGGAAGCACGGGCCGCAGCTGAGGCCGCGTCCTTGCGGGAGCAGTAAGAGTGGCCTATACTTGAGACATCGCGCCCGGCCGAAGGTGCCGGGCCTTAAGAGAAAGGAATACGATCATCATGGCAGTCAAAATAAGAACGCGTTACGCACCCAGTCCTACCGGCAGAATGCACGTAGGAAACCTTCGCACCGCATTGTATGCATATCTGATTTCCAAGCACGAGGACGGAGATTTCATCCTTCGTATTGAGGACACCGATCAGGAGCGCTACGTTGAGGGTGCTGTCGATATCATCAACCGCACCATGCAGCAGACCGGCCTTCTTCCGGATGAGTCGCCGGAGCTGGGAGGACCGGTTGGTCCGTATGTGCAGTCCGAGCGCGTAAAGAGCGGTCTGTACATGGATTACGCCAAGGAGCTGGTGGAAAAGGGCGAGGCGTATTACTGCTTCTGCACGCCGGAGCGCCTGGAGACGCTTAAGCAGGTCGTGGACGGCAAGGAGATCAGCGTCTATGACAAGCACTGCCTGCACATTTCCAAGGAAGAGGTGGCAGAGAATCTGGCTGCCGGCAAGCCGTTTGTCATCCGTCAGAACAATCCGAGAGAAGGCTCCACGACCTTCCATGACGAGCTTTACGGAGACATTACCGTTGACAACAGCGAGCTCGACGACATGATTCTCATGAAGTCCGACGGCTTCCCGACCTACAATTTCGCAAATGTGGTTGACGATCACCTCATGGGCATCACGCACGTGGTGCGCGGCAATGAGTACATTTCCTCCAGTCCAAAGTACAACCGTCTCTACGATGCGTTTGGCTGGGAGGTTCCCAAATACATTCACTGCCCGCTGATTACGGATGCCGATCACAAGAAGCTCTCTAAGAGAAGCGGCTACTCCTCCTATGAGGATCTGATCGAGCAGGGCTTCCTTCCGGAGGCCGTTGTGAACTTCATCGCCCTTCTTGGGTGGTCGCCGGATTCGGATCAGGAGATTTTCTCTCTGGAGGAGCTGGTGAAGGCCTTCGACTATCACCGGATCGGCAAGTCGCCGGCTGTTTTCGACTATACCAAGCTCCGCTGGATGAACGGCGAGTACCTGAAGGCAATGGAGCCGGAGAAGTTCTACCTGCTGGCAGAGCCGTACCTCAAGAAGGCCCTGCACCGGACGGATCTGGACCTTCGCACCATCGCCGAGCTCGTCCGGACGAGAATCGAGGTGTTCCCGGACATCGAAGAGATGGTGGACTTCTTCGAGGAGCTTCCGGAGTACGATGCGGCCATGTTCGAGAATAAGAAGCAGAAGTCCACGTGTGAGGGAAGCCTGCAGATTCTCACGGACCTTCTTCCGGTGCTCGAAGCGCAGGAGACGTTCACCAACGACGCACTGTTCGAGGTGCTCTCTGCCTATGCCGAGGAGAAGGAGCTCAAGAACAAAACGGTGATCTGGGCACTGCGCATCGCAGTATCCGGAAAAGCCGTTACGCCTGCCGGTGCAACGCAGATTATGGAGATCATCGGAAAAGAGGATTCTCTTTCCCGCATCCGTACTGCCGTTGCCGGACTGCAGGCAGCAAATGCATGAGACGACGAATCCTTCCCAGAAGGAAGCAATCTGCCATTTCCGCGGCCCCTGCGAGGTAATCGCAGGGCCGGGGAGCGGCAAAACCTTTGTTCTTGTGGAACGGATTCTGCATCTGATCAGCACCTGCGGCGTTTCACCCTCCGGCATATTGGTGCTCACCTTCTCAAAGGCGGCAGCGCAGGAGATGCAGGCGCGCTACCTTCAAAAGCTCCGGGATCTCACCGCAGAAAACCCGCCTCCCGGCGCAGCCTTTCCCCCTGGAAATGCCTCCTCCGTTACCTTCGGAACCTTCCATTCTGTTTTTCTGAACATCCTGAAGAATTCATCCCCCGAGCATTTTTCCATTCTGGACGATTCCCGCAAACGAACCCTTCTGCGCACACTCTTCCTGCAGTATTACAAACGCTACCCCAAGGCAGAGGAGCTGTCGGACCTTTCCTCCCTGATTTCCAGGAAAAAAACAGGAGAGTCCCTGCAGCGTCCCGCCTCCGCAGCGGTCTGCGACTCCCTTCCATCGTCTCCCCCGCAAAGAGAAAATGTACGATTTTCTGCGCTGTTTGGCGATTACGAGACCTATCTTCAGGAGAATTCCCTTCTGGATTTCGACGACATGATTGCGAAATGCGTCCGCCTTCTGCAGCAGGACGCGGGCCTTCGCGCGTTTTGGCAGAAGCGCTTTCCGTTCCTTCTGGTGGATGAATTCCAGGACATCAATCAGGAGCAGTTTGAAGGCGTCCGGATTCTGGCAGGAGAGGCGGCCAACCTCTTTGTGGTCGGCGATGATGACCAGAGCATCTATGCCTTCCGCGGCTCCAACCCCGGGATCATGATCGGATTTTCCAGAGCCTATCCCGGAACGCATTCGATTACGCTGTCGGTCAATTACCGAAGCCTGCCGCCCATCATCACCTGCGGACAGAAGGTCATTACGCAGAACAAAACAAGGCTGCCGAAGACGGCTGTCGCTGCCAGAAGCGGTTCTGAGCCGCAGCAGCCATCAATGGATGCCTGCACAAGGCTTATGGCCTTTTGCGATGAGAAGGAGGAACGGGAATGGCTCTGCGGGCAGCTTCGGGAGGCATCCACGCAGGAACTGGCATCGTCGGCTATCATTCTCCGCTCGAATACGCAGCTTCTGGAATGGGGTGCCTATCTGGAAAAAGAGGGCATTCCCTGCCGTTTTTTCGGCGGAATCAATAAGCCGGCAGGCCGTTCCTCGTCAAATGCCGGGCAGAAGGATGCCGGGACATTTTCGGCACTTTCTGCGCCGCAGGCAAAGCGATATCTTGCCATGGCAGCACAAATTCTGGAGCTGGCGGCGGGATACTGCAAGGTCTCCGGAGAGCTCCTTTCCGGCACGGTCAAGCGGGCGGACCTGTTTCTCATCATGAATCAGCCGGAGCGCTGCCTTCTTCGCCGCAGATTCCGGGAGGAGGCCTATACCGAAGAGACGCTTTTGTCTGTGTATCCCATCGGTTCACTGGAACGCGAGGCGCTTCGGAAGCTTTGCCGCGACCTGAAAACGCTGCAGCGCCTCTCGCCTCCGCGCGCGCTTTCGTACCTGCGCGGAATTCTCTGCCAGGGTGGCGGCAAGGAGGACGATAACCTCGTCTGGAGGGCGCTGCTTCTTGCACTGCAGGAAAAGGAGCCGTCCCTTCCCCATCGAACGCCGGCCTTTCTCTGCGGGCTGCTCTTGCAGCTGAATCCCCGGGAGATCGTTCTGCAGATTGACCGGCTGGCAGCGGCCGAGCAGGAGAAGCATCCTCCTGCTGCCGGCGCCCCCTCCGGCAGAGAAGGCGTCCTCCTTCTGACCATGCACGCCAGCAAGGGCCTGGAATTTCATACGGTCTATCTCCCGGATCTGAATGAGGGCCTGTTCCCCGGACGCCGTGCACAGAGCGAGGAAGCCATCGAAGAAGAGCGGCGCCTGTTCTACGTCGCCATCACAAGGGCAAGGGACCGGCTGAATCTCCTGTACCTGAGCGGCACCCGCGATAATCCGCGGCGGCCGTCACGGTTCCTTACGCCGCTCGGGGTAAAGCCATGGGAATAATGAAATAGTCCTGTTGTCATGTGAGCGGTCTGGCTTGAGAAACAGATAAAGTCAGTCCCAGATGCTGAAAAATGTTCAGCAAGGTTCCGAGATTTGGAGTTGTTTTGCAGGATTCGATTCTTGCAACAGAGGATTGAGGAATGCCGCACATCGATGCAAGATCACGCTGGCTTAAACCAAGTGCATTTCTTTGTGCAATCATTGCAGTTACGATACCTGCAATCTCTTCGGTTTCTGCCATGTCTTTTGCGATAACGGGATCAACAGCATTTACATGTTCTTTGTAATCGTTCCAGGTTTTCATAGTTCACCGTTCTCCTTGGCATCGCTCATTGGTGTATAGTCTCCCGAGAAGTGTATTCATTTGTTGCGATGATAGCATTTATGCTATCAAGCCTCAACATTGGTTATAAAATTGCTGAAAGAGCTCTGCTTTTCGATTTGCTTGTTTATGTATTTCATTTTCACTGCCTTCTTTTCCCCAGCATAGTTGGTGGAGTAGACCTTTCATCTAGTATCGCGCAGTATCCAATCCGGCCGACTGTACAGCAGCCTGCAAAGAAGTAAATTGCGGCGGCCTGGAGCCAGGAAATGGAATGGTGCGATTTTGAGACGAGCAGACGGATTCTCATGAAGCGGGCGGTTTCGCCAGCCCGACGGGAGCGCATGCGTGTTTGAGTCCAAGACGCGGGCCTTCCGCAGGAAGACCCGCGGACGGACGAGTTTTGCGCGGATCGGGCGTTCGGCGAAGAAGCACGCTTCATAGAGAATCCCTGCGAGGAACACATGAGCACCATCCATTCCTGGTCGGGGCCTGCCGGAGGGAACCCCTCCTTCGCGCCTTATCACAAGTTGGCTGGCGTCTGTACAGTAACGCACTGTGAAGAATAACTGCCGCCATATCTTTGCCGGGGGATGCATGTCCCGCACTTCCATGATAGAATGATTATATTTGTTCAGCGCCCATCTCAAATTTGCTACGCAAATCCTCGATGTGGCTGTCCGGAGGCGCTTCGCGCCTTGGCCACCTGCCAATTTCAATCGTGAATTTGCCTGCAAGCAGTCAATTCACGTTGAAATGTGGCAGGTGCTGAACAAATATACAAATCTCAGACATCAAGGAGGCTGCAGATGACTCATACGCTTGCGGCATCACCCGCCTATACGGTCCGGCCGGGAACCATGGTCCTGCCGGACGGCATTATTTTCAGTGCCGTTTTTCATGACTGCCGCAAATGCGGTCTTCTTTTGTATCATCTGCCGGATCTGACGGTCACCGACATCCCGTTTACGGATGAATACCGCTACGGGAGTCTCTATTCCGTTAAAATCGACGGCATTTCTTCCTCGGACTGGGGATATCGCTACTACACGGACAAGGAAACCTTCTGCGATCCCTATGCCAGAGAGCTTCTTCCTGTGGTGCTTCCGGAAGAAAAGGCGGCAGAAGGAAAGCCGGTTTTCCTCTCCAGGCCCTTTACCTCTCCGGAGAACACGCTGCCGGCCTACGGCAGCCGCAGAAAGCGCTCCTGGGGAGAACGGATTCTCTACTGCGTTCATCCGAGCGGCTTCACGGCCTCCAGAACCTCAAAGGCTGCGCATAAGGGAACGTTTCGGGGCATCACGGAGAAGATTCCGTACCTTCTGGAGCTGGGGATCAACGGCATTGAACTCATGCCGGTCTACGAGCTTCGGGAGCGCGCAAAGGCTCCGGGAGAGTCCGGCGAGGAGGAGAAGGGTGCCGTAAGGGAGAATTACTGGAATTTTGGCGAGGGCTCTTATTTTGCACCCAAGCGAAGCTATGCTGCAGGAGGTGCAAAGGGACCGGAGGCGCTGAATGCTCCGGCAGACGGCAGGGAGACGGCTGGACTTTCCCGGCGCGCGTTAAAGGCATCACCGCAGAAGGAATTCGCGGATATGGTGGATGCGCTGCATGCGGCCGGAATCGAGGTGTTCCTGCAGCTGTATTTTCCGGACAGCGTTACCATTCAGACGCAGTTGGAGACAGCCCGCTTTTATGTGACGCACTACGGCATCGACGGCTTTCATCTGAAGGGGAATGCGTCTGCACTTCAGACCATTGCCTCGGACCCCATGCTCAGCGACACGGCACTTTTTTATTACAGCTTCCCATATGAGGAGCTGCAGAAAAAGGACCGGGAGAATCCGGCCACCGGCAAGCCGTCCGTGCTGCACCTTTGCGAATACACGGACAACTTCCAGACGCTGGCGCGGCGCTTTGTAAAGAGCGACAACCACGTGCTGCGTGAATTCATCCGCGAATTTGTCACGGTTCCGGCGGGGCACGGGAGTGTCCACTACATCACCAACTACGAGGGCTTCACGCTCATGGACCTGGTGTCCTACAACTGGAAGCACAACGAGAAAAACGGCGAGGACAACCACGACGGAAATGATACCAACTGGAGCTGGAACTGCGGTGTCGAGGGCCCCAGCCAGAAAAAGGATATCCGCGCGCTGCGAAGGCGCCAGATGCGGAACCTTTTGGCATTGAATTTCCTTGCACAGGGGACGCCGCTCCTGCTGGCGGGGGATGAGCGCTGCAACAGCCAGGACGGGAACAACAACCCCTATTGCCAGAACAACGAGACGGGATGGCTGAACTGGAAGGAGACCAGGGATACAAAGGCGATGCTGGATTTTACCGAAAAGATCCTGGCATTCCGGAAGGCACACGGCGTTTTCGGCCGCAATCACCCGTTTGGCTTCAATGATCCCAAAGCCATCGGCTACCCGGATATTTCCCTCCACGGGAAAGAGGCATGGAAGCCGGATCTTTCCGGATATTCCCATACGGTCGGCGTGCTTCTCCCGGAAATGTATGCAGAGAAAAATCCCCGGGATGCCTTTTTGTATCTTGCCATCAACATGCACTGGCATGAGCAGCGGCTGGCGCTTCCCAAGCTCCCTCTGGGCTACCGCTGGAAGGAAATCGCTGATACTTTTCTGGACGAGGCATTTCTTGCGGAGCCGGCACTCATTTCGGATTCCCGTGCCGTCAGTGTGCGCGGCCGGTCCATTCAGATCCTGGAGGCAGTGTTTGATGCCGATCTGAAAAAGGAGCAGGAGCAGGCAGAGCAGGCCAGAAGGAGCAGAAATCCGAAGCCGTCAAAGGAGAAAAGCAAGGCAGAGGGAACCGCAAAGTGATACCACGCATAACGCTGCGCAAAACAATTGCGCATTTCAAAACCATTACGCATCACCGGCACATCGTGTGCCGGGAGTGCTTTGCCGTCGGGCTGTACTGGCAGGGACTGACGCACGATCTTTCCAAGTACAGCCCGACAGAATTCTGGGTCGGCGCAAGATACTACCAGGGAACAAGGTCTCCGAACAACGCCGAGCGGGAGGCCATCGGCCTTTCCACCTCCTGGCTGCACCATAAGGGGCGGAACCGTCACCACTACGAGTACTGGATGGATTACTGCGTAAGACAAACCGGCGGCATAAACGGCTCCGGCATCATCGCCTGCCGTATGCCGCTTCGCTATGTCATTGAGATGTTCATGGACCGCGTGGCGGCCTCCAAGACCTACAACGGAGCCGCCTATAAGGATACGGATCCGCTGGACTATTATCAGAAGGGCAATACCGGGCGCTTCCTTCATCCGGATACGGCGGCGCTCCTGGAAAGCCTCCTTCGGCTCCTGGCAGAGGAGGGAGAAACGGCGGCCTTTGCAAGGGTTCGGGAAATTCTCGCAAGGGGGAGCTACTGATGCCTAAGGGGAAGAAGGCCGGGAGTGCGCCGCAGCCTTCCGGAGAAAGACGCGCAGGAAATACCGCCGCAATGGAGACAGCCATCACGGCGGTTCTGACCGATCTGAACCGGGAGCGCATCGGAATCGGCATGCAGATGGAAAAGTCCACGCATGCGATCCTGAAAAACTACAAGGATCCGGACCCCTCGCACCAGGAGGTCCCGGTCGGAAATTATATTGCGGATATCTGTGATCCAAAGGCCCGCACCATTACGGAAATTCAGACGGCGAATTTCGGTGCCATGCGGGAAAAGCTGACCGCCTTTCTGGAGGATTACCGGGTCACCATCGTGCACCCCATTCCGCACCGGAAGACTGTCTGCTGGATTGATCCATCTACGGGAGAGGTCTGCGCAGAAAATCCCTCGCACTTTATCGGCAGCTTTTACGAGGTCTTCCGCGAGCTGGCCAGAATAGAGACCTTCCTGAACCGGCCCAATCTGGTCATTGAGCCCGTTCTCCTCGATCTGAAGGAGTACCGCATGCAGGACGGCTGGGGCACAGGCGGCAAACGCGGCTCTCACCGGTTTGACCGCATTCCGTCCGGAATTTATGAGGATCTGATTCTGGAACGGCCGGAGGATTATGCGGTTTTTCTGCCGCAGGGGGAGCTTGCAGAGGCTCTTCCGGACCCGTTTACGACAAAGGATTTTGAGCAGGTTGTCGGTATTCACCGGAAAGCGCTGCAGTACTCGAGCGTCCTGCGCGTTCTGACAACGCTCGGCGTAACCGAACGGGTAGGCGTGACGAAAAGCCGTGCCTATCAGTACCGCATACGGATTCCGAATGAGACCGGGCGGGACTTCTGCCGGGGGAAGCGCCGCAAGACAGTGTGACAGACGATACAGAAGGAGATTATCGATCATGGCAGTGATGCATTTCGATCAGAAGCACATGACAGAGCGGTTCGTCCGCTATGCCGGCATTTATACACAGTCCAAAGAAGGCGTTCCGGATACGCCCTCTACGCCCTGCCAGTTCGACCTGGCTAGACTCCTGTATAAGGAGCTGCAGGAGATGGGCGCTTCGGAGGTTTATCTGGACGAGGAGAAGTGCTACGTCTATGCGACGATTCCGGCCTCCATTCCGAAGGCCCCGCAGGAGCTTCTGGATGCGCGGAAGGACGCAGCCTTAAAGCGGCGCGAGAACCTTGCGCCCGTCATCGGACTTGCGGCGCACATGGACACCTCCGATGCCGTTGACGCCAGCAGCCATCCGTTTATTCATCCGCATGTGCACTATGATGAGCAGGGAAATGCCATTATTACCTCGGACGGCACAACGGTGCTCGGCGGGGATGACAAGGCCGGTGTCACGCAGATCATGGAGACGGCGCAGTTCCTCCTGCAGCATCCGGAGATTGCGCACGGCACCGTCCGCATCATGTTTACGCCGGATGAAGAGGTAGGAAACGGAACGCTTCACATGGATCCGGACCATTTTGCCGTGGACTATGCCTATACGGTGGACGGCGGCGGAGCCGGCGAGCTCGAGTACGAGAACTTCAATGCGGCCTCTGCCGTGATCGACATCCAGGGCGTCTCCGCGCATCCGGGAAGCGCCAAGGGTGCAATGATCAACGCACTGCTCCTTTCTGTGGAGCTGCAGGGACTCCTTCCGGAAAACGAGCGTCCGGAGACCACGGAAGGGTACGAGGGCTTTTATCATCTGGAGGCGCTTTCCGGCACCGCCGACAAGGCCCGTATGGAATACATCATCCGCGACCATGACAGGAGCCGCTTTGAAGAGCGTAAGCTCGTCATGAAGAAAGCGGCGGAAACGGTGCAGGAGCGTTATCCTGCAGCAAAAGTTACCTGCACGGTCCAGGACTCCTATTACAACATGGCAGAGAAAATAAAGCCGCATATGCACCTGGTGGAGAATGCCGTAAAGGCCATGGAGGCCATCGGTGTCACGCCCTGCGTGCAGCCCATCCGCGGCGGCACAGACGGCGCCAGAATGAGCTTCATGGGAATTCCCTGCCCCAACCTTTTCACCGGAGCCTACCGGTATCACAGCAAGGATGAATACGTTCTTGCGAAGGAAATGGTGCTCGGTGCGGAGACGCTTCTGCGAATTCTCAATGCCTATGCAGCCTATGCGCTGGATGAGGAGTAACTATCTGTCACTGAACAGATACCAAATATCTTGAAACGAAAGAGGCAGCATGAACGACAACACAACATCTACGAATACACCGCGCGTGCCCATGCCGAAAAAGCGTCCGGCCGCGGAGAGAGAAGAGGCCTCCCGGGAGGAGCTTGTGCGGCAGGAGGAGTATCTTGCCCGGTCTAGAATGTACACGGCACAGCTGGCAGGGATTCTGGGAAGGAAGCCGACCTTTCACGTGCACAATTTCGGCTGCCAGATGAACGCCAGGGATGCCGAAAAGCTTTCCGGAATCCTGATTTCCTCCGGCTACGAGGAAATCGATGAGGAATCCGCGGATTTTGTCATTTACAACACATGCACCGTACGTGACAACGCGGATCAGCATTTCTTCGGACGCCTCGGGAGAGCGGCACATTATAAAAAGCACAATCCGCTGATGAAGATTGCCGTCTGCGGCTGCATGACGCAGGAGCAAAGCGCCGTGGACCGGATCAAAAAGAGCTACCCGTATGTGGACCTGATTTTCGGCACCCACAACCTGTTCTGCTTCCCGCAGTATCTGTGCGAGGTCTACGAAACAAAGAACGGCGCCTTTGACGCAAAGGGGCACAAGGTCACGAGCCTTTGGGAGGCAACGGATGAAATCGTTGAGGACCTTCCGGTTCAGCGCAAATACGCCTACAAGTCCGGCATCAACATCATGTTCGGGTGCGACAATTACTGCACGTACTGCATTGTCCCCTATGTGCGCGGACACGAGCGGAGCAGAGAGCCCGGGGATATTCTGCGGGAATGCGAAAAGCTTGCGGCAGACGGCGTTGTGGAGGTGATGCTGCTGGGGCAGAACGTCAATTCCTATGGAAGAGATCTGGAGACGAAGTGCTCTTTTGCAGAGCTCCTTGCCGCAGTGGCCGAGGTGAAGGGGATTAAGCGCGTCCGTTTTATGACGCCGCACCCCAAGGACATGGGACGGGATGTTCTGGAGGTCATCCGGGATCATCCGAACATTGCAAGGCACATTCATTTTCCGCTGCAGTCCGGCTCCAATGAGATTCTGCGGCGCATGAACCGCCGCTATACAAGGGAGGAGTTCCTGGAGCGGGCGGCAATGATCCGCGAGATCGTGCCGGATGCCGCCATCACCACCGACATCATCGCCGGCTTCCCGGGCGAGACGGCCGCGGATGCCGATGACACCATCGACGTCATTGAGAGGGTTCAGTTCGACAACGCATACACCTTCATCTATTCGCCGCGGAAGGGAACGCCTGCTGCCTCCATGCCGCAGGTGCCTCGGGAAGAAGTGCAGCAGAACTTTGACCGCATTCTGGCCGCGGTCCAGGAGAATGCAAGGAAGCGCGCTGCGGGCCTTGCAGGACGCACCATGACCGCACTTGCCGAGGAGGTCGGAAGCCAGGATCCCTCGTACATCACCTGCCGGCTTTCCAACAACGTCATCGTGCACGTCAAGGGCGATGCCTCCATGATCGGACATTTTTACGATGTGCATCTGGACGAGTGCAGAGGCTTTTACTATTTCGGCACGGCGCTTCGCGAGAACCCGGAGGGGTGCTGAGGAGGTATCTATGTCCTTTCCCAACATTGAAGATGTATCACCGATGATGCAGGAGTACCTGCGCACCAAGGAGCAGTACCCGGAGTGCCTCCTGTTTTACCGGCTGGGCGATTTTTACGAAATGTTCTTTGATGACGCACTGACCGCGTCAAAAGAGCTGGAGCTGACCCTTACCGGCAAATCCTGCGGCCTTTCTGAGCGCGCGCCGATGTGCGGCATTCCGTTTCACGCGGTCGACATCTACATCGCAAAGCTCATTGAAAAGGGGTACCGCGTCGCCATCTGCGAGCAGGTGGAGGATCCCAAGCTCGCCAAGGGCCTTGTAAAGCGGGAGGTTACGCGCATCGTAACGCCGGGCACGAACGTCTCTCCTGAGACGCTCGATGAGCACAAAAATAACTATATCCTTGCCATTTTCTACGACGCGGCAAGTGCGCTGGCCGGCATTTCCGTCAGTGACGTCTCCACCGGAGATTTTCTGGCAACGCAGGTGAGCGGTACGCAGAAGATTCTGGATGAGATCCAGAAGTACATGCCCTCGGAGATCGTCTGCAACGAGGCGTTCATGATGAGCGGCATCGATGCCGAGGATCTGCGGAACCGCCTGTCGATCACCATCAACACGCTGGATCCGCATTATTTTAACGAGAACGACTGCCGCGAGATTCTGCTGCGGCATTTTCGTGTTTCGAGCCTTCTGGCGCTGGGCATCGATGATCTGAAGGCAGGCACGCTTGCGTGCGGTGCGCTGCTCCGGTATCTGTACGATACACAGATGAACGATCTGTCCAACATTACGAGGATCGAAGCGTACCTCTCCGGCAAGTATATGCTGCTGGATACGTCCACGCGGCGGAACCTGGAGCTGACGGAAACGCTCCGGGAAAAGAAGGTGCACGGCTCCCTTCTCTGGGTCCTCGACAAGACCAAAACCGCCATGGGCGCGCGTCTTCTGCACCAGTTTCTCGAGCAGCCGCTCATCGATGCTGCGGAGATTGAAAAGCGGCTGGATGCCGTGGAGGTGCTCTGCCTTCAGAGTGTGGACCGGGACGAGCTGCGGGAATACCTGGCGCCGGTGTATGATCTGGAACGCCTTTTGACGAAGATCAGCTACGGAAGCGCGAATCCAAGAGATCTCGTGGCCTTCCGGGAGTCGCTGCGCATGGTGCGTCCCATCCGCCAGGTGCTCTCGGGACTCGAGGGCGAGGAATTTGCCCGCATCCGCGAGGACCTGGGCGATTTTGACGCGCTGGTGGACAAGCTGACCGCCGCCATTTCGGACGATCCGCCGCTGGCAATGAAGGAGGGCGGCATCATCAAGGATGGCTACCTTCCGGAAATCGATGCCTTCCGCGAAGCCAAAACCGGCAGCAAGGATCTTCTTGCGAAGATGGAGGAGACCGTGCGCGAGCAGACCGGGATCCGCGGCCTCAAGATCAAATACAACAATGTATTCGGCTATTTCTTTGAGGTCACCAATTCCTTTAAGGATCTTGTGCCGGAGAACTTTGAGCGCAAGCAGACGCTGGTCGGCAGCGAGCGCTATACAACGCCGGAGCTCAAGGAGCTGGAGGCGAGGATCCTGGGCGCAGAGGACAAGCTCAATGACCTCGAATACGAGGAATTTGACAAGCTCCGCAGGGAAATTGCCGGGCGCGTTGTCGAAATCCAGAAGGCGGCCAAGGCGATTGCCTATCTGGATGTCTACGCCTCGCTTTCACTGACGGCGGAGCGCGGCCGCTATGTTCGTCCGCATATCAACGACAAGGGCCTCATCCGCATCAAGGAGGGAAGGCACCCCGTCGTCGAGCGGATGATGTCCGGCGATTTCATCTCCAACGATACGGTGCTGGACAGCAAAAAGGACAGCATCGCCGTGATCACCGGCCCCAACATGGCCGGTAAATCCACCTATATGCGGCAGGTGGCGCTGATCTGTCTGATGTGCCAGATCGGCTCCTTCGTGCCCGCTGCCTCCGCGGATCTGTGCGTGGTGGATCGTATTTTTACACGCGTGGGTGCCTCGGATGATCTGGGAAGCGGCCAGTCCACCTTCATGGTGGAGATGAACGAGGTGGCGAACATTCTCCGCAATGCAACGCCGAAGTCGCTCCTGATCCTGGATGAGATCGGCCGCGGAACGTCCACCTTTGACGGGCTTGCCATTGCGTGGGCGGTGATCGAATACATTGCAAACCGCAAGATTCTGGGAGCCAAAACACTGTTTGCCACCCATTATCACGAGCTGACAGAGCTCGAGGGCAAGATCTCGAACGTCAACAATTACTGCGTGGCGGTGCGTGAAAAGGGCGACGACATCGTATTCCTGCGCAAAATCATACGGGGCGGTGCCGACCGCTCCTACGGCATACAGGTGGCGCGTCTTGCGGGCATTCCGGACATGGTCATTGAGCGTGCCAAGGAAATCGCGCGCCAGCTCTCCGACAATGACATCACGGAGAAGATCCAGTCCATCGAGGTAAAGGCGGGCGAGAGCAGCAAGACCTCAAAGGTTCCGCACTACGACGATGTGGATCTGAACCAGATGAGTCTGTTCGAAACCGTGCAGGAGAACGATGTCTTAAAGGAGCTGCAGGAACTGGATGTCACCAACATGACGCCGATGGATGCACTGAACACGCTGTACCGGCTGCAGTCGGAGCTCAAAAACCGCTGGAGTGCGCAGACATAAAGGATAGACTATGGCAGAAATTCATGTATTGAGCTCGGATACGATCAACCGTATTGCCGCCGGCGAGGTGGTGGAGCGGCCGGTCAATGTCGTCAAGGAGCTGGTTGAGAATGCGATTGACGCGGGAGCCACGGCAGTTACGGTGGAGATCAAGGGCGGCGGCATTGATCTGATCCGTGTAACCGACAACGGCTCCGGCATTGAGCCGTCCCAGATTGCAAAGGCCTTCCGCAGGCATGCCACCAGCAAGATCCGCGAGGCCGATGATCTTGGAAATCTTCACAGCCTGGGCTTTCGCGGAGAGGCGCTTTCGTCCATTGCAGCCGTGTCCCGCGTGGAGATGATCACCAAAACACGGGACAGTATCGTCGGCATCCGTGCTGTCAACGATGCCGCGGGGCGGTACCAGTCCAATGATCCTTCAAGGGATGCGGATGCGACGCCCTTGGATGTCACGGAGGTCGGTGCGCCGGACGGCACCAGCATCATGGTGCGCGATCTGTTTTACAATGTGCCGGTGCGCCGGAAATTCTTAAAAACACCGCAGACCGAGGCCGGCGCCGTCACAGAGCTTCTGGAGCACCTTTGCCTTTCCCACCCGGAGATTTCCTTTCATTACCGCGTAAACGGACAGGAGAAGCTTCACACCACGGGAAACGGCAACATCAAGGAGCTGATCTACCGCATCTACGGACGGGAGATGTCGAGCTCGGTCATTCCGATTGCCAAATCCTCCGGGGAGGACGGGGAAGAGCGCCTTTGCGTCAACGGCTTTCTGGGACGCCCGGAATTTTCCCGCTCGAGCCGGAATCACGAGATCTTCTTTGTCAACGGGAGAATTTTAAAAAGCGATGTCCTTTCCAAGGGCCTGGAGGAGGGCTACCGGACCGACCTGATGCAGCACCGCTTTCCGTTTGCCATCCTTTACCTGAAGACGGCAGCGGAGGACATTGACGTCAATGTGCACCCCTCGAAAATGGAAGTGCGCTTTTCCGATCCCAAGAGGATTTTTGATTTTCTGAATGAGTCCGTGCATGAGACGCTGCACCATGTGGAGCTGATCCCGCGCGCCACGATGAACACGCAGGCAGAGGAGAATCGACTTCGCGCCGAGGAGGAGAAAGAGCGTGCGGCCGCCAATAAGGCCGAGGGGCATGCAGAACCTTTTGAGCGCGCACCTGCCGCTGCGAAGATCCCTGCAGCCGCCGCTGCACCGGCTGCCGCACCTGTCGCGCAGGAGGTTCCTGCGGCAGCCACTGCTTCACCGGCTGCCGCATCTGCCGTGCAGAAGGTTTCTGCGGCAGAGACTCCAGCACCTGACAGTTCTTCACCGAATGGTGCCGCACCTGCCGCTGCAGAGGATCTTCTTGCCTCTGCTGCACAGACTTCCGCACCGTCAGGTGCTTCAACGACGACAGAGACAGCAGCGGAAGAGTCGCCTGCACCTGCCGCACCTGCCGTGCACGAGTCTCCTGTGGTATACAAGGAGGATGACTTCACCTTCATTGACAAAACCGCTTCCGGTGTAAAGACAGAACAGCTCTCCTTCATCGAGGAGGCGTCCCTTCCGGATCCCAAGAAGGCGAAGGCACTGCAGGAGGAAAAGGAAAAGGCGGTTCTTGCCGGGGATCTGGAGGCGATGTTCCGCAAAAGCGTGCAGGAGGATTACGCCGAGGATCTCTACGGCAACCGCAGCTACCACATCCTGCAGAGCAGCAATCTGCCGGAGTATACGATCGTCGGACAGATTTTTGATACCTACTGGATTCTCTCCTTCAAGGACAAGATGCTGATGATCGATCAGCACGCCGCCCATGAGAAGGTGAATTTCGAGCGCCTGATGCGGCGGCTGGCAAAGGAGCAGGCAGAGCCGGCACCGTCCCAGATGCTCGCCCCGCCGATCATTCTCAACCTGACCGGCAAGGAAGAGGGCGCCTACCTGCAGTACCAGGAGTATTTTCGCCGCATGGGCTATGACATCGAGCCCTTCGGACAGAATTCCTACGCGCTGCGCGGCGTGCCGATGGAGCTGTATGCCAATGAGCCGGATGCGCTGCTTTTGGAAATCCTTGATGAAATCCTGGATTCCCGCATGAGCGGCACGCCTGCCGCTATTTTGTATAAAATTGCATCCATGTCCTGCAAGGCGGCCGTCAAGGGCAACATGCACCAGTCCTATGAGGAGGCAAAGGCGCTCATCGACGAGCTTTTGTCCCTGGAAAATCCGTATCACTGCCCCCATGGGCGGCCTACGATGATAGTCCTGTCCAGACAGGAAATCGAACGGAAATTTAAGAGAATTGTATAGTATGGAGAAGCTCATCATTATTGCCGGTCCTACCGCCAGCGGAAAAAGTGCCGCTGCCGTAGCACTGGCAAAGCGCTGCAGCGGCAGCATCATATCGGCCGATTCCATGCAGGTGTACCGCGGCATGGACATCGGCTCGGCGAAAGTCACCGCGGAGGAAATGCAGGGTAT
Organism: Clostridium sp. CAG:508; assembly: GCA_963650385.1. Taxonomy (GTDB): domain Bacteria; phylum Bacillota; class Clostridia; order Lachnospirales; family Lachnospiraceae; genus CAG-791. The sequence continues at coordinate 80,151 of CAVJLL010000001.1, read as the reverse complement.
CCCGCATTATCTGATCGACATTGTGAATCCGGATGAGGAGTGGAATGTCGTCCGTTTTCAGAATATGGCGCAGCGGGCAGCAGAGGAGATCACCGCAGAAGGGCGCCTTCCCATGGTGGTCGGCGGCACCGGATTTTACATTCAGTCGCTTTTGTACGGCATTGATTTTACAGAAACAAAGGAGGATACCTCCTACCGGGAGGAGCTCCGGAAGCTGGCAGAGGAAAAGGGACCCGAGGCACTTCATGGGCTGCTTGCGGAGAAGGACCCTGCCTCGGCGGCGGCCATCCATCCCAACAATGTGAAGCGCGTCATACGGGCCCTGGAATATGCCCGGGAAACCGGCGGGCCGATCTCGGAGCACAATGCAAGGCAGCGGCTTCGGGAACCGGTCTTTGATGCGGTGTACTATGTGCTCACGATGAACCGCGAGCGGCTGTACCGCAGAATCGATGCGCGGGTGGATGCCATGATGGAGAAGGGACTTCTGGAGGAGGTCCGGCGCCTTGAGGAGGCGGGCTTTTCCTCAAAGGATGTCTCCATGCAGGGCCTTGGCTACAAGCAGCTTCTGCAGCACCTGGAGGGAGAATGCTCTCTGGAAGATGCCGTCTCACAGATCAAGCTCCAGACAAGGCACTTTGCCAAGCGCCAGCTCACGTGGTTTAAACGCGAAAGAAACGTGGTCTGGGTCGACATGGACGAATACAAAACGCCCGAGGAGGCAGCGGAATTCATGCGGAAGGGGCTCCCGGATTCGTGGAGCTTATGAGGCGACAGGCATCCGTACGGAGACCGGCAAAACGTAGAACGTTCTATTTTAGAGAGGATACAGACAGAAATGGCTATCAATACAGACGATACGAAGAATACAGGCAGCGGGCTTGACAAGCTCCGTGCAGAGGCTTATGCGGCACTCGGCATTTCCGACAAGGTGCTCTCGTTTGCGGCACCGATTCTGGAGAGCCTTCAGCCGCGCTTTGAGTCCATCGACCAAATGGCGGAATACAACCAGCTGCGCATCATCCGTGCCATGCAGGAGGCGCACATCGGCGAGGCGAGCCTCAAGGGCACGACGGGCTATGGCTACGATGACATCGGAAGAGAGGGACTGGAAAAGGTATATTCTCTTTATTTTCACACCGAGGATGCACTGGTGCGTCCCCAGATCACCTGCGGCACGCACGCGCTGGCTCTGGCTTTGATGTCGAATCTGCGCCCCGGTCAGACGCTCCTGTCGGCGGCCGGCAAGCCCTATGACACGTTGGAGGAGGTGATCGGCATCCGTCCCTCCAGAGGGTCGCTTGCCGAATACGGCATTTCCTATCAGCAGGTGGATCTGCTGCCGGACGGAGGCTTTGATTTCGAGGGCCTTCGAAGAGCCCTGACAGAGGACGAGGCGCATTCCATTCATCTTGTCACCATCCAGCGCTCCAAGGGCTATCAGAGCCGCCGTACGCTTTCTGTGGATGCCATCGGAGAGGCCATTCAGTTCATGAAGGCACTGCGCCCGGATGTTATTTACATGGTGGACAACTGCTACGGCGAATTCACCGAGGAGAAGGAGCCGACGGACGTGGGTGCGGACCTTTGTGTCGGCTCCCTGATAAAAAATCCGGGCGGCGGACTGGCGCCCATCGGCGGGTATCTTGCAGGAAAAAAGGAGTGCATCGCCAATGCGGCGGTCCGTCTCACAAGTCCGGGTCTTGGCAAGGAGGTCGGCGCCTCCCTTGACCTGCTGCCGGCATTCTTCCAGGGCTTTTTCATGGGGCCCATCGTGACGGCCAGTGCACTCAAGGGCGCGATTTTTGCGGCCTGCGCCTATGAAAAGCTCGGCTTTGATGTCCTGCCGAACGGATCTGAGGACCGGCATGACATTATTCAGGCCATCACCTTCCATAAGCCGGAGGGCGTCATTGCCTTCTGCCAGGGAATTCAGGCCGCGTCTCCGGTGGACAGCTTCGTTTCCTGTGAGCCGGCGCCGATGCCCGGGTACGACTCCGACGTCATTATGGCAGCCGGTGCCTTTGTGTCCGGCTCCTCCATTGAGCTCTCCGCAGACGGCCCGCTCCGCGAGCCCTACACCGTCTTTTTCCAGGGCGGACTCACCTGGCCGCATGCCAAGCTGGGGATCCTCAAGACCCTGCAGAACATGCTGGAGCGGGGACTGGCAACGCTTGATTAACCGCCTGCAACTCGTTACAATGATATGGACTTCTGCCCCCGGAGAGGCCTTGGGAAAGAGGTCCTATGAAAACACAAAATCGTCCGGAAATGCCCTATGAACGCTTTGAGGCCGGCGGGAGAGCTGCGCTTTCCAACGCTGAGCTTTTGGCGGTCCTTCTTCGGACCGGCACCCCCAAGGAGCCGGTTCTGGAGCTTTCCAGACACCTTCTGCGGCTGAAGGGAGGAGACGGAAATTCACTTTCCATCCTCTACAATCTGAGCCAGGAGGATCTGCAGCGTGTTCCCGGAATCGGAAGAGTCCGGGCCATACAGATTCAATGCCTTCTGGAGCTTTCCAGACGCCTTGCCTGTGAATCGGCACACCCCTTCGGGGAGCGTCTGACCTGCAGCCAGCCGCAGACGGTTGCGAACTACTACATGGAGTCTCTGCGCCACGAAGCGCAGGAGCGGGTCATTGCCCTTTTTCTGGACAACCGGCTCTGTCTCTTGCGGGAGGAGATTCTTACCATCGGAACTGCAGATGCTTCGCTTTGCTCGCCGCGGGATGTATTCCGGCGCGCACTGGATGCGGGTGCAGTGTCCTTTTTGCTGCTGCACAACCATCCAAGCGGTGATCCGTCGCCGTCGAAGGAGGATGTGCAGCTGACAAAACGCCTGAAGGAAGCAGGAGATCTTATGGAGATCCGGCTGGTCGATCACATCATCATCGGAGACCGGCGCTACTGCAGCCTTATGACGGAAGGATTGGTTTGAGGAGATAGATATGGCCCTGTTCGGCAGAAAGCATCACAGACCCGGTGAGGTCCGTGAGCAGGAAGAGTTTCACGATCCCGGCGTCATCAACAACGCATATGCCGTGGATCTGGGTACCTGCAACATTAAGATATACAACGCAGCAACGGACCGCATCATGGTGCAGAAGAACATGATCGCCGTCAAGAATAAAAAGACAATGATTGCCTACGGCGACAACGCGTATGAGATGTTTGAGCGCGCGCCGGCCAACATTCGCGTGAGCTATCCCATCGGGAGCGGCGTCATTGCAGATATCCGGAACATGGAGCTACTGATGAAGTCCTTCATGCGGGATGAGCAGCGCGGTGCCCTGCACGCGGCAGACTTTTTCGTGGCTGTGCCGACGGATGTTACCGAGGTGGAGCGGAGAGCCTTCTATGATCTGATTGCAGATGCCGGCATCAAGGCGCGCAGGATCATGGTCGTGGAGAAGGCGCTGGCGGACGGCCTTGGCATGGGCATTGACGTGAAGACCGCGCAGGGCGTTCTGGTCGTGGATGTCGGCTTTGATACGACGGAGATTTCCATTCTCTCCCTCGGCGGCATCGTTCTGTCCAAGCTTCTGAAAATCGGCGGCCGTCATTTTGACACGACCATCGTCAGTGCGGTGCGAAGAGAATACAACCTGGTGATCGGCATGAAGACCGCAGAAACGGTCCGCCTTACCTTCGGCGACCGGGAGAATACGTCGGATTACTGCACCATTTACGGAAGAGACATCGTAACAGGTCTTCCCATGGAGCGCAGTCTTTCCAGAGACTTCATCTCCGAGACGCTGCACGACAGCTTCCGGACCATTGTGGACAACATCAAGGTCCTGCTCGAGCGCACGCCCCCGGAGCTGTCTGCCGATATCTACCGTCACGGACTGTTCCTGACGGGCGGAGCCAGCCAGGAGGAGGGACTTGCCGACATCATCGGCACCGAGGTTAAGCTCGATGTCAACGTTGCGGATGCTCCCATCAATACCGTTGCGCTTGGTCTTGCACAGGTCATCAAAAAGATGCAGTACCGTCCGCTGGCATACACCATTGAAGGACTGGGGAAATGAGTTCAGGTCCCATCAAACGAAGAGAGCCGCTGCAGCTTCACATACCGAGCCGCTATCTTCTGCTGATCACCACCGCTTTGTGCGTTGGCTTGATCCTAATTACATATTACACGAGCATTCTGGACGGTCCGCTGTCCGGCTTTGCCGGCTACGTGGTGGTTCCGTTTCAGAACGGGATCAGCAGGGCAGGAGAATGGCTGATCGAACGCGAGCAGCTGGTCTCGGATATTCACCAGCTGCAGGAGGAAAATGCCTCGCTTCGGCAGGAGAATCAGGAGCTGTCCGCCTCCAACCAAGCGCTCCAGCAGTCCAAGCATGAGCTGACGGAGCTGCGGACCTTGTACAGCCTGGATGGCACTTATGCCGATTATGAGAAAACAGGGGCCCGCATCATCGCCAAGGAGAGCGGCACATGGTATCACTCCTTCCTGATCAACAAGGGGACCGACGACGGACTTGCGCTCGATATGAACGTTCTGGCGGACGGAGGACTGGTCGGACGGATTACCTACATCGGTCCGAACTGGGCAAGAGTTCAGTCCATTATTGATGACGATTCCAATGTCTCTGCAACTGTGCAGGCCACGGAGGACAACCTGATGGTATCCGGTGATCTGACACTGTATGAAAGCGGAGAGATTTCCTTTTCGGAGCTCTCGGATCCGGACAGCGATGTGAAGCTCGGAGACAGCGTGGTCACCTCGAACATCAGCAGCAAGTATCTGCCGGGAATTCTGATCGGCTACATCAGTGACCTTCAGACCGATCCCAACAATCTGACCAAATCCGGAAGAATCACGCCGGCGGTTGATTTTTCACACCTGGACACGGTCCTGGTGATCCTGCAGCAGAAGCAAACCGTGAGTGAATGAAAAAGCTTAGAACCGTTTTAATCGTATTTGCCGTTATCGTTGTCTGCTTTGTACTGCAGACAGCGGTTCTCCCGGCAGTCACCGTTCAGGGAATCACACCCAATCTGATGATCGCTCTGACGGCCTCCTACGGCTTTATGTTCGGCGACCGGAAGGGCATGTGCATTGGACTTTTCTGCGGCCTTCTGTGCGACATCTGCTTTGGGCCGCTGATTGGCTTCCAGGCCGGAATTTATGCTGTGATCGGGTTTTTATCCGGAAAATTCCAGAAGATTCTGTACGTCGAGGATCTGATATTTCCGCTTTCACTGATTGCAGTGTGTGATTTTGCAGCCGGCTTTGCGGTGTACTTCTTCCTGTTTCTGATGCGCAACCGGCTGTTTTTCAAGATCTTCTTCGAAAAACGCATGCTGCCGGAGTTGGTATATACCGTACTCGCCAGCGTGCTGCTGTATCCGATTCTGCGGGTTCTGTTCAACCGCTTCATGAAGGAGAAGCCGCAGAGTGCTTTGATGGAGAACAAACAGTAACGAAACAAATGCTAGATTATCTGATTCGAATGATTGAGAATATCCGCACGTTCTTCCGGGGGGAGTTTTTCCGAAAAATCAACCTCCGCACATTGACCATGTCTTTGGTGGCCATCGGCACGGCCTGCGGACTGTTATACCGGCTTTTTGTACTGCAGATTGTAAACGGAGAGACCTACCTTTCCAATTTTAAGCTGCGGATCCGCAGAGAAGTCTCCATCGCATCCACAAGAGGCAACATTTATGACCGGAACGGCAAGCTCCTTGCCTACAATGAGCTCGCGTATTCGGTCACAATGAATGACCTCGGCACATCCTCCTCGCAGCACAGCCAGGATCTGAATGATACCATTGAAAAGGTGATCGATATTGTAGAGGCAAACGGAGACTCCGTTACCTCTGATTTTGATGTGGTCTGGAATGAGGAAACCTCGCACTATGAATATACGGTCAGCGGGACCGCGCTGTCCCGGTTTCTGGCGGATGTCTACGGACATGCCAGCATCAGTGACCTGGAGGAAGAGGAGGCAAATGCCAGTGCCGATGATCTTGTCGGGTATCTGTGCTCGGCCGCGCGCTTCCGCATCGGAGAGCGGATGAACCCGGAGGATGAGAACAGTGAATTCGTACCGCAGAAGGGCTATGAGCCTGAGCGCCTGCTGCAGATCGTAACCATACGCTATCTTTTGAGTCTGAACAGCTACCAGAAATACATTGCGACGACCGTAGCGGAAAATGTTTCCGAGGAAACGGTGGCCGCTGTTCTGGAGAACCAAAATGACCTGGAAGGCGTATCCGTCACCGACGATACGCTGCGCCGCTACAACGATAGTGAGTATTTTGCACATATTCTGGGATATACCGGCAAGGTCAGCTCCGAGGAGCTGACGGAGCTTCAGAAGGAGAACCCGGACTATACCAGCAACGATGTCGTTGGTAAGTCCGGCATTGAGTCGGCCATGGAATCGAGCCTTCAGGGGACCAAGGGCTCGGAAACCGTCTATGTCGACAACATGGGCAATGAGCTCGAAACCAGCGATTATGTCGCGCCGATCGCCGGAGATGACATTTATCTGACCATTGACCACGATCTGCAGATTGCGGCGCAGGACATCCTCGAGCGCAAGCTGGCGGATATTGTCTACAGCCGCATCATTGACGCCAGAACCTATGAAATGGGAGACAACGACGACAGCTCCGACATCATGATTCCTATCTATGATGTCTATTTTCAGATGTTCAACAATAACATCATTGACATCGACCATCTCTCCGAAGCGGATGCAGCGGATACGGAAAAGGCGGTCTGGTCTTCCTTCACGTCCTATCAGGACAATGCGCTTGAACAGCTCAGAACTGAAATGACGGAGAACTGGAACCCCTACAATGTCCTTTCCCGTGAGTATAAGGACTACGAAAGCTACATTGTATCCATGCTGAAGGAGAAGGGGGTTCTCATCAATTCCCGCATTGATAAAAGCGATGAAACGTACATCAGCTGGACCACCGATGAAGTCATTTCCATGGCGGAGTTTTTAAACTATGCCATTTCCATGGACTGGGTGGATGCAAGTCTCATTGATATGGACAGCCGGTATGCCTCCGGAAGCGAGGTTTACGACGCACTCGTGAGCTACATCCTGAATACGCTTCGGGAGGACCGGGAATTCACCAAGCATCTGTTCCATTATATGATCCAGAGCGATACCGTTTCCGGCGCGCAGGTCTGCCGGATTCTTCTGGAGCAGGGCATTGTTACCGTATCCTCTGAGGAGGAGGCGAGCTTCCTTGGCGGACAGGAGTCTGCCCTGGAGTTCATGATGAAGCGGATCAAAAATCTGGACCTGACGCCGGATCAGCTCAATCTCTACCCGTATTCCGGCTCCATTGTGATTACGGATGTGACAAACGGCGATGTGCTGGCGCTTGTTACCTACCCTGGGTACGATAACAACAAGATGGCCAACACAGTGGATGCTGCGTATTACCAGTCGCTTCAGGAGGACCTGTCGCGGCCGCTGATCAACAATGCAACCTACCAGGAGACCGCACCCGGTTCTACGTTCAAGCCGGTATCGGCAACCGCCGGCCTCATGGAGGGTGTGATTGACCTCAGCACCATCATTAAATGCGAGGGCGTCTTTACCAAAATCGGAAAGCCGGAGCCGCGCTGCTGGGTTTATCCGAACAGTCATGGAAATCTGGATGTCATCGGCGGCATCACGCACTCCTGCAACATCTTCTTCTATAATGTAGGGTATATGCTGGGACTGGATTCCAACGGCAATTACGATTCGGATGCCGGCATTGCCAAGCTTCGCAAATATGCGGATCTGTACGGCCTGACCGACAAATCCGGCATTGAAATCGAAGAACGTGCTCCGCAGGTATCCTCTACGGATGCGGTCCGCTCCGCCATCGGACAGGGCAATGCCAGCTACACCACGGTCGGACTGGCACGCTATGCAACGACCATTGCCAACAGCGGCACCTGCTACAACCTCACGCTGATTGACAAAACGCAGTCCTCGGACGGCACCAGTGTGAACAAGAATTCCGCCCAGATCCGCAACGTCATACAGATGGATCCGGTCTTCTGGAATGCCATTCACTCCGGTATGCGCGGCGTTGTGCAGAATATGACGTTTTTCCAGAATCTTTCGGTTCCCGCGGCCGGCAAAACCGGTACCGCACAGGAGGCGGAGGACAAGCCGAACCACGCACTGTTCATCGGCTATGCGCCGTATGACAATCCGCGGATCGCGGTTGCCACCCGTGTTGCCAACGGCTATACCTCCTCCTACGCAGCGCAGATTACCGAGGCGGTTCTGGAGTATTATTTCGGCGATAAGACACTGGATGAGATTTTGGGCTCCTCCATGGACACAGGAAGCAGTATTTCGGACTGACAGAATACATGAAGCGACAACGTTTATTTCAGACCTTTGATCTCCGGCATCTTGATTTTATCCTTGTCGGCCTGATCGTCATACTGAACAGCATCGGCATTGCCGCCATCGGTTCGGCCAAGCACGACCTCCAGAGCAAGCAGGTTTACGGTATGCTGCTGGGGCTTGCGGTCATGCTGCTGCTGTCGTCCTTTGATTACAAAAGGGTGGTTCGGTTTCACTGGATTTATTACGCCGTGACCGTCATCCTTTTGGGACTGGTCTTTACGCCGCTGGGCGTAAACCGCGACGATGCGACCCGCTGGATCGATATCGGCATGACCATTCAGCCTTCGGAGTTCTCCAAAATCCTATTGATTTTGTTTTATGCAAAGTTTATCATGACGTATAAGGTGAGGATGAAGAAGGTAATGTGGATCGTGGCATCGCTTGTGTTGGCTTTGCCACCGGTATTTCTTATTTACAAGGAGCCCGATCTGTCCACGACAATCATGGTATGTCTTATCATTGCGGTGATCCTTTTTGTATGCGGACTCAGTTACCGGTTTGTCGCAGCCGTTCTGGTTGTGACCGTTCCTTCTGTTATTCTGTTCATTAATTTCGTCATTCAGGATGGCTCAACCCTTCTGAGTGATTACCAGAGAGGCCGTATTCTTGCATGGCTTCATCCGGAGGATTATGCAGATACCATTGCGTATCAGACCATGAATTCCATCATGGCGATCGGCTCCGGACAGCTCATGGGAAAAGGCTATAATACAAATGAAATCAGCTCCCTTCTGAACAGCGGATACATCAGCGAGTCACAGACGGACTTTATTTTCACTGTCATCGGAGAGGAGTTTGGTTTTATAGGGAGCAGCATTGTCGTTATTCTGCTGTTGCTGATAACGCTTCGCATCTACTCGATAGCGAGGTCAGCCAAGGACACTGCCGGAGCTGTCATAGCTGCAGGGGTGGGGACCTGGATCGGATTTCAGGGATTTCTTAATATCGGCGTTACTACGGGTGTTCTGCCGAATACCGGAATTCCTCTTCCGTTCGTAAGCTATGGCCTGACGAGTCTGATCAGTTTGTACATCGGAGTCGGCTTTGTTCTGAATGTGCGGATGCAGAACATGCAGAGAACGGCAAAAGGTGAAGGCATTCATTTTGGGGGTATGACATGAACATTGCATTGATTGCGCACGATGCCAAAAAGAAATTGATGCAGAATTTCTGCATCGCCTACCGCGGCATATTAAGCCGCCACGAGCTCTACGCGACCGGCACGACCGGGCGCCTCGTGGAAGAGGTCACCAATCTTAACATTCACAAGCTGTTAGCCGGGCACCTGGGCGGCGAGCAGCAGATTGGTGCTCAGATTGAGAACAATGAGATCGATCTCGTTATTTTCCTGCGGGATCCCTTCAGTGACAGCAAGAAGCACGAACCGGACGTCAACAACATTGTCCGGCTGTGCGACATTCACAACATCCCGCTTGCAACCAACCTTGCAACAGCGGAGCTTCTGGTGAAGTCGCTTGACCGCGGCGATCTGGAATGGCGTGAGATGTACAAGTGATGCGGTTGTGCAAGGGCAATGCCCGGTGCCGGGCAGCCGCAGAGGAAAGGCAGCAGTAAAAGGATATGATGCAGAGGCTTGCAGCCTGCAGACGCATGACCGGAACTAAAAAAGAACAGAAGAGGAGGGGCGGCAGGAAACGGTTTGTGCCGCTCCTTTTTTTGCTGTGCGTTTCGTTCTCTCTGGGTGGATGCGGCAGCAAGGTGACACTTTCCTTTCAGGACAATGCTGGCTACAGCAACTTTAACTTCATGGTCAGCAGCTCCGGCTCTGCGGAGGTTGCACCGGCATTTGCGTCCGAAATCTGTGTGGCGGACGGGGATGTAGACGCCGCGGAAATGGGCGGCATTTCTGACACCACGTGTGCGGCTCTGTTCGACCTGAATCATAAGGAAACGCTTTTTGCAAAAGATATCTTTGAGCGCGTCTATCCTGCAAGCCTTACCAAGATCATGACCGCGCTGGTTGCCCTTGAAAATGCGGAGCTGGACACGGTGCTCACGGCTTCCTCCAATGTCTATATGACCGATGCCGACGCGCAGAGGGCTGGGCTGGAGGAGGGTGATACCATGTCGCTGGACCAGGCGCTTCACCTTCTTCTGATTCATTCCGACAATGACGTTGCCGTGATGATCGCGGAAAACATCGGCGGCTCCACGGAGAATTTTATCCAGATGATGAATGACGAGGCGGTGTCCCTTGGGGCAACGAAAACCAATTTCATCAATTCCAATGGTCTGACGGACCAGAACCACTATACGAGCGTCTACGACATGTACCTGATTTTCAACGAGGCCATGCAGTTTCAGTCCTTCCAGGAGATCATCGCCATGTCAACCTACACCACGGTGTATCACGACAGGAGCGGCGCCAATAAGGAAATTACCGTGAACTCCACCAACTCCTACAACATGGATTATGTGAAGCCGCCCACCGGCGTTACGGTGATCGGAGGCAAGACCGGGACTACGACGGCAGCCGGCCACAACCTGATTCTGTATGTGCGGGATTCCTCTGGAAATCCTTACATTGCGGTTGTCATGAAGGCACTCGACAACGACGCCTGCTATCAGACGATGAACGATCTTTTGGATCTGATTGGGTGAGAGCGGTTGTTTTTCCCATTGCATTTTTGTATAATGAACGAAACGAATCCCTTTCGCATTCGTTACAAAATTATTAGTCCAGGAGGGCAAATCCAATGGTTCAACTTATCGTAGGCAAAAAGGGCAAAGGCAAGACAAAGTGCTTATTGGATAAAGTCAACAGTGAAGTTAAAGACGTTCTCGGCAATGTTGTTTATCTCGACAAGAGCACACAGCATATGTTCGAGCTCAACAACAAGATTCGTCTGATCTGCGTGCCGGATTACAGCGTAGACAACTCGGATCAGTTCCTTGGCTTTGTCAGCGGAATCCTTTCTCAGGATCATGACCTGCAGCAGATGTATTTTGACAGCTTCCTTGACATTGCCCACCTGCGTGATGCAGACATCAGCGGCGCGATTGAGAAGCTCCAGAAGCTCAGCGAGCAGTTCAAGGTTGATTTTGTACTCAGCGTTTCCATGGATGAGGCAGAGCTTCCGGAAATTGCCAAGCCGCTCATCGCAGTTTCTCTGTAAACAAATTTAGCTGCTATGCAGCTCATTGTATAGTGCTCCGAAGGCCTTGGGACGTTGTTTCCAAGGCCTTCGCTGTGAATGGGGTAGTTTCCTTTTGACCGATCACCGCAGCCGAAATTCAAATAATGGATCGCGTTCCGGACGAAACGTGCAGGGGAGACCTTCCTCCGGCCAGAAGAGCCGCACAGGAAAACGGTCGAATGCCAGGGCGTATGACCAGCGCCTGGCCGGAAGAGGATATGCCTCTGCCAAGGTACCGCAGGGCGCCGGCAGAAACCGGTCCGCGAAGGGGGACGAGCGCGTTGTTCAGTACCAGAAGCCGGTTAACCTCAATTTCGGCATTATTATTATGGCGGTCATCCTGATCTATACGGCTTATTCGATGATCCGGTATGTCACTGCCAAGCACGTCGTCGGATACGAGGTCCGTACCGGCTCGCTTGCATCGGACCGCATTTACCAGGGGCTTGCTCTGCGCAGTGAAACCGTGGTGGGAAGCGAGTACTCCGGATACATCAATTACTATTCCCCGGAGACGGACCGCCTTGCCAGCGGTGCCCTTGCCTATACTGTGGATGAATCCGGTCAGGTGCAGTCTTACCTGGCACAGAATGCAACCGAGAACAACATTCTCTCGGACAGCGATTACCAGTCGCTTGCCGCAGATATTTCCTCCTTTGAGGACAGCTTTTCTGCTGCGGACTTCGGGCAGGTGTATACCTTTAAGTCCTCTCTTTCTGCTTCCATCCAGAAGATGACCAACCGGAGCATCCTCAAGGACCTTTCCGCTGCCTCTGCGTCTTCTCTGCATTACTGCAATACGACCGATACCGGCGATATCGTCTACAGCGTCGACGGATATGAGGGCAAGACCTTCCAGGATCTGCAGGTCAGTGATTTTGACACGGCCAATTACAAGAAGACGGAGCTGACAAACGGTGATCTTGTTGTTGAGGGAGATCCTGCTTATAAGCTGGAGACCTCGGAGGACTGGAGCATCGCCATCCAGGTGTCCTCGCAGGAGGAGGCTGATTTCTTCACGGACGAAGGGGTTGTAAAGGTTCGTTTTCTGAAGAATCAATACGAGTCCTGGGCGACCGTGGGAGAGGTGCGCAAGCTCGATGAGGAGCACTTCCTGGTGGAGCTGACCTTTACCAATTCGATGATCACCTTCTGCACGGACCGGTTTCTTACCATCGAGGTGCTGAATGATTCGCAGACAGGCCTGAAGGTTCCTAAGACCGCTTTGGTTGATGATACCTTCTATGTGGTTCCGCGAGGCTATGTGACGGATGGAATGGGAACGGGCGGATCCGGGAGCGGCGTGCTGCGCCAGATCGTCGATTCCGACGGAGAGAAGAGCACGGAGTTTATTTCCGTGACGCCCTACACCAAGGAGGACGATGACGACAATTATTATCTGAGTCAGGACAGCCTCTCGGACGGAGATGTTCTGATGAAGCCGAATTCCTCGGAAACGCTGACGCTCTCATCCGGCATGACCGACTCGCTCACGGGCGTTTACAACATCAATAAGGGGTATGCCGATTTCTGCCAGGTGAACAAAATCGCAGAAAATGATGACTATGCGATTGTAGAGGCGAATTCCGCCTATGGCCTTCGGGAATACGACTATATTGTGCTGAATGCCGATGCAACCTCACCGGACGAGTTTTTGTATGAATAAACGGGGTGTTTCTTCATTTTTACATTGACATGCCTCCGTTTTCATTCAATAATAACAAAGTATGGAATTTTGAAAATGAGCAGCGAATCTCGCATGGGAGAGATAATATGGGTATTTTTGATAATCTGACGAGCCGCTTCGTTTCTGATAACGACGAGGATTACGATCCGGAGCTGGATGACTACGAAGATCAGGACGAAGATGAGCCGAGGGGAAAGGGCTTTTTTAACCGCGGCAAGCGACGCCCCGATCCGGACGAGGATGAGGACGAGGATGAGGTCTATGATCGTCCGCAGCGCTCGAATAACCGCACATCGCTTCGCCCCGCAGGCAATCAGGGCGGCGGCCGTTCCAGCGGCGGACAGGTTGTCCCGATGCGTCCGAATATGAATCCGGGCAAATCTCAGCAGGTTCGCGTCATTAAGCCGAGCTCGTTTGACCATGCGCGGCAGATCACGGATACGCTTCTGGCCCGCCGGATTGTCATGCTGAATTTAGAGGGCCTGGATGTCAATACTGCGCAGCGGATTGTGGACTTTGCTTCCGGCTCCTGCTATGCACTCCACGGGAACTTTATGCGGATTTCCCAGTATATCATTGTGATTACGCCGGAGGACGTTGACATCGCCGGTGACATTACCGGGGGACGTCCGAATGCCGTTTCCGGAATCCTGGCCAGTGCAGCAGCCTCACAGGGCGGCATGAACGGTATGGGCAGCATGAATGGCATGAGCGGTGCCGGCTCTGCGGGCGGAATGAATGACGGCAGCTCCAATCCGTTTGTCAACAGCACCATGAACATGGGCAGTGCCTATTAAGAGCAGCTGCAGCAGATGCAGATATCAGCGCACCAACACCTGTGTTGGTGCGCTTTTGTGATACCAGGGGCAAAAGGGAGCGCAACGGCGCGCAGCAATCCGGTATCAGTTGAGGGCAAAAGACTCTTTGGGAGAATTAATCTATGAGCAAAAATATGAACCGCCTGTCCGTTCACAAGGACGGACAACCCTGCTATGACATTCTTTACAGCACCGATGCCGCCCAGTTTCAACGGGAGCTCCTGCGCCTTGGCTTTGAGGGCCGCAGATTCTGTATCGTAACGGATACGAACGTGGCACCCCTGTATGCGCAGCAGATTGCCGCATTATTTGATGAAAAGCCGCTGGTATATGCCATCCCGGCCGGGGAAGAGAACAAGACGCTGGATCAGATTCGAAGCCTTCTGGGCTTTCTTGTTGAGAACCATTTTGACAGGAGCTGTGTTCTGGCAGCCCTCGGCGGCGGTGTAGTGGGTGACATGACCGGATTTGCCGCAGCGGTTTATATGCGCGGCATTGACTTTATCCAGATCCCGACCACGCTCCTGGCGCAGGCAGACTCCTCCATCGGCGGGAAAACCGGCGTGGATTTCGACGGATACAAGAACATGGTCGGCGCATTTAAAATGCCGCGTCTTGTCTGGGAGAATCCGGATTTCCTGAAGAGCCTGGATGGGCGGCAGTATGCCTCCGGCTTTGCGGAAATCATGAAAAGCGCGCTGATCAAGGACAGCGAATTCTATGTTTGGCTGATTGATCACATCGTGGAGATTACGGACCGTGACACTGAGGTCCTGTCCGAAATGCTCTACCGCAGCAATGAAATCAAAAAGGCAGTGGTAGAGGCGGATCCCTATGAAAAGGGAGAGCGGATGCTGCTGAACTTCGGACACACCATCGGCCATGCCATCGAGAAGCATCTGAACTTTGCGATGACGCACGGAGAATGTGTCGCACTCGGCTGCATTGCTGCTGCCTACATTTCCTATCAGCGCAAGTACCTTTCCTGGGAGGAGTATTATGAGGTGCGTGACATGTTCGTGCCGTTCGGCCTTCCGATCTCCCTGGAGTCCATCGATGCAGAAGCGGTGCTCGCACTCACAAAATCCGACAAGAAGGTAAAAAACGGCGCGCTGCGCTTTATTCTGCTGCATGCCATCGGGGATGCCTATGTGGACACCACAGTAACCGACGAGGAGCTTCTGGCCGGCATCCGTGAGCTTGATTTCTCATTGAAAACAGGAGAGGGAGTATAAACTATGGCATTGACCTTGTTTTTTGCTGCCGCCTGGGTTCTTCTTATTGCCCTGGATTTATGGACAAAGGCAATTGCGCAGAGCGTTCTTTGCGGCAGTCAGCCGATTGAGCTGATTCCCGGTGCTCTGGAGTTTCGGTATCTGCAGAACACCGGAGCTGCCTTCAGCCTGCTGGAGAATGCGCAGTGGCTGTTCATTCTGATCGCAGCTGCCGTCACGGTTTTAATCGGCGTGCTGCTCTGGCGCATGCCGAAGACGCGGCGTTACCTCCCGCTGGCCGTTTCGCTTTTATTCATCAGCGCCGGCGCCGTTGGAAATCTTGCGGATCGAATCCGGCTGGGCTATGTTCGCGATTTTATTTACATTTCGCTGATTCATTTCCCGGTGTTTAACGTTGCAGACATGTATGTCACGATTGCAACCGCCGTGCTGGCTTTGCTCATTCTTTTTTATTACAAAGACGAGGATTTTGCGTTTCTGCACGCAAAAGGGTGATGCCGGCCTATGAATACTGATTCATTCGATTCATTCATTGTGGGAGAGGAAGAGGAAGGCCTTCGCCTGGATAAGCTTCTGGCCATGCAGGTTCCGGACCGGTCCCGCAGCTATCTCCAGGGGCTTATGAAGGACGGACTCGTCCTCGTGAACGGCAAGGGCGCCAAAGCGTCTTTGAAGGTCAGAGAGGGGGATCTCATCGCCTTTTCCATCCCGGAGCAGGTTCTGCCGGATATTCTTCCGGAGAATATTCCTTTGGATATCCTTTATGAGGATGCGGATGTCCTCGTCGTGAATAAGCCGAAGGGAATGGTCGTGCATCCGGCGCCGGGGCATTACAGCGGCACACTGGTGAATGCGGTTATGTACCACTGCAGGGATTCCCTGTCCGGCATCAACGGCGTCCTGCGGCCGGGGATCGTGCACCGGATTGACCGGGATACGACCGGTTCCCTTCTCATCTGCAAAAACGATCAGGCGCACCGCTGCATTGCGCAGCAGCTCAAGGAGCACACCATTGTGCGCCGGTATGCGGCCATCTGTTACGGCGTTCTTCCTAAGGACGAAATGACCATCTGCGGAGATATCGGTCGCGACCGGAATAACCGCAAAAAAATGGCGGTTGTGGCCGACGGAACGGGCAAGCATGCTGTCACGCACGTCCGGGTTCTCCAGCGTTTTCAGCAATACACGTATGTGGAGTGCCGCCTGGAGACCGGCCGGACGCACCAGATCCGTGTTCATATGGCGAGCATCGGCTATCCGCTGCTCGGGGATGAGGTGTATGCCGGATCGAGAAAATCCCCGTACCGGCTGGAGGGACAGTGCCTGCATGCCAGAATCCTGGGCTTTTTGCATCCCGTGAGCGGAGAGTACATTGAGATCGATGCGCCGTTGCCGGAGTATTTTCAGCATCTGCTGGAGGTGCTGCCGCGGTAATGTGCAGACGCCAGCCACGACGGGGCCTGTCGGAGTGCTCTGTAATCCTTAGCGGGCGCATGATTTGCAGAATGCAGGACCACGCGTGCAAAAGTAAAGGTTACGGTACAAACGCCAGCCACGACGGGTCCTGGCGGAGTTGTCCGGTCCTGGGACGCTCTCGCTCCATCCTCGGACCTAGCGGTGCTAAGCTCGCAGAAGACGCTCGCAAGCACCGAGGCCTCGCAAGGCCCTGGACCCGGACATTCTCCGCCACCCTGTCGTTTGGCTGGCGAATGAACTGTAACAAGTAAAGCTGCGTAGCAGCGCTTTTGCGAATGGGCTCTGGATAGTTACAAGAAAATTTACTATAATGGGATCACACAAATGATCGTGGTCATGACAGTAACGGCATCGCAGTGACCGGATGTAAGGAGGCAATATGAATACAATCATCACCATCGGAAGACAATTTGGATCTGGCGGAAGAGAAATCGGTGAAAAGGTCGCCGCTCATTACGGCATTAAGTATTACGACAAGGAGCTGATCGCTCATGTGGCCGGCAACAGCGGCTTCTGCAAGGAAATGATTGAGCAGCACGATGAGCGTGCTACGAACTCGTTTCTGTATAATCTGGTAATGGATACCTATTCGTTCGGCTACAACGCATCCAGCTTTGTTGACATGCCGATCAGCCAGAAGGTGTTCCTGGCGCAGTTTGATACGATCAAGAAGCTGGCTGACGAGGGCCCTGCGGTATTTATCGGACGCTGTGCAGACAACGCACTGGCGGAGCGCGACAACGTCATCAACATCTTTATTCATGCTGATGAGGACAGCCGCATCGACGAGATCATGCGCCGTTATCCTGACATTAACACGCGTCAGAAGGCACGCGATTTCATGAACAAGAAGGACAAGCAGCGTCAGAGCTATTACAACTATTATTCCAGCCGGAAATGGGGACGCGCGGACACCTATGATTTTTCCATCAATTCCGCACTCCTTGGCATTGACGGCGCGGTTAATCTGATCTGCCAGATGGTGGATGATTTCGAAGCCGCAAGAGCTGAAAAGAATAAGTAATTGAATCGCAGCGATTCTAATCCATGCATTCCTGCAAACGGATTATGAATCGCTGCGATTTTTCATGACCATGTCCGTGATGGGTTCTGTGAGAACCAATGGGCGGCTTACAGGCATACCGGTGCTGCGGTGCTGCGGAGGAGTGCAACCCAACTATTCGCAAAATGCAGCTTTTACGAATAGTTGGATTGCTTTTCTTTACAGGTGCATGGATTTTGTATCCGTTTTCATCTGTTCAATTCCCTTTTGCGCAACTTGTTCCACTGCCGGATTCGAAGAATTCTGATCAAAATTGATTTTATATGATTCAGGTACCTTGTGGATCTCTTTCTTTCCGGAAACCTGATCGTTAAAATCCTTCTTACGAATTGCATCGACCACAAATGGAATTGCCACGAAAAAGCAAATGACAGCAATCACAAATACGATGGTTTGAATATCCATGTTTGCCTCCCGTGCTGTTGTAAAACAATGGCAGCCTGTGGAAAATTCCGCGAAGTCGCAAAGGCGGATTCTCCGATCGAATCAGCTCTTGTATCCCAGCTCGTCTGAATCCAGAACAATGGTAAAGGGACCATCGTTGAGCAGCTCTACCTTCATATCGGCACCGAATTGCCCGCATTCCACAACAGGAACCGTCCGGCGGCACGCGGCAATAATATATTCATACAGTGCATTTGCCTGGTCCGGCTTGCCGGCACGAATGAAGGACGGACGGTTGCCGTGGTGACAGTCGGCGTACAGCGTAAACTGTGACACCAGAAGCAATTCTCCCTGTACGGAATCCAGATTGCAGTTGGTCTTGCCGTCTGCATCCTCAAAGATGCGCAGCCCGATCAGCTTGGCAATCATCCGGTCAGCAATCTGCTCTGTATCTGCATCCTCAATGCCGATCAATACCAGCAGCCCTTTCCCGATTTTACCGATGATCTGTTCATCTACCGTAACCGATGCGCGCTGCACACGCTGAATCACAAAACGCAAATCCAAATCCTCCTGCCAACTATTCGTGAAATGAAATCTGTTAGCACCTGCCAATTTCAACGTGAACTGCAGCTATTCGTCTGCAGATTTCTTCTTCCTTGCAAGCTTCTCCATATCAATTCCGAGCGCTCTGGCCCAGGAATTGCTCTCCTTCCGGTTCGCGTAAAAGCCCGTTGCTGTCTCATCGCCGACCTTTCTCTCCTGGCCGTTTTCGTAATAGGCAACATCCTGCATGCGCTCCGATGAGGTCGTTTTGCCGCGCATGCGGAGCCAGTGGTTCACCAGTCTGGCTGCAACGGTATAGAATACAGCGAACAGCGGCACGCCGATGACCCAGCCCGGCACGCCCCAAAGGCCGCCGAAAAGCATGATTGCAAAGATTACCCAGAAGTTGGAAAGTCCGGTGGAATCCCCCAGAATCTTCGGTCCCAGGATGTATCCGTCAAAGGTCTGCAGAATCAGGCACAGGATCACAAACCACAACGCATCCAGCGGATTGATCATGAAAACAATAAGGCCGCCGACCACGGCACCGATAAACGGTCCGAAGAACGGAATCACATTGGTAAACCCGACAATAAAGGATGCCAGCACCGGGAACGGCGTGTGAAGAATCAGGCTTGTGGCGATAAAGCACAGAATGCCGATGATGAAGGAATCCAGGATCTTGCCGGTGATGAAGCCTACAAATGTATGATTGATGTAGCGGCAGCCGCCGACAATTTCATTACCCCACCGCTCGTTGAACAGTGCGTAGGCAATCTTCTTCCCTTGTCCGCACAGCGTATCCTTGGTGTACAGAAGGTAGATGGATACGATGATGCCGATGATGAAGTTAAAAATGCCCTTTCCAAAGGAAACCGCCTGATTGGCAACCAGCTGCAGCACATCCGTGATGTTGCCGGCAATGTTATTGTTATAGAAGCTTTCCAGTGCGTTCTCAGCCTGAACAACCATCGTGCTGACCTGATCGCCGAGCTCAGGGTTGCTCTTGGAGACCTCATCCAGGAAGCTCAGCACGTTCTGTTCATACACCGACAGGTTCACAAAAATCGTCCGGATGCTGTTGACCAGCTGCGGCAGAACGATCGCCAGCATGGCGGCCAGAATTGCCACAAAGAAAACAATGGTCGCGGCAACGGATATTTTACGCATCTGGAGGCGCTTCTTTTTCTGGTCGTCGCGCCATACGTCGACGCCGCGGCGTCGATAGACCGGCGCGAGGAGCTTCTGCTCGATGAACTTCATCACCGGATTTAAGATGAATGCAATGATAATGCCGAACAGGATCGCTTCCAGACTCCCCATAATGTTGTTGAATGCCTGCAGAAATGTCTTCCCGTTGTACAGCATATAGGTGAAAACAACGCAGGCCACAAAGGTCAGAAACGCGGTAATTCCCCAGGAAACCTGTGTTCGTGTCGGCCGATATTTCATAGAATGCATCTCCTTTGTTCATATCTTAAAAGTTATGCCGCCAGGGAGGCGGGCATTCCCTCAAAGTATAGCACATGGGATACTGCTTGCTTTATTAAGATTTAGTAAAGGTATGTACTGTTACAGGCAAGCACAATCCGACAAAAGAAAGTCACTGGCTGCATTGACTTTCCATTTTGGCCTTCTCATAATGAAGTTAACTAAAAGTCAGATGCGGGCCGCAGGTATTGCACGAGAGCTGCGAAAGCACTGCAGCTGCGCATTGCATAGGAGGAAAACATATGCTGTACATTGGTGTTGATCTTGGTACCTCTGCTGTAAAGCTCCTTCTCATGAAGGAGGATGGCAAGATCGAGAACATTGTTTCGAAGGAATATCCGCTCTTCTTCCCTCACCCGGGCTGGTCCGAGCAGAAGCCGGAGGACTGGATGAGTGCCGTCAAGGAAGGCATCCGCGAGCTGGTACAGGGTTTTGATGCAAGCCAGGTTGCGGGCATCGGCGCCGGCGGACAGATGCACGGTCTGGTTGCTCTGGACGCAGATGACAACGTGCTCCGTCCTGCAATTCTCTGGAACGACGGACGCACGCAGGAGGAAACCGACTACCTGAATACCGTCATCGGCAAGGAAAAGCTCACGGAATACACCGGGAACATCGCCTTTGCTGGCTTTACCGCTCCCAAGATCCTCTGGATGAAGAAAAATGAGCCGGAGCTCTTTACAAAGATCGCAAAAATCATGCTGCCGAAGGACTACATCAACTATATGCTCTCCGGCGTAAACTGCACCGATTACTCCGATGCTTCCGGTATGCTGCTGCTGGATGTGAAGAACAAGTGCTGGAGCAAGCCGATGCTGGAGATCTGCGGCATTACCGAGGATATGATGCCGAAGCTCTACGAGTCCTATGAGGCGGTCGGAACGCTGAAGCCGGAAATTGCAGAGGAGCTGGGACTTCCTGCTGGTGTTAAGGTCGTGGCAGGCGCCGGCGACAACGCTGCAGCTGCCATCGGAACTGCAACCGTAGGCAACGGCGCATGCAACATCTCCCTCGGAACCTCCGGAACCATCTTCATCTCTTCCGACACCTTCCGCGTTGACAGCGGAAATGCACTGCATGCATTTGATCACGCAGACGGCGGCTATCACCTCATGGGCTGCATGCTGTCCGCTGCCTCCTGCAACAAGTGGTTTATGGATGAGATCATCCGCACCAAGGACTATCCGGCAGAGCAGAAGGGCGTTACCGAGGACAAGCTCGGCAACAACCACGTATACTATCTGCCTTATCTGATGGGCGAGCGCGCACCGCACAACGATCCTGCAGCGCGCAGCTGCTTTATCGGCATGACCATGGATACCACCCGCGAGGATATGACGCAGGCTGTTCTGGAAGGCGTTGCCTTCGGCATCCGCGATTCCCTCGAGGCAGCCAAGAAGCTCGGCATCGACATTAAGTCCAGCATGATCTGCGGCGGCGGCGCAAAGAGCCCTCTCTGGAAGACCATCTTTGCAAACGTGCTGAATCTGGAGCTGACAACACCGGAAACCGAGCAGGGCCCCGGCTACGGCGGAGCCATTCTGGCGGCTGTTGCCTGCGGTGAGTATGCAACCGTAAAGGACGCAGTGGACAAGCTGGTAAAGACCACAGATAAGGTATCTCCTACTCCGGAGCTTGCTGCCAAGTATGAGAAAAAATATCAGGCTTACCGCCAGCTGTATCCGGCACTCAAGCCCATCTTCCCGGAGCTGTAAGACGGTGTGCTGATCAGCCGCATTCATAGTTACGCGGCTATACGAACGGACATTGAACAGGCACGAGCTGCCTGAATGTGCAATCGATACAGGTGTTAAGCATTTTGAAGACCAGGTGTGTTTTGACACATCTGGCCTTTTTGTATGCAGCGGAGATCTCGCCGTCGGCACGCGGATGATATTGACCAACATGGTTGACGTTATCATATCAGTCAATTCGTTGACTGGTTCGGTAAATATAATTGACCAAATTGGTTATTAGGCTACAGCCTGAACGCGCCTGGTTTACAGTACACTCGCCAGCCAAACGACAGGGCGGCGGAGTTTGTACAGAAACGTTATCCAGACGGTTGTACGAATTGCCATTTACGTTCGTATGTGGCACAATATATGGAACATTTTCTGCCACAGGTGGCATATTTCACGGAGCTGAAATGACATTGACCTCAATCGTGAACGCAGTCTGGAATACAGCCAGACAGATAGGGCTTCATATTTCTGCAGTTCATCGGCGCGGCAATCAGCATTTTGCCAGGCGCTTTTCGGATATGCAGTTTACCGTCGTGTCTCTCGGGGTGATCCTCTTCTGCACGGTTATTATGCTCTGGGTGCCGTCGTATCTGGGTGTCGGCAACGACGGGACGATCACGCGCACCATGCAGAACGCTGGGCTCTCTTATACGGAACAGGATGCGGAGGGCGGCAGCGATTATTTTACCCGGATCTATCAGACGCATTACACAGGAACCGCTGACCGCTCCTTTCAGCTGCTGCTGATCCGGCTTGCGCAGACAATCGATGACGCTGTTACCGGTGACGGCCTGTTTGATGTGCGGTTTCTTTCCATAATTCATGTGATTCTCGCGCTGCCGGCGTGGGGTCTTCTGATTTATTCGGTTGTCTCGCGGACGAGTGCCTTTATCGAAAAATGCGTACTCTCCGGCCTGTGCGTATTGGTTCTGGCCGATGTTTCCTGTATCACCTATTTCAACTCACTGTATCCGGAGGCTGTCTATATCATCGGCCTCTCGTATCTCTTCGGCGGCTGCATGATGCTGCAGCGGTCTTCCCGGTTTACTCCCCTGTACTGGCTTGCCCTGATCGGCGGCGCCATTATGCTCTGCTCCACCAGGCGCCATGCCGCAATTATCGGGTTTATCGCAGCGCTGTTCTGCATCACGCAGCTTCGCATCAACAAGAGCCTGCTTCGCCGCGCCGGAATCATGCTCGCTGCCGCTGCCGTCCTGACCGCTGGCTTTTACAGCCTGACCTTTGTTGAATCAGACTTCGATGATACGAGCCGGGTTCACGCGATGACCAGGGGCGTTCTGCTGCAGTCCTCGAACCCAGAAAAAACGCTGCAGGAGTTCGGAATCGACGGCTCCTATGCGCTGCTGGCGGATGTGTCCCTTTACGATCAGTATTCGCTGACCGATGAAAGTGAGTATTTTCTGCAGAACGGATTTCTGGACCGCTGCACCGCTGCGGATATTACAATCCACTATCTGCGGCATCCCGGTGCCCTCCTCTCCATGCTGGATCTGGGAGTAAAATCCTCCGCCAATCTGCGCCGCGGATCCTGCGGCAATTACGAGCGTTCCTCCGGGATGCCGGTGGGCGGCAAAAGCGTTTTTTGCGCGGTATACAGCATCGTCAAGTCCCGCGCTCTGCCGCAGACGATTGCCTTTCCGTTTCTGCTGGTGATCGTATGTGCCGTGATGGCACGCGGCGGACTGCGGCGGCAAAAGGAGCCGGACCGGTTTTATTATGTTTACTTCTGCACGGTGATGACGACTGCAGCCGTTCTCATCCTGCATCTGGCCGCGGTGATCATTGCCAGCGGGGATGCGCAGCTGACCCAGTACAGCTTTATTGCGGGCTTTAGTCTGGATTGTCTGGTTTTGTTTACGCTTTCCGAGCTTCTGCACAAGCTGAATATTCTGGAGGACGCTCAGGAGCCGGACAAGAGCTGAGTTTCAGGGCCGGTGCTCTGGTTACAGTACACCCGTCGTGGCTGGCGTCTGTACAGTAACATGCTCTGTTCCGTAATTTGCCTGCAGGCAGTGGTTTACGCCGAAATGCGGCATAGAAAGGATAAAATGAACAAAACAGAAATGCATCATATCCGTGAATTGCAGGATAGTCTTTCAAAGCGCCGGCAAAGCGCACTGGCACAGGATTTGGGACTCCTTTTATATCTGCTGTCGCAGCTGGCGGCTGCACTAGTCATTGCCTTCAGCGCGGATTCACGGCGCATGGAATACATCATCCTGTTCGCCGTAATGGCGGCCTCCGCGCTGCTGGCCTCCTACCGGTTCCGGTATCTTTCTGCCGGTCTGACCGGCCTGCAGATCCTCGCCTTTGCGGTGTATACACTGTTCCGGGCACTGGTGCAGGGCGAAGCAATTGCTGCGACAGACTATGCATGGGTGTTCCTGCCGCTTTTGTCCCTTGCAGGCATTCAGCTCTTCATCGGAGAAATGTACCGGATTGAGCGGACCAACGAACGGCTGAACGAACAGATGGAGTCGGTGGTCCTCCTGGATTCACTCACCGGGCTGTACAATCTCCGTGCACTTTATATAGACCTGCAGCGCCAGATGGCTTATTGCGCGCGCAGCCACTCTCCCATCAGTCTGATGGTCATTCGCCTTCGCTATGCGGATGAGCTCCACGGCCTGCTGAGCCGGCAGCATTTTGATCAGGTGGTGCAGCGCCTGGCTGAGATTCTCTCCGAGCAGGTTCGTCTGGAGGACCGCTGCTACGCCGCGGACCTTGTAAACGGTGAATTTGCCGTTCTCCTCACCTGCAATAAGGAAGGAACCGCCTTTGTGCGCAGACGCATCGAGACAGCCTGTTCCCGTCCGGATGCGTTTGCCGGCATCATAGACAAATCCATCCGTGTGGATCTGCGCATTGCCTGCGTGGAATACGATGAGAGCATTTCAAGTGCGATTGAGTTTAAGCGCAAAGCGGACAGTGAGATGCAATATGACGTATAGACGATTTGGTGTTTTCGCAGTGCTTTTCGCAGCGCTGCTGTTCATATTGCCGGCGGTTCCGGCTTCTGCTGCATCGGCGCAGGAGCTGGAACCGCAGCAGGAGGCCCTTTCCGGCGATGCGGATATCCTGCTGCTGCACGAGAATGCGATCAGCGATGCGCAGCTGGACAGTCTTCGCATTCTGGCGGACACCGCCACTGCGCTTGGAAAGAGCATGGAAATCGGAACACCGGAGCAGGCAGGCGGCCTGTATGTGCACTACTCTCTCATTCTCTGCTACGACCTGCAGCAGGATGCCTCGCTGGCTGCGGAGCTGGTGCAAAGCGGCGCAAAGCTTTTGGTGCTCGGCGGAGATGTTCTCCCGGACTGCGTGCAGGCGGCGGATCCTTCGCAGGTGGTATCCTCTGCAGAAGAGTCTGTTACAGGCGGTGTGCTGAGGTTTCACTTTTTTAACCAGAAGGAATTCGAATCCATTGTTGACCTTCCGGAGCACCTTTATACAGGAGCTGCTGAATACGAAAGCGGAACGCTGGAGGCAAGCGGTAAAGAATATCCCTTCTGCATGCAGATCGCCGGCATCCGTTATGTTCCTCTGACAGACCTTACGGCAGACCTTGCGCGTGCCGCTCTGATGCAGGAGATTTCAGACTGGCTGTGGGAATATTCCGGATTTCCGCCGCAGAAGGGACAGTACCTGGTGCTGGACGGCGTTTACCCCTACATGCCCGCACAGGAACTGCTGGGCCGCGTGGAGCTCTTCCTGCAGGCTGGACTCCCCTTCGTGATTTCGGTGATGCCCGTTTATCAGAACACCGATTACCCGGCCATGCAGCAGTTCTGCGAGGTGCTGCGGTATGCACAGTCCGGCGGCGGAGCCGTAATCCTGCACGCCCCCATTCTCCGCTCTGCCGCCAGCAGCAAGGAGGATTTCAATGCCGTCATCACAGATGCGCTGGAGGCGTACACGTCGCAGGGCGTTTATCCGCTGGGCTTTGATGTTCCTTACAGCTGGACGTGGGATACGGATGCGCTGGAATGGATGAGACGCTCCCGCAGCATTTTTGTCTACACCGACACGGATGCGCCGGACTTCACGCGTGATACCCGGCAGAATCTTCTCTACTACAATTACAACGCACTGGTGCTGCCCGCTCTGCAGCTGGATGATGAAGGTGCCAACAGTGTGCTGCAGTTTTCTGCAGCGCGCCGCATTCCTGCGAGCCTCTCTCTCGATCAGCTGCGGGCGGCTCTTGATGCCGCGCAGAGCGACTCCAGTCCGTATTACAGTCTGTGGGACAGTGAGCAGTCCGTCTGGGCGGATTCCTTTCATCTGAGCTGGAAGAACGGATCCCTTACGCTCAATGATGCCCCCTGCAGCCTGACCTACACGCCGCAGGATTATCCGGAGGATTATGACTACAAGCGCAATACGCTGCAGCGCTTCACCGTCAGCATTCAGAATGAAAGCCATTTTCTGATCGGCATGGTGTCAGTCGTTATTCTCCTGTTTGTGCTTATGATTCTGTACGCAAGGCGGCAGCAGCGCCTGCATTTTCTGTACCGAACGGATGCCGGGGCGTCCGCTATGAACGAAGGGACCGCACCGGCACAGTCAGAGAGCGCCGGGACGCAGGGAAGCGCCGCGCAGCGAAGGAACGGAGAACCGCACGGATATGACGCCGCCCAGCGAGAGGACAGAGAATCGCACGGATATGACGCCGCGCAGGAAAGGGATGGAGGAAAACACGGATGTCATTGATCGATGGATTATCCCTTTACGCCATCTGCGCCATATGGTCGCTGATGATCCTGAATGTGATTCTGTCCATCGGCGGGTTCATCCACTACATGCGCGTGGAAAAAGAAGGCCGCTGCGCACCGCCGGATGAGTACCCCATGGTCAGCATCCTGGTGCCGGCCCATAACGAGAGCGTCGTGATCGTCCGCACTGTACGTGCGCTTTTGAATTTCGACTACCCGAAGGATAAATACGAAATCATTGTCATCAACGATAATTCAACCGACGATACGGAGCAGAAGCTCCGGGAAATCCAGCAGCAGTTTCCGGATCGGCGGCTGATGGTGGTTTCCACGGACAATGTTGTCGGCGGCAGCGGCAAATCCAATGCGCTGAACATCGGCTTCTCTCTCAGCAAGGGCAGCGTGATTGCCATTTACGACGCCGACAATACACCGGAACCTCCGGCACTGCGCATTCTGGTTGAAAATCTGATGGCCGATCCCAAGCGCGGCGCGGTGATCGGCAAATTCCGCACGCGCAACCGCAATGCGACCATCCTGACACGCTTTGTCAATATTGAGACGCTGGCGTACCAGTGCATGAATCAGGCCGGCCGTTATTTTTTCTTTAAGCTGTGCACCATTCCGGGTACGAATTATGTCATCCGGCGCAGCATCATTGAAGAGATCGGCGGCTGGGATCCGAAGGCTTTGTCGGAGGATACGGAAATCAGCTTCCGCCTGTACCGGATGGGCTATTACATCCAGCATATGCCGCTGGCTGTTACCTGGGAACAGGAGCCGCACCTGCTGCCGGTCTGGTTCCGTCAGCGCACGCGCTGGGCCAAGGGAAATCTGTACGTTCTGGTCAAGAACTTTAAATACGCCTTTGACCCGCATGCCGGCAAGATGCGTCTGGATGTCATTTATTACCTGATTGTCTACCTGCTGATGCTCTCGGCACTGGTGATTTCGGACGTGATTTTCTTTACCGGAATTCTGGGCTTTACCCATGTCACGCTGGGCGGGTTTTCTACGCTTCTCTGGGGCATGGCGATTCTCGTCTTTGTCGTCAACATCATGCTGACGCTGGTGACGGAGAAAAATGAGTTCACACTGGAGTCGGCGCTGCTGTCTTTGCTGATGCTGTTCACCTACTCCAAGCTCTGGGTATTCGTGGTCGTCCGCGCACTCGGGCTGAGCATCTCGGATGCGGTCAGCGGGAAAAAGGTGGTGTGGGACAAGACCGTGCGGTACGAGGAAAAGGCTTCGGACGAAGCCGATGACGCCGCATTGGAGGAGCTGATCCACACGGGACGGCATACGAAGTGATAGGTATAAGAGGTGACATCCTTTCCGAGCCGGAAAAAACGGCCGGCCCGGATCGGACAGTCGGTTTCCATACAGATCTGAAAGGAGTAAATTACTATGTTCCATTTCGAGCGCGCCGCTGCGGCCGGCCTTTGCATAGCATTGCTGACAGCCGCTGTCCCCACTCTCCCTGCAGCTGCCAAGGCGGCAGCTGCATCGGCTGCAGACTCTTCACAGAAGGCGACCGCAAAATCGGACGTGGCCGGTGCTGATGCATCGGAAGAGGCAAACGACCCCGAGGAAGCGGGATCCGAAGAGACTGAAAAATCGACAGATGCAGATGCTGTGGCCGGAGAAGCGAGCGAATCGGTGGACGCTGCAGCCGGAGAAATCGAAGAACCAGGAGATTCTTCGTCCGAAGAATCCGATGCTGCTGCATCCGAAGATGATGAGAAATCCGAGGGCGCCGAGCGTGCCTCCAGCGAGGATCTGGTGGAAGCTGTGCTGAACACGGATCCGTCCGCTGCCGCCGCGCCCATCACGGAGGAGCCGCAATACCCTGCTGCCCCTTATGTCAAGGAATTTGACTACAATGACGATGTTGTGTTCAGCGGCACTTATGATACCAACCAGTTCTACTTTGCGGTGCAGGATTACTGGGATACGCAGTACGCCTACGCGTGCGTCCAGTTTACGCTGAGCCAGCTGATCGGTGACGGTCCTGCCTCTCTCACCTTCTCGCTGAACAATGAGCCCATTTACACCTGCAGTCTGGATTACAAGGACGGCCGCGAGCAGATTGCCTACGTTCCCATCCCGGTTGATATGCTGAACACCGGCTACAACAGCTTCGGCATCACCGGTTATGTGCGTATTTATGATGAGGAGGGCTGCCTTGACGATCTGAGCGGCGCCAACTGGATCCGGCTGGAGTCGGATTCCTTTGTGCGGGTCGGCTATGCTGCCGCAGATCCGCAGAATCTCATCTCCTGGTATCCGTACCCCTACCTGTCGACCGCCGATGAAACCGGCAGCCAGACGGCGGTGGTCACCTCGGATGCCGTCAATGAGGATGAGCTTGCTGCCGCTCTTTTGCTGCGGGCGGATCTTGCTGACGAGACAGACGGCGAAGACAATATCACATTGACCACGATCAGCGCGGCTGCATGCTCCAAAAAGGTGATCGTAAGCCTCCTTGCAAATCTCCCGGATTCTTACCGGGATCTTCTGCCGGAGGATGCCGGTGATCTGACAGACCGAGCCGTGATTGTGAGCAGCGGCGACGGCGATGACCGGACGCTCCTTATCACCTCTGCTGACGGGAGCTGCCTGATGGAGGCAGCCATGCTGCTGGCCGATGACACTCGTGTCACGCAGGAGGATCATTCCGTGGCCTATGTGTCGAAGGATGCTGCGCAGCCGATGCTGGAGGTGCTTTCCTATACGGACAGCAATTCCGCCTATACTTTGACGAGTCTTGCCGGGGGCGGGCTCAGCTATGTCGGGCCCTTCCATCAAAAACAGACGGTCTATCTGCCATTCTCGGGCGGCTATGTCCTCTCCGGCACCGGCAAGATCGACCTCACCTTCCGTTACAGCGAGAATCTGGATTTTGACCGCTCTCTCATCACCGTTTACTGGGGCGACACTCCCGTTGCCAGCAAAAAGCTCTCCAGGGAAAATGCGGGCGGCGATACGCTGAGCTTCTCCCTGCCGGCAGATGTCCTGGGGGCATCGGCGAGCAGCATTCAGATTGCCTTCGATCTGGAGCTTCCCGACCTGTTCTGTTCGTCCAGCGTGGATGAAATGCCGTGGGCCTATGTCGCCGAAACGTCCACGTTTTATCTGCCGGTGGGCAAAACCGGAACGCTCTCCTTTGACAACAAGCCGGCTCCCTTTGAGCT
Source organism: Clostridium sp. CAG:508 (assembly GCA_963650385.1). Lineage (GTDB taxonomy): Bacteria > Bacillota > Clostridia > Lachnospirales > Lachnospiraceae > CAG-791. The sequence goes on along the minus strand of CAVJLL010000001.1, from coordinate 50,232 downwards.
GAGCAGCCGTTTCAACGAGCTGACGGTTGTCATCCCGGACAGCATGACGGCAGCAGAGCTCAATACCCTCGGCCGCGTCATTGCCCTGTACGGCACCGATATCAGCTCCTACGGAAGCCTTGAGGTCGTGCGTGCTGGTCAGTTTGATGAAGAAAATGCAGACCGCAATCTCATTGTGCTGGGAACCTATCAGGACAATGCCCTGCTGCGCACCTTAAATGATCGTCTTTCCTTCCAATATACGGATGACGGTGCCCGCTTTGCCGGCAACAGCAGCCAGCTGTTTTCGGACGAATTCGCTGCCCGCATCGGCGTGATGCAGCTGATGAACTCGCCCTATGGAGAGGAACGCGCTCTTCTGGCGGTCTGTGCGGTCGATGACAGCTCCATGGAGCAGATCGGCACGTATCTGTGCACGGAATCCAATACCTGGAAGCTGGCGGATGACGCTGTGGTCTTCGAGCCAGACGGCGGCATACGCACGTATAAATTTCTCAGTGCCTCCCAGTCCCAGACACCGGACCTGAAGGAGTTCGTGGAAGAGAACAAAACCACAGCTCTGTTCATGGTGGTTTCGGTTTCTGCCATGCTGATTTTGCTCCTGGGAGTCATCCTGATTCTGATCCGCATTCGACTTGCACGGCGGAAGGATAAATGATAACAATTCAGAGCAAAAGGGAGGAAAATCCTTTGAAAACACCGAAAAAGATCATGCTGGTATTCGGCACACGGCCGGAGGCCATCAAGATGTGTCCCCTGGTGCGGGAGTTGAAGAGCCGGGCGGAATTTGCGCCCATTGTCTGCGTGAGCGGCCAGCACCGCGAGATGCTCGATCAGGTACTGGAATGCTTTGGCATTGTCCCGGATTACGATCTTGCCGTCATGCAGCCTGGGCAGACGCTTTTTGACATCACAACGCGCATTTTGAGCGGCATTCGGGACGTTCTCGAGAAAGAAAAGCCAGACGCCGTGCTGGTGCACGGGGATACCTCCACTGCCTTTGCTGCGGGGCTGGCTGCCTTTTATCTGCAGATTCCCGTCGGGCATGTGGAGGCCGGCCTTCGGACCTACAACATCCGCTCTCCCTTCCCGGAGGAATTCAACCGCCAGGCAGTGGATGCCTTTTCGCGCTGGTATTTTGCCCCCACCGAGGCTGCCCGCCGGAATCTTCTGGAGGAGCATAAGGAGGACGGCGCTGTCTTTGTGACCGGCAATACCTCCATCGATGCCCTTCAGCAAACGGTGCGGGCGGACTACACGCATCCGGACCTTACATGGGCGAAGGAGGGCGGCGCACGCTTTGTGCTGCTGACGGCGCACCGCCGCGAGAATCTCGGAAAGCCCATGCGGGACATCTTCCGGGGCATCCGCCGCGTTTTGGACGAGCACCCAAAGGTGCGGGTGCTCTACCCTGTTCACAAGAATCCTCTGGTGCGGCAGGCTGCAGAGGAAGTCTTCGGCGGCGAAAGCCGTCTGCGGCTGATCGAACCGCTGGACGTGCTGGATTTTCACAACTTTATGGCCGCTGCAGACCTGATATTGACGGACAGCGGCGGCATTCAGGAGGAGGCACCGGCACTTGGCAAGCCGGTACTGGTGCTGCGGGATACCACGGAACGTCCGGAGGGCGTTGCCGCCGGGACCTTAAAGCTCGTGGGAACTTCGGAGGAAAACGTATATCAGGAATTTCGGCGCCTTCTGGAGGATCCGGAAGAATACCGCCGCATGAGCACGGCATCGAATCCCTACGGCGACGGCACCGCCAGCCGCCGGATTGCAGATATACTGGAGAAAGAGCTGATAACAGGCTGAGAACGTATGAAAAACAGGAAGGGCTTTTTACAGTCACAACAGAATATTGCGGCAGCCGCTGCGGCGCTTCTGTTCCTGCTGGCATGTCTCCTGTTCCTGCTGCAGTCGCCGCGCCCCGGGATGCTCGATACCGGCCTTTATGACCTGATTCTTCCAAAGCTTGGACTGGAGCGAGGCTCCTTTTACGCACAGGAGGTCTATTACACCCAGCCGAACGAGCTGTTTACGGTCAGCCAGATCCCCTGGGACGGCCTGCTCCAGGTGACGCCGACCTCCAGCCTTGTCTATCCGGCGGCGCTTACCGGCGTACTTTGCAGCATGACGGGGCACGCCTTTTCCACTGCAGCACTGGCTGTGGTGCTGGCCGTTCTATGCTCGGCCGCCTTGTTCGTGCTGGTGAAGGCGCTTTATGCTCTTTTCGGAGGATGGGGCGTACTGGCAGGGAGCCTGTGGGGGTGTGCGGTTCTGTGCGGCAATTATCTTCTCTATTTTAACTCGCTCTATTCTCCTGCCATGTTCCTGCTGGCACTGACGGCCTTTGCAGCTGCGGTATTCCGTGCATGGGCGCTTCTGCGCCTGCCGGAGCACGGCGGCGTCTTTGTATGGCTGCCGGCGGCGCTGTGCGGCCTTTTGCTCATCACGGCATCGGAGCTGTCTGCCGTATTGCTCCTGCCCGTGGCGGGCCTCACATTGGTGATCGGTCTTCGTGCCTCCAAAGGATCCCGCCGCTGCCGGGCGGCGGCTGTCCTTGCCGCGGGTCTTCTCCTTTTGTGCGGCGTTCGCTTTGCTGAGAGCAATGGGGAGATCTTTAACCGTACGAATCTTTATCACAGCTTTTTTGACGGTGTGCTGACGGTCTCGGATGCGCCGGAGAAAACGCTCTCTGCGTTCGGACTGGATCCGTCGCTTGTGCAGGACATCGGCAAATCCGCGTACCTTAGTGAGGATGCATATTATATTTCTCCCAATGGTGCGCGTGCGGATGAGATCTATGACCACATCAGCTATCCGGGGATTCTCTCCTATTACCTGCGTCATCCTGTGCTGCTGCAGCGGCTTTTCTGTGAGGTTCTTCCGCAGGCAGGACACGTGGATACCTCGCACTGCGTCACCGTCTCCTCCGATGCAGAGCCCATTCTCCGCGCTGATTACTGGGATCTTGTGCGCGGCTTTTTCCTCACCGGGCCGGCCGGCTTTGTGGCGGTGTCGCTGTGCTGCGTTCTCCTTGGCATCGTCTGCCTTCTGCGGCGGCGCTTTGGCATCGGCAGCGCGCTTTTGCTGGTCAGCGGCTCCTCCTGGCTCCTTCTGGCAGCGGCACTCATTGGCTGCGGAACGGCCGACATCGCTGCAAACCGGATTTTCTTTCAGGCTCTTCTGGATCCTCAGCTGTGCATCCTGATCACGTTCCTGGCAATGGGCGTGCAGAGGGCCGCTCTGTGCATTGCTTATTCCGCTCTGAGCGCCCGCCGGGCTCCGGAGCCCGTTTTCCGCGCGGAATGCTATGAGCCTTTGGCATCGGCGGATTCCCCGCGGATTGCTGCCTGCAGGCGCGCAGCGCACCATCTTCTGGCGGATTCGCGCCGGTTTGCGCTTGCGGCCTCTGCGGTGTGTCTTCTGGTCATGGGGCTTGTCCTTTATGTGCCGCGCATCGGTGCCTACAACAACGGCGACTTTGGCCGCATGATGGATGCCATGGGGCTTGTCTATACGCCGGAGGACTACTTTAATCCGGCGGTGCAGTACGAAAAGGTCATTGAGCGCTATGACTATCTGGAGCCCTACGACTGGACGCGCATCCGTCCCGGCAAAATGGAACTGACGCAGAGCTGGATCTCTGCCGGCATGCGGATTCTGTACGAGCTGGCCGATGTTCCCTTTTCCACGGCGGTGCTGGCAGCATTCCATCTGCTGGTCCTGGCGTGCTGCTTCCATGAGCTCATCCTGGCTGTGCATCGGCACCTTGGGAAAAAGCCGGCTCTTCTGGCTGCCGTGCTCTATATTTTCCTCTTCTGCGGCAGCTACAACATGGGGTGGCTCAATTCCCTCTTCGGCGAGGGCATCGCCTTTGTCGGGCTGATGCTGGTGCTGGCCTCCAGCGTGCACACCATCGAACAGTCCGGCAAACAGGGCGGCGCCGCCGGGCGAAGGCACGGCCTTTTGCTGCTGGCATTTTCCTGTGTGTATCTTGCATGCGCCAAGGCGCAGTACGCCGTGCTGGTCCCCATCCTGTTCATCTGGTGGGTGATTCTGGCCTTTGTCACGGCAGCAGGACGGAAAGGCAAACTCCTCTCGCTGCTGGCAGGAGGTGTTGTGGCTGCATTCCTTGTCAGCAGTGCCGTCGGCGTCTATGCGAACAACGAATCCGTCTCCTCGCAGGATACGCTCTACAGCGGCCTAATGAACGGTATTCTGCTCTATGCCGATGATCCCGAGGAGGCTTTGCAGGAGCTCGGACTGGATCCAGGCCTTGCAGCCGACAAGGGTAAGCACCCCTACCTTCCCAAGGATGAATACTACTGCCCGCCCCGTACCGAGAAGGCGGAGGAGCTCCTCTACAGCAAAGTGAGCTCCACGGATTATCTGCTGTGGTATCTGCGGCATCCGAAGGCCTTCTGGCAGCTTCTGAACGATACCGCCGCGGCCTCTGCGGAGGACATGCCCAACTTCAACCTTTATATCGGCGAAAACAACACGCAGCCGCACCGCACCGTGAACAAATTTAATATTTGGGCCCGGGTGCGCCCCTGGTTTGTCCCCCGATCCTTTGCGGTGTATGTACTGCTCTTCGGCGCGATCTGTATCGCTGCCTTTGCTGCAATTGTACGCCGCAGGAGCTCTGGCAGACGCCGGCTCTATGCGGGACTCCTGATCGTTTTCATCGCGCTCGGAGCAATGCAGTACCCGCTGCCCATGGTGGGAAACGGTCACTCCGACCCGGTTAAGCAGCTGTACCTCTTCCGGGAGGTGTATGATTTCGTGTTCCTGCTCCTGGTTGTATGGGCCAGCCGTCTGCCCGGCCGTGTATTCTCTCTTCGCCCGCCAAGCGACAGGGTGGCGGAGAATGTCCGGTTCCAGGGCCTTGCGAGGCCTCGGTGCTTGCGAGCGTCTTATGCGAGCTTAGCACCGCTAGGTCCGAGGATGGAGCGAGAGCGTCCCAGGAACGGACAGCTCCGCCAGGACCCGTCGCTGGCGGGTGTCTGTACAGTACGTGTCTTTCGACGGAAGCGAAAGCTGTGGAAACAGACTTCATCACACGAGAAAGGACAACACAATGCAGATACGTAAAACATGGTTTGCAGAGTTGTGTATTTTTCTGTATCTTTGCGGCAGCGCCTACACGCTGCTGAGCGGCATATCGACGCTGGGCGTCGGGAGTGAATATCCGTATCTGTCCCCGGCGCTGGTGATTCTCACCATCAGCGGCGCACTTTTAGCGGCCGTTGTGATCGCCTGCGTGAGCGCGCGCCTGGAGCTCCCCGCGCGGGCTGCACGGCATTGGCTTGTCATGTCCATGCTGGAATGGGGGTGCGCCGCTGCCATTCTCCTTGCGTCCTTCTGCATTCGGGTGATCTATGTACAGCACTTCCCGATGACGCCCAGCTCCGACTACAAGACCTATTACGAGATTGCACAGCTGATCAACAGCGGCACGCTGCTGGAGGACGGCGTCGGCTATTGCGAGTACATCTCCATGTTCCCGCATGTATACGGATACAGCTATGTCCTGTCGCTGGCGCTGCGCGCCTTCGGCACGTCGATCTGGACCGGGCAGCTCTTGAACATCGTATGTGCCGTGCTCACCTGCTTTTTCATCTGGCGGTGTGCCGTGCTCCTTGCAGGACATGCATCCGGGCTTCTGGCGCTTTTTGTCACCGCCTTCTGGCCCTCGCAGATTCTGTACAATAATTTTCTGGCTGCAGAATATGTGTTCTCGTTGATGCTCTATTTCTGCCTCTGGCTGTTCCTGCGCCTTGTGAAGACGGATATCAGCAGCGGAAAACCGCAGGGGGCATTGTTTTTCCTACACATTGTTCTGGGCGTATGCATCGGACTGACCGCTGCCGTTCGTCCCATGGCAATGCTGCTGCTCATTTCCATCCTGCTGTATCTGTTCCCCTGCAGGACACAGCTCCCCATTCTGCCGGCAAACGATCTGCCCGTTACCGCCCGCGCCATGAGCCGCGGCTGGATTCGTGCGGCCCTGATCCTTGCGGCCTTTCTGTTCACGAACTCCATTACCAGCCGCTGCATCTCCTATACAATTGACCGCGAAATCACCGGCGGCAGTACGTCCTTTGGCTACAACCTGCTGGTAGGACTGAATCAGGAGACCTACGGCGGATGGAATCAGGACGATGCGGACTATCTGTACCAGGCACTGGACGAAACCGGCAGCGCGCAGCAGGCCCAGGCGGCCTGCCGCGATCTTGCCCTGCAGCGGTTAAAGGCGCCTGCTGAGAGCATACTGAATCTCTTCTTCCACAAATATTCCGTACTCTGGGCCAACGACGACTACGGCTCCACCTGGAATCTGCTGTTCATGGATCAGCAGGGTACACTGACCGAGCAGCGGCAGGATTTCCTGTACCGCATGCGGGATTTCAACAACTATTACTATATGGTCATCGTTGCGCTTGCTGCCCTGGGCGCAGCCTTCCTCATCCGAAGGCCGGGCAGCTGGAGCTACATACCGCTCACCATGTTCCTCGGCACCGTGGCCATGCACCTTCTGGTGGAGAACCAGAACCGCTATCATTTCCATGCCTTGTATCTGTTTGTTTTGCTGAGCGCCTGTGCGCTGCACAGCATCTATCAGCTCTGCGACGACGATATCGTCCACGGCCAGGCGGACCGCACGCGCAGAAGGGAGCAGGCTGCAGCGGAACAGGCTGCCTGCCGCCGCATCGAGGATGCGGAGGCCTGTGCCCGGGAAAAGCTGCAGCAGAAAATGGAGGGCTCGTTTGATATGGCAGCCGCTCTGCGGGAGGGGCATGTGCGCGTATCGGTTTCGGAGGCCGTCAGTGACGGAGCAGAGGCCTCGAATCCGCCGGCAGCTTCTGCGCCGGAGGCACCGAATTTATCGACTGTCTCTGCGTCGGAGACATCCGCGGAGGCCGGGGCATCGCGGGCGGCTGCTCCTGCGGCAGAGGCCAAGTCTTCGGAAGATACTCCTGCCGAAAAGACCGCATCGCCGGATCTGGCGCTTGTGCTCAATGAGGAGGACGGCTCTGTGCTGTCGGTTGCATACTTCTGTGATAACTAATTGCGAAGATCTGTGCATCTGCCTGCGGCCAGCGGATTCACGCTGACATGCGGCAGACGCGAACCAAAGCGAAAAGGTATCGTTGTCTATGTCCAAACTGGAACGTCTGCAAAAATACATCATCGTACTGATCCTGCTGCTGTCGGTGATCCTGGCAGTCGGTATGGTGCTCCTGCTGCAAAAAGGTGCTTCCGGAACGGCAGAAACCGGCACGTCGGTACAGACTGCTGCCGGCAGCAATGCTTCTGCAGGCAGCAGTACTTTCTCTGACAGCGATGCTGCGTCTTCCGATGAGGCCGCGCTGACGGACGTGCAGTGGTACTATCCGGATCACCTGCAGCTGGGGCAGGTCCTCACCGCGCATTCCTTCACGCTGCCGGACGGCGGCTCCACCACACTGGAAGAGCACCTTGGCTCCGGCATCACGCTGGCGATGTACTGGGGCAGCTGGTGCAGCTACTGCGAAGCGCAGACAGAGCTTTTGCTGTCCATGCAGGAGGAGCTATCCGCGAGGGGCGTTTCTGTCCTTTTGATCGACAAAATGGATCCGGAAAAAGAGAGTCCGGCTGCCGCCCGCCAGACGATTGCTAAGCAGGAAATTCCGTTTGACTGGGTGATGGATTCCGACCTTGCTGTCTATGAGGAGCTGGGGCTGCACATCATTCCTACGCTCTTTTTGCTCGATGACACGGGGCGCGTTCTGTACTGCCGTGCCGGCGTGATCGATACCGCAGGCGAGCTTGACGCCATGCTGGATTATGCGGAGCAGGGAGGCGGCGCCCAGACGCTTGCCTTTGTTCAGCAGCATCTGATGACGGAGGACGGCGGCGTGAAAATGCACGCGCAGGCCCAGTCCGCATCCTCTCCCTGCGGATGGGACGTCCTGTCGGAGAGCCAGGGACTTCTGATGGAATACGCGTTTTTGACCGGTGATGCATCCCTGTTTGAAGCTGCATACGGCTATGTTCAGAAGAATCTGGATGCAGACGGCTTGCTTCGCTGGTACGGCACCGACACGGAGCAAACCGCCGGTGTCAATTCTCTTCTGGATGATCTCCGCGTTCTGCGGGCGCTCGATGAATGGAATCAGGAATACGGCGGCTATGAGGAGGCACTCTCCCGCCATTCCGGCGCGCTTGCGGCGGGCAATCTGGATGAAAACGGAAATCTCGTGGATTTCTGTACGTTTTCCGACGGCGCAAAGGCACACCGCCTGACCATGTGCTACGCCGATTGGGAGGCACTGGAGGTTCTTGCAGGTCTTCAGCCGGATTGCGTTTCTGAGGTTCAAAAGGCGCAGGACCTCGTGGAGGGCGCATATCTGGGAGATGATTTCCCGTTTTATGCCAATTACTATGACTATGACACCGGCCTTTATGACACTGGCTCTCTGAATATGGCGGAGGCGTTGTTTACCCTGCTCCACCAGGCCAGGGCCGGCCGCCTGCCGGAGGCCTCTTTGCAATGGCTGCGCACGCAGATGTCCGGAAACGGCATCCTGGCCCGGTACGATATCCATGGCAATGTCGTGCCCGGCTATGAATATCAATCCTCTGCGGTTTATGCGCTTGCGGGGCTGATTGCCATCGAGTGCGAGGATGATGCTCTTCTGACGCAGGCAGTAAGCCGGATGGAGAGCTTTCGATGCTTTGATGAAGGCAATCCCTTAAATGGTGCGTTTGCTCCCTCGATGGAGGAGGTGTCCTCCTTTGACCAGTGTATGGCGCTGGTCCTGTATGCTGAAATGGGACGCTGAAAAGGAGATTTTCCATGCTGTTTAATTCGCTTTCATTCCTGGTATTTTTCCCTGCTGCGGCGATGCTGTGCTATCTGGTGCCCGCCCGCCGGCGGTACATCTATCTGGCGGCCGTGAGCTATTTCTTCTATGCGTGCTTTTCGCCGGTCTATGTTCTGCTGCTCTTTGGCGTCACTCTTGTAAGCTACATCGCAGGGCGCGGCATGGAGCATGCCCGGACGCATGCTGCCTCCGCAAACGGAGCGGAGGCAGCCAAAGCCACGCGCAAGGAAAAACCGCGCGGCTTTGGCTGGATGATGGCCGGACTTGTTCTGTGCCTGGGGGTACTGTTCTTCTTTAAGTACTACAATTTCTTTGTGGGTGATGTGCTGCACATCATTGCCGCTGTCTTCCCGGAGCTGGGCATCAGCAGACCGGCGCTTTCCATTGCACTCCCGGTCGGCATCTCCTTCTATACATTCCAGGCGCTTGCCTACATATTCGAGATATACAAAGGAACAATACCTGCAGAGCACAATTTTATCCGGTATGCTGCCTGCATCTCCTTCTTCCCATTGCTGAGTGCTGGCCCGATTGAACGCGCGCCGCACTTCCTGCCGCAGATGCGGGAGCCGCATCCGTTTGATCTGAACAAAATCAAGCACGGCCTGCTGCTGATGCTGTGGGGATATTTTCAGAAGATGGTCATCTCCGACCGTGCCGCCATTCTCGTCAGTCAGGTGTTCGGCAGCTACGAGACCTATGCCGGATTCCAGCTGCTGACGGCCGCCGTGCTCTTCGGCCTGCAGATCTACGGTGACTTTGCCGGTTATTCCAATCTGGCAATCGGTGCCGCCGAGGTCATGGGCTTTGACGTTGTCTGCAATTTCAATACGCCGTATCTGTCCCGCTCTGTCGGCGAATTCTGGCGGCGGTGGCATATATCGCTTTCTGGCTGGTTTCGTGATTATCTGTATTTTCCGTTGGGCGGCAGCCGGTGCGGCCGCATGCAGAAATACCGCAACATCATGATCGTTTTCCTGGTCAGCGGCTTATGGCACGGCGCCGGCTGGAACTACATCATCTGGGGCGGCCTGAACGGTCTGTTTCAGGTCCTGGAGCAGGAGTTCTCCGTGCAGCGGCGCTGGTTGTGCGAAAAGCTCCATATAGATACATCCTCCATCGGGCACCGGATTGTGCAGACGGTGCTGACCTTCTGCCTGATTGATTTTGCATGGATCTTTTTCAATGCGTCCGATGTGCAGACGGCGTTCGGCTTTATCGGCCGCATGTTCACCACCTTCAGCCTTGGCAATCTGCTTGGCGGCGCCCTCCTTACGCTGGGGCTTTCCGCCGGAGAAATGTACATATTAACGGCGGCTGTTCTTCTGCAGTTTGCGGTCAGCCTGTGCACCTATAAGGGGATCGCGGTGCGGGATATTCTGTGCCGGCAGGGGTTTGTTCTGCAGGACATCGCCATTATCACCGGGATTTTTGCGGTGCTGATTTTCGGGATCTACGGCCCGGCCTATAACGCTGCCAGCTTTATCTACATGCAGTTCTGACGGGAGGAAAGGGGAACATGAACCGAAGCATCAAGATCATTTTAAGAGTCGTGCTGTTTCTGACGATGTTCTGCGCGGTCTTCTATGTTGTGGATAAGACCCTGCAGTTCAAGTACGACGACGGCGTCACAACGATGGAGGACTTTTATTCCTATCCGGAGGACAGCATTGATGTGATTCTGCTGGGAAGCTCTCACCTGGGCGTGAATGTGGATACCACGATTCTGTGCAATCAGTACGGCATCGCCTCCTATAAGCTATGGGGCTCCACGCAGCCCGTGTGGAACGCCTACTACAATCTGGTGGAGGCGCTGAAGACACAGCACCCGAAGGTCGTTGTCCTGGAGGCGCTCGGTTTTTCGCACGATGCAGAATATTACGGCTATGTCAATGCAGTGAAAAATACGATGGGCCTTCGCTGGTCGCGCAACAAGCTGGAAGCCATTCAGGCCTCCTACGAGCCCGGCGATATCGTCAATGCTCTTTTTCCGTTATCCCAGTATCACAGCCGCTACAGCGAGCTGGAGTCCAAGGATTTTTCCTATTATTTCTGGGACAATCCCCGCAGTGAGCACAACACCAAGAACTGGGACGTGATCTGTCCCATGGACGCTCCCTCAGATACAACCAAGCGGCTGCCTATCGCAGAGAAGCAGCTGAAGTACTTCAAAAAGATTGTCTATCTTTGTCAGAAAAACGACATCCCGCTGCTGGTTCTGACGGCTCCTTACACGGCGCCGGATGAGGAACGGGCCCGTTTCAACACGCTGAATGATCTTCTCACCGAGGAGGGCATCGATCAGCTGGACTGCCTGACGAACTACGAGGAATATGGCTTTGACTTTGCTACGGACTTCGGCGATACCGCGGGACACCTGAACAGCACCGGCTGCGCAAAGCTCAGCTCGGTCCTCGGTGAGTATCTGAAGAGCCATTACGACCTTCCGGACCGCACCGGGGATCCGTTGTTCTCCTATGAGATGCCCAGCGATGCTGCCTATGCTCTGGGCTCGGAATTTACCGGGAACGGTACGTCCGACTTTGTGGATACCCGGCAGAAGCTCTACACCGGCAGCAAGGACTGGACGATCTTCACCCGGTTTTCCACCCGCTGCAGCAGCGACGAAAAGGTCCTGTTCTCCTGCTTTTCCGAGACGGAGCCCTACCGCGGACTGCTGGTACGGCTGGCCGATGACAATCAGCTGGACGTTGTGGTGGGCGATAACTACTACACGAAGGTGGAGCTGCCGGACAAGGAAAAGGTCACGCTTGCCGTCACGAAGAATGGGGATGAGTACTTCATTTATCTGGAAGGCGAACTGGTAGAGAACGTGCAAACGTCCTGTGATAATTACGACGGTACGCTCCTTCTGGGGGCAGAGCGGATGGCGAACAACACCCTGGGACGCCTGAGTGCAGTTTCCATTGATAAGTTTGAGCTGTATGATTCCGCCAAATCCGGCGCAGAAGCCGAGAAATGGACCGAGGAGAACAAGGTGATACCCAGCCGTGAGGAGCAGCTTGCTGCCCTGCAGAAAAAATATACGGGCATTGCCGAGTATTCGCTTCCGGAGCGCTTCACCGGCAGCGGCACCGACTGCATCGATACCGGTGTGCAGCTCTACGCCGATCCGGAGGCCGGCTGGCGGTTAACCGCGGATCTTGTTATTGGTGATGAGGATGGGACGTACCTCTCCTGCTTCAACGAGGAGGAAAACAACTATCACGGCCTCCTGGTGCGCAAGACCCAGAACACGCTCTCCGTTCAGGTAGGAAACAGCACGCTGTTTTCTACGGTTGTGTATGACAGCGCACAAAGTGAGCTGGTCATTGAAAAACACGGCACATCCTATACGGTTACGCTGGACGGTGTGCTGCTCGGCACGGCGGACAGCCCCTGCGATGCCTATTACGGCACACTCCTGATTGATGCCGAGCGCGGATACGATCTGGAGCCGTTCCGCCAGTCTGTGCTGACGGTGACGGGCCTGCAGGTGGAGCCGCTGGATGCGGAGTAAGTCACCGCTTAGACACTCCGCCAGGAAACGGAGGGCAGAGAATTTCCCCGAACCGGACAACTCCGCCAGGACCCGTCGCCTCGCGGGGACTGAACACAACTACTCCGCGGGCTCGTCCTCCCGCAGATGCACAATATTGGCGGCGCCGCGCCGGCGGTCCTCCTCCAGGGCGGCGTAATGCTTGCGGGTTGTGTTGACGTCCTTGTGTCCGAGCACATCCGCCACCAGATAGATGTCACCGGTTTCCCGGTAGAGGCTGGTGCCGTAGGTGCTTCGAAGCTTGTGCGGGGTTATTTTCTTCAATGTGGTTACGCGGGAGGCGTATTTTTTGACCAGCTTTTCCACAGCCCGCACGGTGATGCGGCGGTTCTGAAGGGACAAAAACAGTGCATTCTCCGATCCCTCCTTGGGAATGATCTGCTGCCGCTCCTCCAGATAGGATTGAAGCGCCGCAGCAACCTCATCGCCAAAGTACACAATGGCATCGTATCCGCCCTTCCGGCGGACCTTGATGCCGTTTTCTTCAAAGTTCAGATCATTCAGGTCCAGTCCGACGCATTCGCTGACACGGATGCCCGTCCCGAGGAGCAGCGTGAGAAGCGCCGTATCCCGCACTGCCGTTTTGCTGTGGTATTTGAGCTCGGACTTGGTCAGGCCGTTTCCGTCCTCCACCTGATCCAGGAGCCTGGCCACCTCGTTCGGCTCCAAGCGAATGATGGGCTTTTCATGCAGCTTGGGCATGGGAATCAGGGCCGCCACATCCTTTTCAATCCGTTCCGACTGGAAAAAGTAATGATACATACTGCGGATGGCGGAGAGCTTGCGCGATTTTCCGCGCTCGTCGTTGGTATAGACCTTGCCGTCCTTCTCGTAGTAGCTGGTCCATTCCATGAATTCCTCAATGTCTTCCTTCTGAATTTGATCCAGAATGGTGACCGGGAACCGGGGAATCTCCGTTTTGGCCAGCTCCGGATTGTGTTCGTGAAGATATTCGAAGAAAACGCGCAGATCGTACGCATACGCAAGGCGCGTCCGGCTGCCGGTTGTGTCGGCAATCCCGCGGAAAAACTGCCGGCAAAAGCCCGGAAGCTCGTCCAGAATCTCGCGCATTTTCAATGTATTTTTCTCATCCTGCTCCTGCGAATAGGTCTCTGCTGTGCCTGCGGCGGAGGGAACGGAAGCTTTCTGCATTATGCTCTCCCCTTCAATCTGGAATAGGCATTGACATAGGTGTCGCGGTCAATGGCGGCGTGCTTCGGGTGAATCGGCGGTACCTGCCTTGTAATGCCGACGACTCTTGCAAGGAGTGCTGCACGGCACCCCTTCTCAAGGACCATCACTGCAGCCTCGACATCGTCTCTGCTGCTGCCGGTGCACACTGCCCCCTTCCCCTTGAGCAAAACAGCGTTTCGCCCTTCCAGTGCCTCCCGGACGGCGTCGGAATCGGCATCGGCCGGCAGAATCCGAAGCGAGGTGCCGGCAATCTGTGCCTGGTCATCGATATAAGGGAACAGCTCTGGAACCGCAAGCTTGCTGGCAGCGACCGTAAAGGGCGCGCGGGAAAGGGCTGCAAAGGCGGCCTCCCCTGTGCTGCCGGCATCTGCGGCGGCAGGATCGGAGTCCATAAATTCATAATAGGAATGCAGGTCGCTTCCGAGCGCATCCTCTGCATCCATTTCCTCTTCGGACGGCAGAATCATCTGGTAAGCCAGGCTGGAACGCAGCATTTCGCGGTACCTTGCCCGGGAGACGGTTTCCAGAGCGTGTGCGATGTCGAACGCATTCTGATAATCGGTCCCCATGCACTCTGCACCATGGTTGGCCATGAGGAGGGCGTGGGAGTCCGGATTTGCGGAAATGGCGGCGATTACGTTGTCGCTGAGCTCCTTGGAGCCGTTTAGTCCGTAGCCGGCGGTCGGAACCGACGGTCCCAGAAGCTGGCGCAGCTGCAGCGCCTCCGGAATGTTCGTGATGGGATCGCCCAGAATGCTCAGGGCCGATGCGTAGTTCTGGTGTGTGTGAATGACAAAGTTTACATCCGGGCGCAGCCGGTAGGCATCGGCGTGAATCCATTTCTCGCTGGAGGGCTTTACATCGCCTTCGTAGCTGCAGTCTTCCATATTGGTGATTACGATCTGATCCGGTGTCAGATCCTCGTAGGCGCGTCCGCTCGGTGTAATGACGAACTGTGTATCGCTGATTCTCGCGCTGATATTGCCCCAGGTTCTTGCAATCAAACCGGAGCGCAGGAGCTCCAGGCCTGCCTTGATTACGAGATTCCGGGCTTCTTCCAGACTGTATGCCATAGGTATCATCTCCTTTTCGTTTTTTTCAGTATCCTTTATCATAGCGTAATTGCAGATCAAATTCCAGATGACGGAGCAGTGGCCGGGATGGAGGTGCTCATGTGATCCTCGCTGGCAGGATTTGTGCATTTTGCTAAATTGAAGTAAACTAGAGAATAGGTCAGATACACAAAATATATTATCGTATCGTAGAATTTGCCGGCACGGCATTCTCCTCATGATGCCGGGGGCAGTGAGCTGCATACGCTTGCAATCTACGGCACAGAAAGGAAACTATGAGCACGAACAAAGCACTGGAGCAGGCCGGAGAAAAGCTTGCTGCATATGGACAGGAGCACGTACTGCAGTATTATGACACACTCTCGGATTCGCAGAAGGAGGCACTTCTGAACCAGATTTCGGAACTGGATCTTTCCGTCACGCAGTATGCACTGCACCGGGAGAATCTGCCGGGAAGGGGCGTGATTACTCCTCTGAAGGCCATGGAGATTTCACAGATCAAGGAAAAGGAGGCGGAATACCGCAGCAAGGGACTGGAGCTCATTCGTCAGGGTAAGCTCGGTGCGGTTCTTCTGGCCGGAGGAATGGGAACACGGCTTGGCTCGGATAATCCGAAGTGCATGTATGACATCGGCAAGACCCATCCTGTTTATATCATGCAGCGCCTGGTTGAGAACATGATGGATGTAGTAAAGGAAGCCGGCTGCTTTTTCCCGTTCTTTATCATGACCAGCGACAAGAATCACGAGACCACGGTCTCCTTCATGAAGGAGCACGATTATTTCGGATATGATCCGTCGCTTGTGTTCTTCTTCCGGCAGGATATGGCTCCGGCTACCGATTACAACGGCAAGGTCTATATGGAGAGTCCTTTCCAGATCGCATCCTCTCCCAACGGAAACGGCGGATGGTTCAGCTCCATGCATAAGGCCGGTCTTGTAGACAAGCTTCACGAGCTCGGCGTTGAATGGCTGAACTGCTTCGCCGTGGACAATGTTCTGCAGCGGATCGGTGATCCTGTTTTCCTGGGTGCCACGGCAGGCGAGGGCTACAGCAGCGGCGCCAAGGTGGTGCGCAAGGCAGCTCCGGATGAGAAGGTCGGTGCCATGTGCCTGGAGGACGGCCGCCCGTCCATCGTAGAGTATTATGAGATGACACCGGAGCTTCTGGCTGCCACCGATGAAAACGGACAGCCCGCTTACAATTTCGGCGTCATTCTGAATTATCTCTTCCGTGAAGACAAGCTGGAGGAGATCATGAATGAGAAGCTGATGCTCCATATCGTGGAGAAGAAAATTCCCTATATGGATGCGGAAGGAAAGCTGGTCAAGCCGGAATCTCCGAATGGCTTCAAATTCGAGCAGCTGATTCTGGATATGGTCCACGAAATGGATTCCTGCCTGCCCTTCGAGGTTGTAAGGTCCTATGAATTCGCGCCGATCAAGAACAAGACCGGCATTGATTCCGTGGAGTCCGCACAGGCTCTGTGCGAGGAAAACGGCATTGCGCTGTAGTCATGCTGCTTTCATCGTGGGAAACTATTCGGAGACCGTTTGCAAAATTACATTTCTCTGAGTGATTGGAAACGTCCGCAGTACAAGGCACTGCGGACGTTTCGCATATGTATGGAATCTATCAGTTCAAATCCGCCCTCTGCGCTTCTATGACGGCTGCTGAGGCTGATCAGACAAGCGCAGATAATAGGACGGACATAAACCTTCACAGGAAAACCCCTTACAGGATTTCTGAAGAATAATACGGCAGAATCACATAATTGCCGGGGGCGATCTTCAGCGTGTCGGCATCCCGCATGGCCAGATGGTTGATCCGGCACACCTCTCTCAGATAAGTCCGAACATTCGGATAGTCTCCTGTCGCAGCATACTCTTCCACCTGTTCCGCCAGACTCTCCTCATCGATCACCAGAACACTTGTATAGTATTTATGCAGCTGCGCGCCCTTTTCATCGGCGTGCGATGTGATGCCGAACAAAAGAAACATCAGAAGAATTACAAAACCGATTGTAAGCGGCAGCAGCAATCTCCTCTGCATCAGCGGCAGCGCATAAGCCGTATGCTCTTCTCTTCCCTTCATAGTCATTCCCCCTGTGGATTCAAAGCTGATACCGAACATTCGTTCGTTCTTTATGCCTTGAAGTATATCGAACACACGTTCTCATGTCAATACCTGATTCAAGCCAAATTCCGCTCGCCAGCCAGGCAACAGGGGGACGGACAACTCCGTCAGGACCCGTCGTGGCTGGCGTCTGTACACTATCGACTCGAACATTCTGTCGCAAATATATGTTTGCTTTTTTGGCTTGCAATACTCTATACTGGTAATTATTCAGAGGTAACTAATCAGAGCCCATTCGCAAAATTGCTGCTGCAAAGCTTCTCTTTTGCTCATGTGGCGTTCTTCGCCAAATAAATCCACTGGAAAGGCATACATATATGAATCAGGCGCTTACAGCGAAACAGGAAAAGATTCTGGAGTTTATCAAGGACAGTATTTTAAGAAGGGGATATCCGCCGTCGGTCCGTGAGATCGGGGATGCGGTGCATTTAAGCTCCACGTCCTCAGTGCACTCGCATTTGGCGACATTGGAGAAAAAGGGCTATATCCGCAGGGATCCGGCAAAGCCGCGTACCATTGAAATCTGTGATGACAATTTTCAGATGATACGCACGGAGACAGCAGCACTTCCGGTTGTCGGCCGGGTTGCTGCCGGAGAGCCGATTCTCGCGCAGGAGAATATTGAGAGCTATTTTCCGGTTCCCACGGAATATGTTCCGCAGGGCGAGTCTTTTGTTCTGAAGGTGCACGGCCGCTCCATGATTAATGCAGGAATTATGGACGGAGATCTGATCATGGTGCATGCCTGCTGTACAGCAGAAAACGGTGACATTGTCGTTGCGCTGATTGATGATTCCGCCACCGTAAAGCGCTTTTACCGGGAAGCGAATTACATTCGTCTGCAGCCGGAGAACGATGAAATGGAGCCCATTCTGACACGGAACTGCCAGATTCTGGGAAAGGTGTTCGGGGTTTATCGGATTATGAAATGAAAAAAGACTTCGGGATTTCTCCCGAAGTCTTTTTTACTGCTTATGCCTCTTCCAGCTCGGAGGCATCCATCTGCCGTCCGTCTCTCCAGATGCGCTCCAGATCGTACAGAAGCCGATTTTTGGTATCGAACACGTGCACAATCACATCTCCGAAATCCAGGAGAACCCAGTTGGCTGTCTGATAGCCTTCCACCTGCTTGCAGATGTGTCCTGCCTTTGCCAGCTTCTCCTGCACATTATCGGCTATCGCCTGGATCTGGCTGCGGTTCGTCCCGCTTGCGATGATGAAATAATCCGCCAGCACAGAAACCGTGCTGATATCGATGATACGGACATCCTCCGCCTTCTTCTCATCCAATGCTTCCAGTGCGAGCCTGGCCGCTTCCTTTGCATGTTTCTCCATAGCCACCTCTTTCTGCTGCCGCCGTGCAGCAGCTGCCTGAGGAGAATTCCGTAAAGATGAATTCTCCGACAGAATACTCGTGCTGCGTTATTCCTGTTCTTTGTAGTAATCGTACGTCTTCTGGGTCATAGAATCAACCGCTTTGCCGCTCCCGGCCAGAAACGAAAGCGTATCCCTCAGAATCATGCACAGCGCCTGATCCAGATCGGAAAAGGCTGCCTCGCGGATTTCCGGAAGGTTCGGCGCCTGATCCCGTCCCGGTTCAATGTAATCGGAAACGAAAATGATTTTCTCCAGAAGTGTCATCCCCGGCCGTCCGGTGGTGTGGTACCGGATGGCATTCAGAATTTCCTCGTCCTCAATGCCGTATTTGGTTCTGGCGAGAATACTGCCGGCCTTTGAATGCAGGAGTGCAGAGCTCCCCTTTTCCATCTCTGTCACCGGCAGGCCGTTTTTAAAGCACAGGCTCTCCATTTTCTCGACATCCACGTATTTGGCACAGTCGTGAAGAAGCCCTGCTGTCTCCGCCTTGCGCATGTCCGCGCCGTAGCGCTCTGCCAGAGAAGATGCTGTAAAGGCTACACCGAGGCTGTGAATGAAGCGGGGGTATTTCAGCTCCTTCTGCATTGCTCGAATCAGTTCCAGACGTTCCTTCCCGGCCTTCATGCACACCTCCTGCTCTCTTTGCGGATCCACTTCATTTGATACCGTGATACCGGATGCTGCACTCCGGCAATTTTCAATTGTCCTGCCGGTACAGTCCCTGTTCCCGGATAAACTCCTCGACTGCCGCCGGCACCAGATAGCGGATCGACTGCCCGTCCCGCACGCGGCTGCGTATTTCCGTGGAGGAAACCGCAATGTTCCGGGCAGGAAGAACGGCAATATCCGCATCGTATTTTTGCCGGAGCGCTTCGATCTCCTCCGAAAGGCCCTTCCCGGCAATTTCATCCGGTCTGGTTTCCACCAGTACATGACAGCGCGAAAAGATCTCCTCCGGGGCCCTCCATAGGCTCATGAGGACCAGCGTATCCGCGCCGACGATATAGTACAGCTCATCCTCTGGATACAGGGCCCTGAGCTCACGCAGCGTGTCTGCCGTATAGCTGTTGCCCGGCCTTGTCGTCTCCATGTCCGAAACCGTCAGCCTCGGATTGTCCATGGCGGCAAGCCGTGTCATTTCATAGCGCTGCTGCGGCGGCGTAACCTTCTGGTCCTCTTTAAAATACGAGCAGCCGGTCGGCATCAGGATCACACGGTCCAGCCCCGCACCGTCCAGTGCATTCTCCGCTGTAATCAGATGCCCCAGATGGATCGGGTCAAAGGTACCGCCCAGAATTCCTGTTTTCATGGCAGAAGCTCCCCCTTCTGGCTGGCCAAGAGACTCTTACCGCGGCAGAACAATCTTTGGATTGTCCTTGTCTGCACGGTACAGGATAAACTTTCTGCCGATTACCCGCACCAGCTGTGCGTGGGTCCGGGAAGCAAGCTTCTCGGCTGCCACCTCCGGCAGATCCGGGCAGGTCTTTAAAATGCTGCCCTTGAACAGCTCTCTTGTGTTGAACACTTCTTCGGCACTGGCAACGACCATGGGCGTCACGCCGTCCTTACCGATCTGCAGGACCGGATTCTCTGTATTGGAAAGCCGCATTAAATACGCTCTTTGCTTACTGCTCAGCATGAAATACCACCTCTTATCCTACTTCCTTATCAGTCATACCACTCAAAGCTGTGGCCGTACAGGCGCACCGTATCGCCTTCCTGCACGCCGAGCTCCTTCAGCCGGTCATTCACGCCGCTGGTCTGCAGAAATTTCTGGAAGAATGCAAAGCCCTTTTCGGTCTCCAGGTTCGTGTAGCCCAGCATCCGCTCGATGCGGGGACCCTCTACGCGGTAGAGCTTCTCCTTCTGATCATACCACACCTCATACGGATCCTCCGACTTCAAAAGATCCGCATCCGGATTGTATTCCTGCTCATAAATCTTCGTTTCCTTCGGCATTTCCGAAAGCGTACGGCTCACCGCATACAACAGCTCCTGCACGCCCTGGCGGGTCGCTGCAGAAATGGGATAGACCGAATATCCCTTCGGCTCGTACTCCCGGCGGATTCGGACAACCGGATTGTCTGGATTGTCTTCCCCCTGGCAGGACGGATCGATCAGGTCCACCTTGTTGGCGGCAATCACCTGTTTTTTCTGCGTCAGATCGATGTTGTACCGCTCCAGCTCATGGTTGATCGCCGCAAGATCCTCCAGAGGATCCCGTCCCTCCGAGCCGGATGCATCCACCACATGGATCAGGAGCTTGCACCGCTCAATGTGCGCCAGGAACTCATGGCCAAGGCCCGCTCCGTCCGCTGCGCCCTCGATGAGGCCCGGAATATCCGCCATCACGAAGCCGTCCGCATCCTCGAGGTCGACGACACCCAGGATCGGAGAAAGCGTGGTGAAGTGATAATTGGCGATCTTGGGCTTGGCGTTGCTCACCATCGACAGAAGCGTTGATTTCCCGACATTCGGAAAGCCAACCAGACCGACATCCGCAATGACCTTCAGCTCCAGCGTTACCAGAAGGGATCTTGCCGGCTGGCCGGGCTGCGCATACTTGGGTGCCTGCATGGTCGACGTTGCAAAATGCTGGTTGCCGTTGCCGCCGCGGCCGCCCTTGAGAATCAGGTATTCCGTGGTGTCTCCGCTCATGTCGATGATGACGCGTCCCGTTTCCGCATCCTTGACAACGGTTCCCTCCGGCACCTTCAGAATCAGATCCTCGCCCTTTCTGCCGGCCATCTTCTTCTGCTTGCCGTCCTCGCCGTTTTCCGCTGCGTATTTGCCGCGGAAGCGGTAGTCGCCCAGCGTATTCATTCCCTTGTCCACGCGAAAAATAATGCTTCCGCCATTCCCGCCGTCACCGCCGTCCGGGCCGCCGGCCGGAACGAACTTCTCACGCCGGAAGGATACGTGTCCGTCGCCGCCCTTGCCGCTGATGATGGTTATGGTCGCCTTATCTACAAACATGGTTTTCTCCTAAAACAAAAGCTCCGGGCAGACCTATGCCTGTCCGGAGCTAACGGTGCTGCGATGGAATTACTGCTCGTTTGCAGCTTCAACCGGGTGAACGGATGCTCTCTTGCCATCCTTGCCCACTCTCTCGTATCTCAGAATACCGTCCTTCAGAGCGTACAGCGTGTCATCACCGCCGATGCCAACATTCAGACCGGGATGAATTCTGGTTCCGCGCTGTCTGTAGAGAATGTTGCCAGCCTTAACAAACTGTCCGTCTGCTCTCTTGGCACCCAGTCTCTTGGAATTGGAGTCACGGCCGTTCTTGGTGGAGCCCATTCCTTTGTGGTGTGCGAAGAACTGAAGACTTAAGTTTAACATTGTGCTACCTCCTCAATTCTGTGACTCAGATATCGTTTCCCGTACTGACCCTCTATCCACTCAAGCCCATGGATCATACAGTCGATCAGGAATTCTCCCTTCTCGCCCGGATCCTGCAGAAAATTGCAGACAAGATCGCCGCCGTTCACGGCATCTGCCTCAACCTCCATATCCTCATGGAGCAGATCCATCAGGCAATTCATCGTATTGATGACAATTGCGCTGGTGCCTGCACAGACGATGTCTTTACCTTCTGTACAATAATCCGTATGCCCTGTGCAGGAAATGGAACGAGTGTGTCCATCCGTTGTCCGGATAATCTGAACCTTCGTCATGCGTCTCAGCCGACAATGCTGTCGATCTTAACACGCGTAAATGCCTGTCTGTGACCGTTCTTCTTGTGATAGCCGGTCTTCGGCTTGAAGTGGTAAACCACTACCTTCTTGCCGCGTCCCTGCTCCATAACAGTAGCCTCAACCTTAGCTCCTGCTACGTCACCGGCAACCTTCAGCGTATCTCCGCTGATTGCCAGAACCTGGTCAAATGTAACCTTGTCTCCTGCTGCGGCCTCGAGCTTCTCAACCTCGATCACGTCGCCCTCAGAAACCTTATACTGCTTTCCACCAGTTGCGATAATTGCGTACATCTTCGGTACCTCCTTCTCCTAAGTCTCGCTGATTGCGGCGGAGCCCTTTCAATTCCTGCGGCTCTCTTCCTGCACAGCTGCTGCAGTACCTACAGGCCGTGCCTAATGCCTCACCATGCGGCATACCTGGATAGTGTAAGGCTTCCGGGGAACTCTGTCAAGAGGATTTTGCAATTATTCGGAGGCATCCCATAAGCCCCTGGACCGGACATTCTCCGCCATCTTGTTGTTTGGCTGGCGAGTGAACTGTTACTACGGCGGTCAGCCGCGGTACACGTCCTTGAAATCGCGCTCCGCTTCTCTTCGAGCATCCTTGCGCTTGATGTCCTCGCGCTTATCGTAGTTGTGCTTGCCGCGTGCCAGGCCGATTTCCACCTTGCAGCGGCCGCCCTTGAGGTAGACCTGCAGCGGCACAATGGTATAGCCCTTCTGCGAAACCGCCTGGGACAGCTTCAGGATCTGGCTTTTGTGCAGGAGAAGCTTGCGCACCCGCAGCGGATCCCGGTTGAAAATATTGCCCTTTTCATAAGGGCTGATGTTCATGCCCTCAACAAAGGCCTCTCCGTCCCTGATGCTGACGTAGGCCTCCTTCACGCTGCACTTTCCCTGGCGGATGGACTTGATCTCCGTGCCGAACAGGGCGATGCCGCATTCGTATTTTTCCTCTATGAAATAGTCGTGATACGCTTTTTTATTGTTCGCGATCAGCTTGATGCTTTCCTGCATGATGCTTCCTTCTGCGGTGTCTTTTTCCGCGCTTTCCAGCTGCGGCAGCCGCCGGCTTTGGCTGTCTGCCGTCTTTTTTCTCTGAATCCTTTGCCTTGCCGTCCGCAGACTCTGACTGCAGCTCGAAATCGATGGTTCTGGCCGTTGTATCAACCGAGGCCACCAGAACGTCTACCTTCTGCCCGAGGCCGTAGCTCTTCCCGGTACGTTCCCCGACCAGGAGTGCCTTCTCTTCCACGTATGCATAGTAATCATCACGCAGCGACCGGACCGGTACGAGACCCTCCACGGTATTGGGAAGCTGCACGTAGATGCCCCAGCCGGTCACGCCGCTGATGGTACCGGCAAAGACCTCATCCAGATGTTCCTTCATGTACTCGCACATCTTCTGCTTATTGGTTTCGCGCTCCGCTTCGTCTGCGCGCCGTTCCATGTCCGAGGACTGGCGGCACACCTCCGGGAGAATGCTGTCATAGTGGCTCCGGCGCTTCTCCGTCAGCTTGCCCCGCTGGTACTCCTTGATGATCCGGTGAATCTGCAGGTCCGGATATCTTCGGATCGGGGACGTGAAATGGCAGTAATAGCGAAGTGCCAGTCCGAAATGACCGCCGCACGTCGTCGTATACATGGCCCGCTGCATGCTGCGCAGCGTCATGACACTGATCGTCGCCTCCTCCGGCTTGCCTTTCAGACCGGCGAGCATCGTCTGGAGCTCCTTCGGGTGAATCTCCCCCTGCTTCCATCCAAGGTGATAGCCGTAGCCCTGCACGAATTTGCGCAGATTCTGCATCTTCTCCTCGTCCGGCACGCCGTGCGTACGGAAAACAAAGGGAATCCCCAGCCAGTAGAAATGCTCCGCAACGGTTTCATTGGCGGCGACCATGAAATTTTCGATCATCATCGTGGCTGCGTTTCGCTCATACGGGACGATTTCCGTCACGTGTCCCTCGCTGTCCAGATGAATCTTGCACTCCGGGAATTCAAAATCAATGGCGCCGTCCGCCATTCTTTTCTTGGAAAGGATACCGGATAGGCGCAGGGCCCGCCGCAGCATGGCTGCAATGGCGTGTGACCGGGTTAGGATACCGCGCTTCATCCCCTGGAGTAAGAGCTGCGCCTGAATTTCGCTCTCGTCCTTTTCCTCGAAGAGGCGCATAACTCCGGGATAGGACAGCTTGGCATCCGAGCGGATCAGCGTCTCTGCGATGCGGGCCTGTGTGACCGTTCCTTTTTTATCCATCCGCATGATGCAGCTGAGTGCAAACCGGTCCTCACCCGGATTCAGGGAGCAGATGCCGTTGGAGAGCTCGTGCGGGAGCATCGGAATCACGCGGTCCACGAGGTAATTGGAGGTTGCTCGCTTCCGGGCCTCCTTGTCAAGCGCAGAGTTCTCCTTCACATATTCGGCAACATCAGCGATGTGCACGCCCAGCTCCCAGGCAGCGTCCTCGTCCCTGAGCCTTCGGACGGAAATGGCATCGTCAATGTCCTTGGTGTCCGGTCCGTCGATGGTCACCGTCAGGACGTCCCGCCAGTCCTCGCGTGCTCCGTCCTTCCGATCGTCCGGAACCACCTGCGGAATCTGCCGCACCTCCTCCATGACCTCCTCCGGGAAGCCCTGCGGGAGATTGTATGCGCGCATGATGGATAAAATATCGACCCCCGGATCGTCCATATGGCCCAGAATCTCTGTCACCTCGCCCGTCAGAGCCGGTGCACCGAATCGTCCGCCGTGGCCGCGGGAGCTTTTTCTTTTCGCAAGCTCAGCTTCGCCGTAATCGGTGATGCGGACCACCACCTTGTGTCCGTTGACAGCGCCGCCGGAGCTCCCTTCCGGAATGCGCACATCCGTCGGGATCTTCCGGTTGTCCGGTATTACACTCCCTTTTCGCCCGTCTCCGTAAAAGGTTCCCACGACGCTTGTTGTATTGCGGGTAAGGATTGCTGTAATCTCTGCCTCCTGGCGGTGATTTCCCTTGCCGCCGGCGGATGCCTTATCAAATCCGGGAAGGAGCGTCGCCTCCACGGCATCGCCGTCCAGGGCGGTTCCCGTCATTCCCTCCGGAATGAACAGATCCTGCTCCAGCTCCGGTACGGTGACAAAGCCAAAGCCTCTGGCATTGGCGCAGAAGGTGCCCTGCATGACAACCGGTTTGGATGATTTTTTATTCTTATGAGATGAACTCATGAATTCCTTTCTGCAGACAAAGACAGCAAAAGCGTCCCTGACAGCCATGACAGTCAGGAACGCTTCTCAAATCGTCGCAACGATTCGGAGCCCATTCGCAAAAGCGCTGCTGCGCAGCTTTCCTTTTGCGAATGTGGCGTTCTCGCCAAATAAATTTGCAAAAATGTGCTCGTTAATGCAAGCATTACTCGCGCATTTTATGCAAATTTGCTTGGCTCCGAATCGGCATCTGTTCAGCCCCCATCTCGAATTTGCTTCGCAAATCCTCGATGTGGCTGGCCATGAGGTCGACACTCGAAGGCGCTATCGCCGCCTTCTCCTGTTTGACCTTGGCCGCCTGCCGATTTCAATCGTGAATATGCCTGCAAGCAGTCAATTCACGTTGAAATTGGCAGGTGCTGAACAGTTAAAACAGGTTCATATTCAGCAGAACGGCGAGTACAAAGAAGATAACGCAGAGTGCAATCGTTGCCTTAACCAGATGTCCCTCGACCGAGCGTCCTTTGTTCTTGCCCCAATAGGTGTCTGCAGCGCCGGCGATGGTTCCGAGTCCCTGGGACTTGCCCTCCTGCATCAGAACAATGACCGTCAGAACGATGCTGACCACAATAAGAACGATGGTTAAAATCCAACGAATAATACTCATCTTGACTTCCTGACCTTATTTCTATAATTTAGTTTCTGTAACAGTATGCAGCTTTGCATACAAGGCAGATTATAGCAAAGGACACTTATCGTGGCAAGCATTAACCCGAATCTCTCCGGCGGCGCCGAGCAGCGCGTCTCCGGCAGCAACACCGAACACATCGTTGGCAGCAGGCGAGGATCTTCCGCGCTGCAGCGGCAGCATATCTTTGAGTTCCTGGCCGCTCTCGGCATATCCTTTTTCCTGATGCTGTTCCTGACGCGTTCCTCGTTTCTGTACCCTTACAACAACTGGGATGATTCCAACAGCTATTTTTCCATGGGCAAGTCCATGTTTCACGGCACATTGATCTACCGTGACCTCTTTGACCAGAAGGGCCCGTATCTGTATTTTCTGTACGGCCTGTGCTCCCTTTTGTCGAGAACAACCTTTCACGGCGTCTTTATTATGGAAGTGATCTGGGCTGCGGCGGACCTTCTGCTGATCGGAAGGATTCTGCGGCTGCACTGCAGTAAGCGAGTATCCCTCTTTCTCTCTCCGGTGCTCCTGACCTGCATGTTTGCCTCCAAGAGCTTCTACTGGGGCGGCTGCGCCGAGGAGCTGTGCCTGCCGTTTCTGTTGTATCCATTATATATATTGATGAAAAGCCTGGCGGAGGCCACCAAAAGCAAATGCCCTTCCGGGATGCAGAACTGTGAATGTGCGGATGGGATGCAGGATGCTGAACGCCTTGATGGGAAGCCGCACAAAGAGCGTTCTGCCGGCGGCTCTGTATTCTCTCCGCGGGAGGTGTTTTATGCAGGACTGTGCTGCGGCTTTGTGTTCTGCGTGAAATTCACGCTCATGGGCTTTTTCCTGGGCTTTGCTCTTGTTGTAATCATGACGTGCAGGAGCCTTCGGGAGTTTTGGAAGCTGGCAGGGCGTTATCTTCTCGGAATTCTGCTCCCGTTTGTACCGTGGGTTCTTTATTTTGCCGCAACAGGCGGTCTGGACGATTGGTACCGCGTGTACATCTACACGAATGTGTTCCTGTATTCCGATTTCGGTGCGAACTCCCACGGAGCAACTGCTGCACAGAAGGTCTATGATCTTGCCAAGATTCTGTACTGGCTTGTTCTGGACAACATTCAATACTATGTCTTTATTCTCCTGGGAATGCTCTGGTCGCTCCTTCGGCGCGGCGCATCCTTTCTGCAGCGCATCTGGCCGGTCCTGCTGTTTGGCTGCACGTTTTTCTTCATCTATATCGGCGGAGCACATCTGCCGTATTATGCACTGCCGCTGACGGTCTTTGCGGTCCCCGGCGGGGCCGCCCTTGGAAAGGGATTGGACCGGATTTTCCTGCGCAGGAAGGGAAGGCCCGCTGCAGAGGATGCTTCCGGCACAGATCTGCAGGAGGCGACAGATGGTGGAGATTTCCGCTGCGACGGCAGAAAGGGTACTGCGCTGACGGCACTCCTTTTGATCGCGAGCCTTGGCATCAGCCTGGCTGTATTCTTCCGCTGCAGCTGGAACGCTGATTATCTCGGTACGCCGAAGGAGGCGGTATTTCTCTCAAAATTTACGCAGGACATCCGGGAGGATCAGGCAGCAGGTCTTGTCGATCCGGATGCCACCACGCTTCTGAACATCGGGTGCCTTGACAGCGGACTGTACAACGCGGCTGACATTTACCCCACCTGCTATTGGTTTCAGACGCAGACGCTCCCGGGCGATGAGGTCACGAACGCACAGCTCTCCTACATCACCGAAGGGCAAACAGACTACATCGTTGCCAGAGACTCCTACCCGGACGAGATCTGGCAGCACTACGAACTGGTGGACACCTTCCATCAGGAGCTGGACCCGCAGGCCTTTGATTACTATCTGTTCCGGAGAAAGTGAAAATATAGTTGACACCAGCTCCATGGGTCTGTAGAATGTTCTGGTATGCGTGCAGAGCTGTCCGTGTCCGGATTCTGCATGCATCGGGACCCAACTATCACACGTGTTGAATATAGGTTATGGAGGTACTGACACATGGCAAACATCAAATCTGCCAAGAAGAGAATTCTCACCAGCGCGAAGAAGGCTGAAGCCAACAAGGCTGTAAAGACCGGCGTTAAGACGGCTGTCAAGAAGGTTCGCACCGCAGTTGAGGCCGGCGACAAGGCTGCAGCAGCAGAGGCTCTTACCGCTGCTACATCTGCCATTGAGAAGGCGCAGAGCAAGGGCGTATTCCACAAGAACACCGCTTCCCGCAAGGTTTCCAGACTGGCATCTTCTGTCAGCAAGATGGACTAATCTTCCATCCGGATGTCCTTTTCTGCATTTGCACCGCGGCTAGTGCGAGAAACTGAGACAGATGAAATCACAAAAAATCTCTCCGCTTCGTTTGATCAGCGAAGCGGAGAGATTTTTTAGTTACCCTGCGAAGTTAATGACCGGATTCTCGGGCTCTGCGCACGGCTCGGCCTTCACGGCCTCTAGCACAATCCCCTCTCCCTCATAGGGCTCAAATTTCTCGCAGCAGACCTTTGCTGTGATTTCCACCCAGGATTTCTCCTTTATTTCATCTGCCTTTTCATAGCGGCAGGCATAGCCCAGAAACTGCATATCCTCCGCGCAGCACGTCATCGCGAGGCGTCCCGGGACAAAATATCCCTTCGGAAAGCCCTCCGGCCTTGCTGCCATTGCCTGAAAGCGGACTGTTTTGCCCGCGTAGCGGTCCATATGCTCCATCGCATCCAGGTACCACACGCCGTAGTTCAGTCCCTCCAGCTCAATGATATCCTGGTTTACATCAAACGGAAGGTCCTCTTCTGTGGTCAGATCAATCTCGCCGTCCTTGTCCTCGAAGATCAGCTCTGCGTTCCGGCATACCGCCTTCACATTCCGCTTATACTTGATCAGTTCTTCCTCTTCTACATCATCGCAGCGGTTGAACATAACCAGCTCCGAATTGCGCAGCTCCTCGAACAGGAGGGAACGCATCGCCAGATTGGAGAAATAGGTGCCGAAGGTGGACGCATCAATGCAGGTAATCTGCTGCTCCAGAATCCAGGCGTGCGGCAGGCGGAAATTCCGAAAATCCCACATTCCGTTCCATTCAATAAGGACGCGGCCGGGCTGATATTTGGCATTCAAAGCCATGAGCGCTGCCGGCGTAAAGCCCTCCGGCGAATCGATCACAGCCACATCCGTTCTCGTCTGCTGCAGGAGCTTCTCCCCGTACTCCACCTCACCCTCTTCGCAGAGGATCAGGAGCGTGCGGTCCTTAGACTGAAAATACGGCTGTCCGATCGTATAGCTGTAAAAGGAGGACTTGCCGGAGTCCAGAAATCCATTGATCACATATACAGGTATTTTTTCCATTTCATCCTCCCCACGCGGCCTGCGCGTTACACTTTGCGCTTAAACAGCTTCTCCAGGTTGTCCTGATTCAGTCCGGAGCCGATTACGCAGATCTTGCCGGTAACATCCGCAGCGCCCGTGCGAACCTGCGGCTCTCCGGGTACGTAGTCGAAATGAATCCATGTGCCGTCTGCGGAAGGCAGCATTCCCTTGCAGCGAAGAACAAAGCCGTATTCCTCCTGCTGCTCAAGTGCCTCCAGCAGGTGCTCCACTTCCTCGGCGGAGTAGGTATGCGGTGTCTCCATGCCCCAGCTCTCGAACACCTCATCCGCGTCGTGATCATGGTGATGGTGGTGATGCTCATGCTCCTCGTGCTCGTCCTCTTCATGGTCGTGGTCATGATGGCAGCAGTGGTGCTCGTGCTCCTCATGCGCGTCCTCCTCATGATCGTGGTCATGGTGGCAGCAGTGGTGCTCGTGCTCCTCGTGCTCATCCTCTTCATGATCGTGGTCGTGATGGCAGCAGTGGTGCTCGTGCTCCTCATGCTCGTCCTCTTCATGGTCGTGGTCATGATGGCAGCAGTGGTGCTCGTGCTCCTCATGCGCGTCCTCCTCATGATCGTGGTCATGGTGGCAGCAGTGGTGCTCGTGCTCCTCGTGCTCATCCTCTTCATGATCGTGGTCGTGATGGCAGCAGTGGTGCTCGTGCTCCTCATGCTCGTCCTCTTCATGGTCGTGGTCATGATGGCAGCAGTGGTGCTCGTGCTCCTCATGCTCATCCTCTTCATGATCGTGGTCATGGTGATGCGCGCGGTATACGGTATTGCCGTCCTCGTCCGTGAACTTCTCCGCATGCTCATCGTGGTGATGGTGGTGATGATGGTGCTCCTCGGCGCTCTCAAGAACCTCAGCCAGGATCTGGCTCTGCAGATCCTCCTTGCCCTCGATGGTCTCCAGAACCATTTTCCCGTTCAGCTGTGCAAGGGGCGTGGTGATGATCGCCGCCTTCTGGTTGTGCTCACGAATCAGTGTGACCGCCTCATCAATCTTCTCCTGAGAGGCCTTGTCGGTGCGCGTCAGAACGATGGTGCCGGCATTCTCAATCTGGTTGACAAAGAACTCGCCGAAATTCTTAAAATAAACTCTGGCCTTCGTCGCATCCACAACCGTCACTGCACTGCCCAGCTTCATGTCCGGAATCTCTGCGGCGGTCTTCTCGATGGCACGCATCACATCGTCGAGCTTGCCGACGCCAGAGGGCTCGATCAGAATGCGCTCCGGCTGATAGGTCTCCATAACCTGCTTCAGCGAGGTGTTGAAATCGCCCACCAGTGAGCAGCAGATGCAGCCCGAATTCATCTCACGGATCTCAATGCCGGCTTCCTTTAAAAAGCCGCCGTCAATGCCGATTTCTCCGAATTCATTTTCAATCAGGACAACCTTCGTGCCCGCCAGTGCGTCCGCAATCAGCTTGCGGATAAGGGTGGTCTTTCCTGCACCCAGAAACCCGGAAACAATATCTACCTTTGTCATCGCATGTCCTCCTATTCGTTTCATATTGTCTATCCAGAGCCCGTTCGCAAAAAATGTTCGGTTCTGAATCGTTACTGTTTCATCAAAGCACTTTATTCAGCAGCTCCACTACATCCCGTCCGGAAATGCATGCCGCCAGGCCGTCCTGCGTCCCCTGCAGAATCATCCCCAGATAATTCCCGGCATTTCCGTACAGACCGCCTCCGGACATGCCTTCCTCGCTTCCGATATCTGCCAGGATCAGCGCATCGCCAAGGCCGTCAACCGTTGCATCCGCATCGCGGATCTCACCGGAAACCAGCTCGCCGTCCTTAAGTGCATAGGCCGCATCGCCGGCCGCAAGCCGGTCCAGAATGTCTCTGGAATAATACACGTCCA
>CAVJLL010000001.1:0-18396 GCA_963650385.1 Clostridium sp. CAG:508 | reverse complement strand
GCTGCGGGGCCGCGATCGTCTGCTCTGCTCACCAAGCATTTAAACTACCACATTTTTAAGAGAATTTCCAATGAAAACTCTATAAAGCCTCACACAGGGAAGCATCCCCCGCCCACGAATTCGCGGCAGATGGAATTGGCCGGAAGCGCGGTGGTGTCCACGCCGACAAAGTACTCCAGGAATTTCAGAAGGCGCTTTGCTGCGTAATGCTCCGCAGAGTCGGTCGGCACGGCGAACAGCTGCGGCTCTGCAAACTGCTTCAGCACCGCCTGCTCATAGATCAGCACCGAATTGAAGATCGCATCCGCGTTGTTCTGGTAGGGGAAAATATATTTTTCCTCGCCCTCCCGAACCTTGCTCCACATGGCAATGGTCTCCCGGGCACTGCTCCCCCGGAGTCTGGAGTCGCGCACAATGCGCCGCAAAAGCCTTGTATCCGAGGAGGAAATCCGGTTGTGCTCATCGATGTTCAAGGAGGTCAGGGCCGAGACATAGATTTTAAACTTGCACGCATCCGGAATCCCTTCCGAGCATTTGGGGTTGAGGCCGTGGATGCCCTCGATAATGAGAATGTCCTCATCCCCCATGGACATCGGGCAGTCGTTGTATCTGCGCTTGCCGGTTTTAAAATCATAAACGGGCAGATCCACCTCTTCGCCGGCCAAAAGGTCGCTGACATCCGCATTGAACAGCTCCAGATCCAGAGCCTCCAGGCATTCAAAATCGTAGTTGCCGTCCGCATCCAGCGGCGTCTTGTCCCTGGGCAGGAACCAGTTGTCCATGGACAGAATGTGCGGGCGCAGTCCAAAGGAGCGGAGCTGGATGGCGAGCCGGTGCGCGGACGTTGTTTTGCCCGAGGAGGAGGGGCCTGCAATGAGCACCACCTGTACATTCTCATCCGCTGCAATCTGCTCGGCAATGTCACCGATGCGGCGCTCCTGCAAGGCCTCCTGCACGAGAATCATATCCGAGATATGGCCGCGGCAGATCTCCTCATTCAGCTCGCCGATGTTGGAAATGCCGACGAGATGCCCCCAGTCCGTCGAGAGCATCAGCTGCTCATACAGATTCTTCTCGTCGCGGATGGGGCTCAGCTCCTTTGGCGTTTCGATCCCCGGAAGATTCAGGAGAATGCCGTCGCGGTAGCTCGTCACCTCGAACCGGCGGACATAGTCCGTCGACGGGAGCATGTACCCGTAATAGTAGTCGTAATAGCCCTCCAGGCTGTAGACATTGATCGTGGAGCTCCTGCGGAACCGGAAGAGCTTCACCTTATCCTCCATGCCCTGCCGCGAAAAGAGATTCACAGCATCCTCCAGAGGATATGTCTTCTTGACAACGGGGACGCTCCGGTCGCGGAGCTTCTCCATTTCCTCCTGAATTCGGGCAGAAAAGGCCGGCGGCACCAAGAGATTTCCGTCCTCAGTCTGCGTAAAGCCCTGCGCCTCCAGGTCCGGCGTCAGTTCTCCGTGAATCGTGCAAAAATACGCATTCCCCAGAGAGAACTCCATCCTGGTATGGAGCCTGCTCTCCCCAGCCAATGCTGCCACGGTCTTCACCAGCATCAGCGTTGCCGTCCGCACGTAGGCGCGGTATCCCGACGGCTCCTTCGTTGTAATGAGCGAAATCACGCCGTCGCGCTCCAGCCGTTTGTTCAGCTCACGCCGCTTCCGGTTAAAGTCCACCAGCGCAATTCCGCCGTTGTATTTGGGCTGAAATTCCTCAACGATTTTCTCAAAGGTCGTTCCCTTTTCGTACTGGCGCTGCTTGCCATCGACGAATACTGTAGGCATAGTCTCTCCTTTCTTCTTTCTGCTGCTCCGCGTTCCTCTCCTGCCGGTTTTCCATGCCGCAAAGGCTTCCTATGTTACTGTACAGACGCCACCCTGTCGTTTGGCTGGCGAGTGTGCTGTTACGTTCCTGTCACACCACCGTATACGGCTCCTGCACCGGTGCGCACAGGATCCGAAGCTCCGGGAATTCTCTGGATAGATAATCCCGCATGTAGGGCACGAACATCTTCTCCACACCGTAGTGCCCGGCGTCAATGACTGCAATTCCCTTTTCCACGGCATCCAGTCCCACGTGGTGCGTGA
Organism: Clostridium sp. CAG:508; assembly: GCA_963650385.1. Taxonomy (GTDB): domain Bacteria; phylum Bacillota; class Clostridia; order Lachnospirales; family Lachnospiraceae; genus CAG-791. The sequence goes on along the minus strand of CAVJLL010000001.1, from coordinate 16,300 downwards.
TGTCTCCCGTGATCATGACATCCGCGCCTCTTGAAAGCGCCAGGTCGATGTCGTCCTTGCCGGAGCCCGGGAGAATCGCTGTCATGACGACCGGCGCCTCCGGATCGCCGTAGACGCGGACCTGCGGAATGTCAAAGCACTCCTTCACATACTGTGCGCATTCCTGCAGCGTCATATGCTCCGGGAGCTCTCCGATGCGCCCAAGCCCCTCGTGCGAAATCGCATCCTCAAAGGTCACGTCCAGAACATCCGGATTCAGAAGCCGCAGCCGCTCTGCCGCCTCTGCTGCCATTCCCATGACGTCAAAGTTCGTGTGCATGGCATACAGGGCCATGTCCTGCGTCAGAAGGCGCACAATTCTCCTGCCGATAAAGTCCTGATCCGTCACCTGCTTGATGCCGCCGAAGATCAGCGGATGGTGCGTTATGATAAGATCCGCGTGCTGACGAACGGCATCCTCAATCACCTCACTCGTTGCATCGACGGCGAGATAAACGCACGAGACCTCCTTATCACTCCGTCCTGCCTGGAGTCCGGGATTGTCCCAGTCCATGGCAAAGGACCGGGGGCAAAACTCTTCCACCTGTGCCATCAGCTCCGATAAAAGCATATCATCCTCCTTCCGATCTGCCGCACCGAAGACTGCGGGAGCGCGGCGCGCAGCAATTCCCCAAAACATTCGTAAGCGAAATTGTAACTACATCCCCGCATGATACAGCGTTCTCGCTGCCAGGAGCGTCTGCAGGATGCCGATCTCTGTCTGAATATCCTGAAGCCGCTGCACCAGGTTCTGCCCGCGCTCCGGACCGAGCTCCTCCAGCTTCTGATTCAGATTCTCCGCAATGGCAAACCGGCTGCGGATCGTTTCCGCAAGAAACCGTTCAAAGCAGCAAGCGGTCTCTTCCCCCGGCTCTGTGCGTCCTGCAGGCGGGGCTGCGGCATGCGTCCCGCGCTCCAGGTACAGCTTCAGAATGCAGGGGCCGTAGGTCTTCTCTGCAAGAGACTGAAAGGCCGGCGAACGCAGCATTTTGCAAAGCGTCTGTGTATCGATCCCTGCCTTTTGGATCGTTTCCTGCGGAAGCGCCTGAATTCGGCCGGCGATCTGTTCCCAGTCAACCCCGGGGCGAGCGTGCTGCCCACCAGCAGCCCTCACGGAACGCATCGAACCACAGTCTGCCCATGGTCGGGGATGCTGCAGTTTATCCTCCGGCACGGCCCGCATCACTGTGTAATATTTGCCCTCATCCGTAAGGAACCGCTCCTCCGCGATGACAAAGCCGCTGCGCTGCAGCCACTCTCTTACCAGATGGAGCTCTGACTGCGGCGAGAGGAGAAGCTCCTCAAAGGATGCTGCCTTCTCCTGCCCGGCCTCCAGGAGTGACGTCATCAGAATGCCCCCCATGCCGGCACAGATCATGCAGTCGGCCTCGCCCGGCTCATAGGCGGCAAGGCCGTCCGATTTGCGCAGCTCGCAGCGGCCGCTCTCATACAGCTCCGTCAGCTCCAGATTCGAGCGGGCAGTGGCCAGCGGCCCGTCTGCCACATCCATCGCCAGGGCAAATGCGATTTTATTTTCCTGCAGGAGCCGTATGTCTACATACGCATGGTCGCAGCCGACGTCGCAGATGCGCGCTCCGGGCCGCACCATGTCGCAGATGGTCTGCAGGCGTTTCGATAAACCAATCATGTTATATTCCCATATCTGTTCCGCAACTGCCGCATTGCAGCGCGAACCCGCTGCCTGCAGGCAAATTAATCCAGATAATCCTTGAGCTTTCTGGAGCGGGACGGGTGACGAAGCTTGCGGAGTGCCTTCGCCTCGATCTGGCGGATGCGCTCACGCGTAACATTGAACTCCCGGCCGACCTCCTCAAGCGTGCGTGCGCGGCCGTCATCCAGGCCAAAGCGCAGGCGCAGAACCTTCTGCTCGCGCTCGGTCAGCGTTCCGAGCACCTCCTGGAGCTGCTCCTTTAACAGCGTATAGGCAGCAGCCTCTGCCGGTACCGGCACGTTGTCGTCCTGGATGAAATCACCCAGATGCGAATCCTCCTCCTCGCCGATGGGCGTCTCCAAGGAAACCGGCTCCTGCGAAATCTTGATGATCTCGCGGACTCTCTCCACCGGAATTCCCATGCGTTCTGCGATCTCCTCCGGAGAAGGCTCTCTGCCCAGCTCCTGCAGAAGCTGCCGGGAGATGCGCACCAGCTTGTTGATGGTCTCCACCATATGAACCGGGATGCGGATGGTTCTGGCCTGGTCGGCAATGGCTCTGGTGATGGCCTGCCGGATCCACCAGGTGGCGTAGGTGGAGAACTTAAAGCCCTTGCGGAAGTCGAACTTCTCGACGGCCTTGATCAGTCCGAGGTTTCCCTCCTGAATGAGATCCAGGAACAGCATTCCTCTGCCCACGTAGCGCTTGGCGATGGAAACAACGAGCCGGAGGTTGGCCTCCGCCAGCTTCTTCCTGGCCTCCTCGCCGTCGTTGACGACCTCCTTCAGCTCGCTCTTGTTCTTGCCCTCCAGGACGGGCGCCTTCTCGTCGATCTCCGCCCGCTGCTCGTCGCTGCGGAGGAACTGCTCGAGCTCCTCGCGGGTGGTCACACGGCCGGTGTCATCGTCCGCCACATCCTTAAACAGGGTATCGAGCATCTTCTGCGCGATGTCGCCGTTCTCCATGCGCTTGGCGATGGCAACCTCCTCCTGGGCAGTCAGAAGCGGCACCTTTCCGATTTCCTTCAGGTACATGCGGACCGGATCCTCAATGTTCACGGAATCCATGCCGCTGTCGAGGTCGTCGGTATCAACTTCCTCCTGCTCGATCAGCTCCAGCTCCTCGTCCGGAACCTCGTCATCGTCCACGACATCGTCGTCCTCAATGACGGGAACGTCGTTCTGATCGTCCTCCTCCAGATTCAGCACGTCAATGCCGTTGCTCTCTAGGAAGGATGTGATGAGGTCGTATTTTTCATCCTCCAGATCCATGTCTGCAAAGGTGTGAAGAACCTCCTTGTTGTCGAGCACATCGCCGTTTGCCTTTGCCTGCTTCACCAGCTTGTCCAGGCGGAGGCGGAACTCGTCCTCAGCGCTTGTCTCCGTCTTGCCGGCCGCTTCTGCCTTGGCCGGAGCCTTCGATGCAGCTGCCTTTCTGGCTGACGGCTTTTTCGCCGCAGTGGTCTTGTCCTGCTCCGTCTTTGCTGTCAGTTCTTCCTTCTTCTTAGCCATGTATAATCTCCTTCTATCTTCTATGCATCCATTCGCATGGTTCATCTATCTGTTTGTCTGCGCGTCTCCATCACTCGGCTATGCTCAGGTTCAGCGGCAGCTGCCCCAGGGCTGCCAGGTCCTTTTTGGCCTTCATCAGGCGGGACAGGGATGCCGGATCCGAGAGATTCGCGGACATCCGCTGAATGGTGCTGCGCTTGATGGCACACAGCACATCGCGGAGCGCCTTCTCCAGCTCCTCCTGTGTAATGCCCGAAAGCCTCGTCTCGAAGAGCTGCGCTGCCTGGCGCTGCTCCTCTTCCTCCTCGAACATCGCGACCACCGTCCCCGGCGAGGAATGCGGCCTTGCGCTGGTGCCGGAGGCCGCCGCGAGCTTGTCGCCCGTTTCGCGCTCGAGCATGGCAAAATACTTCTCTGCAGCCATCCTCGGCACGCCTTCCGAGAAATCCTCCGCCGAAATGTAGTCCCGGATCTGCGGATACAGCCCCGGATCGTCCGAGACAAAGGTCAGGAGGAGCTGCTCGTTGCGGAGCATTGCCTTGTCCTGCACAGAAAGGCGCCTGCCGCCCTGCTCTGACCGCGCTTCCTTCCGGTTTGAGTCTCCCTCCGGACGGCTCACAGCGGCGGCTGCAGCTCCACCGGCTGTCGCTCCGCCTCCCGCGCGCTCCCTGGGCCTGGACGCCTCCTCACTGGAAACCACGTTTCCGTACGCAGCCACCTCCCGGCGCAGCATATCGACATCGATGAAATAGTGCTCCGCCATGGCCTTTATGTAGGAATCCCGTTCCATCTCATCGGAAAAGCTGCACAGGCGCCGCGCAATCTCGTGATAAAAATCCGACCGCGAGGCAGGATCGTCCATCCGGTAATCCTTCTCGATCTGCCGGATCTGGTAGAAAAACGAATTCTCCGCATTGTCCAGGCGCTTCTGGAATTCCTCCGGACCGAGGTTCTTCATGAATTCATCCGGGTCCTTGAAGGGCTCGAGATTCACAACCTTTCCTGTCAGGCCCGCGTCGTGCAGAATCCCGATGTTGCGCATGGCCGCCTTCACGCCGGCGCCGTCCGAATCGTAGGACAGGAGCACACGCTTCACGTAGCGCTTTATGACAGCCGCCTGCCCCTCGGTAAAGGACGTTCCCAGCGATGCCACCGCCTGCGTAAAGCCGGCCTGGTGCATGGCAATGACGTCCATATAGCCCTCGCAGAGAATAAAGTAGCCGCATTTCGTTTTTTTGGCCACATTCAGCCCGTAGAGATTCCGCGACTTATCGAAAACCGGCGTTTCCGGCGAGTTGAGATATTTGGGCTTGCCGTCACCCATGACGCGCCCGCCGAAGCCGATCACCTTGTTGGTGACATCCATGATGGGGAACATGACGCGGTTCCAGAACTTGTCATGAAGGCCCCGCTTCTCATCGTAGGCGCCGATCCCGGAGAGCAGGATGTTCTCATCGGAAAAGCCCATGCTGCGCAGGTGCGCGACCATATCCGAGCCGGCGCCGTCCGCGTATCCGAGCCCGAACCGGTTCATCGTCTGCGGCGTCAGCTGGCGCTTGGCAAAATATTCCAGCCCGGTCCTGCCCTTTGGCGTGCGCAGCAGCCGGTAATAGTAGGTGGCTGCCTCCTTGTTGATCGCTAGGAGCTGTGCCCGCTGCTCCTGGCGCCGCCTGGCCTCCTGTGAGAAATTCTCCTCCGGCAGCTTGATCCCGGCCCGATCCGCCAGCACCTTCAGCGCCTCCTGAAAGGAATAGTTCTCGTACTTCATGAGGAAGGTCAGCGCGTTCCCGCCTTCCCCGCAGCCAAAACAGTGGAATACCTGTTTGCCGGGATGAACCGAAAAGGACGGCGTTTTCTCATTATGAAACGGACACAGTCCCATATAGCTGGCACCGCTTTTTTTGAGGTGTACGTAGGAACCGATGATGTCCACAATATCATTGGAGGATATCACCTGCTCCACCACGTCTTCCGGATAGTACATGGTATCGATAGCTTCCTTTCATCGGGTGCTCACTCTTAATAGGAGCATGCGGCATCAGCCGCAAAGAGTACGCAAGGAGAAATTCGCGAAGGCGATTTCTCCGAAGCGAGAGTGACGCACCCGAAGGGTGCTCACTCTTAATAGGAGCATGCGGCATCAGCCGCAAAGAGTACGCAAGGAGAAATTCGCGAAGGCGATTTCTCCGAAGCGAGAGTGACGCACCCGAAGGGTGCTCACTCTTAATAGGAGCATGCGGCATCAGCCGCATGCGAGTATCTTATTGCCAGCATTTCGGCACATAGATCTCTTCGTAGCGGGCGATTGCGAAGCGGTCCGTCATGGACGAAATGTAATCACAGACGATTCGCTCCGCGGAATCGCCGCACACATCCATGCGCCGTTTTAAATACTCCGGCAAAAGGTCAATGTTCCGGCAGTAATAGTGAAACAGCTGCTCCACGATTCCCATTGCCTTTGCCTCTTCGCCCTTAGCCTTGGGATTGGTATAGACATTTTCAAACATAAAGTCCCGGAACTGCCGGTAGGCCTTTTCGACCGGTGCAGACATCTCCAGGATCGGCTTCCCCATAGAGTTGGAGATGATGTCGTGCACGTAGGTGTCCAGCCGCTCCTCCATGGTATGCCCCAGAACGCAGGCAATCTCCTCCGGCACGTCTGCGTCCGTCAGAATCCCGCCGCGGATCGCATCATCCATGTCGTGATGAAAATACGCGATCTTGTCCGAATACCGGACAATGCGCCCCTCCAGCGTGGCCGGATGCCCATCCGTCTGGTGATTGGCAAAGCCGTCCAGGACCTCCCAGGTCAGGTTCAGCCCCTGGCCGTCCTTCTCCAAAAGCTCCGCCAGCCGGACCGACTGCCCGGCGTGATCAAAGCCTCCGGGACAAAGCCGGTCCAGAACACGTTCGCCGGCATGTCCGAACGGCGTGTGCCCCAGATCATGCCCCAGTGCAATGGCCTCCGTCAGGTCCTCGTTCAGGCGCAGCGCCTTTGCAATTGTTCTGGCATTCTGGGAAACCTCCAGTGTATGCGTCATCCGCGTCCGGTAGTGGTCGCCGTCCGGCGTAATGAAAACCTGCGTTTTATCCTTCAGACGCCGAAAGGATTTCGAGTGAAGGATCCGGTCCCGGTCTCTCTGGAAGACCGGACGCAGATCATCCTGCGGCTCGTCCCTCCGACGGCCTTTGGATTCCGAAGAAAATGCAGCCCACGGAGCCAGAATTTCCTGCTCCCGTTCTTCGAGCTGCTCGCGAATGCTCTGATTCCCCATCGTTTCCCCTCCGCAGATTCATTAACAAAATCGGTATCTGTTCAACCTTTATCTCGATTTTCCTTTGGAAAACCTCGGTGGGGCCGGCCAGAAGCCGTTTGAAAATCTACTCTTTATAATATTCTGTGTGGTCTGCAGATTTCCTTTTTTCACAGAACAAAAATATAACTGCTGGCCCCATCTCGAATCCTTCTGCAAGCAATGGGCTCACAGTGAACTGCAGCGGTTGCCGGCGAAAATAAAAAGTCCCGTATCATCAACGCTTGTATTAGCTATCGTTGATGATACGGGATCTCTGTTCATACGGCCAGCAGGGCTCGAACCTGCGACCTCGTCCACGTCAAGGACGCGCTCTCCCAGCTGAGCTATGACCGCATGCGCATCAGAAATGACTCCTGACGCTAATGCGGGAGATGGGACTTGAACCCACACGGCCTTACAGTCACAAGAACCTTAATCTTGCTCGTCTACCAATTCCGACACTCCCGCGTATTCCTTATAAAACAGATCAGAGCCTGCAGACACCTCTCTGCCGGGCTCTGAATCGTGCAGAAGAAGGGACTTGAACCCTCACGACATTGCTGCCACAGGCACCTGAAGCCTGCGCGTCTACCAATTCCGCCACTTCTGCGAACAAATGGTATTGTATTAAATCTTCTCACTTCTGTCAACACTTTTTTATGGGGACCGGACAAACTTTTTTGGGTGGAAATACAAAGCTCCGCCGCCGTTTCCGGCAGCGGAGCTTTCCACATAAGTCGAGAGGTTTCTTCACTTAATCATGCATGATTTTTGCCGGTTTCCCGGCTTTTAAGCCAATCTCTGCAGAGATTGGCTGTTTCATCAGGAAAACCCAGAGGATTCCGTGTCTTCTCTGATTAGAACAGAACCTTGATGGTTCCCATCTCGTTCATCGGGATAGCGAGCTTGCCCTTGGTTACAACAACCTGGAGTTTGCTGACAGTGCCGTCCTTGTGATATACGTAAACGGTAGCAGTCTGTCCCTCATACTTGCTGCCGACGGTAACCTTGAAGTTGAAGGTACCGAAGCCATCCCATGTGGACTTTCCGCCCTTGTACATCTGAACCTTGTAGGTGCCGAATGTAGTCTTGCCTGCATCCTCAGTGGTTGCGATGTAAGCATCAAGAGCCTGTGTTACTGCAGCGCTGACCTCAGCCTTTGCAGCGGTAGCAACAACGGTCTTGTCAGAAACGCTGGAGTAATCAGCCTCAACTCTGGTGCCTGCAACGTTCTGATATCCGTTGCTGCTTCTGGAGATGTAAGCCGGTGTCGTTGTCTCAGCTGCAGGAGTCGACTCAGTTGTAGTTGTTGTCGTCTGCGCAGTGTTGCTGACAGTCGTTGTCTTTGTGGACGGGCTGTTAGCCGCAAAAGCAGTTGCGCCAAACATCATGCTTGCCGCAAGAACGCCTGCAGCAGCAGCCGTAAATTTTCTTTTCATAATTCTCTCCTTTCCTCACTAACTCACGTGGTATATATCAAACCCTTGCGGGTAAGATATCAAAGAAAAAGCAAAACAGATTGTTTTCAGTTCCGATATTCAATTCCGGTAGGAATTGCCTGTACCAGGAAACTCTGTCCGTTTCCGGTCTGCGCCTCCAATGTCACCATACACCAGCTATCCAAGACGCTCTGCTGCAGCTGCGGATTCAATACTGCATCCATGCTGCGCTGCTCGAAAATGCTGCTGACATACTCAGAGAATGAATCAAAGGCAGCACAGTCGTGCGTCTCCAGAATGTTCTCGTCCGCAGCTGTGTATGCCGCGAAAACCTGATATTCTCTCACGGAATCCGCTGTATAGATGTAAAAATACGGGTTTCTTTCAAAAAAGCTCTCATCCCCGTACTCCATCAGGCCTGCAAATACGCCGTCCTCTGCGCCGTTCCCGTGAATCACTGTGTTGGGGTCCTTCAGGTCGTCATTGTTCCCTGTATCCAACCAGGCAGACGTGCCGGAGGTATCTTCCGTACTCGTTACCTCTGCGAGAAGAACGGTTTCCGAGCTCTCGGAATCCTGCAGGCAGATCCAGTACAGATCCTGCTCGCCGAAGGTGACCGTAAGATCCGGGGCCTGCCCCTGAAACGGCACATCGCTTTGGCCGTCGTTTCTGGACAGCACCATCTCGCCGTCCTCCAGATCCTCCGGAAGTGCGTTGTCCCAGGAATTACCGGTCTGTGCGGCATCCTCTGCTTCGTCCGTGCTCTCCCAGCCCTGCGCAGTACTATCCGCTTCGGCCGAAGGCGCCGACAGGCTTTCTGCCGCGGCCTCCTGTACCTTTGCAAGCTCCTCGCGCTGTTCTTCATGCGAGGAACAGCCGGATGCCGTCAGGAGCATACCACCGGTCATAATGCCGAGAATAAAGCGGCGGGCTCCTTTCCGATATTCAGAAATCATTTATTGTCTTCCCCGTAGTTTCCGTAATATTTGCCGTAATACTTGCCGTAATACTTGCCGTAGTATTTGCCGTAGTAGCCCTTGCCGCCGTCCAGATTTACCTTGTTCAGAACACATCCAAGTACGCGGCAGCCTGCCTTCAGCAGCTGATCCAGGACGCTTTGTGCGAAGCGGTAGCTGATGGTTCCGCTGGAGATTACGAGAATCGTTCCGTCGCACTTTTTGCCGATGATGGCCGAATCAATGACGCTTCCCAGCGGCGGAGAATCCACGATCACATAATCGTAATCCTCTCTGGCCTGTGCCAGGAGCTGTGTAAACGTATCGCTGTTCAGAAGCTCAGAAGGTGTCGGTGTCACCGGGCCTGCCAGAATCATGTCAAAGCAGGAATCATCCGTATGACAGATGGCCTCCTCCATGGAGCACTGTCCCACCAGAAAATTGGACAGTCCAAAGCGCACCTTTCCCGATTTCAGATGCTCCCGGATCACCGATTTGCGCAGATCTGCGTCAATCATCAGAACACGATTCTGGTTCTGCGCGAAGGATCTGGCAAGCTCGAAGGACACTTCGGATTTGCCTTCATTCGGAGTGCAGCTCGTCACCATAACAGTGTGGATGTCCTTGCCGCTGAATTCAATATTGGAACGAAGCGTTTTGTAGGCTTCTTTGGTACGGAAGGACAAATTATCATCCTGAAGTACAACACTCTGCATTATGATTCATCCTCCAGTAATTCATCACCCATAAGGAACTCATCAATATCCATGATTTCCTCATCCTGCGGCGCCTGCTCCGGCTTCGGCTGCGGCTTCCTGTTCGCCTTGGACTGAAAAGCAGCCCTTGCCGGCCGCTTCTCCGGCTGCACGCCTGCTGCAGCGCTTCTTTCCTTATTCGTTTTCTGAACTTCCGGTCTCTGCAGCTTTCGCTCTGTTCGATCTGCCGGAGCCGGACCGTTTTCCTTTGCGCGATTCTCACGTGCTGCATTCCGGGACAGCTCACGTTCGAGCTCCTCTCGCGGAATCGGCGCTGTCCGGTCATCCGTTCTGCGGTGATTGCTGCGGATGTCCGACGAATGAACCTGCGCCGGACGCTGATAAGCAGACGCCTCTTTGCGCTTGTGCGCGTCCTTGTTCTTACTCTTTTTCTTCTTATTCTTCTGCTGCTCGCGATTTGCGGATCCGACATTTTCATCCAGCGGAATCATGGCAAGCGTTGAGAGATTCAGATACCGGTCCACATCCTCCGTCGTCTTCACCGTATCATCCAGCAGATACCGAAGCGTAACAACTGCGCCGGCCAGCACAGCACCGATCAGCGCCGCCATTCCGGCCCACTTCGAGCAGCTCGGCGCAGACTTTCTGGTCGGCAGGTTCGCCTCCTCATAGGTGTTCACGGCATCGATCTGCATCGTCTGGATAATAAGCTCCGCCGCTTCCGTACGAATGTCATTGGCCATCTTCTGCGCCAGAGAAGGATCCGTATCCGTCACTGTAATCGCCACGATACGCGTATCGGTCGGAGTACTCACCTCCACCTTGTCAAGGAAGGTCGAATAATCGTATTCCTCGGAAAGGTTGTTGTCGGCAATCACCTTCTCGATGACCGTGCGGGAGGTGATCAGCTCCGCATAGTCCTTGGTCAGCTGGGAGCCCACCTGCAGATCGGTGTACGTCGACTGGTTGGAGCTCTCGTTCTTCTTATCCAGAACGTAGATCTTCGTCGTGGACTCGAACTGCTCCGGCAGCACGAACTTGCTGTAGCTGAAGGCCGCAGCGCCGAAGGCAACTGCCACCAGCAGGATCAGCCAGATCCAGTGGAGCAATACGCCAAACAGCTCTCCCAGGTCAATGGTGACCTCGTCATTCTCATCGGTATTCGCAAAATACGTGCGTCCGCCGACCATTCCCCCGGAAATGGTCTCCCGCGCCGCACCGCCTGTCTGATTCGGATTGGAATTCTCCTGCATGCAAATCTCCTTCAGGGAGCACTGCTGCGCTCCCCGATTGTTGTTCTCTTATATCGTTTGCCGATAATCCAGAAAACTATAAAAAATATAATGCAATTCAACAAGTGGCATTGGTTGTAATATCATATGCCACGAAAATAATGCTATTGAATTGCTGTTACATGACGGAACACGTACGTGGCATACTCTGCAAAGAATGCCTTGTCCTTTTTCATCTCCGGCTTGAATTCAAACCAGACGGTGGCGTCCTTTCGATTCTGCCGGAAGAGCGGCGTGTACTTGCCGGACCACTCCGGCAGGAAGGCACCGACCTTTCCGGTGTAGCAGTTCTCTGCCGTCGCCTGCTGCCGGTGGCTGGGATCTACGTAGGCAGCAATCGACTTGTGCACCGCCTGATCCAGCTCCGGCAGATAGTAATAATCCTTGTAATTCGGATAGAAATAGTGGAGCTTGCCGTTGAATACCGGAATCTTCAGCGTGGCCTTTCCGCCGGAGACGGTGCAATAGCATCCGTCTGCAGAGGTTGTCACCGGATGATCGCGGAAGACATTCTCCGGCATCCCATCGATTCTGGCATGCAGGATCAGCTCCTGCTGCGGCGTTCCGTCGACACCGCGGAAGGTGTTCGCCTGTGCCTGATAGACCGTCAGGGATCCGCTTAAGAGATCCTTCCAGGTCAGAACCTGCGTCATGGCAATCAGGCCGCTCACATCCGCTGCATTGTGGGACAGGAGTGCCTGGCGCATCGAGGAGCGGTCCATCGGTTCGCTCTCATCGGCTTCGCCCTGCGCCTGCGCGGTGTCTGCGGCAGCGCCGGTCTGCTCCGCAGCCTGTCTGCCCGCTTCTTCCGCCTTTTTCTGGTTCAGGAGCTCCTGCTCCTTCAGCAGCTGGTTGATCATCGCCGCATCAATGCGCTTGGTGGTCGCTGTGGTGTAATCCTTTTCCCTGGCTTCGCGGAGCTTTTCCTGTTTTTTCTGAATGTAGTCCAGATATACAGCAATCAGCTCCTTGCCGCTGCGATTCTCTCTGCGTCCGGTTTCCAGGAACGCCTCCACGGTCTGCTGCCGGCAATCCGGAAGGGAAAAGAGCTTCTGAAAGGGCTTCACATAACGGTACAGGTCCAGCGACTTCATGGCAGAGGGAAAATCCTCCGCTCCCGGCGTTCCCTGCAGGCCGTTCCAGACGATCCGTCTTGCCAGAAACGGCAGATCGAACTGACGGCCGTTGTAATGAAGAAGCGTTGTGAACTTCTTGGTGAACAGAAGGAAGGACGTCAAGATGTCCGCCTCTGCGTCGCCGGTATCGTCAAACCACTGGATCAGCTTCCAGCAGCCATCCTCCCAGTAGCCGCAGCCGATGAGATAGATCCGGTTTTTCTCTGCGGTGATTCCTGTTGTCTCAATATCCACAGCCAGAATATTCTCTCTGCCGCCGAAGCGGGAAAGGGGATACTCATCGGTGTAGCCCGCCAATTCCCCTGTGATAATCTGCATATGCTGACCCATCCTTTCCGTCTGATGCTGCCGCCTTCTGCGGCCGGCCGGTACCGATACCTATCCAGCAGGTGATCCGCCACTCGCGGCAGCTGTTCAGCGCCGTTTTGATTTCCACACAGACCAATTAATGATCCGAGCGGGCGTACTGGTTTTTCATGTGATTGGTAGCGTCGAAGAGAACCTCATTCAGCGTTTTCCCGGTTTCCCTCCGAAGCATAGCTGCAATCTCCTCATTGGCCTCTTCGCGGAGCCTTGCACGCTCTGCTGCGTCCTGTGCCTTCTCCTGCAGGCGGTCGTATCTGGCAATCAGGGCATGTCCCTTGGACTGCACCGCCTGCTGGTAATGCTCAATGTGGTTCAGATTCTTGCCGTAGCAGGCATCCGAAAGTGCCTCAATGAGCCTTGCCGACCAGTAGAAATTGTCCGTCGTCACTTCCTTCGTTGTGTTGGAAAGGTAGTCCGGCGTCGTCTCCACATTTGCATAGAAGGGAACCGCCGTGTTGAATACATTGGAGCCGAAGGCCAGCCATTCCACAGCCCTGTACTCCTCCGGCAGGTTTCCGCGCAGCTGAATGATCGCGACAAAGTCCGTGCGGTTTACGCCGATGGAGCGGTACGCGCCGCGCATGGACGGATCACCATAGCTTGCATAGGGATCGTAGGGCGTTCCCTGGTAATGGGAGGAAAGAATATATTTGACATCCTCCACTGTGACCTTGCGCTCCGGGATCATGCACCAGGGGATGTCATCCGACATCGGCGTGAAATCCGCCTCCGGTCCGTCCCACTGCACGGTGTGCGGGTTAAAATAACGTCCGATAAACCAGGCTCTGGGCGTGTTGTACACGTGATCGGCATCATCGTGGGTGCCGAAGGCCTCCCGCGGGTTGATGCAGCGGGCAAGTGCAGCCTCTTCCTCTTCTGCATCCTCGTCCGCACCCTGCGGCACGTCAGCGCCATTCTCCGGATGCTCGCCCTTGCAGCAGCAGTGTCCGCAGCACTCATCTGCCTCGTCATACGGCGTTTCCAGAGTGAGGTCGAGATGGTTGTCCGCGATGAATTCTTCAAGGTCTGCAGAGCACATGAAGAACTCCTGCTCGCCCAGCGCATCCTCCAGATCCAGAAGATCAATGCCCAGCTGGTTCGGCATCATGACATAGGCGTTGTCCGGAACGCGGCAGGCCATCCAGTGATGCCCGCCGATGGTCTCCAGCCACCAGATTTCATCCGTGTCCTGGAAGGCAATGCCGTTCATTTCATAGGTTCCGTAGCGCTCCAGCAGCTCGCCGAGGCGCTTCACACCTTCCCTTGCGCTATGGATATATGGAAGCACCAGAACGACCAGGTCCTCCTCTCCGATTCCTCCGACCTGCTCGGTCCCGCCGTTCTCTTCGGCAGGAATGTATTCCACCAGAGGATCTGCACCCAGAACGCGCTCATTGGCGGAAATGGTTTCCGTTGCCGTCATGGCAACACCAGCCGCATTGACGCCGCTGGCCGCCCAGATTCCCTCGCCCTTCAGTGCATTCGGCACGGCGGTGTAGCGAAGCGGATTCTCCGGAAGCTCAATTTCCACATGAGACAGTACGGATTTGTAGTGCCGAGGCTGGTCATCCGGCTGCACGACAACAAATTTCTTGGGCGTATAATGGCCGGCGCCGGAATCGTCATTCCGGGCGATGATGGTCGAGCCGTCATACGAAGCTTCTTTTCCTACGAGTATGGTTGTACAAGGCATTTGTTTTCCCTCTTTATATTTATGAACAGTTCACTCGCCAGCCAAGCGACAGGGTGGCGGAGAATGTCCGGGTCCAGGGCCTTGCGAGGCCTCGGTGCTTGCGAGCGTCTTTTGCGAGCTTAGCACCGCTAGGTCCGAGGATGGAGCGAGAGCGTCCCAGGACCGGACAACTCCGCCAGGACCCGTCGCTGGCTGGCATTTGTACAGAATCTAGAAATCTGTGGTCTCCAGCTCCAGCTGCTCGAACTCCGACTGCTCCTTCTGGTTGAACTTGGCCAGAAGCTCGTGAATCTTGGAGGTCGGTGTCGTCATGTTGGAGATGGACGCATCGTGATTGAAAAAGTCAATGATGTTGGCAAGGTATTTGCCCATATCGGCCAGGCCGAACCACGGGCGCTCGCGCAGCTCCGGCGGCTGCCAGGTAAGGTTGGACGTAATGACAAGGTCAAAATCGCCGCGCGCATAGGCCGCATCGAAATCCTCCAGTCCGTCCGTGAACAGGCCGAAGGTCGTGCACAGGAACACTCTGCCTGCGTGCATGGCCTTGAGCTGTTTGGCCGTGTCCAGAATGCTGCCGCCGGAGGAAATCATGTCGTCCATGACGATGACATCCTTCCCGGCCAGATCGCTTCCCAGGAACTCGTGGGCGACAATCGGATTCTTGCCGTTGACGATGCGGGAGTAGTCTCTTCTCTTATAGAACATACCGGTATCGGCGCCGATGACGCCGGCAAAATAAACGGCACGGTCCAGTGCACCCTCATCCGGAGAAATGACGACAAAGTGTTCCTTGTCCAGAACAATGTCCGGGAACGAATGGATGATCGCCCGCAGGAACTGATAGGGAGAAAGGAAGTTGTCGAAATTGGCCAGCGGCGCAACGTTCTGGATGCGCGGATCGTGTGCGTCGAAGGTGATGAAGTTCTTGACGCCCAGATCTACGAGCTCGCGGAACATATTGGCGGCATCGAGTGACTCTCTGCCGGAGCGGTTGTGCTGTCTGCCTTCATACAAAAACGGCATGATGACCGAAATCCGGGAGGCCTTTCCGTTGATGGCTGCCACAATCCGCTTCAGATCCTGGAAATGATCGTCCGGCGACATGTGGTTGATGAAGCCGTTCATCTTATAGGTCAGGGAATGGTTGGTTACATCGGTCAGGATGAAAATGTCCTTTCCGCGGCAGGAGTCGGATATCACACCCTTGCCTTCACCGGTGCCGAAGCGGACACACTCCGCCTGCATGCGGTAATCATTGCGGATATAACCCTGAAAGGCGGTATCATTTTTACCGGCATTGTCGAAATTCTTACGGAAGGAAACCAGGTATTCGTTGACCTCTTCGCCGAGGGCTTCGGCGGAGGGCATAACGACCAGTTCCAGAGGCGCAACGGGGAGCTTGCGCTCAAGTTGCTGATGCAGCTTTAAATCAGACATAAGCAGAATCCTCACACATCTATTAGGTATATGCAATCTCTCCTATTGTACTGTCTGCCTCATTCGCTTGCAAGCTTATACGTGGTACGGAAACGCATTCCGGAGCCAGCGGATATGGGCGGTGCGCTCGTCCTGCACGCGGACAGCCACCACATCGAAGCGGATGGGCGTCCCCTCCGGGATCCTGTGCCGGCAGCGGTAATAGTCGGCAGTGCGGCAGATGGTGCGCTGCTTAGAATAGGTGACGGCTTCCTCCGGTGCTCCGCTTGCAGCATTTTTACGCAGCTTCACTTCAATGAATACCAATGTGTCTGCCTCGCGGGCAATAAGATCGATTTCGCCGCTTCGTCCGCTCCGGAAATTCTTTTCCAGAATCCGAACACCGTGCTGCATGAGAAAGGAAGCGGCGAGCTCCTCACCAAAGGAGCCTCGCCGCCGCCGATTTTCTGTATTCCTGCTGTGTACTGACTGGTTCTGATCCATGAGGTGCCCTTACAGAAGAGGTTATTATTCAGAATCAGGTGCCTTTGCGAATGGGCTCTGAAACAACCATGCCTCGGCCTGCGGCGCCACGACAAATAAAATCGCCTCGGCTAGGTTCAACATGATCTTTGCGCCAACATTTCATATACAATGAAATTGCGGCGAAAGATCGGTATCTATTTGGGCTTGTAGCCCGACTCTGAAACTGATTTTGGCTTCCTCTTGCACCACAATCTGTCCAGTGCAATGCACTAAAGGACGTAC